>CAVVIC010000015.1:0-46695 GCA_963748045.1 uncultured Gammaproteobacteria bacterium
GGGAACGCGCTCGACAGGATCCGCACGTTCAGCGGCCGATCGGCGGCCTGGTTCGTCGGGCGGTAGTTGCGTTGCTCGAGGGCCGACAGCAGCAGCCGCTGACCCGTGGCGCCGACGTCGCCAAGCTCCTGGATGAACAGCACGCCGCCGTCGGCGCGCTCGAGCGCGCCAGGCTCGGCGCCTTCGCCGAGCAGCTCGCGCTGCGCGCTTTCGTCGCCGAGATCCCCACCCATGACGGCGACGAACGGCCCGCGCGCCTGCCGGCTCTGACTCGCGAGATAGCGTGCCGAGAGCTCGCGGCCGCTGCCGGGCTCACCCGTGAACAATACGGGCGCGTCGTGCTGAGCGACGCGCGCGATCTGCTCGCGCAGGGCGCGCATCGCCGGGCTCTTGCCGGCCGGTGCGGTCGGCAGCGACGCCGTCGCCCGGCGTTGTTCCTTGCCGCGCCGCACCGCGAGCGCTTTCTCGACCGTGCGCAGCAACTTCGACAGCGACACGGGCTTCTCGATGAAGTCGACTGCGCCGAGCCGCGTGGCCTCGACGGCCGTGTCGACGGTGCCGTGGCCGGACATCATGACGACGGTGCCGGCGGCGCCGCTATCCGACCACTCCTTGAGTAGCGAGATGCCGTCGGTATCGGGCATCCAGATGTCGAGCAGGATCAGATCGAAGTCCTGTTCCTTGCGCGCGGCGCGCGCGGCGCGCGCGTCGGCGGCCGCGGTGACCTCATAACCTTCTTCGCTCAGGATCTCGTCGATCAAAGCGCGAATGTTGGCTTCGTCGTCGACAACCAGAATGCGCGCGCTCATGCGCGTTCTCTCCTGTGTTCGTGCCGCCGTGCGGTTGCGTGGCTGCTGCGCGTCTACCGCAATGGGCAGGAGTATAACGATCTCGGCACCCCCGTGCTCGCGGTTGCGGGCGCTGATCTGCCCGCCGTGCTCCTCGACGAGCTTCTTGACGATCGCGAGCCCCAAGCCCGTGCCTTTCGGCTTGCTCGTGACGTAAGGGTCGAACACCTGGTGCACGATGTCGCTCGCGAATCCGGGGCCGTTGTCGGTCACCCGGATCTCGATGAGCTCCGGCGCACTGCCCGGCACCTTGCGCGTCGCGATCTCGACGCGCGCGTCGTCCTGGTGCTCCGTGGCCTCGATCGAGTTGCGCAGCAGGTTGTGCAGCACCTGGCGCAGCCGGCCGGCGTCGGCTTCGATCGGCGGCAAGCTCCTGGCCGAGCGCGAGCGTGATCGACAGCGGCTTCTCCTGGTGCGCGTACAGCTCGCTGACCTCCGTGATCAGGGCGTTCACGTCGAACCGGCTGACCTGCATCGTCGGGGTGCGCGCGTACTCGCTGAACGCGTTCACCATCTGCTTCATCGCCTCGACCTGCTGGATGATCGTGTGCGTCGCGCGGTCGAGCAGATCGGCGTCGCCCGACGCCCGTGCCGAGATACTTGCGGCGCAACCGCTCGGCCGAAAGCTGGATCGGCGTCAGCGGGTTCTTGATCTCGTGCGCGAGGCGGCGCGCGACTTCGCCCCAGGCCGCCTCGCGCTGCGCCTGCAGCAGCGTCGTGATGTCGTCGAACACGATGGCGTAACCGGCCGGGCTATCGCTGTCGCCGGGCAACTCCGTGCACGCGCACATCAGCACGCGGCGGATGCCGTCGTCGCGCAGCTCGATCTGCTCGCGCCATTCGCTCTCACCGCGGCGCAGGTGCTCCTGAGCGACGTCGAGGAACTGCGCGAGCAACGGCCGCGAGCCCGCGAGCTCCACGACCGATTCGCCGACGCGCTTCTCGAGGTCCACGCCGAGAATCGCGCCCGCGGCCTGGTTCGCCGTGCGAATCCGCAGATCCGGCTCGAGCGACATCACGCCGGTCGACAAGCGCGCGAGGATCAGCTCGAGCTTGCGGCGCTCCGCCTCCACCTGCTGCTGGCCCGAACGCGCTTCGGCGCTCGCCTGCGCGAGTCGCTGCGTCATGTCGTTGAACGAGTGCACGAGGAAGCCGATCTCGTCGCGCGGGGGTGTCGGCACGCGCGTGGCAAAGTCGCCCCGCGCCACCGCGCGCGTGCCCTGCATCAGAAGCTGAATCGGCACGACGAGCCGCCGCGCGAAGAAAAAGGCGCCGTAGACGGACGCGAGCAACGAGATCAGCAGAACCAAGCTCAGAGTCAACGTGAACGAGTACTTCAGCGCCGTGCGCAGGAACGCGCGCTCGCGGAATTGGTTGTAGCTCTTGAGCACGTTGTTCGCGAGCGTGCTGACGCGCTGCTCCAGCGGGTACGTCGCCATCACGAACTCGAGCTCGCCGCGTGCCGTGGGCGCCTTGATCGTGGCCGCCGCGACGACCTGGTATTTGGCCATTCTTCTGCGGCTGGACGCTGACGTACGGGTCGCTGCTGGCGCAGCTGGAACAACACCTCGTCCGTCGGATAGTGCGGGGCGCCCGGCTCGGGGTCGATCGACGTGATCGCGAGGATCTGGTTGTTCGGCCCGTACACGGTCAGATCGACCGCATCGGTGTCGCGTCGCAGCGCGTTCAACGTCGTCGGCAACTCGGCGCGCGGCACCGACCCGAGACGACGTGCGAGATCCTGCACCTGCTCGAGCCTGGCGCGCTTCTGGGTCTCGAGCACCGTCTGGACGAGCGCGAGCGCGTCGTCGAAGCCCTGCTCCACGTCGACGCTGAACCAGTTGTCGATACCGCGGTTGATGAACTGGACGGAAAAGATGTACACGCCGACCAGCGGCGTCACGGCCACCATCACGAGCAGCGGACACCATGCGCGCTCGCAGGCGCGAGCCCGGCACGTGCCGACGATAGTCGCGCACGAGCTGCCATAGATTCGACACGATCAGGATCAGCAGCACGCCGACGCCGACGGAGTTGATCAGCAGGATCACGTCCTGCCGGCTCGCGAACTCGTCGGAGTTCTCTGTGACGCGAGTGAACAGCAGCAGCGCGACAAACCACAGCAGCAGTCCCAAGACCGCGAGTACCGCGACGACCGCGCGCTTCAGTCGTTTCGCAATGGCCATTGGTACCAGTCGCTGGCGAGGGACCAGTCGCGCCGCCAGAACGCGAGCAGCCGCAACGGCCCCGGGAATTTCTCCTGGTCGAGGAAAGCGCGCATACGCAGCCGGTACTCGCGAGAGTCTTCGAGCAACGAGGCGTCGAGCAAGGGCAGCTTGTCGACACGCCCGAGGAAGTTCAGTGCGTTGAACAGCGATCCGAACGATTCCTGCTGGCCGCTGTTGACGTTCATCACGATGTACCGCTCGCTGAGCGCGTGATACTCGAGCTGGAACCGCTGCCGCAGCGAGGCGGCGGTGTTGTTGAACCAGAAACGACGGTTGTGGATGACCTCGACGTCGAGCCGAATGTTCAGCGGCACGCCGGCTTGCAGCGCGTCGCGGGCTTCCGTCGACAATCGAAATTCGACGCGAGCCGTGAGGAGATACACGCCGCTTTCGAGCTCGACGGACGCGGACCGAACTTCGAACCGGCCGGGATCGTCGGCCAAGGGCGGAGGCGGTGGCTCCGCGATCAGCGCCTGACCGTTCACGGTCGCAACGAGCAGCAGCGAGAGCGCGAACGCAAGCCCGCGCACGCACTCACGCAAGAGCGCTACAGCCGGCGTCGGGGAGCTATGGTGGCGGGGGTACACTGGCGGTTGGCAGCGCGTGCGGCTTGCGTAGCCCAGCATAATAGAAGCCGTCGCCATCCGCCTCCCCGGGCAGGTTGCGCCAGATCGCGGCCCCGCCCGCCGGCTCGAGAGCAAGCTCCGCGCCGCGAAACGCCGCGATTCGCTCGTCGTTCTCGCGGCGCAGCACCGTACAAGTCGCGTAGACCAGCAGGCCGCCCGGCGCGAGCAGCGGCCACAGCGCTCGCAACAGCTTGGCCTGCAACGCCACGGCCCCGTCCACGTCCTCGGGCCGCCGCAGCACTTTGATGTCCGGATGCCTGCGAATCACGCCGACGGCGCTGCACGGTGCATCGAGCAGAATACGGTCGAACGGCCGGCCGTCCCACCAGTGCGCGGGCGCGGTCGCATCGCCCTTGACGAGCCGCGCAGTGAGCTCGAGCCGGCGCAGGTTATCGGCGACTCGCGTAAGGCGCGCGCCGTCCCGATCGACGGCCCAGACTTCGGCCAGGTCCGCACAGGCTTCGAGAATGTGGCCGGTCTTACCGCCGGGTGCGGCGCACGCATCCAGCACGCGCTGCCCCGCCGCGAGTTCGAGCAACGGCGCGGCGCGTTGCGCGCAAATGTCCTGGACCGACACTTCTCCGGCGGCGAACCCCGGCAGGCTCTCGACCGGCTGCGGCGCGGCGAGCCGCACCGCAGTCGCGACATCGGCCGCTGCGTCCGCGGCAATACCGGCGGCGCTGAGCGTTTCGAGATACGCCGCCCGCGTCGTGCGTCGCAGGTTCACGCGCAGCCACATCGGTGCGGCCGCGTTGTTCGCATCGAGAATCCGCGCCCAGTCGTCGGGCCAGTCGCTACGCAGCGCGTCGATCAGCCACGCTGGATGACTGAAGCGCGCTTCCGGGACGGCTTGCAGATCGGTCTCGAGCTGCGTGCGCTCGCGTTGGAAGCGCCGTAGCACCGCATTCACGAGACCCGCCGCGCTTCGCAGTCCGAGCAGCGCCGCGGCATCGACCGTCGCCGACACGGCCGCATGCGGCGGGATCCGCAGCTCCTGGAGTTGCAGCAGACCGATGCGCAGCAGCGCGCCGAGCTCCGTCTGATCGCGCTTCAGTGGCTTCGTCAGCAAACGCGCGGCCTGCCATTCGAGCCGGTGATGCCAACGCAAGGCGCCGAACACGAGCGCGCCGAGCAGCGATCGATCGCGCAGCGCGACACCGGCTTCCGCTTCGAGCGCGTCGTCGGCGGAGACGCGTTCCACGAGCACGCGCGCGACGAGCCGCGCGGCGGCGGCGCGCACTTCGGCACCGGCCGGAGCGGCGTTAGGCAACAAACGCGACTCCCTTCAGAGAATGCGCGGCGAGATACGCCGCGGCGTCCATCACACGCCCGGAAGGTGGTTGGACCTTTGTGAGGCGCAACACCCCGGCCCCGGTCGCGACATCGATACCGTCGCGCGTCGCGCCGACGATCGCGCCCGGGCGAGCGCCCGACGCCGCGGCGTCGACGACGACGGCCTCCCACACGCGGAGCCGACCGCCTGAGTCGAGCAACCCTTCGGCTACCGGCCACGGATTGAACGCGCGCACGCGCCGCTCGAGCTCCACGGCCGGCGCGTGCCAATCGAGAATGCCATCGCCTTTGGCGATCTTCGGCGCGAGCGTTGCGAGCTCCGCGCGCTGGGGCACTGCTTCCGACGCGCCGGCCAGCAGGCCGGGCAGCGCTGCGACGAGCGCTTCGGCAGCCAGCGCTGCGAGGCGGTCGTGCAGCTGCCCAGCCGTCTCGTGCGGGCCGATCGGCGTCTCGCGCATCAAGTGCACCGGCCCCGTGTCGAGCCCCTCGTCCATGTGCATGACGCTGATGCCGGTGACTGCATCCCCGGCCAGCACCGCGCGCTGTATCGGCGCGGCGCCGCGCCAGCGCGGCAGCAACGAGGCATGCAGGTTCACGCAACCGAGTCGCGGCCATTCGAGCATCGCGCGCGGCAGCAGCAGGCCGTACGCAATCACGATCATGAGATCGGGGCGCGGGCCGAGCGCTTCGGCCAAGCTCGGGCTGCGCAACGACGGCGGTTGTGCCACGGAAAGCTTGAGGGTCAGCGCAGCATCCTTGATCGGCGATGCGGTGAGCCGGCGGCCGCGCCCTGCCGGACGGTCCGGCTGGGTCAGCACGACGGGAACGCTGACACCGCGCGCGACGAGCGCGCGCAGGCTAGGCACCGCGAACTCCGGGGTTCCCGCGAACGCAATGCTGGCGGGCGCGCTCAAATGCCTGCCGTCGGTCGTGTCAGATGACCGGAACGGAGCTCGGGACACGCGTGTCGGCGCCGTCCTGCTGCGCGCGTTTGGCCTTCTTCGACGCCTTCTTCTTCAGGCGCTCGCGCTTCAGCTCCGAGAGATAGTCCACGAACAGCTTGCCCTCGAGGTGATCCATCTCGTGCTGGACGCAGACGGCCAACAGGCCCTCGGCGTGAAACTCGAACTGCCGCCCCTGCGGGTCGAACGCCCGCCCGCGAATCAGCGCCGCACGATCGATGTAGTCGTAGAACTCCGGCACGGAAAGGCAGCCCTCTTCGGAGTTAGTCTGGCCTTCGGCGTGGATGATTTCGGGGTTGATCAGGCACAAAGGCTGCTTGCCCTCGGTGGCCACATCGCAGACAAGAATGCGTTTGTGGACGTTGACTTGCGTGGCCGCGAGGCCGACGCCCGGGGCCGCGTACATCGTCTCGAACATGTCGGCCACGAGTTGTCGGACGTCGGCATCGAATTTTGTGACCGGCTCCGCGCGAATTCGCAGGCGAGGATCCGGATACTCGAGGATTGCGAGACGTGCCATTGTCGTTAAGCCCTGATTTCGTGTATAACGCGTCGAAGTTACCTTAACCCTCTGACTTTACAGGGAAGTCTGGCTACGACGCGGCGGCGATGGTGCTTCCGGAGCGCAACGTGCGCTCCTTTGGATTATAGCAGTCGAAATTTGAGGGACCGCCCTTGGGAAAATTGAGCCTTCACGGGCATAGGGAGCCGAGAACCATGTTCTACGCGCGCAAGCCGTTGATCCGGTCAGCCTGTCTGATCGTCGCTGCAGCCGCAAGTTTCGTGACGCTGTCGAGCGGCCTGGCGCAAGAGCGCAGTAGCAGGCTCGAGCTCGCCGCCGTCGGTCAGCCGGCCCCGTCGCCGGTGTTGAACCCGCGCCACCCGGAAACCTACGCCGTCAAACGCGGCGACACGCTGTGGGGCATCGCATCGGTGTTCCTGCGCGACCCGTGGCTGTGGCCGGAGATCTGGCAGATCAACCCGCAGATCGAGAATCCGCATTTGATCTTCCCGGGCGACATGCTGTCGCTCGCGTATCGTGGCGACGGCCGGCCCGTCGTTCAGGTCACCGAGCGCGGCGGCCCGGAGCGCAGCGGTCCCCAGCCGACGACCGGGAGCGGCGGGTTCGAGAAACTCTCGCCGCGTGTGCGCTCGCAACCGACCGAGGACGCGATCCAGACGATCCCGTACGAGACGCTGCGCGCTTTCCTGTCGCGGCCGCGCCTGCTGCAGAAGCGCGATCTCGACCGCTTGCCGTACATCGTCGCGCAGCGCGAGGGGTTGATCGCGAGCGTAGGCCAGGACGTTTACGTGCGAGGCACCGAAGCGCCGGTCGGCTCCGTCTATAACGTCGTCGACCTCGGCGAGAAGCTCGTCGACCCGGACACGCGTGACACGCTCGGCTACCTTGGCATCTACGTGGGCCAAGGCCGCGTCGATCGCGTCGGTGACCCGTCGACGGTGCGCCTGATCGAGACCGAACGCGAAGCCGTCGCCGGCAACTACCTCGTCGCGGAAGAAGACGTCACACCCGCCAATTTCCTGCCGCACGCTCCGGCGAAAGAAGTCGATGGCCGCATCATCGCCGTGTTGTCGGGCGTGTCGCTGATCGGTCAATACAACGTCGTCGTGCTGAACCGCGGCACCGACGACGGCCTCGATCCCGGTACGGTGCTGCGCGTGTATCAGGCTGGAAAAACGATTCGCGATACTCGCGCACGTGGCCTTTTCAACAAGAAAGTCGATTTGCCGGATGAGCCCGCGGGCACCATGATGGTTTTCCGCACGTCTGATCGGATCAGCTATGCGCTCATCATGGAGGCCACGACGGCCATCGCGGTTCTCGACAAGGCCCGCAACCCGTAGCGCTGTTCCGTTCCGCGCGCCGCAGGCGGCGCAGCCATGGTGAGCGACACCTGGCTCGCGCTGCTGCAGGCCGCGCAGCCCTCGCCGCACGTCTGGCTCGAAGCGCTGAAGAGCTGCGGCTCCGCCGAAGCTCTGCATGCTGAACCCGCGCGAGCCCTGCTCGCGCTCGGCCTACCGGCCGAAGGCGTTAGCAAGTTCCACAGTCCCGACGAAGCCCTGCTCGAGCGCTGCCGCCGCTGGCTCGCAGGGCCGAATCGCGGGCTCGTGACTTTCGGCAGCGCACTCTATCCGCCGCGGCTCGCCGAGATTCAAACCGCACCGCTCGCCCTCTGGGTCGAAGGCCCCGATCACGCGCTGCTGTCGGCGCCGCAACTCGCGATGGTCGGCAGCCGCAGCCCGACGACGAGCGGCCGGGAGACGGCCGAGCAGTTCGCGAAATACTTGAGCGCACGCGGGCTCACGATCACGAGCGGCCTCGCGACCGGCATCGACGGCGCGAGCCATCGCGGCGCACTGCCCGAGCTCGGCGGCACGATCGCAGTGCTCGGCTCGGGTTTGGACGTGATCTTTCCGCGCGCCCACGAACGGCTCGCCGCGGAGATCGTTGCGCGCGGCCTGCTCGTTTCCGAATTCGCTCCGGGTGTCGAGCCGCAGAAGTTCTTCTTCCCACTGCGCAATCGCGTGATCGCGGGTCTCGCGGTCGGCACGCTCGTGGTCGAGGCCACGCGGCGCAGCGGCTCGCTGATCACAGCACGTTGGGCTGGCGACTTCGGGCGCGAGGTGTTCGCGATTCCCGGCTCGATTCACAACCCGCTCGCGCGCGGCTGCCACTGGCTGATCCGCCAAGGCGCGAAGCTCGTGGAGGAAGCGGCCGACATCCTGGTCGAGCTCGCACCGCAGCTTCAACTCGACCTCGCTGAAGCGCCGCCCGAAGCTGCCGCGGACAGCGCCGACGACGGTGGGCTCGGCGACGATCCGACGTATCGTAAGTTGCTCACTGCAATGGATTTCTCACCCGTTCCGATCGGCGATCTCGGTGCCCGTGTGCAATTGACGGCTGCGGAGCTTTCCTCCATGCTCCTGATCTTGGAGCTCGAAGGGTTAGTCGAGGCGTTGCCCGGCGGTCGTTATGCCCGTGTGGGCAAGAGAAAGAAATGAAGGAATCAGTCCTCGACGTTCTGATGTACCTGTTCGAGTCCTTCGTCGACAACGACGATGAAGCCGAGCCGAATCGGACCGAACTGCAATCCGAGCTGGAGCGCGCCGGTTTTCACGATCGCGAGATCGCGCGGGCGCTCGACTGGCTCGACGGCCTGCATGCCACGACGGCCGGCAATGCGCCGCAGGAAACCGCATTCCGCGTATACGACGCCGACGAGCAAGAGCGCTTGAACGCCGGCGCACGCGGCTACCTGCTGCACCTCGAGCAGATCGGCATCCTGCAGCCCGCGCAGCGCGAGCTCGTGATCGATCGGCTGCTGGCGCTCGATCATGACGAAATCGACGTCGACCAGACGAAGTGGGTCGTCATGATGGTGCTGTTCAGCCAACCTGGCCAGCAGGCCGCCTACGCTCAGATCGAAGACCTCGTGTTTGCCGACGAGTCGGCCTGGGTCCACTAGCCCTCTTTGAACCGCGCGCCGGGAATCGGCTATCCTCCGGGTCCCCCAAGTCGGCCCGCTCTAGGCGTCAGCACCCCTTCAACCGATGTTGTTGCACCCAAGAACACTGCGTTTGCATCGCCGCGCCTAAGCCATGGCCAAGAATCTCGTCATCGTCGAATCGCCCGCTAAAGCGCGCACGATCGAAAAGTACCTCGGTAGCGACTTCGAGGTGCTTGCGTCGTACGGCCACGTTCGCGATCTCGTGCCGAAGGAAGGCGCGGTGGATCCCGAGCGCGGCTTCGCGATGAAGTATCAGCTGATCGAGAAGAACGAGAAGCACGTCGACAAGATCGTCAAAGCTGCGAAGAAAGCTTCCGCGATCTATCTCGCGACCGACCCGGACCGCGAGGGCGAGGCCATCTCGTGGCACGTGTACGAGGTGCTCAAAGAACACGACGTGCTCGGCGACAAACCCGTTCAGCGCGTGGTGTTCCACGAAGTAACGAAGCGCGCGATCCAGGAAGCGATCGACCAGCCGCGCAAATTGTCCGAGCAGCTCGTGAATGCGCAGCAGGCGCGACGCGCGCTCGACTACCTCGTCGGTTTCAATCTGTCGCCGCTGCTGTGGAAGAAGGTGCGGCGCGGACTGTCGGCCGGCCGCGTGCAGAGCCCCGCGTTGCGGCTGATCGTCGAGCGCGAGGAAGAGATCACGGCGTTCAGGCCGCAGGAATACTGGACGATCGAAGCCGCCGCGCAGCAGCCGCAGAACGACGCAGAGCACGCCGTTCCCTGCGCGGCTCGCCATGTTCGACGGCGAGAAGGTCGAGCAGTTCACGTTCACGAACGAAGCCCAAGTACGCGCCGCGGAGCAGAAGATCCGCGATACCGCGCGCGGCACGCTGACGGTTGCCAAGGTCGACAAGAAACAGCGCCGCCGAAATCCGGCCGCGCCGTTCACGACTTCCACGCTGCAGCAGGAAGCCTCGCGCAAGCTCGGCTTCAGCGCACAACGCACGATGACCGTCGCGCAGCGCCTATATGAAGGTATCGATGTCGGCGAAGGCACGGTCGGTCTGATCACCTACATGCGCACCGACTCGGTCACCCTGGCGGATGAAGCCCTGGTCGAGCTGCGCAGCGTGATCGCCGACCGTTACGGCAAGGAAAACGTGCCGGACGAGCCGCGGCGCTACACGACGAAGGCCAAGAACGCGCAGGAAGCGCACGAGGCGATCCGGCCGACCGCCTCAGCGCGCCATCCGGAAGCGGTACGCCAGTTCCTCGATGCGAACCAGTACAGGCTGTACGAGCTGATCTGGAAGCGCGCGGTCGCTTCGCAGATGAACCCCGCCGTGTACGACACGGTGGCGCTCGACCTTGCCGCCGGCGAGACGACGGGGAGCCCGATCTCGTTTCGCGCCACCGGTTCCGTGCTCGTGAGCCCCGGCTTCATCGCCGTGTATCTCGAAGGCCAGGACGACACCGAAGCGGACGAGCAGGATCACATGCTGCCGGCCGTGACCGAAGGCGATCGCCTGAGCTTGAACAGCGTGCAGAGCGCTCAGCATTTCACAGAGCCACCGCCGCGCTACTCGGAAGCCACGCTCGTGAAGGCGCTCGAGGAGTTCGGCATCGGCCGCCCGTCGACGTACGCGTCGATCATCTCGACGCTGCGCAATCGCGAGTACGTCGACATGGACAACCGCCGCTTCGTGCCGACGGACGTCGGCCGCGTCGTGAATCGGTTCCTCGTCAAATTCTTCTCGCGTTACGTGGACTACGAGTTCACGGCGCGCATGGAAGACTCGCTCGACGCGGTCTCGCGCGGCGAGCGCGAGTGGGTGCCGCTGCTCGAGGAATTCTGGAAGCCGTTCCACGAGCTCGTGGAGCACACCGAGACCAACGTGACTCGCGAGCAGGCGTCGCAGGCGCGCGTGCTGGGCACGGACGCCGCGAGCGGTCGGCCCATCAGCGTGCGCATGGGACGTTACGGCGCGTTCGTGCAGATCGGCACGAAAGACGACGTCGACAAGCCGAAGTTCGCGGGCTTACGCCCCGGCCAGAAGATGGACACCATCACGATCGAAGCCGCGATCGATCTCTTCAAGTTGCCGCGCGAGCTTGGAGCGACGCCCGAAGGCGAGCCCGTGTCCGCCAACATCGGCCGCTTCGGTCCGTACGTGCGCTATGGCAACAAATTCGTGTCGATCAAGGGCGACGATCCGTACACGATCGAGCTCGAACGCGCGCTGCAGCTGGTGGCCGAGAAAAAGCTCGCCGACGCGAACCGGCTGATTCTCGACTTCCCCGAAGCCGGCATCCAGGTGTTGAACGGCCGCTACGGCCCGTACATCACGAACAAAGACAAGAACGCCAAGATCCCGAAGGAAAAGGTTCCGAAGGAACTGACGCTCGAGGAATGCCTGGCCCTGCTGGCCGCCGCCCCCGAGCGCCGCGGCCGCGGCATGAAGCGCAAGACGCCGGCCGCTGCCGCGGCTCCCGCTTCGGGCGAAGAGAAAGAGACTCTCGCCAAGAACACCAAGAGCGCAAAGCCAGAGAAGAAGAAAAAGAAGACTAAAAGGAAGAAGAAGACGTCTGCCCGCAAGGCCACCGCCGCCCCGGCCGACGCGCCCGAGGTGTGATCCGCTGGCTCGCCATTGACCGCGCCGCCCGGATCGTTCGCTCGGGCGGCGTCATCGCCTATCCGACCGAAGCCGTGTTCGGCTTGGGCTGCCTGCCCCGATGACGAGCGCGCCGTCATGCGCGTGCTCTCCATCAAACGGCGCTCGTGGCGCAAAGGGCTCGTGCTGATCGGCGCGACGCTCGCGCAGCTCGAGCGCTACGCCGTGCTGCCGCCCGAACCGCGGCGCAGCGAGATCCTCGCGACCTGGCCCGGCCCCGTGACCTGGGCACTCACGGCACGCCGCAGCACACCGCGCTGGATCAGCGGCGGCCGCGACAGCGTGGCCGTGCGCCTGACGGCGCATCCGCTCGCACGCCGACTCTGCGAGCGCGCCGGCAGCGCGCTCGTGTCGACGAGCGCCAACGTGAGCCGGCGCCCGCCGCACCGCCGCGTGCTCGCGCTGCGCCACGAGCTCGGCCGCAGACTCGACTGCGTGCTCGCAGGCGAGCTCGGCGGCCTTGCGCAACCCACCGTGATCCGGGACGGCCGCACCGGCCGCACCTTGCGCGGCTGAGCCGCGCACCCGTAGCCCCCACCGCACGGCGCCGGCGCTCGGAGTGAGCCCTCGCGTCAGCTGTGGTAACGTTTGAACAACGCGCCCTAAGGGCCGGGCCAAAAACCAGAAAATGCCAAGGAACCCGCGCGCACCCCTGACGCTCGCGGCGGCTGCGCTCGCAGCCACCGTCGCACTGCTGCCCGCGACGGGGCAGGTCCTGCAAGAGCCCGTGACCCAGCGCATGCAGCTCGTGAGCCCGGTGCGCCCGGTCAAACACCCGGCGTCCGTCTACATCGTGAAGCTGAAGGCGCCAGGCGCGGCCAGCTACAAATCCACGTTCGGCGAGAACGGCGCTGCGAGCCCCGGCGACGGTCAGCGCATGCGGGCGCAGGCGGCGACGACCGCGGCCGCGAGCTATGCCAAGCAGATCGAGCAGGTGCACGATCAGTTACTCGGCACCATCGGCGCGCTGAACACCAAGATCTACAGCTATCGTTACGCGCTGAACGGCTTCGCTGCGCGGCTCACGCCTGCGCAAGTCGCGCGGCTCGCGCAGAGCGACGCCATCGACCGCATCTGGCCCGACACGGACCAGCACACGGTCACGAACAACAGCGCGATCTTTCTCGGTCTCGAGGACCAGGCCGGGGGACTCCGCGCCGACAAGAAGCTGCGCGGCGAAGGCATCGTGGTCGGCGTCATCGACAGCGGCGTCGCACCGACTCACCCATCGCTACTCGACACCGAAGAGCGCATCCCGGGCCTCTGCAAAGGCCAATGGGCGCAAGCCTCGTGGCTCGGCCTCTGGCTCTGCGGCTCGTACCTCCGCCATCCGCCGACGGCGGTCGTGTTCGCTGCCCCGCTGCGCTTTCGCGGCGCCTGCGAGACGGGGCCCGGGTGGGATCCGAAGGCGTGCAACAACAAAATCGTCGGCGCGCGCTTCTATGTAGACGGCTTCCTGTCGCGCTGGCAGCTCGACCCGGGCGAGGTTCGTTCGCCGAAGGACGTCGACGGCCACGGCACACATCTCGCGACGATCGTCGCCGGCAATCCTGTCGACGCATCGCTGCTCGGCACGCGCCTCGCTCGCGTCAGCGGCATTGCGCCCCGCGCGCAGGTCGCAGTCTACAAAGCCTGCTGGTTGCAGCCCGGCGCCACGCGCGGGACCTGCGCCACGTCGGATCTCACGCGCGCCATCGACGACGCCGTGGCCGACGGCGTCGACATCATCAACTATTCCGTCGGCAGCCTCGAGGCCGACATCACGACACCCGACGACATGGCGTTGCTGCACGCGCTCGACGCCGGCGTGTTGACCGTCGTCGCCGGGGGCAACGACGGGCCGAACCTGTACACAATCGGGTCGCCGAGCAGCGACCCGTGGGTGCTGACCACGGCCGCATCGACGCAGTCGGGCGAGCTATTCGACGACGCGATCGAGATCACGGCGCCAGCGGATATGAAGCAGACGATCGTCATGCGCCAGGCAGGCTTCACGCCGGCGCTCACCCGCGACAAGCCGATCCAGGGGTTCCTCGTGACGGCCGACGACGGCCAGGACGCGATCCAGGGCGGCGCCCGAGGCAGCCGTCGCGACGCGTGCCAAGCGTTGACGAACGGCAACGACGTGAAAGGCAACGTCGCGCTGATCGAGCGCGGCAACTGCGAGTTCGACGTCAAGATCGCAAACGCAGAAGCCGCCGGCGCCGTCGCGGTCGTCGTCTACAACAACGTCGGCGCGCCGATTGTCATGAACAACAGCGGCACCATCGACGTGCACATCCCGGCGGTCATGATCGGCGACGCCGACGGCCAGAGGCTGGTCGACCGCTTGGCTGCCGACGCGGGCAAGAACCTGAAAGCCGCCGACCGCGTCACCGTAAAGCTCGCGCTCGGCATCTTCGATTCGCTGGCAGGCAACGGCAACATCGTGGCGGATTTCTCGTCGCGGGGCCCGTCGCTGGCGGATGCGAACTTCTCGAAGCCGGACGTCTCCGCGCCGGGCGTCGACATCCTGGCCGGCCAGACGCCGGACGTCGCGAACGGCCTGCGTGGCGAGACCTACCAGTACATGTCGGGAACGTCGCAATCGGCGCCCGAGACCGCCGGCGTGGCTGCGCTCTTGAAGGAAGCGCATCCGGACTGGACACCGGGCATGCTGAAGTCGGCTTTGATGACCACGGCGTACCAGGGCGTCGCCCGCGAGGATGGCGCGCCAGCCGATCCGTTCGACGTCGGCGCCGGCCACATCGATCCGAATCGCGCGATCGCGCCGGGCCTCGTGTACCAGAGCGACTACCGCGATCACGCCGCGTATCTGTGCGGCCTGCACAAGCCACCGTTCACGATCAACGAGTGCACCGCGCTCGCCGCGGCCGGTTACACGAGCTCCGCCACGGACCTGAACCTGCCGTCGATCGGCGTAGGCGAGCTGATCACCGGCGACACCGTGCGCCGGCGCATCACGAACATCGGTCCGCCGGCCACGTTCACGGCAGACGTCACGCCGCCGCCCAACGTCGACGTGTTCGTGGAGCCTCCGTCGCTGACGCTGACGACGGGCCAAAGCGCGGAGTTCACGGTGCGCTTCGCCGACCGCGGCACCGATCTCGACGCGTGGAATTTCGGTCGGCTCACGTGGTCCGACGGCGGCAATCAGCGCGTCACGAGCCCGATCTCCGTGCAGGCCGTGACGCTGCGCGCACCGCCTGAGCTGTATCTGACAGGCGCCACAGGCTCGACGAAGATGCCGGTCGCCTACGGCTACACCGGCGCCTACGCGGCCGGCGTCCATGGCCTGCGCAAACCGTTCCTCGACGCGAACGGCCAGGTGCCGCGAAGCTTCGTGGACAACGATCCGACGAACAACTTCACCTTCCGCTTCACCAACGGCGTGTCGGCGCATCAGCTGACCGTGCCACCCAGCCAGCTGTACCTGCGCATCGCGCTCTACAACGAATTCACGGACGGCGCCGACGATCTCGATCTGTATTTGTTCTACTGCCCGAACAACCAGTGCGTGCAGGTCGCGCAAAGCGGCGGCCTGACGTCGGACGAAGAGATCGACGTCTCGCGACCACAGGCGGGCCAATACCTCGTGCTCGTGCACGGCTACGAGACCGACGACGTGGCCGGCGGACCCGGCGCCAACTACTCGCTGTTCACCTGGTCGTTCGGCATCAACGACGCCGTCGGCAATCTGGGCGTGACGGCGCCTGTCCGCGTGTCCGCCGGCGACCGTCTCGATCTCGACGTGAACTGGGCGTCGCTCGACCGCGGCATGCGTTATCTCGGCGCGATCTCGCACAACACGCCGGGCGGGCTGTACGGCCTCACGATCGTGAACGTTCGCACGCCCTAACAACGCAGCAGCCGCAGCGGCGCCTCCGTGGCCAACGATCCGTACAAGGTCAACTCGCTGATCCTGACCGCGGATGTCGATCCGGTGGCGGGCACGGTGGCCTGGGATCCCGCGCGGTCGCTGTGGAACGCAGGCATGCTTGCCGCGACATTGGTACTTGCCGGTCCGTTTTTCACTTGGGGCGCGCTCGCGGTGTCCGTCGCGCTGCTCGCCGTGACGATGTGTACTGGGCACTCGGTGGGCTTCCATCGCCGGCTGATTCATAGGACGTTCAAATGTCCGAAGTGGCTCGAGCGCGTGTTCGTCTGGTCCGGCACTCTGGTCGGCATGCAGGGCCCGTTCTGGGTCATTCAGTCGCACGACTTCCGCGATTGGGCACAACGGCAACGCAACTGCCATGACTTCCTGAAGCACGGGCGCGGATGGCTCGTCGACGGCTGGTGGAATCTGCATTGCCGACTGCGCCTTAAGCGGCCGCCGGCGTTCGACACCGGCCCCGGCATCGCCGACGATCCGTTCTACCGATTCCTCCAACACACATGGATGTTGCAGCAGCTACCGGTCGCCGTCGTGTTGTACGCACTCGGCGGTTGGCCGTGGGTCGTGTGGGGCGTGTGTGTGCGCGTCACGGTCGGCGTGTCGATGCACTGGTTCGTCGGCTATCTGTGTCACAGCCGGGGGCCCCAATCCTGGCTCGTGGATGACGGCGCGGTTCAGGCGCACAACGTGCCGTGGGCCGCGATTCCGTCGATGGGCGAGAGCTGGCACAACAATCACCACGCGTTTCCGGCCTCGGCGCGCCACGGGCTGTACCCCGGTCAACTCGACCTCGGGTTTCTGTTCATTCGCGGGCTCGAGCGAATCGGCCTCGCATGGAACATCCAGGTTCCGCAGAATCTACCGCGCCGACCCGGGATCACGCCGAGCGCGCCAAACGCCGAGTCGGTCTGGAGCCCCCCGTGAGCACGGAGCCGACCCCGCCGCCTTATCGCACTCTGCCATTCGCGGGTTGGTGGCCCGCGGTTTGGGGCGCCTTGTTCGGCATCGGCCTCCGCCTCGTCTACTCCGGTGCGCCGAACGCTCCGTATGCGGCGATGATGACCTCGTTCATCTACCTCGCACCGATCGCGGTCGGGGCAACGACGGTGTATTGCGCGGAGCGGCGCAACCACCGCTCGCTCGGCTACCAGGTGGGGGCGGCGGCACTTGCCAACGTCTTGTTCGTCGCGGGCACGATGGTCATCCTGATCGAGGGCCTGATCTGCGCGATCATCATCCTGCCGCTGTTCGTGCTGCTCGGCATGTTCGGCGCCTTCGTGATGTCGGCCGTCTGTCGTCTGACGAATTGGCCGGGCCCCATGATCTCGGGCCTCGTGCTCCTACCGTTGCTGCTCGGAAATTTCGAGAGCGGCACGGCCCTGCCGGATTCGCGAGCCTCGGTGGAACGCACGACTGTCGTGAGCGCAGAGCCCGCCGTCGTCTGGCGTGAGCTGTTGAACACCTCCGACATTCGCTCGGACGAGGTCGAACAGGCGTGGGTTTATCGAATCGGCGTGCCCATGCCCCTCGACGGCGGGCTCCTGGCGAATGCCGCGAGCCCGACACGGCGCGTCCACATGGGCAAGAACGTCTATTTCGACGAGGTCATCGCGGAACAACGTCCCGAGGAATGGATCCGGTGGACCTACCGTTTCTACCCCGATTCGTTCCCGCCGTACGCGTTCGACGAGCACGTCGTGATCGGCGGCCGCTACTTCGACGTGCTCGAGACGTCGTATCGGCTGGTGCCCGTGGCCACCGGCACGGCGGTGACCATGACTCTGCGCTATCGAGTCAGCACACGCTTCAACTGGTACGCACTACCGGTCAGCCGCTGGCTGCTCGCCGATCTCGTCGATTCCAACCTGAACTACTACCGGCAGCGCAGCGAACGAGCCGCGACCGATTAGCGACGGCCGCCGCTGCTCTCGCGGTAGCGGAAGCAGCCGACGAGGTGATCATTGACGAGCCCCGTCGCCTGCATGTGCGCGTAGACGATCGTCGGGCCGACGAACTTGAAGCCGCGCGCCTTCAAATCCTTGCTGAGGGCATCCGACTCCTTGCTGGTCGGCGGCACGTCGCCGTGCTTGCGCCACTTGTTCACGATCGGCGCGTCGTCGACGAACTTCCACACGTACGCGTCGAAGCTGCCGAGCTCGTCCTGGATCTTCAGAAACGCGCGCGCGTTCGTGACGGCGGCTTCGATCTTCTGCCGATTGCGCACGATGCTGGCATCGCCCATGAGCTTCTCGACGGTGCGGCTCGTGAAGCGCGCGACCTTCGTTGCGTCGAATTCCGCGAACGCGCGTCGATAGCCGTCGCGCTTGCGAAGGATCGTCCACCAGCTCAAGCCGGCTTGCGCGCTCTCGAGAACCAGGAACTCGAAATGCGTGCGGTCGTCGCGCACCGGCACGCCCCATTCGGTGTCGTGGTAGCGCTCGTACGCCGGGTCCACGCCCGCGCTCCAGGTACATCGAATGAGCTTCGTTTTGCTATTCATCTATTTCTGCTCCGTACCTACGGTCTCCGTTGGCAACGTTACCGAAAACCACGCAGAATCGGCAGCAGCGAAAGGGGCGAGAATGACCAACAATGAGAGCGCCGCCCGACCGTTACGGTCTCGTTGGCCATCCGGTAGAGCACAGTCGGTCGCCGTTCATCCACACGCTGTTCGCGCGGCAAACCGGGCAGCGCCTCACTTACGAGCTCATCGACGCCTCGCCCGCGGCGTTCGAGACCGCCGTGCGCGGTTTCGGCGCGGCCGGCGGCCGCGGCCTGAACGTGACCGTGCCGCACAAGGAAGCCGCGTTCGCGCTCGTCAAGGAGGTGACTCACGCCGCGCGCGTCGCGGGCGCCGTCAACACGATTTCGATCGACGGCAACCGTCTGCGCGGCGACAACACCGACGGCATCGGCTTCATTCGCGACGTCACGGTCAACCAGGGTCTCGACCTTGTGGGCCGCGCGGTCATCCTGTTCGGCGCCGGCGGCGCGGCGCGCGGCATCGTCGGTCCGTTGCTGGCCGAGAAGCCCGCGAAGCTCGTGATCGCGAATCGCAGCAGGCAACGTGCCACGGAGCTCGCAGCGCATTTCGGCAACCCGCCCGAAATCGAGGTCGTCGAGTTCGACGAGCTCGCGAGCCAGCCGGCTTTCGACCTGCTCGTGAACGCAAGCTCGGCCGGCCTCAAAGGCGAACCGACACCGTTCCCCGGCTCGCTCGTGAATGCCGGGAGCTTTTGTTACGACATGGTGTACAGCCGCAACGACACACCGTTCGTCGCGTGGGCGCACGAGCACGGCGCCGAGCACGCGGTTCAGGGCTGGGGCATGCTCGTGGAGCAGGCCGCCGAATCGTTCCGTATCTGGCGCGGCGTCACGCCCGTCACGGCGCCGATCCTGAAACAACTGCTACGTTAGCGCCGGATGCGGCGCAGGAGCGCCGCGGGTAGTGCGCGCGCTTCGGCGAGCCCGGCCACTCGTGCGGCCGCGAAATACACCGCGCTAAACGCCGCGGCGACGAGCAGGGCTGTGGGCAGCGGCGCCCACGGCACGAGCGCAGCCAGCGCTCGGGCAACGGCGGCCGCGACGAGCGCGGCCGCCGCCATGCGCGCGAGCTGTCCGGCGCCTGTGCCGACGGCGCCGATCTTCGCGACGAGCCGCCGCTTCAAGAGCCACCACTCGAGCCACGCGCCTGCGGCCGCGCCGACTGCGAGCCCGAGCGGCCCGAGCGGCACGCCGGCGACATTGACGCCGGCGAACACGCCCGCCGGGAGCGTGCGGCCGAACAGACTCACGGGCTCGAACTGCACCATCAGCAACGAACCGGCGATGAACGCCGTCAGCACGCGTAGACCCGCAACGCGTGCCGGCGTGGCCGTGTCGCGCAACGCGAAGAACGCCGACTGATACACACGCGTGCACGTCGAAGCCAGCAACCCGGCGCTGTAACCCACGAGCGTGATCCAGACGACCGTCACGTCCGCCGCGCCGAACTCGCCCGCGCGGAACAAGCCGGCGACCAACACGTCGCCGAGCGCGACGAACGCCACGACGCTCGGCACGACGTAGAACGCGACGCGCCGAACCGCAGCCGCCGCGCGCTCGCGCAGCGCGCCCGTGGCGCGATCGCGCTCGCGCGCGAGATCGGGAAGCTCTGCGGCCGCGACGCTCATGCCGAACAGGCTGACGGGCAGCACGTACAACGTCTGCGCGTAACGCAGCCGCGCGAGCGCGCCGATCGCGAGCAGGCTCGCGAGCACGAGATCCACGTAGCTCGAAAGCTGCACGACACCGCGGCCCATGATCGCGGGCGCGGCCTTGGCGACGGCTTCGCGGAACGCCGGCTCGTTGCGGCCGCGATTCACGCGGATCTCGCGATCGAGCTTCAGCACCGACGGCAACTGCACCGCGAGCTGCAGCACGCCGCCCGCGAGCGCGCCCCACGCCGCCGCGAGCAGCAGGCCGTCGAGATTCAGGCGCGAGCCGAACGCGAGCAGCGTGCCGATGATGGCGGCGTTCCACAGCACCGGCGCGAAGTACGGCAGGAAGAATTGCCGGTGACTGTTCAGGATGCCGAGCGCCCACGCCGACAGCACGAGCACGCCGGTCATCGGGAACACGATACGAACGACGCCGATCATCAGCTCGCGCCGGTGACCTTCGAACCCCGGCGTGAATACCGTCACGAGCAGGGGCGCGAGCAGTACGCCGAGCAAAGCCACCGCGCCGGCGATCGCGAGCAGCAGCGCGAACATCGCGCCGGCCATGCGACCGGCTTCCTTCGTGCGGCCCTGCCCGAGCAGCGCCGAATAGGCCGGAATGAACGACGCGGAGAGCGTGCCTTCGCCGAGCAGGTTCTGGAGCACGTTCGGCAACCGCAGGCCGGCGCTCCACACGTCCGCGTGCAGTCCCGTGCCGAAGTAGATCGCGAGCACGCGCTCGCGCACGAGGCCGATCACGCGGGACAGCAGGATACCGGCCCCGACCAGCGCCGCGGCCGCGCTCGCGCGCGTGGCCGGTTCGGCCGGCTCGGGTTGGCGCGGCGTAGCTGCCCATCAACGCATCGTGACCAGCTCTTCGGCGCTGGTCGGATGGATCGCGAGCGTGTCGTCGAAGTCGCGCTTGCGCGCGCCCATCGTCAGCGCCACGGCGAAGCCCTGGATGATCTCGTCGGCGGCCTGCCCGATCACGTGGCAACCGACGACGCGTTCATCGGCGCCCACCGTCACGAGCTTCATCCACGTGCGCGGCTTGTCCGGCGTCAAGCCGTAGAACATCGACACGAAGTCGGCCTGGTAGATGCGGATCGGCTCGTTCGGATGGCGCTCGCGCGCGGCCTGCTCCGACAGCCCGACGGTGCCGATCGGCGGATGCGAGAACACGACCGTCGGGATCAGGTCGTAGCTCAAGTGCCGGTCGGGTTGGCCGCCGAACAGCGCGGTCCGCGAGCCGCCGGCCGGCGGCGATCGCGACCGGCGTCAACTCGGCCTGGCCCGTCACGTCGCCGACCGCGTAGATGCCGGGCGCGCTCGTGTTCTGGAATTTGTCGACGCCGATGTAGCCGGCCTCGTCGATGGCCACGCCCGCGGCCGCGAGGCCGAGCTCCGCGGTCCGCGGCGTACGGCCGATGGCCCACAACAACCGGTCGCAATCCGCCACGCGGCGGCCGTCGGCGGCTTCGAGCGTGACTCCGCCCGCGCCGCGCGTGACGGCGCGCGGCGTGAATTCCGTCAGCACCTCGATGCCGGACGCGCGCATCGCGTCCTGCAGCTTCTCGCCGAGCAGCGCGTCGAACTGCCGCAGCAAGCGCGCACCGCGCAACACGACGTACGACTTCGCTGCCGAGCGAGCGCAGCACGCCGGCGAGCTCCACGGCGATGTAACCGCCGCCGCCGATCGCGACGCGGCGCGGCCGTTCGGGCCACTCGAAGAAATCGTCCGACGTGCCGCCGAGCTCGGCGCCGGGCACCGCCGGCACGCCGGGCTGCCCGCCCGTGGCGATCACGATGTGCTTGGCGCCGTACACGCGCCCTTCGCTGTCGACGACTTCGTTCTTGCCGGTCAGCCGCGCGGCCGCGCGAATCGTCGCGATGCCCTTCTTGTCGAGATTGCGCTGGTAGATGCCGTTCAACCGCGCGACGTAGGCGTCGCGGCCCTGCTTCAGCTTCGCCCAGTCGTGCCGGCCGACCGTGACGTCGAAGCCGTAGTGCGGCGCGTGCTCGAGCGCGGCGGCGAGCTCGGCTGCGTTCCACATGACCTTCTTCGGCACGCAGCCCACGTTCACGCAGGTGCCGCCGAGACGGCCAGGCTCGAACAACGCCACGCGGGCGCCGTACTCGGCTGCCCGCTGCGCCGTCGCGAGCCCGCCGCTGCCGCCGCCTAAGACGAGTAAATCGAAGGAGTGCACCCGTCACCTCCGCGCTTCCGGGCAACAAGCGTACTTCAGTTCCGCAAAACGCGGAGATTCTCTGTTAGATTCGCGCCACCGCAACCGCTACAGTCGCCGCATGACCGACCAAGCCGCCGCCAATCCTTTGCTCGCATCGACGAACGTGCTGCCGGACTTCGGGGCGATCCGACCGGAGCACGTCGAGCCCGCCGTGCGCGACGTGCTGGCCGCGCAACGCCGCGCGCTCGGCGCCGCCGAAGCCGTCGCCGCACCCACGCTCGACTGGCTGCGCGATCTCGAACGCATCAACACCGAGATCCACCGCGTGTGGGGCCCGGTCTCCCACTTGAACTCCGTGTTGTCGAGCCCGCCGCTGCGCGATGCCTACAACCGCTGCCTGCCGCTCGTGACGGAGTTCAGCACGGAGCTCGGGCAGAACGAAGCACTGTACCGGCACTTCGGCACGCTGAAGGAGCGGGTCACGGCCGCGCAACCCGTCGAGCGGCAGCTCGTAGCGCAGGCGCTGCGGGACTTTCGGCTTGGCGGAGTCACGCTAGCGGGCGCGGCCCGGCAGCGGTTTCGCGAGCTCATGCAGCAGCTCGCGGCGCGTCAGGCCACGTTCGAGCAGAACATCATGGACGCGACCGACGCGTTCGAGCACCACGAGACCGATCGCGGCGCGTTGATCGGCTTGCCTGCGCAGGCACTCGAGCGCGCGCGCCAGCTCGCAGCCGAGCGCAAGCTCGAAGGCTGGCTGCTTCGCCTCGATCCGCCGACGTTTCAAACCGTCATGGCGCACGCCGAGTCGGGGGCCCTGCGCAGGAAATACTACGAAGCCTGGACCACGCGCGCCTCCGATCAGGGGCCGCATGCGGGCCGCTGGGACAACAGCGGCCTGATCGAGCAGATTCTCGCGTTGCGCCACGAGGCCGCCGGGCTCGTCGGCTTCCGCAGCTTCGCCGAGTATTCGCTCGCGACCAAAATGGCGGAGTCACCGGAGCGCGTGATCGAATTCCTGCGCGACCTCGCACGGCGCAGCAGGCCGGTGGCCGAGCAGGAACTCGCGGAGTTGAGCGCGTTCGCAGGGCAAAAGCTCGAACCCTGGGACACTGCGTTCTACGCCGAGCGGCTGCGCCAGCAGAAACTGAGCCTCGCGGAGGAAGAGCTGCGGCCGTACTTCCCATTGCCGCGGGTGCTCGACGGCCTGTTCGGGTTGTTCGGCACGCTGTTCGACTTGAAGGTCCAGGAGGTGGCTGCACCCAGCGTGTGGCACCCGAGCGTGCGTTACTACGAGCTCCGACGCGCCGATGGCGGGCTCGTCGGCAGCTGCTACGTGGATCTGTTCGCGCGGCCGAACAAACGCGGTGGCGCTTGGATGGACGGCTGCTTGAGCCGCGCGAAATTGAATGGCAAGACGCAGGCGCCGGTCGCGTACCTCGTCTGCAACTTCAACTCACCGGTCGGCGACACGCCGTCGCTGCTCACGCATTCGGAAGTCGTGACTCTGTTCCACGAGTTCGGCCACGGCCTGCACCACCTACTGACCGAGGTCGATTACCCGTCCATCGCCGGTATCAACGGCGTGGCCTGGGATGCCGTGGAGCTGCCGAGCCAGTTTCTCGAGAACTTCACGTGGCGGCCCGAAGTGCTCGGCACGATCGCGCGTCACTACCAAACCGGCGCGCCGTTGCCGCAGGACAAAATGGACATGCTGCAGCGCTCCCGCAAGTTCCTCGCGGGGCTCGGAATGGCGCGCCAGCTCGAGTTCGCGCTGTTCGACTTCAGGCTGCACCACGAGTACGACCCTAAGCGCGGCTCGCGCGTGCTCGAGATCTTGGGCGAGGTGCGGCGCGAGGTGGCGGTGATTCAGCCGCCCGCTTTCAATCGCTTCTCGCACTCGTTCGGCCACATCTTCGGCGGCGGCTACGCCGCGGGTTACTACAGCTACAAGTGGGCCGAAGTGCTCGCGGCCGACGCGTTCGCCGCGTTCGAGGAGTCGGGGGTGTTCGACCGGAACACGGCCGAACGCTTCCGGCGCTCGATTCTCGCGACCGGCGGCAGCCGCGAGGCGCTCGACTCGTTCGTCGACTTCCGCGGCCGCAAGCCGCAGCTCGACGCGCTGCTGCGCCAGGCCGGCATCACCGCGCAACGGTGAAGGTCGCGACCTGGAACGTGAACAGCCTGCGCGTGCGCTTGCCGCACGTGCTGAAGTGGCTCGAGCGCGAGCAGCCCGACCTGCTCGCGTTGCAGGAGACGAAGCTCCGCGACGAGGACTTTCCGTGGGATACGTTCGCCGACCGCGGCTACACGGCCACGTTCAGCGGCCAGGCCGCGTACAACGGCGTGGCGATCCTGTCGCGGCAGCCGCCGCAGGACGTGGTACACGGCATCGGCAACGGCTTCGCCGACGAGCAAAAACGCGTGCTCGCTGCCACGTTCGGCGGATTGCGCTTCTATTGCCTGTACGTGCCGAACGGCGAGAACGTCGATTCGGACAAGTACCGCTACAAGCTCGAGTGGCTCGCAGCGTTGCGCCGGCTCCTGGCGGCGGAGCTCGAACGCCACCCGCAGTTGCTCGTGGTCGGGGATTTCAACGTGGCGCCCGAAGACCGCGACGTGCACGACCCGCGCGCGTGGGCCGGCAAAGTGCTGTGCTCGGCGAAGGAACGAGCGGCGCTCGGCGCGCTCCTTACGCTCGGGATGAGCGACGCGTTTCGGCTGTTCGACCAGCCGGAGAAGACCTTCAGCTGGTGGGACTACCGCGGCGTGGCGTTCCGCCGCAACCAGGGGCTTCGGATAGATCTCATGCTCGCGTCGTCGCCGTTAAGTCAAATGTGCCAGACTTGCCGCATCGATAAGGAACCGCGCGGCTGGGAGCGGCCGTCGGACCATGTGCCGGTCATCGCAGAATTCGCCCTCCCTTGACCCTTATGTGAGATGAACGCCGTAGCCGTCAATGCGAATCCCTTAGACTTGCCTTCGGGACAGGCGCTGACGATGCCCATCGAACAAGACGAACTTCAAGAACGGCGTAACGATTACGACGTTACGAACACGGTGCAGGTGAGCTCGGCTTCGAAAGTCCGAGCCGCGGTCGCCGAGCTGTTCGGCGCGTTGTACCCGAACTATTCTTTCGATTCGTTGTGGCTGGCGTTCAACGACTTCGACCGCGTGTTCTCGGGCCGCGACCCGAACTATCACTCCGTCGATACCACGTATCACGACATGCAGCACACGCTCGACATGACGCTCGCGCTCGCGCGGCTGATCGTCGGCCACGAGATGAGCGTCGAGGCGGGAGATAGGCTCGGCGTCGACCGCGCGGAGCTCGCGCTCGTGAGCGCGCTGTTCCACGACGTGGGGTATCTGCGGCATCGCGAAGTGGATGCCGGCGTCGTCAACGGCGCGATCTTCACGCGCGTGCACGTCACGCGCAGCGGCCGGTACCTCGAGAGCTACCTGCCGCGCATCGGCCTCGAGCAGTTCGTGCCGGTCGTTTCACGCATCGTGCACTTCACGGGCTACGAGCTGAACATCGATCAGATCGAGCTCGACGAGCCGAAGGACAGCATCGTGGGCCACCTGCTCGGCACGGCGGACCTCGTCGCGCAGCTCGCCGACCGCTGTTATCTCGAGAAATGCCGCGACCGCTTGTACCCCGAGTTCGTGCTCGGCGGCGTCGCGATGGAAGATCGCCCCGAGGGCAAGGTGCTGTACCGCTCGGCACACGACCTGCTCGGCAAGACACTCGGCTTCTATCAGAACTCGGCGCGCTTGAGGCTCGAGAACAACTTCAATCGCGCGTACCGCTACCTCGAGGCGTTCTTCGAGGGCGGCTACAGCCCGTACGTCCGCTTCATCCGCAAGAACCTGACGTTCCTGAACACCGTCATTCAGCACGGCGACTGGGAACGGTTGCGCCGCCACCCGCCGTGCGTGATGCCCGACCCGCAGGGCGAGGCGCACCTGATCGAGCTGGCGCTGCAACGCGTGCGCGACTGGTCCGCGCGCCGGGCTTCCGAAGGCCCCCGCGCCGCTCGCCGCCGCGCGGAACTAAGCGCTTGTCTTCCCAATCTCCATCTTCTAATCTCCTTGGCGTGCTCGGCGCTCTGCGAGGATTCCTTCTTCTCGGTTTACTTCTGAGCTGCGCCTTCGCCGCTCGCCGGGCCCGTGTCGAACGACGAGCCGGCGAATACCTGGCGACCGTCGGGCAGGAACACCGAGCGCGCGTTCGCGACGTGCGGTTGGTCTTTCGACAGGAACCCGTTGACGGTCACGACATGCCCAGGGCGCAGTGAGTTGCGGTTCCAACCCTGGCGCATGAGGCCATTCGGCGGCCCGAGCTCGAAGTCCCAGTTCACGACCTTGCCGCCGTCGTCCATCGCGTCGACGTAGAGGCGCGCGTGCGGGTTCGTCCACTCGACTTTCGTCACGGTGCCCATGACGGTGATCGGTTTGTCGCGATCGTATTCCGCCGAGAACGAATGGTGCGCAAGCGCGCCGAGCGGCAAAACGGCAGTGAGCATCAAGACGGCGATCGACGCGCGGCGCATGCCAGTCACTCCCATGAAGCCACCGCGCGGCTCGCGGCTGAAGGAATGATACGCTCTGCCTATGAAACGCTGCATCCGGATCGGCGTTGCGACGCTGGCCTTGACCCTGGGGTCGCCGGCGTTGTGGGCGCAGTGGGGACCGCACACGAGCGCGCGCGTGCCGCGCACTGCCGCGGGCGAACCGGATCTCGAAGGCACCGCGCCGCTCACGACCGACGGCAAACCCGATCTCACGGGGGTGTGGCAAGGCGTGGGCGGGCTCGGTGCCAACAACCAGCCCGCCCTCCAGTTCTCGAAGGGTCCGCCCGTGGCCGGGTTCCTGAACGTTGCGCAGAACATCGAGGGCGGCCTGCCGTTCAAGCCGGAAGCCGAGGTGCTCTTCAAGGCGCGCCAGGCCGCGAACGGCAAGGACAATCCCGAAGCCACGTGCCTGCCGATGGGCATCGTGCAATTTCATACGCAGGGCGCGCCCCGCAAGATCGTGCAGACGCCCGACGTGCTCGTGATCCTGTACGAAGCCAGCATGGGCATCCGGCAGATCTTCATCGACGGCCGGGCGCTGCCGACCGACGATCCGCAGCCGTGGTGGTATGGCTATTCGGTAGGGCATTGGGACGGTGACACGCTCGTCGTCGAGACGAGCGGGCTGCGCGAGGACGGCTGGCTCGACGTGTTCGGCACACCGCTGACGGATGCGGCGAAGGTGACCGAGCGCTTTCGCCGCCCGACGTACGGGCGCATGGAGATCGACGTGACGGTCGACGACCCGAAGGCTTACACCCGGCCGTGGACCGTGCGCGTGAACCAGAGAATCATGCCGGATCAGGAGCTGCTCGAGTTCGTGTGCCTCGAAAACAACCGCTATCGCGCGAGGTAGTTGGCCGGGCGCGGGTGCGGGCGAGGATATCGGACCCGCTACCGCCCGTGCGGCCGTACGTTGGCAGCGCTCGTCCCGACCGCGCGGGCCGCGCATCTCGCTCGAAGCACCGCAACGCGAAACAGGACGCGTGCCTCTAGCTGAGGGCAGTGCCGCATTCTTGGCCCGCTGGAGGGGCCGCTCGAGCGCGGGCCCGACATCCTCGCCCGCACCCGCGCCCTTCGTGGTGGTGTTGAGGGGTGCCAGCTCAGGGCGCAATGGTCGCGCTCGCGACGCCAACATGTCACGACGGAGTCGGACGCACGATTTCACCGCGACGTAGGCCGCGGCCGGGCGACTGGCGCCTTTTAGTTCGCGGTAAGCGCTCGTACCAGCTGCGTGATGTCGGTGAGCTTCTCGAGGCTGTCGACGAGCTCAAACACTTCGTCGATCGCGGCTTTCGGCAGCACGAGTGAGGCGCAGTCGCTCCACTTCTCGTACAGCTCCTCGCGCGTGAACGGCAGGTCGGGGCCGCCGCGGTAGCGCTCGTCGGCATGCTCCACGAGCCTGCGGCCGTCCTCAAGATCCACTTCCACGGTGCTGCGGATCTTCTCCCACCCCTTGGCCTCGATCTCGGGATCGAGCACACGCTCGACTTTCCGCATCAGTGCCTGCACCGGCGCGCTTTGCACGAACTCGTCGTTGAACTCGTGTATGCCGGCTTTGCGCCGCAGCGCGATCGCGCTGACCATGAACGCGGGGCAGAACTTCGCCTCGAGCTCGTTGTTGGCGATCGGGTATCGCAGCGGGTTCAGGATGTTCGAGCCGGCGCGCACGCGAATCGCCGTGATCTGCCCCGGCTTCACGTCGTGCCTCAGCACCAGCCGGCGCATCGCGTCCATCGTCGGGTGGCCGAGCACGCCGCACGGGTACGGCTTGATCGACACGCCGGGAGACACGATCGTGTGCGGGTTACCCAGCACGCCGACGATGCGCTTCGGATCGTAGCCTTCGCCGTGGCTGAACGTCTGGAAGAAGCCCCACGGCGGGTCGAGCGCGTCCTTGCCGCCCGTGAAGCCGCGCGCGGCGAGCTCCGCGGCCGTCACACCGTTCTGTGCGGCGCGGCCCACGTGCAGCGGCTTCGTCATGCTGCCGAAGCTCACGCGGATACCGGCGGCCGAGCTCGCGGCGATCGCAAGCATGTGCCCCGTCTGCTCGGCATTCAGCCCGAGCAGCTTCGTGGCGGCGACGGCGGCGCCGAACGTGCCGACCGTGCCCGACGAATGGAACCCCTTCTTGTAGTGGCTCGGGCTGATGGCCTCTGCGATCTTGCACTCGACCTCGAACCCGGTCAGGAACGCCTCGAGGAACTGCACGCCCGAGATCCGGCGCGACTCGCCGACGGCGAGCGTGGCGACGAGCGGCGGAACGGTGGGGTGCGTCAGCAAGCCGAAGATACGGTCGGCGCTCGTCGCGAGCTGCGTGTCGTCCCAATCGAGCGCGTGACCGCTCGTGCCGTTCACGAGCGCGGCCGCGGCCGCGCCGGTCTTGAAGGGCTTCGGGCCGAACACGGTGGCGTCGGTGCGCGGATCCGCACCCTGCACGTGCGCGTACAGAATTTTGCCGGCGTCCTGCGTCGATCCCGCGAGCAACACGCCGAGCCCGTCGATGATGCAGCGTTTGGCGATCGTGATCGCTTCGCTGGGTAACGCGGCGAAGCGCGCGCCGCCGATGAAGTCGACTACCGCGCCCGTGGCAGTGGCTGGTTCCGTCATGGGGCGCAAAGCATAGCGGCGAGGTACGCCGAACGCCACGCGGCTAGCGGGGCGCGTTAGCGCCGGCGGCGGCTCGGGTCGGACTCCGGATCCGCGGCGACGGCGCGGGCGATCGCGGTGCTCGCGTCGATCGCCTCGAGCCCGTGATTTGTGATCGCGTCGAAACGTACGTTCGCGGCCGCGCTGCGATCACGCGTGCGCGCCATGTAGTCCGTCTCGATGCTCGCGAGCACCTTCTCGAGCGCGTTCTTCTGCGCGGCGTCTTCCGTGGCGCCCGTGCCTGCGAACCTCTCGCCGATCAGCGCGCGCGCAATGCGGTCTGCGGCCGCCGCTGCGTTACGGTAGTAGTACTCGCCGATCTTGCGGTGCGCTTCCTCGTGGTCGCGCAGCCGCTGCGGCGCGCCCGCGACGGAATAGATGTCGAACGTCACGCGCGTCGTGAGGTCGAGCTCGGCGACCGTGATCAGAACCGTGCTCGCCGTCAGGGGCTCGACGACGTAGCTGACGCCAGTCTCGAGCTCGAAGGTGGTATTGCAGACGCCGGCCTCGGGCGGCGTGAGCTTCGGCATGCCGCGCGGCGGCGCGCTCGGGTTGAATTCGATGCGTTGCACGACGGGCCGCTCGCGGTGCACGCGCACAGCCGAACGCTGCGCCCATGCGCCCGCGGGCAACATGACCGCGGCTGCAGCAAGAGCTACGACCGTCCGCCGCGTCGCTCGCCCATTCACCCCTATAACCCTCATTAGTCTTTGCGACGGTAAGACCGGCGCTGCCCCTTGAGGGCCGGCCGCGGCGCCGCGGAGCGCAGCCTACCACACGCATTTCGCCCCTGAGCTTGTGTTTATTTGAACGTTAATTTAATTTATCGCCATGACCAGTCCGAAGCCCCGCAAACGCCGCGAGCCCCGCCGTCCCGGCCGGCCGCGCGCCGACGAAGCCAACCAACGCGAACGGCTGCTCGACGCGGCCATCGCCTGCTTCGCGACCGACGGCGTCGCCGCCACGAGCCAGCGCAAAATCGCCATCAAAGCCGGCGTCACGCCCGCACTCCTGAACTACTACTTCGGCAGCAAGGACAAGCTGCTCGACGCGTTCATCGCCGAGCGCATCACGCCGGTCATCGCCGCGCTGCGCGAGAACCTGCTCGCGGCCGGCACCGAGCCGCATGCGCTCGTGAGCGCATTCGTGCGCGGCATTCACGGCGTCGTCGAGCGCTACCCCTGGTGGCCGTCGCTGTGGGTCCGCGAAGTGCTGGCCGAACGCGGCGCGTTGCGCGACATCCTGGTGCAGCAGATCTCGCCGCAAATCGCACAGCTGCTCGCCAAAACATTGGCCGGCGCGAAGCAGCGCGGCACATTGGCCGCGGATCTCGACCCGCGCCTGCTCGTGGTGTCGCTGATCGGGCTCACGATGTTCCCGCTCGCGGCCGAGCCGATCTGGCGGCGCGTGTTCGCGGTCGACGACGTCGATCGCACCGCTCTACTTCGCCACACGTTGGCGCTTCTCGATCAAGGGCTCGGAGGCTCGCATGCGCGTTAAAAGAATCGGCGGACTGCTCGCCGCGCTGTCGCTCGCCGGTTGCACGAAGGAAGGGCCGCAGACGCTCGTCGGCACGCTCGAGTGGGACCGGATCGCAGTGACGGCCGAGTTGGCGGAACCCGTGCTGCGTTGGGCCGTGGCCGAGGGCGACAAGGTCGAGGCCGGCGCCGTGCTGCTCGAGCTCGATCCGCGCCGGCAGGACGCGCGGATCGCCGAAGCGCGCGGCAACCTGGCCATGAACGAAGCGAAGCTCGCGGAGCTCGCGCACGGTGCGCGCATCGAGACGATCGAGGCAGCTCGCGCGAACCTCGCGAGCGCGCACGCGGCCGAGACCGACGCCGAGGCCGAGTACACGCGCGTCGCGCAGATGCGCAAACGCGAGCTCGTCGCACAGGCGCAGCTCGACCAGGCCCTCGCCGCGCGCAACCAACGCCGCGCGGCCACCCAAGCGCTCGAAGCCCAGCTGCGCGAGCTCACGCACGGGACGCGGCCGGAGCAGATCGAGCAGGCGGCGGCCGCGGTCGACGCGGCCCGGGCGACGCTGAACGGGCTTATGCTCACGCGCGAGCGGCTCACGGTGCGCGCACCGCGCGCCGGCCGCGTCGACGCGCTGCCATTCCGCGCCGGCGATCAACCGCCGCTCGGCGCGGAGGTCGTCAGCATGCTGGTCGGCGACGCGCCCTACGCGCGCGTGTTCGTGCCCGCACCGCACCGCGTCGAGCTCAAGGCCGGCGATCGGTTCGAAGTCCGCGTCCAAGGCGTGGCCGAGCCGTTCACGGCCCAGCTGCGCAGCATCCGCAGCGAACCGAGCTTCACTCCGTACTACGCGCTGGCCGGCGACGACGCGAGCCGACTCGTGTATCGCGCCGAGCTCGCGCTCGAGGGCACGGCGGCCGCCGACCTGCCCGCCGGGCTACCCGCGAGCGCCACGCGCGCGCCATGAGCGACGACGTCGTCATTCACGCTCAGGGCCTCACGAAGCGCTTCGGCGCCCTCGTGGCCGTCGACCGCGTGGATCTCACGGTACGCAAGCGCGAGGTGTACGGTTTCTTGGGACCGAACGGGTCGGGCAAGTCGACGACGATCCGCATGCTGTGTGGCCTGCTGCGGCCGAGCGCCGGCGAGATCGACGTGCTCGGCTACAAGATTCCACGCGACGCCGAGGCGCTGAAGCGGCGCATCGGCTACATGACCCAGCGCTTCACGCTATACGAGGACCTGACGGTCGGCGAGAACTTGGACTTCCTCGCGGCCGTGCACGAGGTGCCGCGCACCGCAGCGCGCACGCGGATCGCCGAGCTGCTCGAGCGCTTCTGGCTCGCCGATCGACGTGATCAGCTGGCCGGCACGCTGTCGGGCGGCCAGAAGCAGCGGCTCGCACTCGCCGGCACGGTGCTGCACAAACCGGATCTCCTGTTTCTCGACGAGCCGACGAGCGCCGTCGATCCGCAATCGCGGCGCGAGTTCTGGGAGTCGCTGTTCGAGCTCGCGGACATGGGCACGACGCTGCTCGTGTCGACGCACTACATGGACGAGGCCGAGCGCTGCACGCGCCTCGCGATCCTGGACCACGGCCGCGTCGTGGCCGACGGCACGCCGCGCGACCTCATGACGAATCTGCCGGGCCGCACACTGCTCGTCGAGACGGCCGAGCCTCGCGAAGCGCAGCGTTTGCTGCACGGCATGCAGGGCGTCATCGCGATGGCGCAGATCGGCACGTCGCTGCGCGTGCTCGCGAAAGCCGGTGCGGATTTCGAGCGTCTGGTGGCCGAGCGCCTGCACGCCGCGGGCCTCGTGGCGCAGGTGCAGCCGATCGCGCCGAATCTCGAGGACGTGTTCGTCGTCGCGACCTCGAACAACACGGGGCCGAACCATGCAGCTGCGTAGGCTCGGCGCGATCATCGTCAAGGAGCTGCGGCAGCTGCGCCGCGATCGACTGACGTTCGCGATGATCATCGGCATCCCGACGATGCAGCTCGTGCTGTTCGGCTATGCGATCAACCTCGACGTGCGGCATCTTCCAGCCGCCGTGCTCGACCAGGCGAACACCGCACGCTCGCGCGAGCTCGTGGCCGATCTGGCCGCGACGGACGTCATGAAGCTCGGCAAGGTGCTGCACAGCCCCGAGCAGGTCGACGCTGCGCTGCGCTCCGGCGAGATCAGCGCCGCGCTGATTCTGCCGCCCGATTTCGAGACGCGGCTGGAACGGCGCGACCGGCCGGCCGCGCAGATCGTCGTCGACGGCTCGGAGCAAGTCATCCAGGCCGCGGCGCGGCAGCTCGCGGCGTTCCCGATCTACGCCGACACCGGCTGGACGGGTCGCACTGCCGGCATCGAAGTCGTGAACTTCTACAACCCGCAGCGGCGGGCGGCGGTGAACACGGTGCCCGGGCTCGTCGGCGTGATCCTGACGATGACGATGGTGCTGTTCACGGCCATCGCGCTCGTGCGCGAGCGCGAGCGCGGCAACCTCGAGATGTTGATCGCGACACCCGTGTCGCCGTGGGAGCTCACGCTCGGCAAGGTGCTGCCGTTCATCGGCATCGGCCTCGTGCAGGTCACGATCGTGCTGGCGCTCGGCGACCTGTTGTTCGACGTGCCGATGCGCGGCTCGCTGCTCGAGCTGTATGTCTGCGCACTCGTGTTCATCGTCGCGAGCCTGTCGCTCGGCGTGTTCCTGTCGACGCTCGCGAAGAGTCAGTTCCAGGCCATGCAGATGGCGTTCTTCACGTTCCTGCCGCAGATCCTGCTGTCGGGCTTCATGTTCCCGTACGCCGGCATGCCGGTGCCCGCGCAGTACGTAGCCGAGATTTTGCCGCTCACGCATTTCCTGCGCCTGATCCGCGGCATCATGTTGCGCGGTGCGGGCATTGGCGAGCTCTGGCATTCGCTCGCGGCCTTGGGCGTGTTCATCGTCATCGTGCTGGGGTTCGCCGTCTCGCGCGTGCGCAAGCGGCTCGATTAGGGCGGCTACCGCGGGTCGTCGGCGGCGTCGAACCCGAGCTCCACGCCGTTGCCGGCCGGATCCTCGAAGAACAGCTGCACCTGATTCGTGATCGGCACCTGCGCCACGCGATAGCGGGATGCCGCGCGCGGTGAGTCGCCGCTCGAACGCGGCGCGGTCGGTGCAATCGAACGCCGCGTGCGCGAATGTCGTCGTCGCCGCGGTCGAGCGGCTCTCCTCTGCGTCGGCTTCGCTAAGATGCAGCACCGGACGATCGCCGGCGTACAGCCAGTAGCCGAAGCGGCGAAACGGCGGCCGGTCGCCGACCGTTAAGCCCACCACGTCGCGGTAGAAGTCGCGCAGCTCTTCGAGCAGCGGCCGCGCCGCGCGCAGGTTGTAGTGATCGAAACCGCGAACGGGCATGCTCTGCATTCTAAGACGGAGTCAGCAACAACGGGTAGGTTCGGCGCCGCGGGCGCTGGCACAGTGGGGGCTCGCCAGAGGCAGTACGTCTTGAGTTACACCGCCACCGCCCGGTACCGCACTCGGTTTCGCCGCGTGCTCGACTACCTCGACCGGCACCTCGAACGAGGGCCCACGGTCGAGGAGCTCTCCCAAGTTGCGGCGTTCTCGAAGTACCACTTCCACCGGCAATTCTGCGGCTTGTTTGGGGTCGGCGTGTACGAGTACGTGCAGCTTGGCCGGCTGAAACGCGCGTCGTATCGGCTCGCATTCCGCCGGCCGGGCAAGACCATCGACATCGCGCTCGCGAGCGGCTACGCCACGCCGGAAGCGTTCGCGCGCGCGTTCAAGAAAGTCGTGGGCCAGACGCCGACGGAATTCAAAACCGCGCCGCGCTGGGAGCCCTGGCATGCAGCGTTCGCACGCTCTCACCGAGATACGGAGCACCCACATGCCGCCCGAGTACACGCACGATCAGGTTCGAATCGTCGACTTCCCCGCCACGCGCGTCGCGGCGCTCGAGCATCGCGGGGATCCGCGCCGCATCGGCAATTCGATCCGCAAGTTCATCGACTGGCGGCGCGAGAACCGCCTGCACCCCGACCGCAGCGCGACGTTCAACGTGCTGTACACGGACGAGTACGGCATTCGGCCCGACGATTTCCGTTTCGACATCTGCGCGGCGACGGAGCGTGAGATCGCGGCGAACGACTACGGCGTCGTCGCGAAGACGCTCCCGGCCGGCCGTTGCGCCGTGCTACGGCACGTGGGCTCCGACGCGACGCTGCGTGCCGCTATCGCGTACCTGTATTCGGATTGGTTGCCGGCCAGCGGCGAAGAGCCGCGCGACTTCCCGCCGTTCCTCGAGCGCGTGACGTTCTACCCCGAAGTGCCGGAGCACGAAGCCATCACCGACATCCACCTACCGCTCGCCTAAGACGGAGTCATGAAGACGGTGCCAGGCCTGGCACCGTCTTCACCGGTCGCGAAGGGCTTGGACGACGCGCTCCAGGCGCATGCCGCGCGAGCCTTTGACGAGCACGACGTCGCCGGGCTGCACCAGAGCGAGCAACTCCGCGGCGGCGGCCGGGGCGTCCGCGGCTTCCTGTACCGCGGCCATGCCGGCGCCGCGAGCGCCCTGCGCGAGATTGCGCGCGAGCGGGCCGCTCGCGATCAGGGTGTCGATGCCCTGTTCCGCGACGTATGCGCCCACCTCGGCGTGCAGCTGCGCCGTTGTCGGGCCGAGCTCGAGCATGTCGCCGAGCACGGCGATGCGCCGACCCTTGGCTTTGCTCTCGGCCAAGAGGCGCACGGCCGCGCGCGTCGACGCCGGGTTGGCGTTGTAGCAATCGACGATGATCCGCACGCCGTGCCGAACCTCGATCTGCGAGCGCATGGCGGCCGGCCGAAACTTCGCGAGCCCGGCCACGATCGCGGTACCCGGCACGTCGAGCGCGACACCCACGGCCGCGGCCGCGAGCGCGTTCGTGACGTTGTGCTCGCCCGGCACGCGAATTCGCGCGGAGAGGCGCCGCGCGCGCCCCGGCAACACGAGTTTGAACTGCGTGCCATCCCGGCCGTGCGGCTCGATCTGCTCCGCGCGCACGTCGGCGCGGGCCGCGAGGCCGAACGCCACGACACGACCCCTTGCGCGCTTCTTGAACAGCTGGAAGTAGCGATCGTCGGCGTTCAAGATCGCGGCGCCGTCAGCCGGCAGCTCCGCGAGCAGCTCGGCTTTCGATTCGGCCGAGCGATCCATGGTCTTGAAGAACTCGAGATGATCCGGGCCGATGTTCGTGATGAGCCCCAGAGTAGGCCGCACCAGCTCACACAAACGCGTCGTCTGGCCCATGTCGTCGACACCCATCTCGATGACGGCCGCTTCGTGCCTGCCGTTCAGCCGGAACAACGTCTGCGGGACACCGACCCGGTTGTTCAGATTGCCCTCGGTCTTCAGCGTGCGCCAACGCGCGGCCAGCACGCTCGCGACCATCTCCTTCGTCGTGGTCTTGCCGTTGCTGCCGGTGACCGCGACGAGCGGCAGCGTGAAGCGCCCGCGATGCGCGGCCGCGAGCTGCTGCAACGCGCGCAGCGGATCGGCCACACCGAACAACAGCGCGCCGGCGACGGCCGGCGGCGGCGCGTAGTCCGCACGCACGATGACGGCGACCGCACCCGCGGCCACCGCCGCCGGCACGAATTCGTGCGCGTCGAACCGCTCCCCGGGCAGCGCCACGAACAGGTCGCCCTTCTTCACGGAGCGGGAGTCGGTGTGCACGCGCAGAATGCGCGCCCGGGCGAGCCCGGCCGCCCCCGCCAATACGGTTCCACCGACGATCGCACCCACTTCCGCGCCCGTGAACAACGCCATGACCCGTGAGCTCCCTCGCCCCGTTGGCCGGCCGACGTGGCCGGCGAGCGCGATTGTAGACGGTGCGCTACACCTAAGCCCGTGCACTTCCTTCTTGCAGCGCTGCCTGCCGCTGCCCAAACTCGGGGCAGCCAACGCGGCCGGCCCCACTCCGCCCCCTCGGCGCAGCGCGAACGTGCACCACTGGCACGGAAGCTGCAGCCTCATGATTCGGGCACCCGGGCCGTCGTGCGGCTCGGGAGCATCGGCATGCTGGCATTCAACGAATACAAAACTCGCGACGCCGCGGCGCTCGCGCTCGCCCGCCGCGTCGGCGACCGCCTTCGCAACGGTGTGCAACAGCGCGCGACGGCATCGATGATCGTCAGCGGCGGCAGCTCGCCGCGCGCGCTGTTCCACGAGCTGCGCACGCTACCGCTGCCGTGGTGCCTCGTGGCGGTCAGCGACGATGTCCATCGTCATCATCGCGACGATCAGCACGCTCGGGAGCAGGTTGAAGTGCATCAGCGCGACCCACATGCCGCCGAACGCGGAGTCGACGGTGAGGCTGTCCCGCTCCATCCGGTGCGGATCCCGGGCTCGTCCGCGCGAGGTACCAGGCGAGGTGGGGCCACAGAAAGACATTCACCGCGAGCACGGTCCACAGCATCCAACCGACGCGGTGCCCGTAGAGCACGGTCGCGACGCTGATTCCTCCGGTCACGAGGCCCAGTACACGCAGGCGATAGACCTGTTTCGATAGCCGCAGCTCCCGGCCGGTGTTGTCTGACACGTTGGGTATGGCCCGATTGTAAGCGAGCTCAATATGACGGCGAAATGATCACGTGGTGACACAACGACGCCATTCACGGCAAAGTTGTTGTGCCGGCGGGCCGCCTGGCGTATCACTCGAGCATGGACACACTCTGGCAGGATGTGCGACACGCCGTGCGGGGCTATGCGAAGACGCCAATCTTCACCCTCACGGTGCTGGTCATCCTGGCGCTCGGGATCGGCGCCAACAGCGCGATCTTCAGCGTCGTCAACACCGTCCTGCTGCGGCCGCTGGACTTTCCGGATGCCGCCGCGCTGGTCGGTGTCGGCCAGGCCCACCGCGTCACCGGCCGCCGCGCGCTGATCTCGCCGCCGAACTTCTTCGATTTGCGCGCGCAGGCGCGATCGTTCTCGGGGATCGCGGCCTACTGGAGTCCCGAGTTGACGATCTCGGGTGGTAGCGCTGAACCGCAGAAGGTCCTGGCCGCGACCTGTTCGGACGATCTGTTCACGGTGCTCGGCGTGGCACCGGCGCTCGGACGCCCGCTGCTGCCGTCCGACGGCGGGCCCGGCGTGCGCCGCGTGGCGCTGGTCAGCCACGCGATGTGGCAGCGCCGTTTCGGCGGTGATCCGCGCGCGGTCGGCCAGGACATCCTGATCGACGGCGCGGCCACGCAAGTCGTCGGCGTCATGCCGCCTGGCGTCAGCTTCCCGGCCGCGGGCACCGAGCTCTCGGTCCCGCTGCGGCTGTCGCGCACGCAGCCGCCGAACCCGGCCGTGAAGCCTGAGGCCTACCGGCAGTACCGCATCCTCACCCTGGTCGGCCGGCTCCGGCCCGGCGTCACGCTGGCGCAAGCGCGGGCCGAGCTCGACGCGCGGGGGGCGCACCTCGAACGATCGTTCCCCGAGGCCAATCACGATCTGACCTTCGCCGCGGCGCCGCTGCAGGACGTCATGTCGGGATCCGCGAAGCCCGGGTTGTGGCTGATCTTCGCGGCGGTCGGCTGCGTCCTGTTGATTGCCTGTGCGAACGTCGGCAGCCTGCTGCTGGTCCGCGCGTCCGGGCGGGCGCGCGAGGTGACGATCCGGATGGCGCTCGGCGCCGCAGGCCGCGGCCAGGCTCGTTTCGGCAGATGCGACCGAGAGCGTGATGCTCGCGCTTGCCGGCGGCGCGCTCGCGCTCGCCGTCGGCGGTGGCGCTCGGCCTCATCGTGCGGGCTCGCGCCGGAAGGCGTTCCGCACCTCGAGCGCATGCGGATCGACGCCTGCGGCGTAGATCTTCGCCGCGTCGATCGCGCTGGCGGCGGGCGTGCTGTTCGGCCTGGCGCCGGCCGGATTCAGGTGCGGTCGAGGCGCTTGCAGGAGGTCCTGGTCTCCGCCGGGCGAGGGGCCGTTTCGGTTAGCGCACCATCGCGCGCGCCACACGCTGGTCGTCGTCCAGATCGCGCTGTCGGTCGGCCTCCTGGTGAGCACCGGGCTGCTGACTCGCGGCCTGCTTCCGCCTGACGGGGGTCGACAGTGGATTTCGGTCTGCGTCGGTCCTGACACTGCCGATCGGATCGAACTGCCGCGCGGTCACGCCTCGGCGGAGGCGAGACACGGCCTTCTGCCGATCGGCTGCTGTCCGCCGTCCAGCGATACCGGGCGTCGACGCCGCCGGGCTGACGCTGGGCCTACCGCCTCGATCCGCGCGCGTCGTTCTTCGTGGGACAAGAGCCCGTTCGCGATCGAAGGGCGTCCTCCCGTGCCCGCGGCCGAGCGTCCGGTCGCGCCGATTAGCGTCGGTGGAGTTCGGCGTATTCTCGACGATGGCGTCCGCTGAAGCAGGGGCGCTTCTTTGCCGACGGGGATCGCAGCACCGCGCCGCCGGTCGCGATCATCAACGAGGCGCTGGCGCGCCGCATGTTCCCGTCTGACAACCCGATCGGCCGCCGCATCACGCACGAATTGTCGATCGTACCCGGGGCGCCGAGCCAGCCGCAGATCGTCGGCGTCGTCGGCGACGTCCGCCACTTCGGCTGGAGCGCGCAGCCGAGCCGCAGATGTTCGTGCCCCACGCGCAGATGCCGTGGCCGTCGATGGTGCTGGTGGTCCGCACCCGGCTCGACGCGGCGCGCGTGGCCGCGTCCATCCGCCAGTCCGTCCACAGCCTCGATCCGTCGATCCCGGTACCGCCGATCCGGTCGATGGACGAGGTGGTGGCCGGCGCGACCGGTCAGCCGCGCCTTCGCGCCTGGGTGCTGGGCGTGTTCGCGTCGATCGCCCTGCTGCTGGCCGTCACCGGGCTGTACGGGACGATGGCCTATGCCGCGCAGCAGCGGACGCGCGAGATCGGCGTGCGGATGGCGCTCGGCGCGACGCCGGCGCAGGCGACCGCGATGCTGCTGCGCAGCGGCCTGAAGCTGACGGCCATCGGGGCCGTCGCCGGGCTGGGCGGCGCCGCCATCGCCGGCCGGCTGCTCGCGTCGGCGCTGTTCGGCGTGTCGGCGCTGGATCCCGCGGCGTTCGCCGGGGGTCCGGCGATCCTGCTGATCGTCGCGGCGGCCGCCTGCTACATCCCGATCGTCCAGGCCCGCCGGCTGCAGCCGCTGCCGCGATCAGCAGGGATTTCTGAACCAGGACTCCGATCCCGCCTGTTAACCAGGCGCCCGCCGCCGCGTAGTAGCAGACAGTCAGATATCTGAGTAAGATAACTGGGTATGGCCCGACAGGATGCGCTCCAGGGATCGCTGCCGCTGCTCTGTCTGACGCTGCTCGCGCGCCGGGGGCCGCTGCACGGCTACGGCATCGCCACGCAGATCGAGGGCATGTCGGACGACACGCTCCGGGTCGAGGAAGGGTCGCTCTACCCGGCGCTCCATCGCCTCGAGGAGGCGGGCTGGATCAAGGCGCGCTGGACCAGACCAGCGGCACCGGGCGCCGGGCGCGGGTGTACGAGATCACCGCCGGCGGCCGCCGCCAGCTCGAGTCGGAGGAAGCGCGCTGGAAGGCGATTACCGCGGCGGTCGGCAAGATCCTGAAGCACGCGTACGTGGAGGTGAACGCGATGTCGATGTGGTCCCGTCTCACGAACGTCTTCCGGTTCGGCGCGCGTCGAGCGCGAGCTGGACGAGGAGCTCCAGTTCCACATCGAGGAGCGCATCCGCGATCTGACGGCGGCCGGCATGACCCCCGAGGCCGCGGCCAGGGAGGCGGCGCGCCGGCTCGGGCAGTCCGCTGCGCGCTGCGCGAGCAGAGCCTCGACGTCAAACTGCTGCCGTGGCTCGATTCGATGGTTCGCGACGTTCGACTGGGCGCCCGGATGCTGCGGCAAGCACGCGGTGGTCACCGCCGCGGCGGTGATGTCGCTCGCGCTCGCCCTGGGCGCGTGCGTCGCGGCGTTTTCGCTGGTCGACGCGCTGGTCCTCAGGCCGCTGCCCGTCGCGTCAGCCCGGAGCAGCTCGATCTACCTCGCGTTTCCCACCGACGACCCCGAGCGGCCGGAGTCCGAGACGTTCAACGATCCCGATGTTCGTGCGGCTGCGCGACGCGTCGCGCGGCGCACGTCGATCTGTTCGCCATGAGCACCCAGGTCATGCGGCCGGTGAGGTTCGACGGGCCGGCGAGCGAGAAGGAGCCGGTCCGCACGCAGTTCGTCTCGGGCGACGCGTTCGACCGGCTCGGCGTCGGCGCCGGCGCTCGGGACGGCTGCTCACGCGCGCAGGACGATCGGCGGCCTGGGGACCGATCCGGTGGCGGTCCTCAGCCATGCGTTCTGGATGCGGCGGTTCGGCGGCGATCCGGCGATCGTCGGACGCTGGTTCACCGCTGGAGGACCGTCAGTTCGCAGATCGTCGGCGTGGCCGAGCCCGCGGTTCACGGGCGTCGAGCCGGGCCGGCCGACGGATGTGTGGCTGCCGTACGCGATGTACAACCCGCGGGCGTTCGGCAACTGCGACTTCGACTGGTTCCGCGTGTTCGGACGGCTGAACGCGGAACGTCCGGCGTCGAGCAGGCGCAGAGCGTGCTGCAGGCGGCGTTCACGAACGTCCGCCGCGAGCGGGCGCCGCGGCGCGTCGGCCCGACCGAGTCGCCCGAGAGCGTCGCGCGCTTCGTCGACGACGCCGCTGTACGTGCGCTCGGCGGCCAACGGCCCGTCGCCGCTGCGCGGCGAGTTCGAGCGTCCGCTCTGGATTCTCGGCGTCGATCGCGGCGCTGGTCCTGCTCATCGCCGGTTCGAACGTCGCCAACCTGTTCCTCGCCCGAACCGCCGCGCGCGAGCACGAGATGGCGCTGCGCCTGTCGATCGGCGCCGGCCGCGGCCGGCTGATCCAGCAGGTGCTCGTCGAGAGCGCCCTGGTCGCCGCGGCCGCGTGCGTGCTCGGCCTGCTCTTCGCCGCCGTCGCGGCGCCGGCGGTCGTCGGCGATGCTCGCACCGCCCGACGACCCGGTGCATCTCGATCTTCGCGTCGACTGGCGGCTCGCCGCGGTCGCCGGCGGCCTGACGCTGCTGACGACGGCGCTGTTCGGTCTGGCGCCGGCGCTGCGCGCGTCGAGCGTCGCGCCGATGACGGCGCTCAAGACCGGCGGGGCCGGTCCGGCGCCCGCGCCGGCGTGATGCGCCCGTTCGTGGCGCTCCAGGTCGCGTTCGGGCTGGTCGTGCTGTTCGTCGGCAGCCTGCTGGTGCTGTCGTTCGCGAGGCTGTCGAGCGTGAACCCGGGATTCGCCACGTCGGACGTGCTGCTGTTGTCGGTCGAACACGGTCGCAGCGGCGTGGACGCGAACCAGCAGCGCGCGGCGCTGCTGCAGGTGCTCGACCGGCTCCGTGACGTCCCCGGCGTCGAGGCCGTCAGCTCCGCCGAATTCAACGTGCTCGGCCGCGCCTGGACCTACAACTCTCGCGGTGCCCGGGACGCCGCACGAGCCGATCGAGACCACCATGTCGCCGGTCACGCCGGGCTTCTTCGAAACGATGAGGATTCCGGTGCTGGCCGGCCGCGCGTTCGTCGCCGCGACATCGGACGCCGGATACGCCGACGGCCATCGTGGTCAACGAGGCCTTCGCCGCGCGCTACTTCGGTCGCGACGCCGGCGGTCGGTCGCATGCTCGAGGGCCGCTTCGGCTGAGCGACGGATAGCGCCGGCGCAGTACGAGGTCGTCGGCGTCGTGGCGGACGCGAGGTACGACCTGCGCAAGCCCGCGGCGCCGACGATCTACATCCTGCTGCGGCTGCGGAGCAACGGCACGATGCACGTGCGCGTGGCGGGCGACCCGGCGGCGCTGGCGCCGCAGGCTGCGGGAAGAGATCCGCGCCGCCAGTCCGTTGTTCCGCGTGACCGCCGTCACCTCCCAGGCGGCGGCCGTCGAGTCGGACGCTGCTGCGCGAGCGGCTGCTGGCGCTGCTCTCCGGCTTCTTCGCCGTCGTCGGTCTGGTGCTGGCGGCCGTCGGACTGTATGGGGTCTTGAGCTACTCGGTCGTGCAGCGGACGCGCGAGATCGGCATCCGCGTCGCGCTCGGCGCGCGCCAGCTTGGCGTCGTCCGGACGGTCCTGGCGGAGGCCGGCGGCGCCGTCGCTGGTGGGGACCGGGTGCGGCCTCGCCGGCGGCCTCTACCTGTCGCGCTTCGTGGAGGCGCTGTTGTTCGAGGTCACGCCGCTGGACTTCTGGAGCCTGGCGCTGCCGCTCGGAACGCTGCTGCTGACGGCGCTGCTCGCCGCCGCTGCTGCCCGCGTTGCGGGCGGCGCGCGTCGATCCGGTGGTCGCGCTTCGCTACGAATGAGGAGATGCCATGATGACGCAGGGCTCTTGTCGCGTGTGTGCTGTGCGTGCTGTTGTTCGCGATCTCCGCGTCGGCGCAGTCGGGCGGCGCCAAGGCGGATCCGGTTTCGGGCACCTGGAAGGGGGAGTTGAACGTCCCGATGGCCCCCGACCCCGTGGCCGTCACCTTCGAGTTGAAGTTCGACGGCAAGAGCAAGGTCTCAGGCACCTTCACGGGCCTGCCGAATCCCGGCGACGTCAAGATCGGCACCTTCGATCCGAAGACCGGGGCGCTGAAGCTCCAATTGGGCAAGACGGACGACGGCGCCGTGCTGATTATTCTTGAAGGCACGCTCGCCAAAGGCGTGGCCACCGGCAAGGTCACCGGCGAAGGCGGAGATGGGACGTTCAGGATCACGAAGAAGTAAGTCGGGGCAGAGGGATTCGAACCTCCGTCCGGCGGCTGGACGTCCCCACACTGCCTACGGAGCCGCCGGTGCGTACCCCCTCCGTGGCGAGGCGCTCGCCGGACGCGGCATACTCGGCCGCGGACATCTCGCCCACACCGGTCGCGTCGACCCATTTGCTGTAGAAGTTGAACAGCGCACAAGCCGTAATCACGTCGTAGATCGCCTCGCCGGTCCAGCCTGCAGCCTGCAGCCGGTCGCGTCGGTCTGCTGCAGCCGATTTGATTCGCGATTCATCTTCTCGATCGTCCGGTCAAACTGTACGCAAACAAGTGGAGGATCTGCGGCACCGGCTGCGCCGCGGCGCGAAGGCCTTCGATAGCTACCGCGTATGGGCTGTCGTGACGGCAATGTTCGACCTCGGGAACAAACATTGGGCGCATCGGTCAGCTCCTCGCGACTCCGAAAAGTGCTAGAGGACATGTGACACTTGCACGTAACGGAAACCAAGACTTCTCCGCGTTTGCTTTGCGCTCTTCGGGTACCGCCTGGGCGCCGGGCAAAGCAGTGGTAGCGGGTGGAGAGCCATGAAGATACGAATCAGGCGTTCCACCAGTAACGATCGATCCGGAACGATCGTTCCTATCTCGGAAGGCGCGGTCCGCGATGAAGCGCGAGAAGCCCCAGGGGCACGGTCAGGGCTCGGGCGTGACTCGCGACATCGGAACGATCACGACGTGGTGCCCTTCATAGAGCTCGATCTCGACGTAGACGCCATCGAGGGCTCCGCTATCGGAGGCGCTCGCTCCCGGCCCTTCAGCTCGACCTGTGTGAACAGGTGCGCGAGCTGGGTGACCAGGTCTTCGGGCCGCGGGTGGTCCACGTCGGCGATGCGAAATCGCACGCGGCGGTCTTTGAGCGCCATCGTGGGTCCGGGCGGGGCGACATGCGATGCGCGTGCCGCATCGCCGGGCGACAGGTTGCGAGGGCTCACGCTCGCAGGCTGTGGCGGTGGACTTTCTTGTAGACGCTGCGCGGCGTGATGCCGAGCAGCCGCGCGGTGCGCGATTGATTGCCGTTTGCGAGCCTCAGCGCTGACTCGACCAGGGACCACTCGCGGTACTCGAGGGACTTCGAGAGGCTCCAGCCTTCAGAGACAAGCTGCTGCAGGAGGCCGGGCAGCGTTGCGTTCGATGCGGGGAGTCCGGTTCGCGGGGTCGACGCGGGAGGCTCTGGACGTTCCTCCTGCAGCCGCTGCAGAATGTCAGGCGGCAGATGGGGAGTCCGCGGGCGCATCCGGTTCCTTGACGATGAGCGCGCGCCGCACCAGGTTCTCAAGCTGCCGCGCGTTGCCGAGCAGTTCGAGCGCCGAGAGCGCCTCGATGAACTGCGGATCGACCCGATAGCGGCTGTGGATGGAGGGATCGCGGCAACGGTCGATGAAGTGCGCGACCAGCGCCGCGATGTCAGCCGGGCGCTCCCGAAGCGGGGGGACGTGTACCGTCAGTGCGTTGAGACGATGAAAGAGATCGACGCGGAAGCTACCGGCCCGCGTCATCTCGCTGAGGTCGCGGTTCGTTGCCGCGATCACGCGGACGTCGACGGGGACCTCCTGATCCTCGCCCACGCCGAGGACGCGCCGCTCCTGCAGCACGCGCAGCAGCCTCGCCTGCGCGGGCAGATCGAATTCGCCGATTTCGTCGAGGAAGAGCACACCGCGCTCCGCCGAGCGGATGAGCCCTTTGCGATCACGGTCGGCGCCGCTGAAGGATCCCCGGCGATGGCCGAACAGGTCGCTCTCGAGGAGGCCCTGGCTCATCGCACCGCAGTTGACCGCGATGAATGGGCCCTGCGAGCGCTTCGGATCGAGCCGCGCGATCGCACGGGCCAGCAGCTCCTTACCAGTGCCGGTTTCGCCGGTGATGAGCGTCGGCAGATCGCTCAGACGACTCACGCGCACCGTCCACCGGAAGAACGACAGCGCCGCGGCGCTCCTCCCCACCATGCCGAGCGCCGCCATCGTCCGCGACAGCTCCGACTCCTCTGCCGATCGCGCGGTCTCGACATCGAGCAACTTCTCGAGGCGCGCCCGTAAGCTAAGCTCGAAGTCCGGCGCGTCGTCGTCCAGCAGGCAACACGCGCCTGCCAGCAGCACGCGGCAACGCAGGGCGAGCGGCCAGCCCGCTGAACCGCGCTCGTGGGCGATCACTGAGTGCATTTCCGACGCAAGCCGGCGGATCGCGTGGATGGCGCTGCTCGATTCCTCCGGAGCGCCATCGAGACCGACGATCGCGATCGAGTGGCGATCGCGCGATCCCGCGATCGTGCGCGGCGACACGACCACGACGTCGGCGCCGGCGTCGGCGACGATGCGCGACGTCGAGGCGCGACGCTCCTGGTAATCGTCACACAAAACGACAGAGCCGCGATGAAACATCAAGCATCCGCTTTCGGGCGGCGATCGGTGACCGTGTCTCACACGCAGATCGCCCAGGCGATCAGTTGCGCCGCGTCGCTGGATTCGCCGGGATCGTCGAGGCATTCAACATGACTGACCTCCACGTGCGTGAGCGGTCTCGTGGGCCTTTTTGCTACGGAGGCGGCGCGAGTGGGGGCTCGTCAGCGCCGCGATCTCCGAAAGAACTGGCATTGTGTGGAATCGCTTGCGACTGAGTCAACGAAAATCGACCTGTCGGCTCACGGGTAGACCTACCCGACACGTGTCTGCGAGCTGGTTACTGGTCCAGACACGACAGTGACACATGCGCACACTCGCACACGCGTTTGGCACAGTGTCACGGCGCGCGTGACGTCGTGGCCTCGGAATTGCTGAACCGGTTTCGAACTGGAGGCTCGTTTCTAATTACCTCGCGAGGCAGTCGCAATGGCATCTCCTTCGACTGG
>CAVVIC010000016.1:0-147918 GCA_963748045.1 uncultured Gammaproteobacteria bacterium
TGTCCATCTTCTTCGGCTCGGCCGGTTTGGTCTGGTCGATCGTCGCAGCGGCCGTTGCGGTTTGCGCGACCTTGGCGTTCGCTGCGGCATCGGCGGCGGCCGCACGCTTCGCGATCTGCTCTTCGATCATGCCGGACCAGCTTCGTGTAAGGCGACCAAAAGGCTTCGCGGATGCTGATCGGATTGTCGATGACCTTCGTGATCGTGGCGTCCCAGTCGACGCCGGCGCGGTCGTAGAACACGCCGTTGCGGCCGACCATGAGGTTGTCGCGACTGCCATCCGTGAACACGGCGCAGATCGTCCTCTTCGCGCCGCCGGCGCGAGTGATGTCGCAGTAAGCGAGGTACGCGCCGGCGAGGCCCGCGAGCGCAGCATGCTTGCCCGCATCCGTTACCTCGACACACAAACGGCAGCTGCGCGCGTCGAGGTACAGAGTCCCGGCTTGAAAGATGGCGCCGGTCCGGCCGTAGAAGTCGGCAAAGTTCACGGAGTTCGTCAGGAGCTCGTACAGATCCTTCTGGAATCGGACGAGCTTCTCGACCGACGCGACCTGCTTGAATTCGTCTTCGAGCGCGGCGTCTTGTTCGATCAGCTGCGTGATCGCGATGCGCGCGGAGCTCCCGAGCAACTCGCGCAGCCGCGGCAGCCCGAGCGTCTCGACCGCGGTGGCCGGTTTGCTGTCGGCCCAGGAGTCGTAGGCTGCGACTTTCGCCTGAACGCTACCCCAGTCGGCTTCGGTCAACTCCGTCCTGCTACCGAGCAGTGGGGTGATACCGGCGCGCGCCAGCGTGGCCATGGCCGCCGTCCAGGCCGGGTTCAAGCCGTCGGCGAGCGGCAGCGCGCGGTTCCCTTCGATCCTCGCAGCCGGCAGGGCGGCGATCTCCGGTGAGGCGAGCGTGAGCTCGCGCTGCGCGAACGCGGCGTAGTCTTTTTCATCGCGGTTGAGGGCCGCAAGCGCACGGCTGTCGAAAACTGCGAGCCGGCAGCGAGCGAAGTAGTCGTCGACCTTCGCCTTCACGGTCTTGATCGCGACCGATGCGGCGGCCGTGCCGTCGAGTCCGAGCGGCGTCAGAGTCTTGTCGGCCTCGCCCTTGACCGACCAGTCGATCAGCGTTTGCGCTTCGGCGAAGAAGCGGTCGACGTTGGCCTGGTTGACGCCGGGTTTGCCGCTGCGGTCCGTGACCGGACCGAGCGCTGCGATCACGTCCTCGACCGCCTTGCGTACGCCAGCGTCGTCAGCCGTCTCGGCGATGATGACACCATCGCCGTTTCGCTTCGTCTCGGCGAAGATCTTCACCGTGTCCGTGACTTCCGCGAGCGAGATCGCGGTCGCGTCGGTCTTCTTCAGGCTGGCGAGAATACGTTTGGCTCCGGCCAATGCGCCTGCGTCCGCGATTTCAGTCAGCGGCACTGAGTCGCCGCCCTTCATCAGGTGGCCGACATCTTTCAGCATGCCTGCGGCCCACTGCACCGCCGCGATGATTTCCGGCGGCCGAATGCGGCCGTCCTTGTCCGTGTCGATCAGGTCCGCGGTCTTCGGGTCGAGCTCCGTCCCACGCGTCGGTACCGCCAACGCCATCCACAGCTTCTGATCGAGTGAGCTCAAGTTCGCGATGTCTTTTCCATCGCGAAGTTGAACTTGATCGACTCCGCCGGCTCGAAAGAATCGCCAGCGATGGGAGTTCGCGTTGTTCACAGTTGCCATTGTCAATCGCTCTTATCTTGTGTGGACAGTGTGGGTGTTAGCCGGTCGATCTCTAAGCCGACGACTCGGGAGGACGCGTGGCCGTTGTCATTTCGGATTATCGGCTGATTTATCTAAGGGTTCGCGTGCGTGTCAAACTGTAGCAGGTGCGTGCCACTCGTAGTCGGTGGCCGCTATTCCCCAGTGGTGCGCAGCCGCGGTCAACCCAATCGGGCGACGCTCGTTGCTGCACCGCGAGTCTCCGGTGGTCATCATCAAAGGTAGGAAGTTGAAACGAGAATCGAATGCGGGCTGCGCTAAGCGCGGCACACGAAGGGCGCCGACAGCGTATCGCTGCGCTGTTGCTGCTCGGGTTCTAGGATTCGCCGGGTCGGCAGTTCAAGCGGCACCGCCGCCCGAGCTCGGCGAGATCAAGGGCAAAGTCATCTGGCTCGATTTCTGGGCTTCGTGGTGCGCGCCGTGTAGGCGTTCGTTCCCGTGGCTCAACCAGATGCAGACGAAGTACGCCGCGCAGGGGCTCGAGGTCGTCGGCGTCAATCTCGACGCCGACAAGAACGTGGCAAACAAGTTTCTGAAGGAAGTACCCGCACGCTTCACGTTGAGGTTCGATCCCGCCGGCAAGCTGGCAACGAAGTTCGACGTCCAGGCGATGCCGAGCTCCTTCCTTCTCGACGCGTCCGGCAACGTGCTGGCGAGTCACGCCGGTTTCAGGCTCACGGATGCTGCGCAATACGAAGCGCAGATCAAGACCGCCTTGTCGGGCGGCAAATAACAAGTGCAAGCAGTGGAGTCACGAAGAATGTGGAAACTCAGGTGGAGTGTGCTCGTTGCGGCGCTCGTAGCCAGTGCGGGCTGTTCGAGCGTCGGAGTGAAGCCTTGGCAGCGCGGCGTGCTCGCGCGTGACGACATGCAGATCGTCAGCGAGCCGCTCGATGCGTCGATCGATGAACACATCTACTTCAGCAAGGAAGCGTCGAGCGGTGGGCAGGGCTTCGGCGGCGGAGGCTGCGGATGCAACTGAAACGTCGCAAATTCGGCGCTCCGGCGGCCGGTCGCGAGGTCGGCGCCGCGCTGGCTACTGCCACGTGCGCGCTGCTTGGCACGGGCGCTCCGGCTGCGGTCGACGCTCAAGAGATCGGTCAATGGCGCGTGGACGCCGCCGGCCTCTACTACGGCGAGCAGGACCGTGTTCGTGACTACAGCGTGAGTGTGCTGGCGCAAGACGCAGCCGCTCGAGGATCGGCTGCTGAGCTTCACGCTGAGCTTCGACACGCTCTCGGGGGCTTCCCCGAACGGGGCGGCGCCGAGCGCGTCGGCGCAGCTCTTTCCGCGCCCGATCACACTGACCCAAACTTCGGGCGGCGGCGTCGCCACGGGCGGAGGCAATTTCAGGGTCCCCGCGGGTGCCTTACCGCTTGATGACCGTTTCCAGGACACGCGGTTTGCGGGCAGTGCCGATTGGCAGCGGCCGCTCGGCCGTCTCGGCCTGCTGAGCTTCGGCGGCAGTCTCTCGACGGAACACGATTACAGCCACGTCGGCGCCGACGCGCGCATGACGCACGACTTCAACAACCGGAACACGACCTTATCTGCCGGCCTGGAATTGTCCGACGACAGCGTCAAGCCGGTCGGCGGCAGCCCGATACCGTTCACTGCGCTGACGGAGTCCGGGCCCACGATCAACGGCGACCGCGCGAAACATGTGCGCGATGTGCTGCTGGGTGTGACGCAGGTGTTCACGCAGCACACCGTGGCGCAGCTGAACTACTCGGTGAGCCGCGCGGACGGCTATCTGACCGATCCGTACAAAGTGCTGTCGGTCGTCGATCCCGTTACCGGCAACCTGACGCCGGGCCCCGATCGCGGGATCGGTTTGTATCTCTATGAGCAACGCCCTGATTCGCGCGACAAACAGAGTCTCTTCGGGCTCTTGAAGCACGACTTCGGCGGCAATGTGCTCGACGCGTCTCTTCGATTCATGACCGACGACTGGGGCGTCGACTCGCAGACGCTCGACGTCCACTATCGATGGAACTTCGCCGGCGCGAAGTTCTTCGAGCCTCACGTTCGCTTCTACAAGCAGTCTTCGGCAGACTTCTACCACACGGTGTTGTTCGCCGGATCGCCGGTACCTGCCTACGCGACGGCCGACTACAGGCTCGGGCAGTTCGATGCCGTGACCGTCGGCGTCAAGTACGGTGCGAAGACCAGCGTCGGCGCAGTTCGCCGCGCGCATCGAGCTGTATCGCCAGACGGCGAAGCCGAGCTCGGATGCGCTCGTCGGCTCGTTGCGCAACCTCGATCTCACTCCCGACTTGAAGGCCATCATTGGCGAGATCAGCTACAGGTTCGGGCGGTAAGCACGCCCAGCCGCAGCTCGTTGCGCGCGACAACGGCTGGTTGGGCACGTTCGGCGCGATGGCGAGCCCATGCGAGGTTCACATCGCACCGATCGACGAGCGTCGCGCGAGCGAGCTCGTGGCCATGGTCGCGGACGAAGCGTGGCGGGTCGAAGCGAAATTCAGCCGCTACCGCACGGATGGCGTGGTCGCTGCGATCAACGCCGCGGCCGGCAAGCCGGTCACCGTCGACGAGGAGACGGCGCGCTTGCTCGACTACGCGCGCGAGCTGTTCAAGTTGAGCGGAGGGAAGTTCGACATCACCTCGGGCGTTTTGCGGCGCGTGTGGCGGTTCGACGGTAGCGACCGTGTGCCCGGCGCCGAAGACGTCCGCCGAGTGTTGCGCCACGTCGGCTGGTCGCGCGTTCGCTGGCAGCGCCCCGTGATTACGCTCGAGCCCGGCATGGAGCTCGATTTCGGCGGGATCGGCAAGGAGTATGCGGTCGACCGGGCCGCGGCGTTGGTCGCGGCAGCGACAGACTTGCTGCCTGATCAATTTCGGCGGCGACTTGCGTGCCCTCGGACCGGACCCTGTCGGCAAGCCGTGGCGCGTTGGCATCGAGTCAATCGACCGGCCTGATGCGGCGGAGCGAGTCGTCGATCTCGCGCGTGGCGCGCTCGCGACCAGCGGCGACACGCGGCGGTTCCTGCTGAAGGACGGACGGCGCTACGGCCACATCCTGGATCCCACGACGGGCTGGCCTGTCCCCGACCCCCCGCGCTCGGTGACGGTGGCTGCCGACACCTGCACTCAGGCCGGCATGTTGGCGACGTTCGCGATGCTGCACGGCCGCGAGGCGGAGACCTTCCTCGCGGCGCAGCGCGTCCGGCATTGGTGTGCGCGGTGATCCGCTCTCCGCAGGGCCCGGGGCGCGGAACGCGAGCGGCCCGTGCTTGTGCTCGCGCGGCCGCCGGTTAGACTCGCGCGCCAGAGGCGAGGAAGCGTTGCGGGGTCGATAGGTCTGGCGAAATGGTTTGGAGCTCGCCGATGGTTACGCGTGGGGCGTATTGCCCGCGTGCTCGGCATGGCGTTGCTCGTCTGGCTCACGCTGTCGTTCTCGGCCGTGCTCGCGCTGCGCTTGTCGCGCCGCCGTTCACGGCGGTCATGCTGGAACAGCCAGGGTCGCTGAGCAGGCTCGACTATCGGTGGGTCGACGGGCCGCGCGATCGGACGCAGTGCGGCGCGCGCTGCGATGGCGGCCGAAGATCAGCGCTTCCTCGATCACCACGGCATCGACTTCGTCTCTCTCGACCGTGCGCTCGCGGACTTCCGCGAGGGTGACGGGCTGCGCGGCGCGTCGACGATCACGCAACAGGTCGCGAAGAACCTGTTTCTCTGGCAAGGGCGCAGCTTCGTGCGCAAAGCGCTCGAAGCCTATTTCGCGCTGCTGATCGAGCTTGTGTGGTCGAAGCAGCACATCTTAGAGACGTATCTGAACATCGCGGAGTTTGGACCCGGCGTGTTCGGCGTCGAGGCGGCAGCGCAGCGATTCTTCGGCGTGCCCGCGAGCCGGCTCACGGCGCCGCAAGCCGCGTTGCTCGCTGCGGTGTTGCCGAACCCGCGTCGCTTCAGTGTGGCGCGGCCGAGCGCCTACGTGCGCAGTCGGCAGGGGTGGATCCTGACGCAGATGCGGCTGCTCGAGTCGCGCGGTCACTACTAGGGCTCGACTGGTGAGCGCGCGCGAGGCCTGTCGGTCGGGTTTCCGCCCATCGCCGCGGCCGATGCCCGCGTGCTCGTGCTCGGCAGCTTGCCCGGGCGAATGTCGCTCGAAAAGCAGCAGTACTACGCGCAGCCGCACAACGCGTTCTGGAAGATCATGGGCCGGCTCTTCGGCGCGGCCCCCGAGTTGCCGTACGATCGTCGCCTCGAAGTTCTGCGCGCGCATCGCGTGGCGGTGTGGGACGTGCTGGCCGCCGGCGAGCGCTCGGGCAGCCTCGATTCGGCGATCGTCGCGTCGAGCATCGTCGTCAACGATTTCGGCGCGTTCTTCGGCGCGCATGGCGAGATCCGCTTGGTCTGCTTCAACGGCAACAAGGCTGCGGAGCTGTATCGGCGGCGCGTGCTGCCGGGACTGACGCCGGCGATCGCGGCGCTCGAAACGCAGCTGCTGCCTTCGACGAGCCCGGCACACGCCTCGCGCACGTTCGCGAGAAGCTCGCGCGTTGGTCGGCCGTGCTCGGTTAGCGCAGAAGCTCAGGCCGCCACGCGCAGCGGCGACAACGCGGGTAGCTCGAGCGTCACGACGAGGCCCGGCTGGTTGTCGCCGAGCAGCAGTCGGCCGTGATGCTGCATCGTGACGGCGTTGACGAGCGCCAGGCCTAAGCCCGCTCCGGGTTGCGATCGCGCCTGATCGAGCCGCGTGAAGCGCTGCAGCACGCGGCCGCGGTCGACTTCCGGAACGCCGGGGCCGGTGTCCGCGACGCTGAGTCGCGCCGTGTCGCCGACTCTGCTCGAGCCGGATCGTGATCGTGCCGCCGGTCGGCGTGTACTTGACGGCGTTGTCGAGCAGATTCGTCAAGGCCTGCGCCAGCAGCTCGCGATCGCCGAAGACCTCGACCGCGCCACCCGGCTCGCCGACCAGGCGCAGCTGGCGTTCGTCGGCGGCCGCCTGGTACAGCTCGCGGACGTCGCGCACGATCGGTGCGAGGTCCACCGGCTTGAACGCGCTGCGATAGGCGCCGGACTCCACTCGCGCGATGCGCAGCAACGCGTTGAATGTCTCGAGCACCTGGTCGAGCTGCCGCACGCACTCGGCGAGATCCTCGTGGCTCGGCTGCGCGGCGGCGGCCAGCATCTCGAGTCGATTGCGCAGGCGCGTGAGCGGGCCGCGCAGATCGTGCGCGACGCTGTCGGCTACGTGCCGCATGCCGGACAGGAGATTCTCGATCTGGTCGAGCATCGCATTCACGTTGCTCGCGAGCTCGTCGTGCTCGTCGTTGCTGCCGTTCAGCGGCGCGCGCCGGCTCAGGTCGCCGGCTATGATCTGGCGCGTCGTGCGGTTCAGCTCGGCCAGCCGGCGCTGCGCGCTCAACGCCATCAGCAGTCCGCCCACGAGCGCGAGCGCCGAGCGCCAGCGTGATGCCGTACATCGCGGTGCTGCGCAGCACGCGGCGAATCGCGGCGAGCTCGCGGATGTCGCGGCCCACGAGCAGACGGAAGCCCGGGCCGACGCGCAGCAGTGCGCCGCGGACCGGTGTTTCGTTGCCGCGCTCGTCGCGCCTGACGAAGTCCACCCATTCGTCGGTGACGGTGTCGAGCCGTCGTGGGCCAATACGGCACGTTGCCCGCGAGCGGCCGGCCGATCGCGTCCGCGAGCAGATACACGGAGCGCCGCTCGGCGTCGCGCTCGACGCGTTCGTTGATGATGTCCGCGAGCCCCGCTGAGACCGCTGCGCTCGTATTGCTCCGAGCAGACCGGTGATCTCGGCGTCGATGACGGCGTTGTTCTGCCGCTCGAGGTAGCCGAGCGTCGACCAGTAGACGATGGCCGACAGCGCGCCGACCGAAATCACGAACAACGCCACGTACGCGAGCGTGAGCTGAAACACGCTGGTGCGGAACAGTCGGCGCAGTCGCATTGTGCTCGAGACGGCCTAGGTGTCGAGGCGGTAGCCGACGCCACGGACCGTGTGCAGCAGCGGCCGGTCGAACCCGCGGTCGATCTTCGATCGCAGGCGGCTGATGTGCACGTCGATCACGTTCGTCTGTGGGTCGAAGTGATAGTCCCACACGCCTTCGAGCAGCATCGTGCGCGTGACGACTTGGCCCGCGTGGCGCAGCAGGAACTCGAGCAGCTGGAATTCGCGCGGCTGCAGGTCGATCACCTGTCCGCCGCGGCGCACCTCGCGGCGCAGCAGGTCCATCTCGAGATCGGCGGCGCGCAGCACCGTCGACGGCGAGTCGCCGCCGCTCTTGACGCGGCGCACGAGCGCTTCGAGCCGCGCGAGCAGCTCGCTGAACGCGAACGGCTTGACGAGGTAGTCGTCGCCGCCGGCCTTCGAGTCCCTTCACGCGATCGTCGACCTCGCCGAGCGCAGACAGGATCAGCACCGGCGTCGTGTTCGCCGACGCGCGCAGCGTGCGAATCACCGTGAGCCCGTCGACGCCGGGCAGCATGCGATCGACGACGAGCGCGTCGTATTTCTCGGTGGTGGCAAGGAACAGCCCGTCCTTGCCGTTCGCGGCATTGTCGACGTTGCAGCCGGCTTGCACGAGCCCGCTGCGAATGAAAGAGGCGACGTCCTTGTCGTCCTCGATTACCAGGATGCGCACTGTGTCTTACCGTCCGCCCGGCGCGCTCCCGAGCGGCAGCTTGGCCCCGGCGCTCATCGCGCCGAGGCCGACGTAGCCTTCAGGACTGCCGGGCCAGCTCCTTGGCCTCTTCCTTCGTCATCTTATAGATGTTGTCGATAGGGTAGCGGAAGCCGGCCACCCGCAGCGAGTCGAAGCGGGCATACACGCGGTCGCCGAGCGACGTGACGCCGATCGCTTGCACGAACGGCAAGTCGTGGCTCGGGTACTTCAGCTGCACCAGGTACGGTTGCCACGGCGTGGCCCACACGATCACGGTCTTGTCGTCGATGACCTGCCAATCGTGCAGGCGCGACAGAATCGGGAAGCTGTCCACCTGCTCGCCACGGGGGCGCCTGTGCCGCGGCCTGGGGCGCTTCGTTCTTGGCGGCGGCGGCCGAAACGCCGACCACGCCGAATCCAAGGCCGAGCGCCAGGCCCACGACGGCGCCGAATCTCGTCAATCTGCCGAATTTAGTGTCGTTCATGCTCATCTCCTCGAGTGGGCTGGAAGCACCGAATCCACGTGACTTTCAGCATGTTGTAAGGCTAGGCGCGTGCAGCTGAACACAGCATTAACGGCGTCGCCCTCGTTGTCTCCGCATTACAAATCCGTATTGAACCGTTGAGATGGGGGTAAGGCTGCTGCACGTAACTTGCTCTCTCAGTACATACAACGCTTTAAGGAGATCTGCGATGACCGAACAGTGGAAGAACAGGTCCGCGCGTTTCGGCTGGCTCGCAGGGGCCATCGCCGCCGCGGCGCTCACGGCTAGCTTAGTCAGCATCAATCACGATTCCGTCGCGCAGCCCGCAGCCGCGCAGTCGGCCGCGCCGCGCGCCGCGTCCTCGCCGGGGTCGTTCGCCGACGTGATCGAGACGGTCAGCCCGGCCGTCGTGAACATCATGATCAGCAAGGTCGAGCAGGCGCAGCCGACGGGGTTCGACCTCTCGGAGCCCGGCGCGCAGCGCGGCCAACGCGGCCAGCAATTCCCGTTCGACGAGTTCTTCGGCCGGTTCTTCGACCAGCCGGGTCAGCAGAGGCGGGAGCGGCGGACCGAAGGCCAGGGCTCGGGCTTCATCATCGACTCGAGCGGTTACATCGTGACCAACAACCACGTCGCCGACGGCGCCGACAAGATCGTCGTGACGATGCCGGACGGCCGCAAGTTCGATGCGACGCTCGTCGGCCACGACGCGAAGACCGATCTCGCTCTGATCAAGGTCAACGCGACAGGGCTGCCGCACGTGGCGTTCGGCGATTCGGATCATGCGCGCGTCGGCGATTGGGTCGTGGCGATCGGCAATCCGTTCGGCCTCGGCGGCACGGCGACAGCCGGCATCGTCTCGGCTCGCGGCCGCGACATCCAGTCGGGTCCTTACGATGACTATCTGCAGCTCGACGCGCCGATCAACTTCGGCAACTCGGGCGGCCCGGTCTTCAATGCGGGCGGCGACGTCATCGGCGTGACCACGGCGATCTTCTCGCCGAACGGCGGCAACATCGGCATCGGCTTCGCGATCCCGGCGAATCAGGCGAAGACCGTGATCGGCGAGCTGCGCAACAACGGCAGCGTCGAACGCGGTTGGCTCGGAGTCCAGATCCAGAATCTCGATGACGAGCTCGCGGCGTCGCTCAAAGTTCCGAACCAGCACGGTGCGTTGGTCGCGGAAGTCGTGAAGGACGGTCCGGCGGCGCACGGCGGCGTGCTCGCGGGTGACGTGATCACGCGCTTCAACGACCGCGAGATCGACTCGGCGCGCACGCTGAGCCGCGTGGTGGCCGAAGCAGCGCCGAGCAAGGCGGCGAAGGTCACCGTGTGGCGCGACGGCAAGAGCCGCGAGCTGAACGTGAAGCTCGGCGAAGCCGCCAAGAGCGAGCAGGTGGCCGACAGCGCGCGCGCCGGCCAACGGCCCGCAGGCGACGGCCGGTCTCGGGCTCACGTTGCGGCCGCTGACGGACGAGGATCGCGCGCAGCTCTCGGTGCCGAGCGATGTGAACGGCGCGCTCGTGGTCGCCGTCGCGCCGGATAGCCCGGCCGCCGACAAGGGCGTGCGCCCCGGCGACGTGATCACGCGCGTGAATCAGCAGAACGTCAAGAATGCGGCAGAAGCGGTGACCGCTCTGAACGCCGCGAAGAAGGGCGATTCGCGGGCTCTGTTGCTCGTGCGTCGAGGCGATTCGCAGCGGTTCGTGGCGCTGAGCTTCTCTTAAGCCACTCTCGTGTAACGGGCTCCGGCCTTACCCCACTCCCCCCCCAAAGGCCGGGGCCCTCTTTTTCCCCTTTCGTTCTTCTCTCCCGCCGCGTCGTCTTGCTAGACTCCTCCGCTCGCGAGAACCACAACACGACGAAGGTGGGCCATGCTGCAATCGCGGCAACTGGGTCTCTCGGTGTTGATCTACTTCGGTCTGCTCGGCGGGCTTTCCGCCCAGCAGCCGCGGGCCGCTCGCGTCCCCAAACGAGAAGCTCGACCACCTGTTCGGGAGCTGGCAGGGCAAATCGCTCGATCGGCTGCACGAAGTGTGGGGGCGCGAGAAGAGCGTCGACCTTCGCCGCGGCAATCGCGTGTTCGTCTTCGAGCGTCACGTGAAGGTGCGTGCAACGGGTCTCGGCGTGGCCGTCTTCGGTGGCAGCGGTTTGCAGTGCGTCGGGCAGTTCGAAGTCGACGACAAGAATCAGATCGTGCGCACGTGGTGGCAGGGCGGCGGCGCGCAGGAGTGCTGGGGCGCGCTGCGCCGCTACGAGCCCTGACGTTGCGCTGCTTGTGACGGTTGCGACCGCACGACCATAATGCCGCGGACTTTCCGGCTCGCAGGCACATGCTCAGGCTACTCAAGGATCCCCTCGTTCACTTTCTGTTGATCGGCGCCGCGCTGTTCGGGGTCTCCGCGTGGCGCGGCGAAATGATTCGCGCCGGGCGCGAGCGGATCACGATCACCGCCGAGCAGGTAACGCAAAGCGCGCGACACGGCGGCGCTCACGCAGGGCAGGGCGCTCTCGCCGGCCGAGTTGAACGACGCTCGTCGAGTCCGATGGTTCGCGAAGAGGTTCTCTACCGCGAAGCGCTCACGCTCGGTCTCGACAAGAACGACGACGAGGTGCGGCGGCGCCTCGTCGAGAAGATGAATTACCTCACGCAGGATCTCGCGGATCCCGCGGCGTCGCCCGACGAGTTGCAGGCCTTCTACGCCGCATCGCCGCAGCTGTTCACGATTCCGCCGCTCGTGAGCTTCGACCAGGTGTTCTTCAGCCCGACCGAACGCGGCGACAAGCTCGAGGCCGGATGCGGCCGCAGGTCTCGCGGCGTTGCGCGCGGGCAAACCGCCGGATCAAGTGGGCGACCACACGCCGCTGCGCGCCGCGTACGACGATGCGCCGCGCGATCAGATCCGCGTGCTGTTCGGCGACCCGATGGCCGAGGCGTTGTTCACCGCGCCGCCCGGCGACTGGGCCGGCCCCTACCGTTCCGATTTCGGCTTGCATCTCGTGCGGTTGCGCAGCCGCACGGAGGCGCGCCTGCCGCCGTACGACGAGATTGCCGCGCACGTGGCCGAAGAGCTCGGCGCGAAACGCCGGCGCGAAGCGAACGAAGCCGCGTATCGCAGGCTGCGCGCGAACTACAACGTGATCGTCGAAACGCCGGCGGCCGCGGTCGTTCAATGACGCTGCGCGTGCCGCGTAGCGTTGCTGCTGGCTCGCGGCGGTGCTCGCGACGTTGCCGGCGGCCGCGCATCGATTGAGCCCGGCCTACTTCGGCTTCACGGAGACGGCGCCCGAACGCCTTCGACGTGCAATGGAAGGTGTCGATCTCCGGCGGCCTCGCCGCGGTGCTCGAGCCGCAGGTGCCGGCTGGCTGCTCGTTGACCGAGAACGTGCGCACGTACGTCATCGACGACGTGCGCACGCAGCACGGCGCGGTCCTCTGCCCCGGCGGGCTCGGCGGCAAGGAATTCACCGTCAACGGGCTCGGCGAGACGCAGACCGACGTGCTGCTGCGCGTCGACTATCTCGACGGCAGCTGCGTCGAACCAGCGGCTCACGCGCGACGAGCCCACCGTCACGATTCCGCTGCGGCCGAGCGCGTTCGACGTCGTGCGGACGTACACCGGGCTCGGCATCGAGCACATCCTGCTCGGCGTCGACCATTTGCTGTTCGTGCTCGCGTTGCTGTTGCTCGTGCGCGGTGTGCGTCGGCTCGTGGCGACGGTCACCGCGTTCACGGTTGCGCACAGCATCACGCTCGGTGCCGCGACGCTCGGCTTCGTGCACGTGCCGCCGGCGCCGGTCGAAGCCGTGATCGCGCTCAGCATTCTGTTTCTCGCGTCCGAGCTCGCGCGCCGGCGCGTGGGCGGCGACGCGGATCTGACCGAGCGGTTCCCGTGGGTCGTCGCGTTCTCGTTCGGTTTGCTTGCACGGCTTCGGATTCGCGGGCGCGCTGAGCGAGGTCGGCGTGCCGGCGCAGGCCGTGCCGCTGGCGCTGCTGTTCTTCAACGTCGGCGTCGAGCTCGGCCAGCTGCTGTTCATCGCGGCCGTGTTCGGCTTGGGCTGGCTCGTACGCAGCAGCGCAGTGCGCGTGCCGCAGGGCTGGCAGCGCGCGGCGGCGTACGGGATCGGCTCGCGTCGCCGCGTTCTGGGTCGTGCAACGCACCGTCGCGATCTTCTAGCGCCCTCAGCCGGCCGCCGCGAGCAGCGCGTCGAGCTGCGCGTAGCTCTGCTCCATGCCGTCCGTCATGCCCGTGCTCATGGCCGCGTCGCGGTCCGCCTTCGACTGGTAGCGGATCGTCGTCGTGTACGTCGTGACGCCGTTGTTTTCCGCGAGCACCGCGGTGATCAGCGCTTCCGCGCCCATGCTGCCGCCGACGGTGCCCGGGTCGTAGACCTGCGTGTGCACGATGCGCGACGGCCGGACCACTTCGCGAAACACGCCGGTGAAGCCGAACTCTGCGCCGGCCTCGCTGCGCCAGCGCCATCGGTATTTGCCGCCGACGCGCACGTCCATTTCGCACACCGGCATCGTCCAGCCCGGCGGGCCGAGCAGCCAGCGGGCCACGAGCTCGGGCTTGGTCCACGCGTCGAACACCACCGGGCGCGGCGCGCGGAAATCGCGGACCACGACGACCTCGAGGTCGTTCGGCAGCATGACGGTGCTCTTGGCCATGACGTTCTCCCTCAACCCTTGGTACGCGGCTTGCAGGTCGGCGACGACGATCTTGCGCATCTTCAGCATCGCCTGCATGACGCGGTTAGCCTTGCTGCGGTCGGGGTCGCCGAGCATCCGGCCGAGCGCGCGCGGGATCACCTGCCACGACAGGCCGAACTGGTCCTTGATCCAACCGCACTGCTGCTCGCCGCCGCCGGCGCTGAGCTTGTCCCAGTAGTAGTCGACCTCGGCCTGATCGTCGCAGGCGATGAACAGCGAGATCGCTTCGTTGAACTTGTGATGTGGACCCGCGTTCAACGCCATGAGCTGCTGACCCTTGAGCTCGAACGTGGCGGACATCGGGTTCATCGAGATCAACCGCGACTCTTTGAACACGGACAGATAGAAGTTCACGGCCTGCTGCATGTTGCTCTCGAACCAGAGGAAGGGTGTTACCGTCGCCATTGTCGTTCTCCTAGCGTTTCCTCTTCTGCTTGGGTGCTTGGGAGGGTTGCAGTTCCACGAGCAACGCGTCGAGCCGCTCGAAGTTCGCATCCCAGATCTGTCGGTAGCGTTCGAGCCAGGTGTGCACGGCTTCGAGCGGCTTCGCTTCGAGCTTGCACGGTCGCCGCTGCGCGTCGCGCCCGCGCGAGACGAGTCCGGCGCGCTCGAGGATCTTCAAGTGCTTGGAGATCGCGGGTTGACTCATGTCGAACGGTTCGGCCAATTCGGTGACCGATGCGTCGCCGCGTACGAGCCGCGCCAGAATCGCGCGGCGTGTGGGATCCGCGAGTGCAAGGAAGGTGGCATCGAGGCGGTCGGAAGTCTTCATGCATAACCCATAGGTTAGATAACCGAATGGTTATACAAAATGGCGGTCCAGGTCAAGTCCTGGGCTACGCCGCGCAAGACCGGTAAAGTGGCGGTGGAACAGAATCAGCAGGCCGCGCCATGAACGACGAATTCTCCACAACCGCCCGAGCACTCGCCGCCGCCGGTGACGCCGACTCCGCGCGCGACGTCGGCGCCCTGGACACTGCGGCGCAGGCCGTCGACCGAAAGCTCGCGCCGAGCCGCACGGGCCTCGTCGAACGACTCATCTACGGTCCGCGACCCACGGTCGCGGAGCTTCAGTCCGGCGCCGAAATGGCACGCGACGTAGCCGGCACCGAGCGCGCCGTGGTCGATGCGGCGCTCGGTTGCCTCGCGCGCGGCGAGGCGTTCACGGCGAACGGCAAGCTGTCGGCCGCGCTGCGCAAAGCCGTGGCCACCGAGCGCGGTTTCGGCTACACCGTGCCGGTCGAGTTCGGCGGTGCGAACGCGACGTATGGCGCGCTCGCCGCCGTCGAGGAAGCGTTGGCCTCGAACGGTCTCGGACCGCTCGCAGTGGAGATCTCGGGTCAGCTCACGATCGGCGCCGGGTCGCTGCTCGCGTACGGCGACGCCGAGCAGCGGCGCACGTTCCTGCCGCTCGTGGCGGAAGGTCGGCCGATGGCGTTCGGTCTGACCGAGGTCGGCACCGGTGTGAACGCAAAGAAGATTCAGGCCTACGTCGAGGAGCACGCCGACGGCAGCTATCGCCTCTTCGCCGAGGGCGCGGCCAACAAGCTATGGATCACGAACGCGGTCCACGGCGGGTTGATCGGCATCGTCGCGCGCATCGGCAAGAACGGCGCCCGGCATCGGTCTGTTCATCGTCGAGCTGCCCGCGGCAAACGTCGCGGCGGGGAGCGACTACGAGTTTCGCTGCGAGCCTTCCGGCGTCGCTGCGTTCGTCGCGAACTTCAACTCGCGGCTGCATTTTCGCAATTTCCCGATACCGAAGGCCAATCGGATCCCGGCCGACGGCGTCGAGGTGTTGTTCTACTGCCTGCGCATGGGGCGCTGCATGCTGGCGGCGATGGCGGCTGGCTATCAGCGCATGCTGGCGCGCGATGCGAGCCACTACGCGCTGCAGCGCCTCGGCGTGGGCGGCCCCGTGATCCGTCACGAGGTGCCGCGGCTGAATCTGGCGCGAATCTTGGGTGGCGCGTTGCAGGCGCATGCGCTCGCGTATCTGTCGTTGCGACAGGACGCGGACGGCGTCGACTTGGCCGGGCTCCGCGATCTTACGAAGTCCGCGGCCGCGAGCGCCGGCGTCGAATCGATGCTCGCCGCCGAGCACGTGCTCGGCGGACGCGCGTTCCACGCGGGCAGTCGCGTGAACGAAGCGCGCGTGAATCTGCATCTCTTCGGCGTCGTGGAGGGAGAGGACGACCTGATCCTGATGGGCATGGTGCGCGACGTCACACAGCGATTCGTCGAACGTTATCTCGGCGCTTTGCTCGGCGTGATCCAGGCCGCGAACCGCGCTGCCGACGGCAGCCAGTTACCCGAGAGCCAGCGCATCCTCCGCATCGGCCTCGGCACGTTTCTCCGGTATCCGTTGCGCACGATCGCCGCCAAGCTGCGGCTCGTCGTGCAACCGAGCTTCTGGCTTCTCGGCGGCTGGGTGGTCGGCAACGCCGTGCTGGATCTCGTCCGGCTTCCCCTGCGGCTCGTGCCGAGCGCGTGGTTGCCGCGTTATCGTGCGCTGCCGGCGCCATTGCGCCGCCATGCCCGCTACGCCGAAAGGAAATTGAGGATGCTGCGCTGGAGCTATTTCGGCATCAGCGCGTTCTTCCAGCTCGAGCTCACGCGTGCGCAGATTCCGTTGCAGCGCTTGGGCAAGTGCGTCGAGCATCTCGTCTCGATGCTCGTCATCTGCCATCACGCCGCGGCCGAAGATACCGGCACGCAGCAGGTGGCCGCGCTACAGTCGCAGCTACTGCGGGACAAGTACCGGGCCATTCGGATCGTGTCGGGGCTCGTCGCGCTGCAACGCACGCGGCGCAACGTCGCCGCCATCGGCGCGAGCATCGAAGCAGGGCAATGCTCGTTGATCGACGACGTCGCCCCGCAGGAGTTTGGGCACCCGTGGGACCGGCCGAACGTGTCACGCAAGCCGCAGCGGTAGATTTCGCAGGCGCTTTCCGGTCAGCGCGAACACCGCGTTCGCGACGGCGGGCGCGATCGGCGGAACACCGGGCTCACCAAGGCCGCCCATCGGCGCGTCCGAGTCGAGGAATTGCACGTTGACGCGCGGGGCGTTCGCGAGCCGGACCATGTCGTAGTCCGGGAAGTTTCGCTGCACCACGGCGCCGCCGCGCACGCTGATCTCGTGAAACAACGCGGCCGACAAGCCGAAGATGATCGCGCCTTGCACCTGCGCGAGCGCCTGACCCGGGTTCACGACGAGGCCGCAGTCGATCGCGGCATCGACACGGTGCACGCGAATGGCGCCGCCCGCTTCGATGCCGACCTCGGCGACCTCCGCCGCCGTCGTGCCGAAACACTCGACGATCGCGATGCCGCGCGCGCGCCCGTCCGGTAGTGCGCTGCCCCAGCCGGCCATCGCCGCCGCGCGCTCGAGCACGGCGAGTTGCCGCGGTTTGCCGCGGAGCAGAGCGCGTCGGTACTCGAACGGGTCCTGGCCGGCGGCGTGCGCGAGCTCGTCGACGAACGACTCCATGAAGAAGCCGTGCTGCGACGATGCGACCGACCGCCACGAGCCCGTGCGCAGATGCACGGGCGCCGTCGCCACGCGAATCTGCGGTGCGTCGACGGCGTAGATCGGTTTTGCTGCCGCAGTGTCGAGGAACCCAGCCCCGGTGAAGTGGCTCGTCCACGACAGCGGCCGACCGTCGCCATCGAGCGCGCTCTCCATGCGCGCCAGCACGGCCGGCCGGTAATAGTCGTGGCGCATGTCTTCCTCTCGACTCCAGATCAACTTCACGGGACGCGGCGTCATTGCCTTTGCGACACGCACGGCCTGCTCGATGTAGTCGAACGCGCCCGGCAGTCGCCGGCCGAAGCCGCCGCCGAGCTGCTGGTTGTGCATGACGACGTTGGCCGCGTCGATCTGCGCAGCCGCCGCAGCGACGCGGCGCGCGTTCAGCGGATCCTGCGTACCGGCCCAAACCTCGCAACGGCCGTCCGCGAACCGCGCCGTCGCGCACATCGGCTCCATGGTTGCGTGCGCGAGGTACGGCACGCGGTATTCGGCAGCGACCGTCCGTGTGCCGACCGCCGGTGTCGGTTGCGCGCCGTCGGCGTAGAGCGCGGCCGCATGCGCGGCGAACAACTGCTCGCTGTCGACGGCGCCGAGGCCGGCGTCGGTGAACTGCGGATCGAGGGCGCGCAGTGCTTGTGCGGCCTGCCAGTAGCCGTCGGCGACGACGGCGACGGCGTCGCCGAGTCGTACCACCTCGCGCACGCCCGCCAGCCCGGTCGCGCGCGTCGCATCGACGGCCGCGACCTTGCCGCCCGGCACCGGCGCTGCGGCGATCGCCGCATAGAGCATCTCGGGCAGCACGACGTCGATGCCGTACTGTGCCGTGCCGTCGACCTTGCCCGGAATGTCGTGCCGCGGCTGCGGCGTGCCGACGAGCCGGTACTCCGCGCTGGGTTTCAACGGCGGGTGCTGCGGCGGCGCGATCGTCGCGGCTGCGCTCGCGAGCTCGCCGTAGGTCGCGCTGCGATTCGACGGCGGCATGCCGCACCTCGGAGTTGCGCGCAACGAGCTCGCCGATTGGCACGCTCCAGCGGGCGGCCGCAGCCTCGAGCAACATCGCTTTCGCCGCCGCGCCCGCGACGCGCATGCCGAGCTGCCCGGTGGAACGCGTGCTCGAGCTGCCGCCGGTGATCTGCAAGCTGGCCATGCTCGCGACTTTGTAACTCCCGTAATCGAGCGCGCGCTCGAGCCAGCGCGGGACTTCCCCCAAGCCCGCCTCCGCGCCGAAGCCGCGCAGCATGTAGCCGTTGGCGTAGACGTCCTCTGCCGGCGCTTCCTCGATACGCACGCGGCTCCAGTCGGCATCGAGCTCCTCGGCGAGCATCATCGCGACGCCCGTGAGAGCGCCCTGGCCCATCTCGCAATGCGGAATCACCGCGATGACTTCGTTCGCCGGCGTAATCTTGATCCACGTGGTCAAGCGCTCGTAGTCGTCGGCACGCTGTGGTGCGATGCGCAAGCGGTTCGGCGCGATGGCGATCGCGCCGATGCCGAGCACGAGGCCGCCGCCGACGAGACTGCCGGTGGCGATGAGCGCGCGGCGTGTCCACTTACCCATGTGACACCTCCGCATTGGCGGCGAGCGAATGAATCGCGGCGCGGATGCGTTCGTAAGTGCCACAGCGGCAGATGTTCGTGACCGATGCGTCGATTTCCGCATCGCTCGGTTGTGGATTGCGTGCGAGCAACGCTGCCACCGCCATGATCATGCCCGATTGGCAGTAGCCGCACTGCGGCACCTGGTGTTCGATCCAGGCAGCCTGGACGGCGTGCCGATTCGCTGCGCCAGCCAACCCTTCGATAGTTGTCACCGCGCGGCCCGCGACGCTTGCCGCCGGTACGAGACATGAGCGTACGGCCACGCCGTCGATGTGCACGGTGCAGGCGCCGCACGCGCCGACGCCGCAGCCGAATTTCGTACCGGTGAGCCCGGCGTGCTCGCGAATTGCCCAGAGAAGCGGCGTGTCCGGCGTAACTTCGAGTGTCGTCGGCGTCCCGTTCAACGTGAATTCGATCATGACTCCACTTCTCGGCCGATCTCCCTCTCAGTATCTGCCCGATCTGGCCGTCGCGAAACAGCGCCTCGTGCGAGTGAATCGGGTATTCGCGGACCCGAGGTGGGTTATCGCGGTGTCGCGAACGACTGCGCCCAGTAGATATTCGGATTCGCGCCGGGTACCTGGACGAACGCGACGCCCATCTCCGTGAAGTTCGGTTCCATGATGTTTGCGCAGTGGCCGGGGCTCTTGAGCCACGCGGCGACTACGGCGTCCGCATCGCGCTGCCCCGCGGCTACGTTCTCGCCGCTCGCACGCCACTCGTAACCCGCGCGCGTGATGCGATCGGCGGGTTTGCTGCCGTCGGAACCCGTGTGCGTGAGTTCTGCGTGCTCCGCCATGTCGCGCGCGTGCGCGGCCGCGGCGGAAGCGAGCAGCGCCGAAGGCTTCAGCGCGGACGCCGGCGCGAAGGTCTGGCGATCACACGTGCGCGCTTCCGTGCGTGCGGCGTTCACGAGCTCCAACACCCGCGCCGCCTGTGCGGCGGGCTCGAGCACCGGCGGCTTGGGTAGCGGCTTGGCGAGCACGATCCAGGTTTCGTCGGCGCGCCGGTAGGCGCCGAGCTCCGTGAACTCTCCGTCGACGAGCGATGCGCAGGAGTTGGCGGCAAGCCTGCGGCGAATGTCGTCGTCGCTCGTCGGCCCTTTGATATGCAGCGACACGGATTTCGCGGCCGAGTAGCCCGCGCCTTCGACCGACTCGCGCAGTTTGCCGCTGCGGGCCAATTCGCGGGCAGCGGTGTCCAGCGTTCGGTTCGCCTGCACCGCGGGCGCGGGTGGGCTGCGGCCGCAGCCTTGCTTGCGCAGTGCGTTGACGAGAGTCAGCGTGTCGGCGTGGGCGATAGGCGTCGTCGCCAGCATCGCAGCACCGGCCAAGACCGCGGTGAGTGCGGCGCTGGCGCTGCGGAGCGTGGTCATGCCAGCGCTCGCGCCCGTAGCTGGCCGCAGCCGGCTTCGACGTCCTGCCCCGCGGAGCGGCGCAGCTTGGTGAGCACGCCGCGGCGGTGCAGGTAGCGCGCCATCGCCGTAGCGCGCTCCCAGGTCGGGCGACGAAACCCCGAGCCCGGCACTTCGTTGTACGGGATGAAGTTCATGACGGCGTACTTGCCGGCGAGCAAGCGCGGCGATGCTCTCGAGCTCGTCGTCGCCGTCGTTCACGCCTTCGAGCAGCGTCCATTGATACTGCGTCGGGTACTTCGTGAGCTGCGAGTATTCGTCGGCGAGCGCGACGAGCTCGTCGGGATCGATGCGCGGTGCGCGCGGCAGGAGTTGCGCGCGCAGATCGGCTTTCGTCGTGTGCAACGACAACGCGAGCGCAGGCTTCACGGCACTGCGTGGCAAGCGCTCGAACACACGCCGGTCGCCGACCGTCGAGAACACGAGGTTCTTCGTCGCGAGATCGCCTTCGGTGCCGAGCAGGTCGATCGCTTCGAGCACGTGGTCGAGGTTGTGCGCCGGCTCGCCCATGCCCATGAACACGACGCGCCGAATCGGCCGGCGCGCCCGCGCGAGGGCGACCTGCGCCGACGATCTCGGCGCTGCGCAGTTGCCGCATGAGGCCGTCGCGCCCGGTCATGCAGAACGTGCAGCCGACCGCGCAGCCGACTTGCGTCGACACGCACACGCCGTCACCGGGCAGCAGCACGCTCTCGATCGTCTGGCCGTCGCCGAGCGCGAGCAGCAAGCGCTCCGAACCGTCGCCCGCGGGATGCGCGGCACGCACGGTCGCGAGCGCGTCGAACTGCGTCTTGAGGTCGGGCAATGCGCGCTTCAGCGTGGCGGGAAACCACGAGTCCTCGCGTTGCGCGAACGCATCGAGCGGTAGGCCGCGCACCCACGCGCGCAGCGCCAGCGTCTCGTGGCGCGAGCGGGCGCCCGCGGCGCGCAGCTGTTCGCGAAGGTGTTGCAGCTGAAGCTACCCGCGCCGCTTCAGCGCTGCGGACGTTGGATCAGCTCGATCCGATTGCCGGCTGGGTCGACGGCGAAGCCGATCACGAGTCCCGTATTGCCAAACGGCATCGGCTCGCGGTCCATCGTGCCACCGGCGGCTTTGACGGCAGCGGCGGTCGCGGCGGCGTCCGTCACGTTGAAGATCAAGTGCGCGACGGTGTCTTTGGCGGCCGGGTCGCCCTGCATGATCACGACCTGCGCGGCGGCGTTCGCTTTCGCGCCGTCCGCGTTGTCGCCGAAGTTCAGAAAGATCTCGACCCCGCCCGGAAACGTGAGGCGGTTGACCTCTTTCAAGCCGAAAGCCGTCTCGTAGAACTTGCCGAGCGCAACGGCGTCTTTGCCCGCGATGCGCGCGGAGTTCAGCGTGACGCCGGCGTATGACGCGCCGGCCAATAACAGCGCTGTGGTCACCGTTACGGTAAATCGCATCAGAGTGGTCATCGCTGTTCTCCTTTGTCCCGCGTGGGCGAGCAGCATCATAGCCGCGCTCGCAGGGCCGGGCGAGCGGGGCGTGCGTGCTAAACTCGGCCCACCGTCGTCGCCCCTAATAACGAGAACCGCACCTACGATGCGCGGCCGGCGAGGAAAACTGGTTCTGCGTACTGGCTTCGCGCTCGGGGCGCTCGCCATTGCGCTTACGTTGCTGCTGCTGCGCGCCGCGCCACAGCGCCCATCCACAGTTCCGGGAGCCCCCGCGCCGGCTGTCGCGCAACGCGCCGATGACGGTCAATCAGAGGCGCCGGAGGCCGTCGCGCCGCCACCCGCGGCGAGCGCACAGGCGCAGGCACCACCCGCAGCCGGCCAGTACGTCCCGCAGCAGTTGCTGGTCAAGTTCAAGGCAGGGACCGCAGAGGCGACGATCAACGCGCGTGTAAGCGCACTCGGTGCGTCGATCGTGCGCACCTATCGAGCACCGGGTCTCAGATTGATCGCGTTGCCGGAGGGTCTCAGCGTACCGGACGCGCGCCGCCGTTTCTCAGAGCTGCCCGAGGTCGAAACAGCCGAACCGAACTACGCCCGTCACATTCTGGCGGTGCCGAACGATCCGGACTTTCATTTGCTCTGGGGACTGCACAACACGCAAAAGGATTTCTTCGGGCGTTTCGGTCTCGACATCGGCGCCCTCGACGCGTGGGACAACACCACCGGCAGCTCCGGCGTCTACATCGGTGTGATCGACACGGGCATCGACTACGAGCACCAGGACCTCAAAGCGAATGTCTGGACGAATCCGAACGAAATTGCCGGCAACGGCATCGACGACGACGGCGACGGCTGGGTCGACGACGTTCACGGCCTCGATTTGGTCGACAACGACGCCGATCCCGCGGACGAAAACGGGCACGGCACGCACGTTGCAGGCACGATCGCGGCGCGCGGCAACAACGGCATCGGCGTGGTCGGCGTCATGTGGCAGGCAAGCCTGATTTCGTGTCGAGCGTTCGACAAGGACGGTTTCGGATTCGACTCGGCGCTCATCGAATGCGTCGAATATTTCGAAGCGCTAAAAGACTCCGGCATCAACGTCGTCGCGACCAACAACTCCTATGGCGGCGGTGCGTTTTCGCAAATCTTCTATGACGCGATCGAACGCAGCGGACTGCGCGATATCCTGTTCGTGGCCGCAGCCGGAAATAACGCGCTCAGCAACGACTCGGACCCGATGTATCCCGCCAGCTTTGACCTCGACACGATCATTGCCGTCGCGGCGCTGTCACCTGACGGGTTCCTCGCTGACTTCTCCAACACCGGCCCGGAAAGCGTAGATATCGCGGCTCCGGGCGAAGGCATCTACAGCACGTTGCCGGGCGACCAGTACGGCTACTACAGCGGAACCTCGATGGCGACTCCCCATGTCACGGGCATCGTGGGCCTCACCGCGACGAAGTTCCCCGGGATGTCTGCGCACGACCGTAAAGCATGGATCCTGTCGCACGCGGTTTTCGACCCCGTCTTCGAGGGCATTCTTACGAGCGCGCGTGCGGTCGCGGTGATCCCGATCCGGGATGAAGACCACGACAACATGGACGACGACTGGGAGCTCGCGAACGGACTCAATCCCGCGAACTCAGCCGATGCGCCGCTCGACCCCGATGGCGATGGCCTCGCTAATCTCGGCGAGTACCTCGCGAAGTCGAACCCGCGCGTGGCGGATACCGATAGCGACGGGTTGAACGACGGCGCCGAGGTCAATACGTACCACAGCGATCCGCGGCTGGCCGACACCGATGGCGATGGGCTCAGCGACGCTGTCGAAGTCAACACTCAACACACGAACCCCACGCTGGCGGACACCGACGCGGACGGCCTTGCCGACGGCGCCGAGCTCACGGCGACGACGAACCCGCTCGTTGCGGACACCGATGGCGACACGATGGCGGATGGTTTTGAGTTGACGTATCAGCTCAATCCGAAGAGCGCCGCGGATCGCAATTTGGACCCCGACGGCGACGGGTTGACCAACGCGCAAGAATTCGCGGCCGGCAGCAATCCGCGCTCGGTGGACTCGGACGGTGACGGGCTGACCGACTTCGCGGAGGTTCGCACCTATGCCACGAATCCCGCGAGCGCTGACACGGACTCGGATACGTTGCCGGACAAGTGGGAGATCACCTACGGTCTGAATCCGAACAACGCGGCGGATGCGGCGCTCGATCCCGATCACGATGACTACTCGAGTGCGGCGGAGTTCCGGGTCGGCACGAACCCGATCGATGGTGGTTCGTACCCGGCGCTGCCGGCGTGGGGTGCGCGACGGGGCGGGCCCGCGCACAACGCCGTCATCCCTGTCGATTCGCGTCCGGCGCGGATCACGAAACGCTGGACGCGAGAGTTCTCGACGCTGAGCTTCGATCCGCAACTCGCGGCCGCCAACGACAAGATATTCCAGAGTGACATACCCGAATACGGCGTGTCGGCGATTACCGCACGCAGCGTTGCCGACGGCGCGACGCTGTGGCGCAAGGATTTCGCCAGTCCGTCGACCGTCGGTGCGCCGAGCGCCGCGGCCGGCGCCGTCTACACGCTCGTGCACGATTCCGTGGCTCAGGCCGAGGTGCTCTACCGGCTAGCCGCGCCCGACGGCGCCGTGCAGTTCACGCACACCATCGACCTGCCGTACGTGGCGCCTAGCCTCGTGCCGCACAACGACCGCGTGTTCGCCTACGGCAGGGACGCCAACGCGCAGGGTGTGGTGCTTGCGTTCGACGCAAACACCGGTAACGAGGTTTGGCGTCGCGCGACAGGTATCGGCGACATGGCGAATCGCGCCGTAGCCGTCAACGATCGTTTTGTCGTCGACTACAGCCAGACGACGTTATCGGTACTCGATCGCGCGACGGGCGCCATCGTGTTCCAGGACTCCACCGCGTCCTGCTACGACGACTATTCGAACGTGGTGTTCGACGCTAGAGGCAATCTCTACGTCCACACCAGCTTCTGCATCATGAAGTACGACCTCACCGCGAGGCGGCTCGTCTGGGAACGAATCGTCCCGGGAGGGTTGCAGAGCCTCGCGGTCGATGACAAGTACCTCTACACGCACAACTACCTGTCGACGAGCGCGTTCGATCCCGCGGACGGCTCCGACGTGTGGCAGTGGTGGACGCCGCAGCCGAAGTGGCCGCGAACCCTGCTGCACCAGGCGCTAGTGGTGACGCTGACTCAAGTGTTCGTGTCTGCGGATGACGCGACTTATGCCCTCGACCGGCTGACGGGTAAGCCGGTGTGGAAATACGATCTCGGCGGCTCGCTATTCACGACGGCGGACGGCGCGCTGATATTGCTGGCCCTGGAGGGTGGGCGCATCGGTATGGTCGCGTTGAACCTGACCGGAGATCGGGACAGCGACGGCGCACCCGACTGGTGGGAGGACCTGAACGGCTTCAACAAGTCGAGCAGCGCCGACGCCACCGGCGATGCGGACGGCGACGGCATGCCGAACCTGGCGGAATTCACCGCGGGCACCAACCCGCGCAATGCGGACACCGACGGCGATGGCTTCCGCGATGGCGCCGAGCTTGCGGCGGGTGCGGATCCGCGCAGGGCCGACACGGATCGCGACGGGCTCAGCGACGGTAGCGAAGTGTCGACCTACGGCACGAGTCCGACGCTCGTGGACAGCGATCTCGACGGCTACACAGACGCTGAGGAAGTCGAGTATGCGACCAACGGCGCGAACGCGAGCAGCCGACCGCAGTTCTTGGGGTCGTATACGGAGTCGTTCGAGGGCGTTGCTCCCGCCGGTTGGCGAACCGGCGCTGGCGCCGCCGCCGGTTTCACCATTGCCGCCGACAGTGCGACCAGCGGCACACACAGCCTCAAGGCCGATCCGGTCGACTACCCGAATCTCGGCGCCGTCGAGTGGAGCGGGTCGTTCCTGCCCGGGCAGCTAACGTTCGATGCGCGTGTGTCCGCGGCGGCGTGTTGCATGTACCTGCGGCTGCTCGTCGACGGAGCCGAGCAGTTCGCCGTGACGAGCGGCACGTGGGCGAAGTACTCGGTGCGCATGGCGCGCGGGCGCCATGTGATCCGTTGGGAGCTCGATCGGCGCAGTGCACCGTCTCCCGCCGAGACGGCGTGGATCGACAACGTCGAGTTCCGCGCAACTCCGGAGTTCGGCTCGGATGCGCGCCACATCTTAGTTAGCGCCCAGAACCGGCTACAGGAGTTCACGACGGACGGCGCGAGCGTCGGACAGCCCGTGGCGATCCCGGGCGCGACCGATGCGGGCGACCTCGTGATGCTGCGCGATCATCGTGTCGCGATCGTCGATGCGCCGTCTCTTCACATCTACGATCCCGTGTTCGACAGGTTCTACTCCACCAGCTTCGAAGGGTTTAGCAACCCGACACTGCTCGGCAGCGGCAAGATTACGGCGACCGACGACTATCTCGTCGCGAACAATCCTGGTGCGCTGCACGGGGTTCGGCGCTTCGACCGCTACGGTGCATTCGTGGATCATCAGCTGATCGGTCACCAGTACCGCGATCTGACGCGCGGCGGTGACGGGTTCCTCTACGGTCTCGTGTTCGACGTCGGCCTCGTCGAGAAGATCGATCCCGTGACGTTCGCCGTCGTGTCGACGATTCAGTTGTCGCGTGGCTTTGGCTGGAGTCTCGCGGTCAGTGCGGCCGGCGAGCTCTACCTGGCCGATAGCGCGCCGTGCAGCAGCGGGTGCGCCTACACCGTCACGAAGTACTCCGCCGCGGGTCAGGTACTGGCGATCTTGAGTCCGCCAAGCGGCGCAGACGGTGGCGCCGGGACATCGATCGTCGACATGGCGTTGATCGGCGATCTGCTGGCCGCTGGCACGCGGTATAGCAGCGTCGTCGAGTGGGCGCGAACGAATTTCACGAAGTACGGCACGATCACGCTGGGCGGGGCAACCGCCACGTCGTTCGTTGCGCCAGTCGAGAAACAGGGCGTGGATAGCGACGGCGACGGTATGCCGGACTGGTGGGAGCGCGTGCACGGCTTCGACGCGGGTCGCGCCAACGACGCGGCGGTCGATGCCGACGGCGACGGTCTCACGAATCTGCGCGAGTACCAGCTCGACACCGAGCCGCGCGGCGTGGATTCCGATGGCGACGGCATCCCGGATGCGGACGAAGTGACGCGTGGCACCGCGCCGCTCAACACCGACAGCGACGACGACGGGATCGGTGACGGCGTGGAGATCAATCAGATTGGCACGTCCCCGCTGATCGCGGACACCGACGGCGACGGGCTCGGCGACGGCGCCGAAGTCAACGTGTATCACACCGATCCGCGCAACGCGGATACCGACGGCGACGGCGCCAGCGACGGCTGGGAGGTGGCCCACGGCTTCGATCCGCGAACCGCGGCCGATGCGCAGCAGGACACCGATGGGGACGGGTTGACGAACGCCGAGGAACGGGCCGCAGGTACTGATCCGCGCGCGCAAGACACGGATCTCGACGGGCTCACGGACAGCTACGAATTGCGCACGTCACACACGGATCCGTTGCGCCGCGACACCGACGGCGACCGCATCTGGGACGACTGGGAGGTCGCAAACGCGCTGGATCCGCGGAACGCCGCCGACGCCAAGCTCGATACGGACGGGGACGGGTTCGACAATCGTACGGAGTACTTCGCGGACACGAACCCGCGCGATGCGAGGTCGTTCCCGGTTGCTGGCCCGTGGGTCACGTTCCAGGGCAACGCGGCGCACACGGGTTACGTGCCGCTGCGCCTCGTGCCGAGCGAGTTCGCGCCGTATTGGCGCACGGACCTGATACCGCGCAACGCACTCGACTTGCAGCAGGTTGTCAGCGATTCCGGCGTCGTGTTCGTGAATACGGCTCCGCGGGCGTACAACGCGACACTTGCCGCACTCGACGCGGTGACCGGTGCGCGGCTCTGGCAAACCGATGTCGGCGTTGTCGAGACCATCGGGCCGCCCGCGCTGGCGGGCGACGAGATCGTAATGCAGAAGGGCGATCCGCAGATGCTCTGGTACGACCGTGCCGGCGTGTTCAAGAGGGCCGGGCCCACGGAGCCCGCCTATTTGCACGCGCTCGTCGCGCCCACGCCGTACGCTGGCCATGTCTACGCGCTCTCCGGCGGTTTTGGCGTCGGTGCGTATGACAGTCACGATGGGCGGCGACTCTGGTTCCGCGGCACCGCGCCCTATACGGCATGGACGCCGGCCGTGGATCGCGATTCCGTCTACGTATTCCTCTACAACTGGGGCTGGCCGTACGTCTCGCAGCTGCACCGCTTCTACCGCGACACGGGAATACGCCGACCGAGCGTCATCGATCCGCACCCGGCCCCGGTCGGGGCAAACGAGATCTACACGGCGCCCGCGCTCGGGCGCAATCACGACCTCCTTGCCGTGCAGAGCAACCGCCTCCTCAAGGTCGACCTGCTGTCGAACAGAGTCGCGTGGGACTCGGTGGCCGACTTCAGCGGTACGCCGACACTTGCCAACGGCGTCGTCTACGCCGTCGACGGTGGCGATCTCGTGGCATTGACCGAGGACGACGGTCGCGAGCTCTGGCGCTGGTCCGCGCCGGGGCACATCGACCACCCGGCGCTCGCGACCGTGGATCACGTGTTCGTGTCTACGCTGACAACCACCTATGCGATCGACGTGAGTACGGGCCAGCAAGTGTGGAGCTATCCGCGCGGCGGTGCGCTGAGTCTCGGCAACGAGCGAGTGTTGTTCATTGCGGGCACCGATGGCGACCTCCAGGCGATTGCACTGTTTGCGGACGCCGACCACGACGGAATGGCCGATGCGTGGGAGCGCAGAGTGGGGTTGAATCCTGCGAACGCCGCGGACGCTCGCGGGGACGCGGATGGCGACGGCGTGACGAATCTTATGGAGTTCTGGCGGCAGACCGATCCGCGCGTGCGCGACTCGGATGGCGACGGCCTCGACGACGGCGTAGAGATCGCAACGCGCAAGACCGATCCGCTGCGCGCGGACACCGATCTCGACGGCTTGAGCGACGGCGCCGAAGTCGCAATACACGGCACGAACCCGCTCGTGGCCGACGGTGATGGCGATGGCCTGGACGACGGCGTCGAGGTCAACGCCCGCCACACGAACCCGCTCGTGGCCGACACCGATGGTGACGGCGTCAACGATTTATACGAGGTCAAGCTCGGCAGCGACCCGCGCAGCGCGAGCTCGAAGCCCGTGCCTGTTGGCACGATTGTCGAGTCGTTCGAATCCGGTCGCGTGCCCGGCAACTGGGACAACGGGAAAGGGGGCACGACCGGATGGGAAGTTGTCGCGCGATCCGGCACCCACGGTTCGTTCCAGCTCGAGTCGATGTCCACGGAGCCTGACGAGACGGCGGCCATCGAATGGACGGCCTACTTCCTCTCAGGCGAGATCGCGTTCGATAGTCGCGTGATCGATTCGTCGTACGACGGCGACAGCCACTTCTACGTTGACGGCGCTGAACAGGCGTTCGCGTCGTCGGGCAATTGGCAAACCCTGCACGCATCGTTGAGTGAGGGCGTGCATGTACTGCGCTGGGAGTTCACGCCCGTGCCGCAGTCGCTCAGCGACCAACGTTACGCTGCGATCGACTACGTGCGTGTGATTGCCGCGGACGGCGACGCCGACGGCATGCCTGACGCGTGGGAGCTCGCGCACGGTCTCGATCCGCGTTCCGCGGCCGACCGCACGCTCGATCTCGACGGCGACGGGCTCACGAACTTCGAGGAATTCGGGCGCGGCACATTGCCGGACAATCGCGACACGGATGGCGACGGCATGCCGGACGGCTGGGAAGTCACCTACCGGTTCAATCCGACCAGCATGGCCGATGCGGCTACGGATGCCGACGGCGACGGCGTGTCGAACGTGGCGGAGTACCGGGCCGGAACGGACCCGCGTGCAGCTCCACCCACCACTCCGCCGCCGACTACGCCCCCGCCGACTACGCCCCCGCCGGCTTCGGGGGGTGGCGGAGGCGGTGGCGGCGGGGCATTCGACCCCGTGTTGCTGTTGGTGCTGGCTGCGTGCTGGTTTTGGCGGCGGAGGCCGTTACTCGCCTAGGTCACGCCATCAGGCCTACGGTCGGTGGTGCGGCTACAATGCAGGCCTATGCGACGTTCGGCAGTCGGAGTGCTCGGGCTCGCCGCTTTGGCAGGCGTCGCGTTCGCTGCGTTCGTGGCCGCGCCGCGAGTCAGCCCGACGCTCACGTTCTCGATCGTCGGCACCACGGATCTGCACGGCAACGTCTTCGGCGGCGAGGGGCGCGGTGGCCTCGAGCTGCTCGGCGGCTACCTCGACAACCTGCACGCCGCACGCGCGGCGGACGGTGGGGCCGTCGTGCTCATCGATGCCGGCGACACTTACCAGGCCGGCATCGAATCGGACTTGAGCGAAGGCGCCATCGTCGTCGACGCGTACAACGCGCTCGGCTACACGGCGGCCGTGATCGGCAACCACGAGTTCGATTTCGGTCCGGTCGACGACGCGGGCGCACACCAGATGCTCGGCACGGACCCGCGCGGCGCGCTGCAGGCACGCGCCGCGCAGGCGAAGTTTCCCTATCTCGCTGCGAACCTGATCGACGAGGCCACCGGCGAGCCCGTGCACTGGCCGAACGTTCGCCCGTCCGCGCTGCTCGACATCGCGGGAGTGAAGGTCGGCATCGTCGGCATCATGACGATCGACGCGCTGCGCGCGACGCTCGCCACCAACGTGCACGGCCTGCGCGTCGCGCCGCTCGCGCCCACCGTTGCGGCCGAGGCCGCGAAGCTGCGAGCCGCGGGCGCGACGGTCGTGATCGTCGGCGCGCACGCGGGAGGTGCATGCGCCGAATTCACGAACCCGACGGATCTGTCGTCGTGCGACGACGAAGCGGAGATCTTTCGGCTCGCTCGCAGCTTGCCACGCGGGCTCGTGGACGTGATCGCCGCGGGTCACACGCACCAAGGTCTCGCGCACGAGGTCGAAGGCGTCGCGATCATCCAGGGCTACTCGCACGGTCGCGCGTTCGGACGCGTTGACCTGACGATCGATCGCAGCACGGGGCGCGTGCTGCAGCACCGGTTGTTAGCGCCGCGCGACGTGTGCGCGCGGCAGGATCCTGCTACGCAGAGCTGCGACGGCGCCGACTTGCCGCCGGCGCGTTACGAGGAGCGAATCGTGGCTCCGAGCTCCGGTGTCGCAGCAGCCATGGCGCCGGCGCTCGCGCGCGTGCGCAATCTCCAGGCGCAGTCTCTCGGCGTCGTGCTCGACACGCCTATCCCCGCAGCCGGCGATCTCGAATCTGCGCTCGGCAATCTGTTCGCCGACGCACAGCGCGAGCAGACCGGCGCCGACGTCGCGATCAACAACAACGTGCGCGGCGGTTTACGCACCGACCTCCCGGCGGGGCCGCTCGCGTTCGGCAGCTTCTACGACGTGTTTCCGTTCGACAACCGGTTGCTGACCGTGCGCGTGACCGGCGCCGCGCTGAAGCAGATCTTGATCGACGAGGTGCGGCGCAACCGGCGCGGCGCGCTCGGTCTTTCCGGCGTTCACGCGCGCGCCAGCTGTGGGAGCAGCGGACTCGACGTCGAGTTGCGCCGTCCGAACGGCCAAACGATTCGCGCCGACGAAGAGTTGTCGGTGGCCGCGCTCGATACCCTGGTGCAACGGGGCGTCCTCGCGCCGGCGGTGAACGGCGCTGCGATCGACGTGCCGGCGAACGCGCCCGTGATGCGCGAGCTGGTCGAGGATTGGCTCCGTCGCCGCGGCGGTCATCTCGCGGCAGCCGAGTTCCTAGCCGCCGCGCGTTGGGAGTACGCGGACGGCGTTCCCGCTTGCCCCACGCCGTGACCGCCGTGGCAACCGCGCGCGCGTTCGCTCGGCGCTGCGACGTTCGTCCTACTTCCCGGGTTCGGTCGATGTCGGCGGAAGGTAGCCCTCTTCCCTGAGCGGTGCTGGGTCCTGGACCCACAGGACGTGGCCGTTTTCCTGCGTCACGACCTGAATGTACAGCCGCTTCTCGATCTTGAAGGCGACGTTGCCTTCGACGGTGAGGCGGTCCCCTTGCTGGACGGAGCTCGGCAGCCAGCCGCCGCGGCGCAGGAAGCTCGTGTTCTGCGTCTCGAGCTCCCAGAGGTCTTCGGTGCCGTCGGCGTTCGTCACGCGCAGGTAGAGGCGCGCGTGCGGATTCTGGTACAGCATCTGCGTGACGACGCCGGTGATCGTCTTTCGGGCCTTGGCGTCGTACACGGCGGGAAAGGAATGGTGGGCCTGTAACGCGCCCGCTCCCGACAACAGGGCCAGGCCGAGTAGGGCTCCGAGCCTTCCTTTCATGCTGGCCACCTCATTTGTACAGATAGTCGGACACGACGCAGAGGTCCTCGAGGATCTCGCCCTCGGGCATGCGTTTGAACTCGCGCGTGACTTCGACCGGCTTCGCGTAGTACGCGGGGTCCTCGAGCGTGAGTACCACGTGGATCTTGTCGCCGCCCTTGTCGAGCGTGAGCCGTTCGAGCACGCGCGCCTGCCCGGTGTAGGGCACGCCTTCCGGCCGAAACCAACCCTCGCGCAAGCCTACGGTCTCGATCACGAGCGTGTCGCCTTCCCACCGGCCAATCGAATGACCCATCGTCGTCGCGTCGAGGTCCTTCGGGTGGCTGCGGCCGTCCATGAAGACCCGCCGTACCTCGTGATCGTTCTCGTAGAGCAGCGTGACGCGTTGGTCGCTCTGCAGGATCTCGACCGGCAACGGGCCGGTGATGATCTGGCCGAAGTAGTGCAGCGTGCAGGCCTCGACCGCGCTCGGCGTCTGCTTCGACGCGTGCTTCGCCGCGCCCGCCGGAGTGAACGGCAACCGATCGATGACCCAGCTGCCGCGGTCCTGCATCCAGATGCCGGACAGGTCGGGTTTGGCGGCGTTTCGACTTTGCGCCGCGCCGGGCGTGGCCACCGCCAGCAGCCAACAAGCGGCGATCAGTCCGCACGCTTTCACCGCGCGGTCCACCCCGTGCCGGCGCCGTTCGGCAAGTTCAGGATCACGGCGCGAATCTCGCGCAGCTTGCCGCCGGTGACCTTGAACATCTCGGCCAGGAGCAGCGTGGACGTATCCGGGCCTTCGCGCCGGAACGTGCCGACGGCGAGCACGGTGCCGTGCTCGACGTCGACGATGGGGAAGCGGCGGTCCATGACCAGCGTGCCTTTGTACGACGCACGCTCGAGCTGTAGATCCGGGCTCCACGTGTGGCGCTCCATGATCGGGTTACTCGTGACGTTGGTCGTCTGCAGGCCGTTCTCGAACCGCTTCATGCCGGGCGCGAACGGCGCCTGCTTGAACTGCGGCGTGCCCTCGGTCTGAATCGCGTCGAAATACGAGTTCGCCGTCGCGACGAGCTGCTCGCGCGTGTGGCGCTCGGCCGGCGGCACCGTCTGCGCGAAGAGGTCGGACATGTGCTCGAGGTTCTGCGGCGCGAACCAGCGCTGATCGCCGGCGCGCACGACGAACGTTTCGATCTCCGTGATCTTGCTGCTCGCGACCTTCAGGCGCACGAACATCTCCGCGGTCGCGTCGTACTCCTTCAGCGCCGTGAACGCCGCCACGCTGCCGGCGCTCGGATCGAAGATGTAGTCGCGATAGCGGATCGGCGCGCCGGCCGTGTGCCAGAAGCCTTGGCCGAGGTCGAGCACGCGGCCGTTCTCCGTGTACTTCACCTCTTTGACCACGGGCAGCTTCGTGGCGTCGCGATGCGCGAGCGCATCGATGTAGCCGTCCATGAAGGCTTTGAGGCAGGCGTTGTCGCAGGCTCGCTGCGGTTTGTGCGGCAGCGCCGGTGCAGAGCAGGCCACTTGCGACGAGCAGTCCCGCGAGCGCGGCCGCGCGAACTTCGTGACTGAGATGCATGTTGGTGATCCCCCGGAGCAGTCGTATGCTTCGGTGATGATACTGCGCGCGGTGGATCGCAATGGTAAGCCGCAGAAAGGGAGAAGCTCCAATGAGGATAGTCGCCGCACTAGGCGCCCTGGCGTTGCTCGCGCCGCCCGCGTTTGCGCACCACTCGTCGGCCGCGGTCTACGACCGCGAGTCGGTCGTCGAGACGGAAGGCGACATCACCGAGATCCAGTGGGTCAATCCGCACGTGCGCTTCAAGGTGCGCGGGCCCGGCGCGGACGGCCGCGAGCGCGTCTGGGACATCGAATCGAACTCGGTCAGCATCGTGAGCCGTTTCGGGCTCACGGCCGATCTCGTGAAGGTCGGCACGCACGTGAAGATCGCCGGCAACGGCGGTCGCGCGCGCGACGACATCATGTGGATCAACAACATGCTGTTGCCGAGCGGCGAGGAGATCCTGTTCGGCAGCGGCATTCCGGCGCGCTGGTCGCAGCGCACGATCGGCACCGACACGCGCACCGCGGTCGCGACCGATGCGTCGGGCAAGCTCGGCCTGTTCCGCGTGTGGACGAACACGACGAGCCCGCCGGCTTTCTGGGGCGATGCGAAAGCTCTGCCGCTGACTCCGGCCGCCGCGGCCGCGCGCGCGGCGTTCGATCCGGTCAAGAACGATCCGACCCGCAACTGCGCGCCGAAAGGCATGCCCTACGTCATGGAGCAGCCGTATCCCGATCGAGTTCGTGCAATCGCGGCGACGTGATCGAGCTGCATCTCGAGGAATACGACACGGTGCGTCGGATCGCGTTGTCACCGGCCGCCGCGGCACAGGCGCGCAACGAGCCACGGCGTCGGTACTTCGACCGGACGTTTCGACGGCAAGACACTCGTCGTCGAGACTACGCGGCAGCGGACTACAAGTTCTTCAACGCGACGGGCATTCCGGTGGGCTCGGCGGCGCGGCTACGACGAGCGCTTCACGCTGAACGCGGACGGCAGCCGCCTCGACTACACGCTGACCGTGAACGATCCCGCGACGTTCACGGCGCCCGTCACGCTGCGCAAAGCCTGGGAGTGGCGGCCCGGCGAGCAGGTCCGGCCGTACGACTGCCGGCGCTGAACGCAGCGCGTCGTTCAAGGGCGCGGCGGGCTCAAGGCGCCCGCCGCGACCGCGTCGCTGGCGCTGAACGTTACGGCTTTACCCGCCCGTAGATGTTGCGGAAGATGATCATCAGTGCGCCGCCCGCTGCGATTAGCGCGACGTTGCCGATGATCGACGTGACGTAGCCACCCACTTGCGGGATCGCACCGAAAGTCTCGGCGAGATACTTCAGCGCCAATGCCGACACGATGACCCGCACGTGCTCCTCGGGCACGACGGTCAAGCCGCCGATGAGTCCGAGCACTGCAAGTATCAGCGCGGCGTACGGAATCGTTGCGAAGGCGGCAACGATCGCCAGCAACAGAGCGACGAGGAAAGCTATCTTTTGAACCGACATGAGACCCCCCGGTTGAATTGTTGTTATCGAGGTTAGAGACGACGCGTCCCCACGCGTCGGTCCGGATCATACGCCCCGGGCGCGTATGCACCAGAGTGGAACGCGACGTAATGCTCCGCGCCGCGACCGCGGGAGCGTGACGAGAAAACAACGGTGAGCTCGAGCACCGCGTCGAAGCGGCGGGTCGTCACGCGTTGCGGGCGCGTGGCGGAGTTACCACACGCGCGCGACGCGTGCTACGCTCGTTCGCTCATGGCCCGCTGGCCGCCGTGGCTTGCAGAGCGGCCGCGGCGCTCGTCCGGGAGGATTTCCGCATGTCGGCCACGCGCAGCGCAGCGCTTCTGATCGCGATTCTTCTGGTTGGCGCGCCGAGTCACGCTCACCACTCCGGCGCCATCTACGATCCGACAAGATGCTCACGTTGACCGGCAAGGTTCGCGAGTTCCAGTGGACCAATCCGCATTGCTGGATTCAGGTCACGGTGGCTGCCGCTGCGGGCGATGAGGAGTGGAGCGTCGAGATGGGCGCGCCGCTGCAGCTCTATCAAGCCGGCTGGAAGCCCGGCACGTTGAAGCCGGGCGACGAGATCACGGTTCTCGTACGTCCGGCGCGCGACGGTACGCACGCCGGGCTCTTTCTCTCGGCAACCGGCGACGGCGGTGCCGCGCTTGGGAGACAGCGGTGAAAACAAGCAGCCTGTTTGGGTCGCGTTGGCTACGGCAGTATTGACCACGACCGGTGTGTCGGCGCAGACCAAGCCGGCCGATCGCGTTGCGAGCTTTGCCAAGCTGCCGAACTGGACGGGATTCTGGATCGCCGAGAGCCGCAACAATCTCGGACTGTCGGGGCGCGCGCCGCCAGGGGCACCGCCGAACGTTGGCGTGCTGCGCAGCAAACCGCCGTACACGAGCGAGTGGGCGGCGAAGGTCGAAGAGCAGCGCAAGAATGCCTCCACGGCCACGAAGGAGTGCGGCTTCCCGTTTCCGTTCGTCATGGAGAATCCGTGGGTGTTTCAGTTCCTGCTGACGCCCGAGGAAACCGTGATGATCTGGGGCGGGCGCGAGGTGCGCCACGTGTATACCGATGGCCGCACGCACCCCAAGCCGGAGGACGTTTGGCCCACGCCATGGGGTGACTCGGTCGGTCATTGGGAGGGACAGACGCTCGTGGTCGACACGATCGCCGTCCAGCCGAGCCGTTTCCCGCCGACGTTGAGCGACCAGGCACATTTCACCGAACGATTGCGCATGGTCGGTACCGACCGTTCGAGGACGAGCTCACGATCGATGACAGGATCGCGTTCACGAAGCCGTGGAAGGTCACGATCCCGTACGAGCGCGTGACGGATCTCGATCGCATGGTGCACGGGCTGTGCGACGAGAACGATCGCAACCCGGTCGTCGACGGCAAGACTCATCATCGCGCCGGCCGGGCTACGCCGTAGTCATGCTCGAGCTCTACTTCTGGCCCACGCCGAACGGCAAGAAGATCACGATCCTGCTCGAGGAGTGCGCGTTGCCGTACACGGTGAAGCCCGTGCACATCGGCCGCGGCGATCAGTTCCATCCGGAATTCCTCCGCATCTCGCCGAACAACCGCATGCCCGCGCTCGTCGACACGGAGCCGAAAGGCGGCGGTGCCGCCGATCGCGATCTTCGAGTCGGCGGCCATCATGATGTACGTCGCGGAGAAGGCGGGCCGGTTCTTCCCGCAGGACACGCGCAGCAAGTACGAAGTCGTGCAGTGGCTCATGTGGCAGATGGCGAACCAGGGTCCGAAGATGGGTGAGCAGGGCCACTTCCGCCGCGCGGCCGAGGAGCCGAAGAACGGTGACCAGGCGTACGCGATCCGCCGGTTCGACAACGAGGTCCATCGGCTCTACGGCGTGCTGAATCTCGGGCTACACGGCAAGGAATGGCTCGCCGCCGGGCAGTACACGATCGCCGACATGATCTGCTACCCCTGGGCCAGCTACTGGCAGATGCGCGGTATCGACTTGAGTGAGTTTCCGAACACGAAGCGCTGGCTCGAGGCCGTTGCGGCGCGGCCGGGCGTCGTGAAGGGCATGGCTGTCGGCGCCGACTTCGCCGAGGACCCGAGCAAGCTGAGCGCCGAGGAGAAAGAACGCCGCGCGAAGATCCTGTCGAATCAGCGCGCCGTGCCGGTTCCGAAGGAGTGGCTGCGATGAACGTGCGCCGCGCGTGCACGTTCGCGGCGGCGCTCGTCGCGTTCGGGGCCGCGCTGTCGCTCGCGGCGCAGGAATCCACCGGCGGCAGCGACGGCACCGGTGCGCGCGGCCGATTTCGCGCGCCCGCGGCGCAGGTCGTCGCGATTCGCGCGGGCCGGCTGTTCGACGCGCGCGCGGGCACCCTGCTCACCGGCCAGACGATCCTGATTCGCGGCGAGCGGATCGCCGAGATCGGCGCGAACGTGAACATCCCGCGCGACGCGCGAGTCATCGACCTGAGCAACGCCACCGTGATGCCCGGCATGATCGACGCGCACGTGCACGTGAACACGGGCGGCAATCGCGGCGGGCGCACGCCGGCCGAGCGCGCGTACATCGCGCTCGCGAGCGCGCAGACCGACCTGCTCGCGGGCTTTACGACCGTAGCCGACATGGATTCGCGCGGCGGCTTCAACACCGTCGACCTGCGCGACGCGATCAACGCCGGCATGGTGCTCGGGCCGCGCATGCAGGTGGTCGGTCAGTCGCTGAACATCCGCGCGAGCAACGCGTACGCCGACGAAAGCGGCGAGCGGTTCTATTCCGAGTTCACGGAAGGCAAGAACGTGAACTCGCCGTGGCTCGCGCGCGCCGCCGTGCGCGAGGCCAAGCTGCACGGCGTCGACTGGGTCAAGATCTACACGTCGCAGGATTTCGAAGGGCCGTATCACCTGTTCATGCCCGACGGCAGCCTGATCACGACGCCGTCGCTGACGCCGGAGGAAGTCGAAGCGATCACCGACGAGGCGCACCGGCTCGGCCTCAAGGTGGCGTGCCACACGTATGGCGGTGAGGGTATGCGCAGCTGCCTGAACGCGGGCGTCGATGCACCGACGCACTTGCTCGAGCTCGACGATGCCGGCGTGCAGGTGCTGCTTCAGAAGAAGCTGCCGTTCGTCTGCACGCTCGACGATCTGCTGTACCAGGTGGATGAAGACCGCAAGGCCGGCGGCAAGACCACGCGCATCGCGCTTGCGGAAGCTGCGTTCAAGCGCGCGTTCCGCGCCGGCGTGACCGATCGTGTTCGGCAGCGGCGCCACGTCCGACATCATTCCGCACGGCATCAGGCGCCGATCAGTTCAAGTACTACGTGCAGTGGGGCATGACGAACGCGCAGGCGCTGCAAACCGCGTATCTGAACGCCGCGACGATGCTGAACTACCACTGGGAAAAAGATATCGGCAGCCTCGAGCCCGGCAAGTTCGCGGACATCATCGCCGTGACCGGCGATCCGCTGCGCGACGTCACGCGAGATGCAGCACGTGCGGTTCGTCATGAAAGGCGGCTACATCGCGCGCGACGAGCTCACCACGCCTTCGCGAGGCAAGTGACGCGTGTTGTCGCGGAGTGCTCGCGTGAGCCACACGTAGAGCACCGGCATCCCGATCACTTCGGCGACGAGCGAGCCCACGATGTCGGGCCCGAACGTCACCGCAAAGTTCAGTTGGCCGAGTCGCGCCAGCCCGCCCAAGAAGATCAGGCCGAACACGAGCGTCAGTGGCGCGCGGCAGCGCTTCAGATCGCTTGGGCTCAGCATCAGCAGCAGTCCCACACCGATCCACACTCCGCCAAGAAATCGCACGTGGCTGTCCTGGACCAGGAAGTCGTGCACGTTCGTGACCACGAAAAAATCGTCCACTCCCTGCCAGCCGAGCGTGGGGATGCCGCCGAACGCGATGTTGATGCCGGTGAACGTCGTGAACAGGCCCGCGAGGACGAGGACCATGCGCAGCGCATTCAGGTTGGTCTTGGTCATGGAGGTCTCCGGAGTCGATTGAAGGTGCGGCCAGGCTATTGATTCCAAAAAACCGTGCATAGGTGCAAACTGGAACATGATTAGTTCCAAATAGGAATTAATATGCGGATGCCCAGTGTCAATGCGCTGCATGCGTTTCGACGCGTGGTCGAGCTGCGCTCGTTCACGGCCGCGGCCCGCAGTCTCGGCATGACGGGCGGCGCCATCAGCAAGCTCGTTGCGCAGCTCGAAGCCGACGTCGGCGCGAGGCTGCTCGATCGAACCACGCGCACGATTCGCACGAACGAAGCGGGCGACGAGTTCTACGCCGCCGCCGTGCACGTGCTCGACGAGCTCGATCTCGCGGGTGAGCGCGCGCGATCGCGCTCCCTGCACGCGACGGGAACATTGAGCGTGTCGGTGCCGACCTCGTTTGCGCTGCGTTGGCTGTCGCCGCGAGTTCCGGAGTTTCTCCAGCGCTATCCACGACTGACGCTCGATCTCGCGCTCAGCGATCGGTTCGTGAGTCTCGTCGAAGACGGCTTCGATTGCGCGCTGCGCATCGCGACGCAGCTGCCGGACTCGAGTGTCGTGGTGCGGCGTCTCGGCACGGTGCAGCGAGTGTTGGTAGTCGCGCCGAAGTATCTGGCTGTGAGCAAACCGCTGGCGGTGCCGGAGGATCTGCGACAGCACAACTGTCTCGTGTACTCGCAGCACGCTTCCGGCGCGGAGTGGCCCCTAGGCGCAGAGGCAGGTCGGCCGCCGGTCGTCGTGGCCGGCAGCTACCGTGTGAACAACAGCGTCATGCTGCGCGAAGCGCTTGTCGCCGGTTGCGGGATCGCGCTCACGCCATTGTTCGTGGTCGACGATCTGTTGAAGAGCGGTGCACTCGTCGAGGCACTGCGTGAATATCGTGCCCCGTCGCACTCGGTGTACGGCGCAATCGCTCAGCAGCGTTTCGTGCCGCACAAGGTGCGCGTGTTCCTGGACTACGTTGAGGCTGCGCTCGCGGCAGACGGCTTGATGTAGCGCCTACCTCGCGCCTCGTTGTATTCACCAAGATCAATGGAGAACACGAGATCTCGTGAGATTCACCCAACGAGTTGAATAGCGATATATCCTACTGTATATAATACGCTGACCACTCATTCAGAACGGCCGACAACGGCCGCGGCCATGCACAAACAACCTCGTCAAACCTTCGTCAGTCTGCTGACGTTCATCAGTGCGTCCTACGGGGCCTCCTCGGCCCTGGCCGCGCCCGACGCCGAGAGTCAGCGCGCCGCCGGCGTCGAAACCGTGCTCGTCACCGCGCGGCTGCGCGAGGAAGACGCGCAGAGCGTGCCCGTGTCGCTCTCGGTCGTCAGCGGCAACACGCTCGATTCGACGTTCGCGAACAACATCCAGCAGGTCTCGCAGCTCGTGCCGAGCCTGAACTACGTGTCGCCGAACCCGCGCAACACGGCGTTCACGATTCGCGGCCTCGGCAGCAGTGTCGTGGCCGTATCGCAAGCCAACGACGGGCTCGAGCCCGGCGTCGGCTTCTACGTCGACGGCGTCTATCACGCGCGCCCGGCCACCGCGGCGTTCGATTTCGTGGACCTCGACCGCGTCGAGGTGCTGCGCGGTCCGCAGGGCACGCTGTTCGGCAAGAACACGACTGCCGGCGCGATCAACGTCGTGACGACGGCGCCGAGCTTCGAGCCGGACTTCAGGTTCGAGACGCGCGTCGCGGGCGACGACTATCGGCAGTACATGGGCACCGCGAGCGGGCCCCTCGCCGGCGACACGCTGGCGGGGCGATTCTCGGCTTCGTGGATCGAGCGCGACGGCGTAATCCACGACACGCGTACGGGCGTGGACCTGAACACGCTCGGCACGTCGGCTATGCGCGGCGAGCTGCTCTTCAAGCCGGTGGACGGTCTGCGCTTCAGATTCATCGCCGATCGCAGCAACTTCGATTCGACGTGCTGCACGCAGGTGTACTTCTCCGTGGCGCCGACGCTGAAAACGGCCGCGCGGCAGTATCCGGCGCTCGCGGCCGGTCAGAACTACGCGCCGCCGAGCTTGAATCCGTACGATCGACTCACCGACATCGACGGCCCTCTAGCGGTGGACACTGCGGAAGGCGGGCTCTCGACCACGATCGATTGGGACGTCGGCAAATTTACGCTGACCTCGATCAGCGCCTGGCGTTTCTGGAAGTGGGATGCCGAGAACGATCGCGACTACACGGGCCTGTCGATCCAGACGTCGCAGCACATCCCGTCGCGTCAGGATCAGTACAGCCAGGAGCTGCGTATTGCGACGCGCGGTGACCGACGCGTCGACTACGTCGCGGGCTACTACTTCTTCAAGCAGGCCATCGACGGTCACCCGATCACGGTGTACGGCCCGCTCGCGGCCTACTGGCTGCTCGGGCTGCCGCCTGCCACGCCGTCGAATCTGCTCGACGGCTATCGCACGGACGGCGATCACGCGTTTCGAGTCCGCGAGCCGCGCCGTGTTCGGCGAGGCCACCTGGCACGCGACGAAACACTGGGATCTGACGCTCGGCTGGCGCTACACGATCGGAGGACAAGGATGGTAGCTTCGACTCGACCGTGTCCGGCGGTCTCGCAACGGTCGATGCCCGCACTCAGGTGAACGCCAAGCTGTCGATCCTGCGGCCGCAGTCGTACAGCGCCGCGGTGGACGACGACAGCGGCTCCGGTCGCGTCGTCGCTTCGTATCGCTTCCCGAGCAATTTGCTGACGTACGTCAGCTATTCGCGCGGCAGAAGTCCGGCGGCATCAACATGTCGGGCCTGCCGTTGAACGCAGCAGAACCAGCCGGCGCTCGCGACGGCCGTCGTGCGGCCCGAGCAGAACAAGACCACGGAGCTCGGCGTGAAGACGCAGCTCGCGAAGGGTCGCGTCACGCTGAACGCCGATATCTACGACACCAACGTGCACGACTTCCAGGCCAACGTCGTCGACACCGGGCCCGGCGCGCTGCGCGGCTATCTCGCGAACATCGAAGCCGTGCACGTGCAGGGCGTAGAGATCGACAGCACGTTCCGCGTCGGCCAGCACTTCACGGCGTATGCGTCGCTCGCGAATGCGGACGGCGTGTACGACTCCTACAAGAACGGTCCGTGCCCGATCGAAGCGATCGGCACTGCGACGACGGTGTGCGATCTGTCCGGCAAGCCGCTGTCGGCGCTGCCGCGCTGGACGCGCTCGGCCGGCATGGAGTTTACGCACGCGCTTGGCGGCCGTGACCGCGAGATCTACGTACGCACCGACATCCTGTCGCGCACGGGCGTGTACGGCGATCCTTCCGACTCGAAGTACACGCGCCTCGACGGTTACAGCCTCGTGAACGCGAGCATCGGTCTTCGCCATGCCGGGCCGTGGGAAGTTTCGCTCTGGGTGCGCAACCTGCTCGACGAAGAGTACATGCAGAACCTGACCGTACAGGCGGGCAACTCGGGCCTGATCGTCGGCACGCCGAACGACCCGCGGACCGTCGGTATCGCGCTGCGCGCGAAGTTCTGAGGCCTTTCGAGCTGCCGGCCGGGCGGCGCGCTTGTCCGCGCGTTTCCGCAGGGATTACTCTTGGCGCATGCGCAAACGTAAGCTCGGCAAGTCCGATCTCGCCATCACGCCGCTGATGCTCGGCGGCAACGTGTTCGGCTGGACGGCCGACGAAGCCACGTCGTTCGCGATCTTAGACGCGTTCGTCGCCCAGGGCGGCAACTCGATCGACACGGCCGACGCGTACTCGTCGTGGGTGCCGGGGCACGAGGGTGGCGAGAGCGAGACCGTGATCGGCAAGTGGCTGAAGCGTAGCGGCAAACGCGAACAGGTCGTCATCGGCACGAAGGTCGGCCTGTGGGGCAAGCGGCCGGGGTTGAAGCGCCAGAACATCATCGATGGCTGCAACGATTCGTTGCGCCGCCTTGGGGTCGACACGATCGATCTCTACTGGATTCATAAGGACGACGACGAGACGCCGCCCGAGGAATTCATCGGCGCGCTCGACGAGCTCGTGCGTGCCGGCAAAGTTCGCGCGATCGGCGCGTCGAACTACAAGGTCCCGCGATTGACCGAGGCGCTCGAGACGAGCGCGCGCTTGCGCGCAGTCGCCTTCGTCGCGCAGCAGCCCGAGTACAACCTGCTCTGTCGCGAGATCGAGGCCGACCTCGTGCCGTTCTGCGTGCGCGAGCACGTGTCGATCCTGCCGTACTTCGGGCTCGCGAGCGGCTTCCTGACGGGCAAGTATCGTAGCTCCGCGGATTTTTCGAAGAGCCCGCGCGGCGCCGCCCCGCGCATGGACAAGTTCCTGCAGGGCAAAGGCCCCGTTGTGCTGGCTGCGCTGGATGCGGTTGCGGCGCGGCACGAGGCGACGTGCGCTCAGGTCGCGCTCGCGTGGATCATGGCGAAACCGGCAATGGCGGCGCCGATCGCGAGCGCCACGTCGGTCGCACAGCTGAACGAGCTCATGGGCGCTCTACGTATCGAACTCGCGCCCGCCGACGTGGTACAGCTCGACCAGGCGAGCGCTTGACCGAACGCGTGGGCGGACGCGGCAGGCTTCCGATTCGGGGTCCGCTCCATGTAATCTGCGCCGGTGCGAGCGCGACTGATCGGCCTTTCGTTGCTGGTGTGTGCGTGGGCAACGCCGCCGGCGTTCGCCCAGCAGCCCAATCCTTTTGAGGGCGATGCCGCAGCGGTGACCGCGGGCGGCGCGCTGTTCGCCGGCCGCTGCGCGGACTGTCACGGCGCTGACGCGAAGGGCAGCCGCGGCCCCGATCTCACGCAGCGCTGGGCCGCGGGCGCTACCTCCGAATCGACGTTCGCGACGATCCGCCGCGGCGTGCCGGGCAGCATCATGCCGCCGAGCGCCGCGCCCGACCACGAGCTCTGGGCCATCGTCGCTTACCTGCGCAGCATCAGCGTGGCACCGCAGCTCGTGAGCAGCGGCGATCCCAAGCGCGGGCGCGCGCTGTTCGCAGTGCAGTGCCAGCAATGCCATCGGGTCGGAGCGCAGGGCGGGTCGCTCGGCCCGGATCTCACGCTGATTGGGCTCACACGTTCGCGCGAAGCGCTCGTCACAGCGCTTCGCGAACCGAGCTCGAACGTGCCGGCCGGGTTCCGCACCGTGGAGCTCGTGAATCGCGGCGAACGAATCGAGGGCGTCGTGAAGGCCGAAGACGCGTTCTCGATTCAGGTGTTGACGATGGACGGCCGCCTGCTCGGGCTGCGCAAGGCGGCGCTCGGAAAGATCGCGCCGCGCGCGGAGTCGTTGATGCCGGCGTTTTCAGCCGCCAAGCTCGGTGAATCGGAGCTCGAGAATCTGCTGGCGTATCTCGGCACGCTGCGCGAGACCGGCACGGGAGCGAAGTGATGCAGAGAGTGTTACGCGCAGTGATTGCGACGCTGGCCATCAACGGCGTGCTGCCGTCGATTCTCAACGCACAGAGCCCCTCGGCGCCGACAGCGCCGACAGCGCCGGCGGCCCCGAGCGGCGTGACGGCCGCCGACATTCGCGCAGGGCTCGCCGATCCGACCCGCTGGCTCACGTTCTCGGGCGACTACACCGGTCAGCGCCACAGCCCGCTGACGCAGGTCACGCCGCGCAACGTGGGCTCGCTCGCGGCACAGTGGACGTTCCAGACCGGCTCGTACGCGCGCGGCCGCGGGTTCGAGACGACGCCGCTCGCCGTGGACGGCGTGTTGTACGTGACGGGCTCGAACAACTACGCATGGGCGGTCGACGCGCGCACGGGCCGGCCGTTCTGGGAATACCGGCGCACGTTGCCGAACAATTTGACGTACGGCGCGTTGGCGCCCGTGAATCGCGGCTTCGCGATCTTGGGCGACCTGCTCTACATGACGACGCTCGACGCGCATCTGCTCGCGCTCGATCGGCGCACGGGCGGAGTCGTGTGGGACGTGCGGCTCGCCGACTATCGGCAAGGCTATGCCGCCACGCTCGCGCCGCTCGTCGTCGACGATCAGGTCATCGTCGGCATCGGCGGCGGCGAGTACGCGACGCGCGGTTTCCTCGATTCGTACGATGCCGCTACCGGCGCGCGCCGCTGGCGCCTGTACACCGTGCCCGGGCCGGGTGAACCCGGCAGCAACACGTGGCCGAACGTCGAAGCAGCCGCGCGCGGCGGCGGTGGCACGTGGATGACCGGCAGCTACGATCCGCAGTTGGGGCTCCTGTATTGGGGCACCGGCAATCCGAACCCGGATATCTACAGCGGCAATCGGCAAGGCGACAACCTGTATACGGCGTCGCTGCTGGCGATCGATGCGAAGACCGGCACGCTGCGCTGGCATTTTCAGTTCTCGCCGCACGACACGCACGACTGGGATGCGAATCACGTGCCGGTGCTGGCCGAGGTTCCGATCGGCGGCAAGTCGCGGCAGGTCGTGATGGTCGCGAACCGCAACGGCTTCTTCTACGTGCTTGATCGCGTGACGGGCGAGCTGCTGCTCGGCAAACCATTTACCGCGACGACCTGGGCGCGCGAGCTCGACGCGAAGGGCCGGCCCATCGTGCTGAACGCGGACGGCAGCAGCGGCTGTCTGCCCGATCAGTGGGGTGGCACGAACTTCAATCCGCCGGCGTTCAATCCGAAGCTGCAGCTCTTCTTCGTCAACGCGCGCGAAACCTGCGCGCGCTATCTCGCGCAGGAGCCGCAGTACGTGCCGGGTGAGATCACGCCGGGCGGCGTCACGTGGATCGATCGCGACAAGCAGTACGGCGCGCTGCGCGCGCTCGACGCGCGCACCGGCGAGCTGAAGTGGGAGTTTCGCTACCCGCAGGCGAACCTGGCCGGCGTCATGAGCACGGCGGCGGGGCTCGTGTTTTCCGGCGATCAGGAAGGCAACTTCATCGCGTTCGACGCCGCGAACGGCAGAGAGCTGTGGCACTACCAGACCGGCACCTCGATCTGGGGCGCCGCGCCGATGACCTACATGCTCGATGGCCGGCAGCAGGTGCTGATCGCGTCGGGCGCCGCGTTGATCTCGTTCGCGCTGCCGGGCGCCGCGCCGTCGCGGCGGTGAGCGTCAACGTTCCGTGATCGAGGTGAACCGGCCATTCACGATCGGGTTGCGATCGGAGACCTGATCGCATTCCGCTTCGTCGATCATGCGTGTGGCGTCCGTGACGCGCGCGTACTTCAGCGTGATCTTGAACGGCTCGGTCAACGCGACCGGATCTTCGACCGTGAGCTGGTCTTCGATCTCTTTGCCGTCGACCATGCGGATGCGCTCGATGAAGTGCAGCTGGTCGCTCATCTTCAGCGGCAGGAAGCTGAACAGCACGAGCGTCGGTTTGATCGCGACGGTGTCGACGACGAGCGTGTCGCCTTCCCAGCGCCCCACCGAATCGCCCATTTTCGTGGCCCAGAGCTCTTCCGCCGGCGGATGTGCGCGGCCGTCGGTGTAGACGTGACGGATGAAGCCGATGGTGTCGATGAACGTGACTTCTTCCGGCGTGATGCGCCACTGCGACAGCGTCGGGGAGATGCTGCCGAGCAGGAACGGCGGCGCCGAGCACGGCACGTACGCCGGCGCGGGCGGGTGATCGGGATCTGCGGCCACGGCCTCGTCGTGCTCTTTCTTGATCGCGTCGAACTTCGCCTGCCACTCGGCGTTGAGCGGCATCTTGGCGCCTAGGATCGGCGCGCCGTTCTTCAAACCTTCTGCGCTCAAGCTTTGACCGATGCCTTCACCGACGAACACGTTCGGCTCCCACAGGCCGGACCAGTCCGGGAGCTTCGCGAACGCCGCCGCGCGCGCCGACCGCGGCGGTCTGCTGGCACGCCGAAACACCCACGACCCCGGCCACGAGCGCAACGAACAGCGTTGTGCGTCTCATGCTCGAGCTCCGGTCACTTCGCTTTCTCCGGATTGCCGACGAGCTGGCCGCCTTTCGCCACCGACACGACCTGCGCGCCGCGCGTGCCGTCGCGTAGCGGGTGCGCGATGACGGTGACTCTGTCGCCGGCCTGCAAGCTCCGCGGTTTCCACCCGTGGCGCGACAACCCCACGGGGTTGTCCATCTCGATGCCCCACTCGACGGTCGGCGCGTTGGCGTTCGCGGCGTCGGCCACCAGCAACTGGATCCAGCAGTGCGGGCTCATCCACTGGAACTCTTTGACGGTGCCGGTCAGCGTGATCTCCTTGCTCCCATCGAACATCGCCGCGGAGTGGTGCGCGCAGACGGCAGTGGTCGCGAGCAGCAGGGCGGCAGAGAGCAAGACATTTGCAGGTCGTTCCATCGGCGCGCCTCTAACTCAACAACCAGTCCCGCACGACGTCGATGTGGCGCGAGGCGAGCAGCGGCGGCGCGTGACCGACGCCTTCGAACTCGACGACTTCGACCTTCGGGCCGCGCGTCTTCATCTTCTCCGCCGTCTCTTTCATCAACACGTCGGATTCCGCGCCGCGCAGCACGAGCACGGGGCAGCGAATCTGGTCCCACACGGGCCAGAGGTTCAAGTCCGCGATCGGCACGGACCTCATCGGCACCGCGATGCCGGGGTCGTAGATGGTCTCGTAGGTGCCATCCGGCCGCTGGCGCACGCTGTAGCGCGTCAGGTGCGCCCACTGTTCGTCGTGCAGCTTGCCGTACGGTGCCAGGATCTTGCGTAGGTACTGCTCGGCCTCGGCGAGCGAGGCGAACGTTGCCTGGGTGCCGACGTAGGTCAGCATGCGCCGCGGCGCTTCCTTCGGGATGAACGGCCCGGCGTCGTTGATCACGAGCCGCCGGATCGGCGAGTTCGGTTGCGCCGCCATGAACATGCCGATCAGGCCGCCGAGCGAAGTGCCGACCCAGTCGAACGATTCGCCGTCGAGCCGCGCGAGCAATGCAGTGAAATCGGCGCAGTACGTCGCGAACGTATAGTGCCGCTTGTCGACGAGCCAGTCGCTGCGGCCGCGGCCCACCATGTCGGGGCAGGCCACATGGCGCCCGTCGCGTTGCAGCATCGCAGCGAGATAGTCGAAGTCGCGGCCGTTGCGAGTCAGGCCATGAACGCATACAACCGCGGGCGAGCCGTTCGGCTTACCCCACTCGGTGTACGCGATGCGATGGAAACCACTGGTCGTGAGACTTAGGAAACTCTTCTGATCCATGAATCCCGTTTAGCGGCGCAGCGCAAATACCCAGACCACGCCGCCCTGCGGCACGATCGTCTCCGTGTTGCGCGCTTTGTCGATGCGTCCCAGCATGCCTTGCGCGTCCACGCCCCAACCCGACTGTACGGCAATGTACTGCACGCCGTCGACCTCGAACGAAGTCGGCACGCCCGTGATGCCGGAGTTCGTGCGGTACTGCCACAGCAGCTTGCCGGTCGCGGCGTCGAACGCGTGAAAATAGCGATCGCTGGTGCCGCCCGTAAACACGAGGCCGCCCGCCGTCGCGAGTACGGGGCCCCAGTTCGGCGACTCGTAATTGTGCGTCCACACGCGCTTGCCGGTGCGCAGGTTCCAGGCCTGCAGCTCGCCGATGTGATCGGCGCCGTCCGCCACCGTGAAGTCGGTGCTCTGTGCGCCCGTGTACTGCTGGCCGCGGCGGTATTCGACTTCCTCGCCTTCGAGCTCCTGACACAGGTTCTCGTTGGCCGGGATATAGAGGTAACCCGTCTTCGGGCTGTACGCCGCCGGCACCCAGTCCTTGCCGCCCCACAGCGACGGGCAATACTTCGCGCGTTTGCCGATCGCGGGCTTGTGGCTCATGTCGTACTCGGGCCTGCCCGTGACGGGGTCCAGGCTCGTGAACACGTTCTGCTTCACGTACGGTTGGCCGCTGATGAACGAGATGCTGTCGGCCTGCGCTCGAGCATCCACAGATAGCCGTCGCGTCCGGGGTGCACGAGGCCGGGCACCATCTGGCCGTTGCGCGGCAGATCGACGAGTAGCGGCGGCGAGACTTCGTCCCAGTCCCACGAATCGTTCCAGTGGTACTGGTGATGGGCGCGCAGCTTGCCCGTGTCGACCTCGAGCGCGATGACCGAGCTCGTGTACAGGTTGTCGCCGGGCCGCGTGTCGCCGGTCCACGGCCCCGGGTTGCCGGTGCCCCAGTACGTGAGACCGAGCTTCGGATCGTAGCTGCCCGTAACCCACACCGGCGCGCCGCCCGTCTTCCACGAATCGCCGGGCCAGGTGTCGTTGCCGGGCTCGCCCGGGCCGGGAATCGTGTAGGTTTTCCAGACTTGGTTGCCGGTCTCGGCGTCGAGCGCGACGACGAAGCCGCGAATGCCGCGCTCGCCGCCCGACACGCCGACCATGATTTTGCCGCGCGCCGCGAGCGGCGCCATCGTCATGTAGTAGCCGCCGTTGTAGTCCTCTACGGCTTTGTCCCATACGACGGCGCCGGTCTTCGCGTTCAGCGCGACGACTTTCGCGTCGGACGTCGCCATGTACACCTTGTCGCCGTAGAGCGCGACGCCGCGATTCGTCGGGTGGCCCATGCGGATGTCGGCCGGCATCTGCCGCCGGTAGCGCCACTTCAGATCGCCGGTCTTTGCGTCGAGCGCGAATACCTGGTTGAACGGCGTGGTGATGAACATGACGCCGTCGTTGACGATCGGCGGCGACTGATGGCCCTCGTTCGTGCCGGTCGACACGCTCCACATGGGCACGAGCGTACCGACGTTGCGCGTGTTGATGCGCTCGAGCGGGCTGTAGCCCCACGAGTCGTAAGTGCGGCGGTACATGAGCCAGTTGCCGGGCTCGGGCGACAGGAGTCGCGCGTCGGTCACGGGACTGTAGGCGCGCGGCGATTGCGCCGCGGCCGTGAGCGCCGCGAGCAGCGTGCCGGCGGCGAGCATGCAGGCGATAGAACGGCGGATCATGGAGCTCCCCCTTGCGGAACGACTGTCACGGGCAATACTGAACGAGCCGGGCGCGCTTCGCTATGGCTGCCGGTGCCGTCGATACGAGTCGAGCGTGGCCGCTGCGAATCAGAGCCAGCCGAAGCTGCGCGCCAACGTTCCGAAGGTACCCGCGGCGAGGGCGATGTAGAGCAACAGCGCCCAAACCTTCGCGGTGGCGACGTCGGCGGTGAGGCTTGCCTTCGTTGCGGCGATAGCCGCCGTGAGGTCTTCTCTCGTCGTGGCGATGTCGGCGGCGAGTTTTTCCTTCGTGGCTGTAGTGCCGTCTTTGAGCCCGTCCAGCTTGTCGCGCACGATTCGGAGGTCGACCTTGATGTCCGCCACGTCCGAGCGCAGGTGCGCCACGTCCGACTCGAGTCGAGCGATGCGCGCTTCCATGGGTGCCTCCCTCGACGCCGGTTCTATGGCCAATACTACGTCCTCGACTTGTGCTGAAGTCCAGTACTGCGAGCGAGGAGTGAAGCCGTCCCGGAGCCGACCCACAACCTCCGTTTCTGGGCGTGGTGGAACGTTTCGCGTAGTTGTTTATCGGGGGCACCGGCGTTGGCGTTTGCGCCGAGGAAGGGTCCGGCGTGAGGTGGCTTACGCACGAAGTTCTCCATGTCTGCCAGCGGGACCCCTCTGCGGGTAGACTCCCCCGACGCTCAAGACCGAGCGAGAGGTCCACCATGTTCTCTTATCGCATCCTGCTGGCGGCTTCGATTGCCGCGGTCGGCGCCGGTCAGGCGCTGGCGCAGACGCCCGCGCCCGCAAAGCCCGATTCCCGGCCGGCCATGCAGTTGACCGCGCTGGACTACATCGAGATCGAGCAGCTCAATCGTAAGTACGCGTGGGCGCTCGACACGTGTGCGAACGACGGGTTCGACTATGCGGACCTCTACACTCCGGACGGTGCGTTCGTCGATGGCAAGACGGGCAACCGTTGGCAGGGGCGGGACGGCCTTGCCGAGGCGGCCGGTGGTCATGGCAAAGGCTGTCCCTTTCCGAAAATGCCGCTCGAGCACATCGTCGTGAATCTCGTGATCGATGCCACGGCGGACGGCGCCAAGGGCAAGTCGTACCTCGTGTATCCCGGCAGGAACGGCAAGTACGTCGACGACGAGCACCACGGTCACGACGGTGGCTATCAGGACACCTACGTCAAGACGGCCGGCGGGTGGCGCTACAAGGAGCGGATCCACGTCTTCTCGCCGCAGCTTCCGGGACAGTACACCGGCGTGCCGAACGACAAGCTCGATTCCGCGAGCAAGACCGGGCCGCGTTGAACACGGCGCTGGCCCGCGCGAGTCCCAGTTCGGCAGCCATGGATTCCATCGAGCGTCTCGCTCGTAGGACCGCGCCGCCTGCGGACTACTGGTCGGTGCGAGCCGTAACCGAACAGTCGGAGCGCATAAGCGTGCGCGACGACGTCCCTGAACCGCCCGTGCGCCAGCGCGACGCGGGTGTCATGGTCTCCGTGATCCAGGATGGCGGGCTTGGCTACGCAGCGACGAGCGATGTTTCGGAGGCGGGGCTGAAGCGTGCGTTCGCAAGTGCTACCGAGCTGGCGGCGGCGACCTCGAAGCGCACCCTGTTCGACTACCGCAAAGTGCGTATGCCGCGCCCCGACGGCGACTACCGCTCCCCCAACGACAAGCCGATCACCGCCGTCTCGCTCGCGGAGAAATACGATCTCGTGCGACAGGTCTGCGCGAGCGCGAAGATCGACGATGCGATCGTCGACCGTAAGGCTGGCGTCTGGACGACGCGAACGCAGCAGCTGTTCGTGACGTCGGACGGCGGCCGGGCCGAGCAGTCGTGGAATTTCATGGTTCCGTCGATCACAGTCGTCGCATCGGCAAACGGCGATACGCAAACGCGCTCTTCCGCCGGCGAGTACAACGGTTTCTGCCAGCAAGGCGGCCTCGAAGTGCTCGAACGGGCCGAATTCGCAACCGACGGCCCGCGCGTCGCGCGCGAGGCGCTGGAGCTCGTGCACGCGCCCAATTGCCCGTCGGGCGAGATGGAACTGCTGCTCATGCCCGACCAGATGATGCTGCAGATCCACGAAAGCATCGGTCATCCCCTCGAGCTGGATCGGATCCTCGGCGACGAGCGCAATTTCGCGGGCACGAGCTTCGTCACGCTCGACATGTTCGGCACGTACCGGTATGGCAGTCGACTGCTCAACGTGACCTACGCGCCGGATGTGCAAGCACAGTTTGCCGCGTTTGCTTTCGATGACGATGGGGCGCGGGCGGAACGCCAATGGATCATCAAGGACGGCGTGCTGCTGCGCCCCCTCGGCGGAACGGTGTCGCAAGCACGTGCACGGGAGCTGCGTGCCGACATCGCGGGCGTGTCCACTACACGCGCTTGCAGCTGGAACCGTGCGCCGATCGACCGCATGAGCAACCTCAACGTCGAGCCGGGAACGTCCACGCTCGACGAGATGATCGCGAGCATCGAGAACGGCGTGATGATGCGCACGAACTCTTCGTGGAGCATCGACGACTCCCGAAACAAGTTCCAGTTCGGATGCGAGTACGGGCAGCTGATCCGTCACGGCAAGCTCGCCGAAGTCGTGAAACGACCGAACTACCGCGGCATCTCTGCGAACTTCTGGCGCTCGCTGTCCATGGTGGGCGACGGGAGCACGTTCCGGGTCATGGGCACGCCATACTGCGGCAAGGGCGAGCCGAACCAGGTGATCCGCGTGGGCCATGCCGCGCCGGCTTGCAAGTTCAGCGACGTCACGGTCTTCGGTGGCGCGAAATGACGCGGCAGGATTTCGACGCGCTCGCCGGCACCGTCTGCGTCGCGCCTCCGGGCATCGACTTGGTCAGCCTTTCTTTCGCCGCTGAGACGAGCGATTTCATTCGGTTCAGCCACGGCAAGGTCCGGCAAGCGACGCATGTGGACCAGTGCAACGCTGCCGTCTCCGTCGTACGGGGTGGGTGCCGCACAACGGGTGCCGTCACGCTGAGCGGCGACCCCAAGGCGGACATCGCATCCCTGCTCGAGGAGCGTGACGCCCTTGTGGCGCAATTGGCGTCTCGTGCCCGAGGACAAGTACCTGCTGCTGCCCGACACCGTGACGTCGACGACACGCGTGTCCGACGGGCAGCTGCCCAGTGCGGCGCAGGTGATCGACGCCGTCGCACGCTACGCCGACGGCACGGACTTCGTGGGGCTCTATGCCGGCGGTCCAGTCGTGCGCGCCTTCGCCGACAGTCGCGGGCAGCGCAACTGGCACAGCATCGCGAGCTTTCACCTCGAGTGGAGCGTGTACCGCGGCGGCGACCAGGCCGTGAAGTCGTCGTACGCCGGCGCGGCATGGGACGAAACGGAGTTCGCGCGCAAGATGGCCGCGCGCCCGCGAACAGGTCGAGCTGCTCGCGCGTCCGCGCCAAACGCTGTCGCCCGGCGAGTACCGCGTGTACTTCACGCCGGTGGCCGTGGCCGAGTTGCTTCGACCCTGTCGTGGGGCGGTTTCGGCTTGAAGTCGCTGAAGACCGGGGTCTGCACATTGATGCAACTGCACAAGGGCGAGGCACAGCTCGACGCATCGGTGTCGCTGACGGAATCGGTCGAATGGCGGGATCGCACCCTGCTTCCAGGACGACGGATTCGTCAAACCGGAGTTCGTAAAGCTGGTCGAAGAGGGTCGGGTTGCGGGCACGCTCGCCTCGCCGCGCAGCGCGAAGGAATACGGTGTCACGGCGACGGGCGCGAACGGCTGGGAGTCGCCCGAATCGCTCGCGATGGCGCCGGGGTGCCTCGGGGAAGGCGACGTGCTTGAAGACGCTCGGCACCGGCGTCTACATCAGCAACCTGCACTACCTGAACTACAGCGATCGCCTCGCGTGCCGCATGACCGGTATGACGCGCTTCGCGTGTTTCACCGTCGAGGAAGGCGAGCTCGTCGCGCCGATCGGCGTGATGCGCTTCGACGACTCGTTCGTGCGCATGTTCGGGCCGGGGCTGGTCGCGCTCACCACGAATGCGGAGCTCTCGCCCGACGCCGGCACCTACACGGGGCGCACGCTTGCGAGCGTGACGGCGCCCGGTGCGATCGTCGAAGGTTTCCGTTTCACCCTTTGATCGGGTCCAGCCGAAGGTGCGTGCCACTGCGCGCGGATCATTCGCCCCGAGGTTCAGTGCCGCTCAGCCGTCGACGGTAGGTTTCCATGTGGCGATTGAACGCATCCTGCAGCGCTGAGAAATAGTCGTTCTTGCGGAACCGTAGGTCGGCGTCCGTCCGGCCTTCGGCCACCCGATTGAGGTGTCGCGTCAGCGCAAAAATCGGCCCCGCAATGCGATGCGATAGCTTCAATCCGGCCCACCAGATAATCAGCGTAAACGCTAACAGGAACCCCGCGAATGCCCAAGCGGCGAGACCCTCCAGGTGCTGCACCTTAGCCACGATCTGGTGGTGGTCGAGGTCCTGTGTCGCATCGAGAATCCTGTAGACCTCGAGGAAGGCCAAGGTCATCGTCGCGTAATAGACGCACGATGCCAGCACGAACACGACCAAGAACGACTTGACCAGTGAGTACTGCAACTTTGGATCGACTACGCTGCTACGACGACGTTCTTTCGCCTGCTGTCGATCACAATAGCGCTGCAGGAAGTCCTGTTCCGCGTGGTTAGGCGGGCTCTCAGAGATTGTCCAGCTCATTGCCGTTCTCCGATAACGCTTACGTTGTCTGACAAGTGCAAGAGCGATACCACGTAACATAAATGTGGTGTTTTCCGTGATTATGGAAAGACGACTGACAAAATATGTCTAGTGACGTCCGCGTGATGTCACCTGGTCAGGTCACTCGGTTTGTTGGCGGCGGGTGGCCGCCCCGCGAGCGCGTTCGCAGACCTTTGTGCAACGCGCTGGTGGTGAAGAAGGAGGGCGGCTAGTGGGCAGCGCGGTTGCACCGGAGGCTAGAGGCTCGTTCGGCGGCTTCATCGGCCCCAAGAACCTGGTTGCGCTCGTCGAAAACGCAGCGCCCTGGCTGTTCGACGGCAGCCATCCCGCGAGCGCGCAGGTGCCGGCGACGAGCGGCTCGCGCCTCGACGAGCACGCGCGCCATCCGCTGGGGTGGTGGTCGATTCTGCAACAATGCCGGTCTAGTTCGAGCCGCCGACGCGCCGACCGCGGCAGATCGTAACGGACTATTTCGCGCTGTGCCTCGCGTGCCACTTTGCGAGCGTGGCCACGTATGTGCCGACGGACGTCGACGCGAAGATTCGCTACGCGCTGTGGCTGGACCAAACGGACGCGGACGAGCTCGCGCGAATGCGCGAGCTGGCGTTGTTCATCGCGGAGTGGGACACGTCGGGAGTGTCGACGCGCACCGTCACGTTCGACAGGCCGGGAGCGCGCGTCGAGCGGCACTCCGGGCACGACGGCGAGCGTTTGTCGGTGCTCTGCGGCGGGCTCGTCGGCCATTGGAAGGCGGGTGACGCGACGAACGCGGCTCGTTTCGAGGACGCGATCGACGCCGAGCTGGCGCGCGAAGCGCGCGCGTTCGACGAAGTGGCGCGCGACAAAGGTCGCGAAACCACCTTGGCGGCGCTCGCGGCGATTCTCACGCACAACGCGGGCGACGTGATGCAGGTGCTGGGATCGAAGCACGCGCGGCATCTGCCGCCGACCGTCAAGCTGCGCTTCAGCGGATCTTGCTCGCGAACGCTTCGAGCGCTACGGCGGCGCGTTTGGCCGGGCCGCGGCCGTGTACCGCGCCGTGATGGCACGGGAAGGGCACCGCAACTATCCGTTGCGCGAGCTGAAGGAGTTGCGACGTTCCGCGGAGCTGCTGCTGCCGATCGCGCCGTTTCTCGACGAATGGGGCGCGCGGCTCGCGCTCTGGCCTGGCTTCAGCCTGGCCGAGCGCGCGAATATCGTCGGTGGACTCGTCACCGGCTGCCGCAAGGTCGAAGGGCAGGAAGGCTACTATCGCGCGCTCGCCGGTTTCGATCGCGCGTTCCCCGGCGGGCTCGACTCGCGCGATCTGACCGCGCATCTCGGCGCGCGAGTGCGCACGGAGCTCAAGGACGCCACGCTACGAAAGAAGGTTGCGGTACGACGCGAGTCGTTCGAGTCGAGCTGCGCGAAGGCCGTGCGCGCCGCGCTCGCTCGCTGAGCGGTCACGGGACCGACGGAGAGCCGGGCCGCGCGCAACCGGCTACTTCGCAGGCTCCGAAGTCTGCGCGCCCCGCGGCGCGAGAATCTGCAGCGCCTGCTCCTCCGATAGCGCGAAAAAGCGCCCGAGGGCACAGCCGATCACGCGGTGCCCGAATTCTTCTCTGCCCGGAAAGATGCGATCCTGTTCGCAAACGCGCCTTACCAACGGTGTTTGCCCCATGGGCCCCACGCCGTTGGGGCTGATCGCGCCCCGCATCGCCGGGTTCGTCCCGTTGCCGGCGGAGCGCGGTGTTCCAACAAGGAACGCGCCTTCGCGCTCGAGCTCGGGGCACGTTGCCTTCAAGAGGTTCAGGTACGCCTTCTTGTTGAATGAGAAGAAGACAACGGCGCTGCCGTTCACGACACCCGTTTTCAAGATCGCTGAGCCCAAGAGACAGTCTCTGCTGTCCGCACCGACATATTCCGCGAGGCGCAGATTTTCGAGCGGTCCTACGCGTTTGGCATAGAGATCGATGACTGCCTTGTGCTCGTCGACCGCGTGATTGTTGCGCAGAACCAGTGCGGACCGGTAAGACTGAGGTGCGGTGTCCCCGCCGGCGGCCTCGAGCTCGGCCTTGAGGCAGCCGGTGTATTCGATCATCGAGTCCGCATAGTGGCGCACATCGATCAACACGCGCGAGACGTCGTCACCGACCTCCTCGGGAATCGCGGGGAGCGCTGGTAGCTCGCACGCCGCCCCGCTCGAGCACAGCAGGAGCAATACGTAAGCGAAGTGGGCGCGCATCGAGAGCTCCTTCGTTGGTAGTTGCGAAAGGTCTACGGACCCGACGGACCGGCCGGGCTGCGCGAAACCGAGTCGACCTACGAACGGGCCGGCCACGACGATCGCGTCGCCGGCGAGCTTCAGCGGCAGCGCGGCGAGCTGCCACGGCGCCGGTCCGCTGATTACGCGCGCGGCGTCGCTCGGATCGAATTCCGATTCGTGGCACGGGCATTTGAAGTGCAGCTTGTCGTTGAACCAGTCGGTGACGTCGCAGCCCGTGTGCGAGCACACGCCGGAATACGCGACGACGCCGTCGGCCGCGCGCGCGAGCGTCTCGCCGGCGAGTTGTGTCGGGTCGAGTCGCACGACGACCAGTTGGTTCAGTCGCGAGCCGTCACGCACGCGCTGCGTGGTGGGATTCATCGGGAACGCCAGCACCTGCTTTACGCCGAGCGTGAGGTCGGCCGGCGTGATGACCTGGCCCGCGCGCTTGCCGAACGCGAACACGAGGGCGTCGCCGGCTTGGGGCGGCGCGCTGGCCTCGTCGGTCTCGTCGCCGCGGGCCGCCACGGCCGGAGCCGTGAGCGCGAATGCGCAGCACGCCTTCAGAATGGTGCGGCGCTTCGTCCGCCACGCCGTCTCGTTCGAATCGCGCCCGTCGCTCATGCCCACCCCCGCGGGCGCCGGTAACGCCTGCATTGTGCGGTTGCGGGCGGGTTCAGACAACCTGACAAACCGGCCGCGGGCCCGTATCGTTGGTCGCTCGCACGACGCGGGGGGCGCCATGGCACAACAACTATTAACGGCGGTCGTCGGCAGCTATCCGCAGCCCGATTGGCTGATCGACCGGGCGCTACTCACGAAAATGATGGCGCCGCGGGTCCGCGTGCACGAGGTCTGGCGCATTCCGCCCGAGCGGCTCGAGCAGGCGCAGGACGACGCGACGATCGTCGCGATCCGCGAGCAGGAGCGCGCCGGCATCGACATCATCACGGACGGCGAGATCCGCCGCGAGAGCTACTCGAACCGCTTCGCGAACGCGCTCGACGGCATCGACCGGCTGCGAGTGGGCGAGATCGTGGGGCGCACCGGCATCAAGATTCCCGTGCCGATCGTGTCGGGGCCGATCAAGCGGCGCGCGCCCGTCGAAGTGCGCGACGTGCGATTCCTGCGCGCGAACACCGATCGCACGATCAAGATCACGCTGCCCGGGCCGTTCACGATGGCGCAGCAGGCCGTCAACGAGCACTACAAGGACGAGGAGAGCGTCGCGTTCGCGTACGCCGATGCCGTCAACGAGGAAGTCCGCGATCTTTTCGCAGCCGGCGCCGACATCGTGCAGCTCGACGAGCCGTGGCTACAGGCGCGTGCGGACGCCGCGCGGCGTTACGGCGTCAGAGCCATCAACCGCGCGCTGGCCGGCGTCACGGGCACCACGGCGCTGCATCTGTGCTTCGGCTACGCGGCGCTCGTGAAGGACAAATCGGCGAGCGGTTACTCGTTCCTGGCCGAGCTCGAGGATTCCGCAGTGGGGCAGGTGTCGATCGAGGCCGCGCAGCCGCGGCTCGACTTGGGCGTGCTGCGCGCGCTCAAGACGAAGACCGTGAACGTCGGCGTGCTCGATCTGAACGACCGCAACGTCGAGAGCCCGCACCAGGTTGCGATGCGGATTCGCGCCGCGCTCGACGTCGTGCCGGCCGACCGGCTCATCGTGACGCCCGATTGCGGCATGAAGTACCTGCCGCGCGACGTGGCCTCCGGCAAGCTGCGCGCGCTCGTCGCAGGCGCCGCGCTGGTCCGCGCCGAGCTGTAATCCTCGAACGTTCCGCGATCCAGGTGGCGCTTCGCCTCGCGCCGCCCTCTGATTGACATACCTATAATAGGTAGGCTATGATACATTTAACGGCGAGGCATTGGACTTAGGGCGGCGCGGCTTCCAAAGGCGCGCGTATCGAGGGGCTCCCGGGGGACAGACCATGCGCTACCGGAACATCGTCGGCTTTCTGGTCTTCGCGGGCGTCATCGCATTGCCTGCTGCGGCTCAACAAACGAGCAGCGCGCGGGCTCCCAAAATGGCGCCCTCGGAGCTGAGTCTCGCGACGGGCAAAGCGTTGAACGCCGCGATCGAAGCGTTGAATCAACAGAAGTTCGACGAGGCTTCCGCGACGATCGCAAGGCTCGATGCTTCGCGTCTGAGCCCCTACGATCGCGGCAAGGTGGAGCAGATCCGCTTCAATATCGCGTATGCGCAGGCCCACTACGACGAAGCGCGAGCGCACCTCGAAGCAGCCATCGCCTCCGCCGGTTTGAACGCGGAGGAGGTTGCGCAGGCGCGCTATCAGATCGCGCAGAGCTACATGGTCGAGCAACGTTGGCAGGAGGGCGCTGCTGCGCTCGAACAGTGGTTCGCGTCCGTCGAGAATTCGAACTCCGCCGCGTACTACCTGCTGGGCGTGGCGTACTTCCAGATCGGCGATCACGATCGCGCACTCGCGCCTGCGCAGCGGGCCGTGGATCTGGCCGATGCGCCGCTGGAGTCTTGGGTTGCCCTGGTGCTCGCGCTGAAGCTCGAGCGCCACGAATACCAGGATGCGGTTCGTCTGCTGCAGCGGCTGGTCGTGCTCGAGCCAGCCAAGAAGACGTACTGGCTGCAGCTATCGGCCGTCTACGGCCAGCTCGAGGATTACCCTAGCGCGCTCGCGGCCATGCAGCTCGCGTACGACGCGGGCCTGCTGACGGATGAATCCGAAATCCGCCGCTACGTCGATCTTCTCGTGTTCAACGATCTCCCGTATCGCGGCGCCCGCGTGCTCGAAGACGCGATCGAACGGCAGGCCGTGAGCCTCGTGGACGCCGCGGTCTACGAAAAGCTCGCGAATTGCTGGATCGCTGCTCGCGAAGTCGAGCGCGCGGTCGCGCCGCTCCAACGCGCAGGCGAGCTGTCGAGCTCGGGCGAGCCGCTCGTGCGTTTGGCCGAGGTGTACGCGGAACGTGACGACTGGGCGGCCGCGGAAGATGCGCTGCGACGCGCGCTCGCGAAAGGTGGGCTACGCGATATCGCGCACGTTGACGTGCTTCTAGGCTCGATCACCGCGCAGCACGCGCGGGCACCGCTCTAGAGCGACGTCAGCGGATCGCGAGCGGGTTGCCGGGCGAGCCCGTGGCGCCTTTGAGCTTCAGCGGCGCGAAGAAGAACGCGAACTCGTACGCCGCGATCGCGCGCGAGCTCCTCCGTCACGAGGTTCTCGAAGATGTAGATGCCGTTGCGCGGGATCAGCAGCTGGTGCACAGGGAACTGCAGATCCTTGTTCGGGTTCGGGATGACTTCCATCGACCAGGTGTCGGCGCCGACCATCACGACGTGGTGATCGACGAGATACTGCGCCGCGGCGAGGCCGGGCCCGGGTGCGGCAGCGTTGAACTTCGCGTTGTCCTTGATCCAGAGCGAGCCCCAGCCCGTGTGGAAGATCACGACGTCACCCGCGTGGATCTCGACCTTCTGCCGCGCCAGCGCGCCCGTGATATCGGCCACCGTGATTTCGTAGCCGCCCTCGAGCTGGGCCACGCCTTTGAAGCGCCGCCACGTCGATCAGCACGCCGCGCGTCGCGATCGCGCCGACGTTCTCGACGCCGAGCTTCGCGAGCCCTTCGGCTTTCGCGAATTCCGTGCGGTCGTTGCCGTTGTAGAAGAGGTCGCCGATGCCGATGTGGCCGAGGCCGTCGAACTGCGTGCCGATCTGGCCGAGCTCGCCGCTGATGACCTCGTCGTGGTACATCATGTTGTTCGTGCCCATCGGCCCGAACGTCTGCGGAATTCGCAGGCTGAAGTGCCGCGTGCCGAACAGCGGCATCGCGGATTCGTAGACGTGGCCGAGCTGGTACACCGTGCCCGTCTTGATCAGGTTCTTCGCTTCGAGCACCTTGGCCGGCGTGAGGTCGTTGGCCGCGCCGCGCTGATCGGCCGCGCCCCAGCGCGACGGATACCAGCGGTCGGCCTGACCGAGTGCCGCGGTGGCGGCGATGACGGCGACCACGCCGGTTGCGAGCAGCCAACGCGAGCGCGGGGTTGCAATCGACGGGAGATTCGGCATCGACGGTCCTCCGGGTAGGGCACGCGCAACTATAACTCGCACGCGAGTCCCGCCGCTCAAAGCGCCGGTGTAGAGTATCCGCCGGGGCCGACCAGCCGGGGGGATTGCGTTCGTCGTCGAAAGTCGTTCTGAAGGTAGCCGTGCTCGTGGGCGCGGCGTTGCTCGCAGCCTGTTCGCGAACTCCCGCGCCCAGCCAGTCTTCACCACCGGCCGCCGCAGCGCCGGCACCCAGCGCCGCACCCGCCGCCGGCGCGCGTGTCGAGTGGGCGTACTACGGCGCGAACCTCGCGTCGCAACACTATTCGCCGCTCGAGCAGATCAACGCCGCGAACGTGAGCAAGCTCGAAGTCGCGTGGCGCTTCAACACGGCGAACTACGGGCCGAAACCAGAGTCGCGCAACGAAACCACGCCGCTGATGATCGGCGGCGTGCTGTACACGGCCGTCGGCACCACGCGTAATGTCGTTGCGGTCGATCCGAAGAGCGGCGAGCTCTTGTGGGTCTGGCGGCCGAACGACGGCGATGCACGCTACAAGGCCGCGCCGCGCAAGACGTCGGGACGCGGGCTCGTCGCACTGGTCCGACGGCGCGGGCCACGACCGCCTGTTCGTCGTGACGCCGGGGTTCTATCTCGCGGCGCTCGATCCCGACACGGGCCGGCCCGTGCCCGGCTTCGGCGAGAACGGCGTCGTCGATCTCATGATCGGCGTGCGCGGCGAGGTCACGCGCGAAAACGAGCATCGGCAACAGCTCGCCGGCGATGGTGATCGGCGACGTCGTGATCGTCGGGTCCGGCGCACGACGTCGGGATGCGGCCGCCGTCCAAGCAGAACCTGAAGGGCGACGTGCGCGGCTACGACGTGCGCACCGGCAAGCTGCTGTGGACGTTCCACACGATCCCGGCCAAGGGTGAGGCCGGCTACGAGACGTGGCTCGACGGCTCGGCCGAGACCGCCAGCAACGCCGGCGTCTGGGCGCCGATGTCGGCGGACGCCGAGCTCGGGTTCGTCTACCTGCCGGTCGAAGCGCCGCTGGCCGATACCTATGGCGGAGTCCGTCCGGGCAACAACCTCTACGGCAACAGCCTCGTCTGCCTCGACGCGAAGACAGGGCAGGTCGTGTGGCACTACCAGCTCATCCATCACGACATCTGGGACTGGGACAACCCGACCGCGCCGATTCTGATGGACCTCGTCGTCGACGGGAAGCCGATCAAGGCCGTCGCGCAGATCACGAAGCAGGCGTTCGTGTACACGTTCGATCGCACGAACGGCAAGCCCGTGTGGCCGATCGAGGAGCGGCCCGTCGCCAAGTCCGACGTGCCGGGTGAAGTCACTTCGCCGACCCAGCCGATACCGACGAAGCCGCCCGCGTTCGACCGCCAGGGTTTCACGGACGACGACCTCATCGACTTCACGCCGGCCTTGCGCGCCGAAGCCATCGAAGGCACCAAGGCGTTCCGCAAGGGGCCGATCTTTACGCCCGGGTCGCTCGCGAACGCCGAGGACGGCACGAGCGGCACGCTGATGCTCCCGAGCTTCACGGGCGGTGCGAACTGGGAAGGCGGGTCGTTCGATCCTGAGACGAACGTCCTCTACATCGGCTCCTACACGCAGCCGAGCATCGCCGTGCTTCACCCGGAGCCGGAGTTCTCGGATATGCGCGTACATCGCAGGCGGCGGTGCGACGCTGCCGTGGCTCAATGGGCTTCCGGTCGTGAAGCCTCCGTACGGCCGCATCACGGCCATCGACATGAACAAAGGCGAGCTGAAGTTCCAGATCCCGAACGGGCCCGACGCCGAAAGAGATCGCCGAGAACGCTGCGCTGAAAGGCGTGACGCTTCCGCCGACGGGCCGGACGACGCGCGCGGTCACGCTCGTGACGAAGACGCTGCTGTTCACGGCCGAAGGCTGGGGCGGCAGCCGGATCCTGTACGCCCGCAACAAGGCTACGGGCGAGGTGATTGCCGAGATCCCGCTGCCGGGGCCGGTCGGCGGATTGCCGATGACGTATATGCTCGACGGCAAGCAGTACATCGTGATGTCGATTGGTGGGCCGAACGGCGCCGAGCTTGTGGCGCTGGCGTTTCCGTAACGAGAGGAGCTTCTGATGGTCAATCGTCGCAGTTTCGTCGCCGGCAGCGCCGCGCTGGCCGCGCTGACCGCGGTGCCTTTCGCGCGTTCGCGCACGGCGGGCCCGGGGACGGAGCGGGTGCCGAGCGCCGCACAGCTCGTGATCGTCGATCGAGCGTTGCCGGAGGCTTCCGCGTTCGCGGCCGAGGCCATTGCCGCCGGCCACCGCACGCGCCTATTCGACCGCGATGTCGGTGCGCTGTGGATGAACGAGATCGAGCCGCGCCTGCGCTTAGGTCCGGTCGCGATTGCGGGGCTCACGGGTGCCGCGACGCTGTTCTGTCTCGACTTTCTCGCGCGCGACTACGGTGCGCACGTCGTGCAGCGCACCGCGGCTGAGCCCGACGCCGTGAGGTGGTTGATCGCCACTCATGCGGAGCGGCGCGCGTCGCTCGCACCGCAAAGGAGCTGAGCATGCCGACCCCACCGCCTGGCGTCAGCGCGCGCGATTTCGCAGCCGCGCTGCGTCAACTCGAAGAAGTTGTCGGCCGCGAGTGGGTGTTCAGCACCGATGAGGATGTTGCGCTGTACCGCGACGGCTATTCGCCGCTCTGGGGCGAGGCCGAGGAGCGCAAAGCGTCCGCGGCCGTCGCGCCGAGCTCCGTCGAACAGGTGCAGGGCATCGTCAAGGTTGCGAATCAGTACAAGCTGCCGCTGTATCCAATCTCGACCGGCCGCAACCTGACGTATGGCGGAGCGGCGCCGGCGTATTCGGGCAGCGTCGTGGTCGATTTGAAGCGCCTGAACCGCGTGCTCGACGTCAGCGAGCGCGACAAGACGTGTCTCGTCGAGCCCGGCGTCAGCTACTTCGATCTGTATCGGCATCTGCGCACGAACAAGACCAGGCTCTGGATCGACACGGCGGATCCGGGGTGGGGCGGCCTGATCGGCAACGCGCTCGATCGCGGCGGAGGCTACACCGGTATCGACTATCGCGACCATTTCGACGCGCATTGCGGCATGGAGGTCGTGCTGCCGACGGGCGAGCTCGTGCGCACCGGTATGGGTGCGAACCCCGCGGCCAAGACCTGGCAGCTGTTCAAGTACGGCCTGGGCCCGTGGGTCGACGGAATCTTCTCGCAGTCGAACTTCGGCATCGTGACGAAGATGGGGTTCTGGCTCATGGAGGAACCGGAAGCGGCGCTGCAGGTCGCGGTCACCGTGCCGAAGCGCCGCGACGTCGTGCCGCTCGTCGATGGGCTGCACAGCCTGATGTCCGCGCACACGATCCCGTCGCAGGTCAATGTAGTGAGCCCGCTGATGGCCGGGAACGATCCCGAGCTGCTGCGCTTGCGCGGTTCCGGCGGCGCGTCGGATGCGGACTGGGATAAGTTCGCCGCGACGCGCGGCGGCGCGCCGTTCTGGGCCGCGCAGTTCGTGTACTACGGGCCGCGCAAGGTCATCGCGGCGCAGTGGGAGCACACGAAGGACGCGCTCGGCGGCATCGCAGGCGTGAAGTTCGCGGAGACCGCGTCGTACACGTTCCCGCTGACCGACGAGCAGGCCGAAGCTGTGGGCGACAAAGCGCGCTACGGCATTCCGTCTCTGAACCTGTTCAGCTCGCGCAGCGCGCCCGGCGCGCAGCCCCTCGAAGGTCACATGGACTTCTCACCGATGATCGCGCCGCACGGCGAGGATCTGATCGCGCTGACGGATTTCACGGGCAAGGTGTATGCGGACCAAGGATTCACTCCGTCGTTCGTCGGTGGCCTCATGTTCCATCCGCGCACGATGATCTGCTTTCACGCCGTGCCGACGTTCCGCAACGCGGCGGACAACCAACGCACGCGCAAGCTGTTCGAGACGCTCGTGCGCGGCTGCGCCGAGCGCGGCTGGCCGATCTACCGGATCCATCCGGTATTCCAGCAGCTTGGCATGCAGATGTTCGGGTTCAACGGCGGGGCGTTGCACCGGCTGCACGAGACGCTGAAGGATGCGATCGATCCGAACGGCATTGTCTCGCCGGGCCGTTACGACATCTGGCCGAAACGGTTGCGAGGGTCACGGGCATGAAAAGCCTAGGCGTCGCGGCATTGCTCGCGTTGGCCGCAGGTGCCGTGGGGGCGGAAGAGGCACCGATCCCGGCATGGAGCCGCACGAAAGCCGCGGTCGAAGACCGGGGCACGTCGGTCGAACGCGGCGCGGCCGTGTTCAACAACTGGTGCAGCGCGTGCCACTCGCGCGGCCCGCAGAATGCGCCCGGCACGAGCTCCCTGCAGTTCAAGTACCAGGGCAGCCTGCCGGCGCCGCTCGAAGACCGTACCGACTTGACCGCCGACCAGGTGAAATTCTACGTCCGCAACGGCGTTGCGATGATGGCGCCGTTCCGTAAGACCGAGGTCGGCGCCGCCGATCTCGAGGCGCTCACGGCGTATCTCACCCGCAAGCGTTAACGCCTGACGTGCTACCAGCCGAGGCCGATTCGTAGCGCGAGCAGCACGGCCGTGCCGGCCACGATCATTCCGAGGATGTCGCGGCGCCATACGAAGTAGGCGCTGCCCACTGCGACAGCGAACAGACGCGCGTCTCGCCACGTCGCGATCAGTGCGCCGTCTGTCAGCACGATCTCGGGAGCGATGACGGCCACTAGCGCCGCGAGCGGCGCGTAGCGCAGCCCTTGCAGAAGCCAAGGCGGCAGCGGCCATTCGCGATTCGGCAGCAGGAAGAAGCTGCGCGTCACGACGCTGATCACCGTCATGCCGATGGTCACGACAACGAGTTGCCCGGTCGTCACGCGCGGCGCTCCGCTTTGGCGTCCGGAACCCAGCGATCGAGCAACAGTCCGGCCGCGACGCCGGCTGCGATCGCGACGACGATGTTGAGCTTCAGCGGGAACCCGAACGCTGCCACGGCTGCGACCGCTGCGACGGCGCCCGCGATCCAACTCTTGCGGCCGGACAGCAGCGAGTAGCCAACGCCGAGCAGCGCGAGCACGCCGGCGAACCCGAGGCCCCACTCGGTCGGCACGCGGTCCGCGAGCACGACGCCGGCGAGTGCCGGCACCTGCCAGGCCCACCAGTTCCACGTCACATTGCCCCAGAAATACGGCCACTGCTCGGGCGCGGGTGTGGGCTCGGGGAAGCGACGCAGGAACATGACGTAGCTCAAGTCGACGGCGAGGTAGCCGAGCACAAGCCGTTGCCAGCGCGGCAGATGGCCGAAGTACTTGCGCCACTGCGCGCTGAAGATCACGAACCGCAGGTTGACGCAGAACGTGGTGGCGAACAGCACCCAGAGCGGGGCGCCGGCGGCGATCAGTGGCAGGGCAGCGAGCTGAGCGCTGCCGGCGTACACGAACACCGTCATCGCGGCTGCGATCGGCACGGAGAGGCCGCCCTTCACCATTGCGACGCCCGTGACGAGCGCCCAGGCCGAGATGCCGAGCGACGGCCCGACCATGTCGCTCACACCGCGCCGGAATTCGTCTCGGTTCGTCAAATGCGGTGCGGGTTTGGAGCGTGCGCCATGGGGCGCTAGTGTAACGGCCAAAACTGCGGTGCTAGGGGCGGTCGGCCGTCCCCCTAGCGAATACGCAGAAAACCCTCGTCAGTTCCTCAGGAAGGCACCGCCCCTCGGCGAGATCCTTGCGCACAGGAGTTCAAGCGGAGGGTGGCTCATGAAAGCAGCGTTACGAGGCGGGGTCCGGGTGTTGTCGGTTCTCTTGGTGATCGCGCTACACGCTTGCGGTGGAGGCGGCGGGGGCAGCGGCACCGGCGGTAGCAATAGCGCCTCGTCATCTGTCGGATCGGCGGCGAGCGATCCGGATCGAGTCGGCAACGGCTGGATCACGGTCGACAGTTCCAAGCTGCTTGTTTCGACGTTGCGCGTCCAAGGTAAGACATTCGTGACCGCGCGTTACCCGAAATGCTGCGCTTTCACTGAGGGTGACACGAGCGTGAGCATCACCTGGGTCAACGAGAGTGCGCGCACGTCAGGCACCGCCTCGCCGGTTCCGTCGCTCGTGGATACTCTCGGCGTGGCGGTTCGCGAGGAGTCGCGCCAGGCCTGGTCTGCGGATATCCCCCTCGTGCGCGGCAGTAACGTCATCACCGTCACCGCCACCGACGGCGTTGGCAACACGGGCCGTACCCAGATCGCTGCGATTGGCGATACGACACCGCCATCGGTGACGAGCACGACTCCGAACGACGGCGCCACCGGCGTCCTGCCCCAGACCAGCGTCGCGGTGACATTCAGCGAGCCGATGGCGGCGGCGTCGATTTCCACGGCCACGCTGCGCGTCGAGGACGAGGTGCATCGAATCGTGGCGGGTGCGGTGAGCTATTCGGACCCGGTTGCAACCTTCACCCCGGCCGTACCGCTCGAGCCCCTCACCACCTATAGCGTCACGGTGACTACCGGTGTCGCGGACACTACCGGGAACCCACTCGTCTCCGAGCACGTATTCAGGTTCTCTACGGCGACCGACCCATCGGATCGGAATCCGCCTACCGTCAGCCTGACTTACCCGCACGACGGCGAAACGTGTGTTGCGCGCGACCGCCGCGTCGAAGTGTGGTTCGGCGAGCCGATGGATACCCGCACCCTGAGCTCGGCGGCGCTGTCGCTGCGAGATCCGAGCAACGGTTCAGTGGCCACCTCGCTGGAAATTCTCGACGTAAACGGTGTGTTCCTTCACCCGACGAGGTTGCTCGAACCTTCGTCCACCTACACAGGTGTGGTGACCACGGCTGTCCGTGACCGCGCCGGCAATCCGCTCGCCGCCGAATACTCGTTTCGTTTCACTACCGCGGCCGCAGGTCCCGGTCGGTGGACGGCGCTGAACGGCCTCGATGTGCCGACGGCGCGCAGAGACCACAGCGCTGTCTGGACGGGTGCAGAGCTGATCGTGTGGGGAGGACTCGATGCGCAGAGTGCCGACTACGGCAACGGCGCTCGTTATCGGCCAGCGACGGATAGCTGGCAGTCGTTGCCGAGCAACGGCGGGCCGGCACCGAGGTTTGGCCATTTCGCGGTCTGGACGGGCAGCAGGATGCTGATCTGGGGCGGCGTGCACTACTCGCCTAGCGGGGGTCTTGAGTCTTTGGCCTCGGGTGGGAGCTACGATCCACAGACAGACACGTGGACGAGCGTGCCGACAGCGGGCGCGCCCGCGGGGCGCACGTTCGCGACGGCCGTCTGGACGGGTAGCGAGCTGATCGTGTGGGGTGGTCAGGGGCTGTCCGGGACCTTGGCCGACGGCGCACGCTATCGACCGGATACCGGCACGTGGTCGCCGGTGTCGAATGTCGGCGCGCCTTCGCCGCGCTCGTCGCATGTGGCCGTGTGGACGGGGTCGCGGATGCTCGTGTGGGGCGGGTCGTCGGGCACCGCATCGCTCGCGTCGGGTGCGTCGTATGATCCGGTGACCGACTCTTGGACGGCCTTACCGATCGACGCGGCAACGCCCTCGCCGCGTTTCAGCGCAACGGCGGTCTGGAGCGGCTCGGAAATGCTCGTGTGGGGTGGTGCTACTCAGGACTATCGCGCGACGGGCGCGCGCTTCAATCCCGCGACGAGCGCGTGGCGTCCAATGAGCGCCAGTTGCGATCCTGGGAACCGCATCTTCCACAGCGCCATTTGGAGCGGTCGCGAGATGATCGTTTGGGGCGGCAGTTACAGCGGTTCGGACGCGAACTCCACGGGTGGGCGTTACGACCCGACCACGGATATCTGGGAGCCGTTGTCGATGGTCGATGTGCCGGCCGCGCGAGTGGAGCACACGGCCGCATGGACCGGGCTCGAGATGATCGTCTGGGGTGGCAGGGTCGACGGCGGTGTCACGAGCACCGGCGCGCGTTATCAACCGTACTGACGTTACCCATGCGCAGGGCCGCGAGCCCTGCGCATGGAACGACGAACGTGATCGAAGTGCGGCGGTCTACGCCTCGGCTTCCATGAGCTTCTGCACGAGGCCCGGCGGCACTTCGGAGTAGTGATCGAACTCCATCGTGAACGTGCCGCGGCCGCTGGTCGCGGAACGCAGGAAGTTGATGTAGCCGAACATCTCCGACAGCGGTACGAACCCCAAGACGGTAGCCTGGGTGCCCTTCTGGCCCTGGTCCGTCACTTGCCCGCGGCGGCGGTTCACGTCGCCGATGATCGTGCCGAGATAATCGCCTTCGGTCACGACCTCGATCTTCATGATCGGCTCCAGTAGCTTCGGCTTGCTCGCTCTGTGCGCTTCACGGAACGCAGCACGGCCGGCGATCTCGAACGCCAGTGCCGACGAGTCGACGTCGTGGTACTTGCCGTCGAGGAGCCGCGCCTTGAAGTCGACGACCTCGTAACCTGCGACCTGGCCGCGCTTGCACTCCGTCTCGATCGCGTACTCGACCGACGGAATGAACTCGCGCGGGATGCGGCCGCCGACGACTTCGTCGGAGAACTCGACACCCGTGCCGGCCGCCGCCGGCTCGAAGATCATCTTCACTTCGGCGTATTGGCCCGAGCCGCCTGACTGTTTCTTGTGCGTGTAGACGAGCTCGACCGGAACTCCGAATGCCTCTCTGAAGCTTACACGCGGCCGGCCCATGTTGGCCTCGACGCCGAGCTCGGTGCGCATGCGGTCGATCGTGACTTCGAGGTGCAGCTCGCCCATGCCTTTCAGCACGGTCTGCCCGGTTTCCTGATCGACTTGAAGGCGCAGCGACGGGTCGGCCTTGACCATCTTGTAGAGCGCGGTCGACATCTTGTCGACGTCGGCGCGGGTCTTCGGCTCCACCGACACGCTGATGACGGGGTCCGGGAAACGCATGCGCTCGAGCAGCGCCGGATGATCGGGATCCGACAGCGAGTCGCCGGTCTCGGTTTCTTTCATCGATACGAACGCGCAGATGTCGCCGGCGCGGCATTCGTCGATGTCCTTCGTGGTGGAGGCCTGGACCTCGACGATACGGCCAATGCGCTCTTTCTTGCCGCGCGTGACGTTGCGCCAGCGTGTCGCCCTTCTTGATGATGCCCGAGTACACGCGCACGAACGTCAACGTGCCGAACTGGTCGTTGATGACCTTGAACGCGAGCGCGCGCGCCGGCGCTTCGTCTTTGACTTCCTGCATGCCGATGACCTTACCGTCCGGATCGACCATGCCGATGCCGCCGTTCTCGCCGGGGAAGGGCAGGTAGTCGATGACGCCGTCGAGCAGTTGCTGCACGCCTTTGTTCTTGAACGACGAGCCGCAGAAGATCGGCACGAACTCGCCGGTGACGGTGCCCTTGCGGATGCACTCCTTGAGCACCGCGGGGTCGAACTTGCCGGACTCGACGAATTCCATGAACGCGTCTTCGTTCAGCCCGAGCGCTTGCTCGAGCAGTTCTTGGCGCAGCTCCGGAATCCGATTGATCCACTCGTTGTCCGCCGCGGACGCGAACTTGAACCGATCCTTGAGCGCCTCGAGCGGCACCGTCTCCCACGTGCTGTCCTTGTCGTCGGACTGCCAGATGTAGCCCACGCCGGCGACGAGGTCCGCCATGCCGGTGAACTCGTCGTGACTGCCGATCGGCACGTGACATACGACGGCCTTCGGGTTCAACCGTTCTTTGATGCCTTTCACGCAGTGCGTGAAGTTCGCGCCCATGCGGTCCATCTTGTTGACGTAGCACATGCGCGGCACGTTGTACTGGTTCGCGAGCCGCCAGTTCGTTTCCGTCTGCGGCTCCACGCCGGCCACGCCGTCGAATACGACAACCGCGCCGTCGAGCACGCGCAGACTGCGGTTCACTTCGATCGTGAAGTCGACGTGCCCCGGAGTATCGATCAGGTTGATCTGGTAACCCTTCCACTCGGCGGAGACGGCCGCGCTCTGAATCGTGATGCCGCGCTTGCGCTCCTGCTCGAGGTAGTCGGTGGTCGTGCTGGCCTTGCCGTCCTTGGTGTCGTGCACCTCGATGATCTGGTGCTTCTTACCGGTGTAATAGAGCACGCGCTCCGTGGTCGTGGTCTTACCGGCATCGATGTGGGCGATGATGCCGATGTTGCGATAGAGCTTCAGGGGCTTTTGCCTGGCCATAGTGTCGTCCGCAATCTGAAAAGGAGTTTAGGCAGCGCAGTCGGCCGCCAAAGGGTGGCTACTATATAGACTTATGGCGCTTTTGGGAGCCGTGACAGCGTAGAAAGGCGACCGTCCGCGCAAGCTTGGCTAATGTTTGGGTTTCTACTGCTGGTTTGCGGCGCGGCTGTCGCGCGATAATTCGTCAAATTCCCTTGGTATTTCGCCGATGAACCCACGCGTACACCGCATTGCCCTGCCGCTGGCCGCGGCCCTTCTGGCGGCTGGCTGCGGTCCGTCGCCGGACAAGCTCGCGGCTCGCTACTCCGAGGTCGTCAAGGGCTATTGCGTCGAGTGCCACGACTCCGCCGGCCAGGAAGGCGGGCTATCGCTCGAGGGCGTCGACCTCAACAAGGTCGCCGAGCACGCGGACATTTTCGAGAAGGTCGCGCGCAAGCTGCGCGGCCGGCAGATGCCGCCCCCCGGCGACGCTCAGCCCGACGATGCCACGCGCGCCGAATTCGTGGCGTACCTCGAGAAACGGCTCGACGAGGCCGCGGCGCGCGACACCGAACCCGGGGCCGCGCGTCGATCCACCGCGTGAACCGGACCGAGTACGGCAACGCCGTGCGCGATCTGCTCGCGCTCGACGTCGACGCCGCCGAGTTCCTGCCCGCGGACGACGAAGGGTACGGCTTCGACAACATCGCTGACATCCTGCGCGTCTCGCCGTCGCTGCTCGAGCAATACCTCGCGAGCTCGGCGAAGATCGCGGCGCTTGCGGTAGGCGATCCGGAGACACCGCCGGTGACCACGGTCTACCGCGCGCCGTCGGATCTGGCGCAAGCCTCGCACATCGAGGGTCTGCCGCTCGGCACGCGCGGCGGCATCCTGATCCATCACAACTTCCCGCTCGACGCGGAGTACGACTTCAACGTGTTCCTGTTGCGGAACATCGTCGGCTACATGACGGGGCTCGAGTGGCCGCACGAGCTCGAGATCGCGATCGACGGCGAGCGCGTGTTCATCGCGCCGGTCGGCGGCAAGGACAGACAACCTGACGTCCGACACGAACATGTCGGCGACGGCGAACGAGATCGACGCGCGCCTGCGAGACGCGCGCGTTCGTGACCGGCGGGACCCGCACGACGTCAGCGTCGCGTTCCTCGGAGCGCAGCGCGGCTGAAACACACGAGCCGCTCGAGCTGCACACGCGCAACCTCGATCTCCAGGACATGAACGGCCTGCCCACGCTCGACTACGTGAACGTGACGGGGCCGTTCAAGGCGAAGGGCCCGGGTAACACGCCGAGCCGCGAGCGAATCTTCGCCTGTAAGCCGGCCGACCAGGCGACGGCCGAGAGTCTGCGCGACCGAGATCCTGTCGAAGCTCGCGCGCCGCGCGTATCGGCGCCAGCCGAGCGAAGAGGACGTAGCGCAGCTGATGACCTTCTACGACTCGGGTGCGGCGCGCGCCGGTTTCGACGCCGGCATCCAGTCCGCGCTGCGCATGCTGCTGACGAGCCCGAAGTTCCTGTTCCGCGACGAGCCCGATCCGCACAGCGTGGCGCCGGGCAGTCTGTACGCGGTCGGCGACGTCGGCGCTGGCGTCGCGGCTGTCGTTTTTCCTGTGGAGCTCGCTACCCGACGACGAGCTGCTGGACGTGGCGGCGCAAGGGCAAGCTCAGCGATGCCGACGTGTTCCGCAAGCAGGTCGCGCGCATGCTGGCCGATCCGCGTGCCGAAGGCGCTCGTGAAGAACTTCGCGGGGCAGTGGCTGTACCTCCGCAACCTGACCACCGTGCGGCCGTCGACGGAAGAGTTTCCGGACTTCGACGACAACGTGCGGCACGCGATGCGCCGCGAGACCGAGCTGCTGTTCGGCAACGTGATGCGCGAGGATCACAGCGTGGTCGAGTTGCTGACGGCCGAATTACACGTTCGTCAACGACCGGCTCGCGAAGCATTACGGCATCGACGGCGTGTACGGCAGCCAGTTCCGCAAGGTGCCCGTCACCGACCCGAACCGCCGCGGCCTGCTTGGCCAGGCCAGCATCCTGACGATCACGTCGTACCCGAACCGCACGTCGCCGGTGCTGCGCGGCAAGTGGGTGCTCGAGAACGTGCTCGGCACGCCGGCGCCGGCGCCGCCGCCGAACGTGCCCGCGCTGGCCGGAGAACGAAGGCCGGCAAAGCCGCGCGCACGTCTGCGCGAGCGGCTGGCCGCGCACCGCATCAATCCCGTCTGCTCGACGTGCCACGACGATCATGGATCCGATCGGGCTCAGCCTGGAGCACTTCGACGCGGTCGGTCGGTGGCGCACGCGCGAGCCGGGCGGCGCGATCGATTCACACGGTCAGCTCGCGGACGGCCGACAGGTCGATGGCGCGGCCGCGCTGCGCGACGCAGTGACCGCCGACCCGGAGCAGTTCGCGCGCGTGTTCACGGCGAAACTCATGACGTACGCGCTCGGCCGCGGCGTCGAGACTTTCGATATGCCGACCGTGCGCAAGATCGTGCGCGACGCCGCGCCGGAGAACTACAAGTTCTCTGCGCTGGTGAATGGCATCGTGAACAGCCCGGCGTTTCGCATGCGGCGTGCGCAATCGCCCGCAGCTCCGGCGCCGGCCACCGTCGCGAGCGCGGAGCGGTAGCTAGCCGGCGAAGCGGTGCATGCCGCCGTCGACGTGGATGACTTCGCCCGTGATGTAGCGCGCGAGCGGCGACGACAGGAACGCGATCAGATAGGCCAGGTCTTCGGGTTCTCCGAAGTAGCCGATCGGAATGTTCGCGTCGATGAACGCCTTGCGGTTCTCGGGCGTCGGATGCAGCCGTTCCAGGATCTGCTCACTGTTGATGCGGCCCGGCGGTATGCAGTTCACCGTGATGCCGTCGCGCGCGAGCTCGCGCGAAAGGCCTTTGGCCCAGTTGTGCAGGCCGGCCTTCGCGACCGAGGCGATGTTCACGCCGAACGGCTCGTTCGCGCCCGTCACGCTGATGATGCGGCCGAAGCGCTGTTTGCGCATCGTCGGCACGAACTGATTCGTGAGGCGGCGGACCAACTCGAAGTTCAAGAGCATGCCCTCGAGCCACTGCTCTTCGGTCGCGTCCCAGCTCACGGGCCGCGAGCTGCCGGCGTTGTTCACGAGGATGTCGAGCCCGCCGAAAGCGCCGAGCACGCGGTCGCGAACGCGCTCGATGCCGCCGTCGCTCGTCAGGTCTTCGGCGACGACGAGAGGCCGCGTGCCGCCGGCCTTCACGATCTCTTCGGCTAGTTCCTCGAGCAGATTCTCGCGGCGCGCGACGATGGCCACTGTGCAGCCTTCGGCCGCCATGACTTTTGCCGCGCCGCGGCCGATGCCGCGACTCGCGCCGGTCACGAGGCACGTCTTGTTCTTGAGTTGCAGGTCCATATGTCGACTCCGAAGAGGGGTCCGAAGAGGGTGCCAGGCCTTGCACAGTTGCACAGATTGGGCGCCATCTGCGTCAGCAAGTTACGGAAAGAGGGCGCAATCTGTGCAACTGTGCAAGGCCTGGCACCCTCTTCGGACTCCCTCTTCGTACTGTAGCAGGTACACTCCGGTGCTATGGGGGGAGCTACCGGCATCGAGGCGAGCGCCGCGAGCGCGACGCCGTGGACGTTGCGCCGCGTCGTGACGGCCGGCGTGATCGGCAACGTGCTCGAGTGGTACGACTTCGCCGTGTACGGCTTCTTCGCGCCGATCCTTGCCGCGAAGTTCTTTCCGAACGACGATCCGCGCGTGTCGCTGCTGGCGGCTTTCGGTGCGTTCGCGGTCGGGTTCTTGATGCGACCCGTGGGCGCCGCGATTTTCGGCCACATCGGTGATCGCTATGGCCGCGCGCGCGCGTTGCTGTTCTCCGTTGCGATGATGGCCGTGCCGACCGTGCTGATGGGTTTGCTGCCGACGTACGACACCATCGGCATCGCCGCGTCGGTGCTGATCGTCTTTCTGCGCATGTGTCAGGGCATCGCCGTGGGCGGCGAGTTCACGGCCTCGATCGTGTTCCTGGCCGAGAACGCCCCGGCGCGTCGACGGGGCTTCTTCGCGAGCTTCTCGATGTTCGGCGCGACGACGGGCACGATGTTGGGCGCGGCGGTCGGCGCGTTGCTGACGAACGCGCTGAGCGCCGAAGCGCTCGCAACCTGGGGCTGGCGCGCGGCGTTCGTCTCCGGAATCGTCGTGGCCGTCGTCGGCATCATCATTCGGCGCGGCATGTTCGATTCGCCGGGCAAGGCCGTCGTCGCTTCGCCTCTGACCGTGGCGTTCCGCGAGCATCGCTGGCAAGTGCTGCGCGTGCTCGGGTTGAACATGGCATCGGCGGCCACGTACTACACGCTGTTCGTCTACGCAGCGACGTGGGTGTCGCAGACGACGAAGATCGAACGTGCGGTGGCGCTCGACGTCCAGACCGTGACGATCCTGACGTTCCTCGTCGTGCTGCCGATCGCGGCCTGGCTGTCGGACCGCGTGGGCAGGAAGCTCGTGCTCACGGTCGGCATGACGGCGTGCCTGCTCATGGCCTATCCGCTCCTGAACGTGATGCACGCGGGTGCAATCGCGACGACGGCCGCCGCGCAGATGGCGTTCGGCGGGCTGCTCGCGCTCCAGATGGCGTCGATCCCGGCCGCGATGACCGAGATGTTTCCGCACGGCGTGCGCGTGAGCGCCGTCAGCGTCGGCTACGGGCTCGCATATGCACTGTTTGGCGGCACGGCGCCGGCCGTGGCCGTGTGGTTGATCAGCCGCACAGGCAGTGACACCGCGTTCGCCTGGTACCTGATCGGGCTCACGGCGATCTCGCTCGTGATCGCGCTCGGCGTCCGCGACCGGCGCGGCGAGCCGCTCTCCTGACCGCTCGCGCGTCGGTTTTTTGACGGGCGGACGGCCCCGGCGCAACCGCGGCGCTGCGATTCCGCCGCCGAACCACCTCGGCACGGAAGTTGCTTGATGTACGGCAGGTGCCCCGCAAGGGGCTCGGCTGGAGGACAGCAACGTGAACGATCATCCCGTGGATCCGCGGGAGAAAGCGCTCAAGGTCAACCTCGACCCGCGTTTCTACGGCGCCTTCGCCGAGATCGGCGCAGGGCAGGAAGTCGTGCGCTGGTTTTTCCGCGCCGGCGGCGCGGCGGGCACGATCGCCAAGAGCATCTCCGCGTACGACATGAAGGTCAGCGACGCGATCTACGGCGCGTGCGCGCGCTACGTGTGCCGCGAGCGCCTCGAGGCGATGCTCGAGCACGAGCAGCGCCTGAATCTCGAGCGCCTGAGCGGTGCGCGCGGCAGCAGCACGGCGTTCTTCGCGTTCGCCGACACGGTGTCGGCGCGCAGTTTCCGCGGCAACAACGAATGCCACGGCTGGATGGGCATCAAGTTCCAGTCGCGCCCCGGCGCGCAGAACCAGCAGATCGTCATTCACGTGCGGATGCTCGATCACGACAACGCGGCTCAGCAGGAAGCGCTCGGCATCGTCGGCGTGAATCTGCGTCTACGGCGCGTGCTACTACTGCGACGAGCCCGAGAAGCTGCTCGAGTCGTTGCTCGACGGACTCAGCACGAACCGCATCGAGATCGACCTGATCGATTTCTCCGGCGACGAGTTCGCCGCCGTCGACAATCGCGTGATGAGCCTGCGGCTCGTGCAGCTCGGCCTCACGGGCGCGGCCATGTTCTCGGCCCGACGGCAAAGTGCTGCAGCCTTCCGAGGTGCTGTACAAGAAACCGGTGCTCGTGGCGCGCGGCAGGTTTCGCCCGGTGACCTACGTGAACCTGGATCTTGCGGCGGCGCGCTCAGCGCCGCTTCGAGCAGGTGACGACGGACGTCGAGCCCGGCGAGACCGTGTCGATCATGGAAATCACGATGCGGAATCTGCTGGCGCAGGGCGAAGTCGATCTCGCCGATTTCCTGAGCCGCGCGGACGTGCTCGCGACGACGGGCCACACCGTCATGGTCTCGGACTACGTGGAGTACTACCGGCTCGCGGCGTATCTGTTTCGCTACACGAATCGCCCGATCGGGCTCGCGATGGGCGCCATGAATCTGCGCGACATCTTCGACGAGCCGTACTACTCGAAGCTCGAAGGCGGCATCCTCGAGAGCTTCGGCCGCCTGTTCAAGAACAACCTGAAGCTGTTCGTCTACCCGTACATCGACGAGCAGACGCACGAGCTCATCACGCTCGACAACCTGCAGGTGCCGCCCGCACTGCGGCAGCTATACGGTTACCTCGTCGATCGCGGCTGCATCGTGCAGCTCACCGACTTCAACCGCGACTACTCGGCATCTACTCGCACGACGTGCTGAGCAAGATCGGCCCGAACAACACGGAGTGGGAGTCGATGGTGCCGCCGGCCGTTGCGGCCGTCATCAAAGCGCGCGGCCTGTTCGGCTACGCGCAGACCGCAACGAAGAAGCGTCAGCGCACGGCCGTCTGATAGCTCAGCGTCTCGACCCAGCAGTCGTCGCGTTGCACCACACGCGCGTCGCGTGGCCTTGTCGAACAAACGGTCGCCCCGAGCCAGTTGCGATGCGTGCCGTTTGGAGCGCTACCGCGCTCTCGCGCCGGCGGCTACTTGATCGGCAGCCAGATCTCGACACCCCCCGTGCCGGTGGCGCCGTCGAACTGCTCGCCGTAGCGCTCGAAGAGTGGCGAGTCCGCGATCTCGTAGCCCGACTTCGGCAGCCACACGCTCCAGATAGTGTTGTGCGTGCGGCGGATCGTGGAGATGTGCTCGGCGTGCTGGAACACAGCGTAGCGTTGCGCGCCGATTCGCAACCGGTCCGCGTCCGCTGGCAAGCGCGAGAAGTCGCGCACCTCCACTGCACACAGATAGTCGAAGTTGCCATCGTCATCGCCGTTGTGGTTCACGCCGTAGGCGACTCGGCCGAGCTGACCCGGCACGTGACCGAACTGCGGTAAGAACCGCTGCCACTGGGCAGGGATGCCGGCGCTCGAGTCGCAGGCGTAGCGTTCGGCAAGGCCCGCGAGCAGCAGGGCGGGGTGCTCCACGATGCGCGGCGGCAGCAAATCGTTTCTGATCGTCTGGTCCATGGTGAGAGGCTCCACGAGGTTGAGGTTGGCGGTAGTGCGCTGCGCACGGACCGCTTCGGGCGTCGTGCCAAAGCGATCGCGAAACGCGCGCGTGAATGCCTCGTGAGAGCCGTAGCCCGCGGTCAGCGCGACGTCGAGGATGTCCGCGGCACCGCGCTCGAGCTCGCGTGCCGCTTCGCTCAAGCGGCGGCCGCGAACGTAGCGCATCAACGGTTGACCTTTGACGACGTTGAACGCGCGCGTCAGGTAAAACGGCGAGACGCCGACGCTCGCGGCCACTTCCTCGAGCGTGATCTCGCGCCCGAAGTGTCGTTCGACATACCACAATGCTGCGTTGACTGGATCCATGGGGCTCTCACTGGCAACGCGGCTACTCTACGTCGCCACCCGGAGCGCGATTTGATGGAAATTGCGGGGCCAGAAACGACGGCGGCGCGGTGCTTGAAGCACCGCGCCGCGTCGTGTCATGACTGACGGAGAGAGCTACTTCGCTTCGGCAGCCGGAGCTGGCGCAGCGCCGAGCGGCGGCAACGAGCGCAGATACGCGACGATCGCGTTCAAGTCGCTCGGCTCCATCTTCGCGTACAGGCCATACGGCATGAACGGCAGAAGCGCACGGCCGTTACGGCTGACGCCCGTCGTGATCGCTTTCTTGATCTCGTCGTCCGTCCAGTCGCCGAGGCCGGCAGCCTTATCCGAGGTGATGTTCGCCGACACTGCCGCCCAGTCGTAGATGAACGGCTTCGTGTAGACGTTGCCGCCGTGGCCGAGCTGCTTCATGTCGATCACGCCCATGACGTACGTCGTGTGGCAGTCCATGCAGTGGCCGATCGGGCCGGCAAGGTACTCGCCGTACTTCACCTGGTCGGTCTTCGGCATGTCCGGCACGCTCGTGATCGGCGGGCCGTAACCGGTCAGCGGGAACGAATAGCTGCTCGGCGGCACTTCGTTGCGAATCGCCGGCACGGTCTTCATGTACGCGGCGATAGCATGCGCGTCCGTGTCCGACATACCTCGGTACCAGCCGAACGACATCGGTGGCCCCAAGTACTTGCCGTCGGGCCGCTGACCGTCGCGGATCGCCTTCACGATGTCGTCTTCCGACCACGAGCCGATGCCGGTCTCCATGTCGGGAGTGATGTTGCGGGCGTAGGCCTCGAACACGGGCTCCTTGATGACGAACGCGCCGGCGAACTTCTTGCCGGGATCGAGCGAGCCGTCCGGCAGATGCGGCGTGTGGCAGTTGCCGCAGCCAGCGACGGTCTCGACCAGGTAGCGGCCGTGCGTGAGCTTGTCCTGCACCATCGAGGACCGGCTCGACGGCTGCGGCGCACCGCGGGTGCGGCTGCCGGCGCGGCCGGTGCTGCTGCCTTGGGCGCCGGTGCTTCCTGGCGCGCGCAGCCTGTGGCACCGAAAACCAGAACCAATGCCGCCCCGATCGCTAGGGTCGGGCGAACTCCCCCGTGGCCGATTCTCACTTGTTGTTCTCCCGTTGGTTGGCGCAAGAAAGCGTCAAGCATACGAAAAAACGTGCCGCCAGCGTAGAAGTTACGCGCGTCTGGCGTCGCGTGCGGCGGGTGCGCGACGCCCGATGCGCGCTGGCTCGAGCGAGCAAGTGTCACCGGCCGCTGGGCTTTCTTCAGAAAAAACGTGCAGTTATCTGCCGTATATTAACCGTTAAAGATCGGCTAACGTGGCGCTCCCGTGGTCCGGCCGTGGACGGCCACCGCTCCTATGCAGGCAGAAGCACAGTCATTACGCGAGCAGGCGCAGAGGATTGCGTCGAGCGGCGCGCTCGGTCGGTCGCGTTCGTACGCGCGGCTGCTCGAATTTCTCGTCGACTGTGCCGCCGCCGGCCGCGCCCCGAAAGAGCTCGAGATCGCGATGGAAGTGTTCGGCAAAGGCGCCGACTTTGATCCAAGCCAGGACTCGATGGTGCGCGTGTACGCACACAACCTGCGGCAGAAGCTCGAGCACTACTACGCGACAGACGGCCGCAACGAGCCGCAGCAGATTGCGTTGGCGCGCGGCGAGTACCGCGTTTCGTTGGCGCCGGGCACCTTCGCGACCGAGCCCGCAGCGGCCGCCGGCGCACCGAGCAACGCCGCGCAGAGCGCGCTGACGGATGCCGCGCCCGAGGCCCCTCTCGCGGCGCCGGCCGTGCGCGCGCGGGGGCGAGCGATTGCGGCCATGTGCGGCATACTGGCGCTCGGCGTTCTGATCGGTTTTGGTTTTGCGGTGAGCCGCGAGCACGCGCCGCCCAGCGCGGCCGCAATAGCCGCGTCGCCGATCTGGAAGACGCTGCTCGACGACGACATGCCGATTCTCATCGTCGTCGGCGACTACTACATCTTCGGCGAGCGCGACGAGCACGGTGACATCGACCGCCTCGTGCGCGACTTCAACGTCGGCTCGCGCGCCGAGCTCGACGAGCTCTTGAAGCACGATCCGAAGCTCGCGACGAAGTACCTGAACCTCGATCTCACGTATCTGCCGACGGGCAGCGCGTTCGCGCTCGTCGACGTGCTGCGGGTGCTGTACGCAGCCGAGAAACCCGTGCGCGTCGTGTCGATGTCCGAGATGAGCGATTCCGATCTGAAGTCGAGCCACATCGTATACCTCGGCTACATCAGCGGCCTCGGCAAGCTCGAGGACTTCGTATTCGCTTCGTCGAGCCTCGCCATCGGCTACACATACGACGAGCTGCGCAACACCGAGACGGGCGAGACGTATGCGAGCGAGGCCGGGTTGCCGGAAGCGAATCGCAACTACCGTGACTACGCTTTGATCTCGACATTCCCGGGCCCCGGCGGCAACCAGTTCGTGATCGTCACGGGCACGCGCGATGCCGGCATGATGCAGGCCGCTCACGCGCTGTCCGATCCGATGTTCATGAAGAGCGTCGAGCAGGCGCGGCCCGATGCAAAGAGCTTGCAGCCGCCTTCGTTCGAGATGCTTTACGAGGTCACGGGTTACGGCCGCACGAATCTCGACGCGCGGCTCGTGCATTCCAGCAAGCTGAACTACCAGGAGATCTGGGGCGGCAACTTCCTGCACGCCAAAGAGTGAAGAGAGGATCTCTCGGCGAGAGATTCTCTCTTGAGTCAGTACGCGCTCGGGAGCGAGATCTCTGCCAGCATGCAGCGCACGCTGCCGCCGCCGACGCGCTCGATCGTTGCGACATCGGCTATCGCGAGCTCGCCGTGTCGCTCGAGCGTGCGCCGCGCGCCGCCGTCGAGCGAGCGTAGCGCTGCCGCGGATAGCGCGATGACGGGACCGCGGCTGCCGCGCAGTTCCAGCAGATTGCCCGCGAAACCTTCGAGCTGATCGAAACCAAGCTCCACGAGCTCGTGACCCGCGTCTTCCAGGCGCGCGATCACCGCGCGGCGCTCCTCCGGATCCGCAATCGCAGCCGTGCACACCGCCGCGAAGCGCGTGCCGATCGCGAGCAGCACATTCGTGTGATAGATCGGCCGCCCGGCCCGATCCACGGCGCGGAACGTGACTGCCTCGTAACCGAGCGCGCGACCAAGCTCCGCGAGCGGAGCAACGTGCGTGCGCGGCGAGAGACACGCGTAAGCGATGTGGCGTTGCCGGTCGAGCACGAGGCTGCCCGTGCCTTCGAGGAATTCGCCGCGGTTCTCGAAGTGGCGTGAGGTCCACGACGCGCCCGATGCCGATAGCCGTGCTGCTCGCGCAGCGCGGCGAGCACGTCGGCGCGGCGCTCGCGCCGGCGAATCGGCGCCAGCAACGGGTACAGCACGGCCGTGCCGTCCGCATGCAGGCTCAGCCAGTTGTTCGGGAAGACTTCGTCCGGCAGCGCGGCATCGCGCTGGCCCGCGAACTCGAGCACGCGCACGCCGGCGCGTGCGAGCGCGAGCGCCAGCGCGTCGAATTCGCGCAGTGCGTTCGCGGCCTCGTCGCCGGGCCGCTCCGCGGCGCGTTGAAAGAAGTTCGAGCCCGCGGTCTGCGCGTTGTGGCCGAATCCGGCCGGCCGCACCATCAGCACGGCCCGCGCCGCCTGTGGCTCGTCAGACGCGGTCAGTCGTCGGTCCACCACGCCACGAATTCGCCGAAGTCGATCAGGCCGTCGTCGTTCGTGTCGATGTCCTGAAAGCCGATTTTTGCTTCCTTGGCCGACATGTTCGCCTCGAGATCGTCGAGCATGGTCACGAACTCGTCGGGCTCGATGCTCCCGTCGCTGTCGCGATCGTTGTACTCGAAAGCTTCGCGCAGCTCGTCGAGCTGATCCTGTGTGGGCTTCTTCTCGGCCATGCGTGCCGCGCTCCGTCTCAAGTGTCAGGGCGTATTGTCGCCGCTGCGGGGCCGTTCCGATACGTCCTCGGCACCCGGCTCGTCGCGTTCTTCGGTTTCGGGCGGCCGGCCGATGAAGTCGTAGATGACGCCGAGCATGGCGTTGAACCCGGTGATCCGCATCACGAGCGCGTGCGGCGTGATTTCCTTGCGCGGCTTACGCAGTTCGCGCACGCGACCGCCGAGGAACAGCGCGATCAGGCCGCGCAGCGCGCCGGAGATCACGAAGATGTAGAGCAGGTTGCTATGGGTGCGAGGCGCGCCGAGCAACACGGTGCCTGGCGGCAACACCTGCTCGAGCGCCGCACCGAGCATGGCGCCCGCAAACACGCCGGCCGCAGTGCCGACGTTGTGGAACGCCACGTAGGCGGCGCGCCGCGTGCGCGGCACCACCTCGTAGAGAAGATTGCCGGTCGCCAGCGTGAAGCCGGACCAGCTCAGGCCGGAGAGCGCCTGGAACGCGAGCAGCGCGCCAGAAGTCGTCGGACAGAATCCAGACCGCTGGCACGATCGGCAACGAGATGCTCGTGACGATCAGCACGAGCCGGTTGCCGTACACGTCCGCGATGCGGCCCCAGGTGCCGAGCATCAGGAACTGCACGAACACGCTCGTGCCGGACAGCACCGTGAACTCGAGGTAGGAGAGGTTGCAGGTCGCGCAGCATGTACACCGTGAAGAACGGCGACGACAGTCCGACGGCCGCGTTCATCAGCGCCACGTAGGTCGAGAAGCCGAGCGCACCGGTCGACCTCAGGCTGCGCCACCACTGCTCGATGTGCATGTCCGGCGCGGGACCGTGCACGGGCGGCTCGTGCAGGAACGTCAGGTGGTAGACCGAGATCGCACGCGCGACGAACGCGATCAGGAAGATCAGCGCGAAGCCGAAGTACGTGCGGCCCGTCGTGTCGAGCTCGTGCAGCAGTACGCCGCACACAACGAGGCTCACGAACGTGGCGATCGTCGTGAGCCGCGTGCGGTAGACCGAAGTACCGGCCGCGGCGCCGCTCCGAGACCAGGTCGCGCATGATGCTGGTCCACTGCGGCGCCGCGAGGTTGTTCGCGCTGTGGTACAGCGCGAGCAGCACGAGCAGTGCGGCCACGGCGTGGTTCGGGATCAGCACCGGCACGAGCACGATCGGCAGCCACAACAGCGCCTGCAACGCGCAGCCCCACACGACGAGCTGCCGCCGCCCGAAGTGTTTGCCTGCCCACGCCGAGAAGATTTGCGCCGACGACGCGAGCAGCGGCGGCAGCGTACTGATCAGCGCGACCTGCGGCGCGCTCGCTCGCAGGAACAGCGCGAACGCGGAGAAGTAGGTCTCGCCGGCGCCCACCTGCACCGAGTACGCCATGCCGTCGCGCACGGAGTGGCGCAGCGCGCGATCGACGACGGGATCCTTCGAGAACTGCGCTCGCGCCATTCGAACCGGCGCGGCGCGTCAGCGCGCGCTCGCGGCCTGGAGCAGGCGCTGAGCGCGTGCGGAGACGGCGCTATTCGACCCGGCGAGCGACAGCGCTTTGCGCGCCATCGTGCCCGCCTGTGCAGGGTTGCCAGTTTGCAGCGCGAGCTCGCCGCGCTCGACCCAGAGCTCCGCGTTGTTCGGGTCGAGTCTTAGCGCGCGCTCGATCGAGGCCGCGGCCTGTGGAAGGCTGCCGGCTGCGCGTTCGGCACGACTCTGTGCGAGCAGCGTGCTGCTCGCGCCGCTTGCGTCGCTTTGCGGCCGCGACGGCGCGGTGGAGCTCTGGGACGCGGGCGGCACCGACTGCGGTGCGCCGGCGGCGGCAGCGGTTGCGCGCTCGGTGGTGCGGTCGTTGGCGCCGTGCTCGCGCTCGGGGCCGGCGGCACGTGAACGGGTGGCGGGGGGCGCGATGCGGTCGGCTGCAATGACGTGCATGCAACAGCGGCGATGCAGAGCCACGCGACGACAAGATTGCGCGCATGCGAGAGCCGCACGGCGTTCATCGGCTGTCGCCCCGGAACCAGCTCCGCACGCGTGCGCCGAGCCCGGTCTCGCCGTTGCAATCGAACGGATGCTCAATCGGCTGGTCGACCGGCACGGGGATTGCGACCGCGTTGTCGCAGCGCTCCGCCATCGGCTCGCCCGTCAGGTAGTCGATCCATTGGTCCGCGACCGTATCGGGCGCCGGTGCTGCGTACGACGAAGCTTCGAGCGCGTGCAGCACGCCGGCCCAGATTCTGGCGGCGCCGGACGAGCCCGTGAGGCCGGTCGGTTTGTTGTCGTCGGCGCCGATCCACGTGACGATCAGGTGATCGTTCGTGAAGCCGGCGAACCAGCTGTCGCGCAGATCGTCGGAGGTGCCGGTCTTGCCGGCCACGACCATGTCGGCCGGTAGTTGCATGCGGACCGTGCGGCCCGTGCCGCGCTCCATGACCTGCACGAGCGCCTGGTTCAGCGCGTACACATACGCGGGGTCGCTCGCCTGCGAGATCTCGATCTCGAAGCGCTGCAGCAGTTTGCCGTCGTCGCGCGATCACGCTGCGCACCGCGCGCAGCGGAACGCGGAAGCCGCCGTTCGCGAGCGTGTTGTAGATCTGGGCCACCTCGATCGGCGTCAGGGCGAGCGCTCCGAGCATCATCGACGGATACAACTTCGGTTTCTGCGGCAGCCCGAGCCGTTGCAGCACGTCGCGAATCGGCTCGAGCCCCACGTCGAGGCCGAGCCGCACCGTGGCCATGTTCAGCGACTCGGCCAAGCGCGCGCACGAGCGGCACCTGGCCGTGTGCGCGGTCGTCGAAATTCGCCGGAAGCCAGGTGGTGCCGTTCTGGAGCTTCACTTCGATCGGCGCGTCGTCGACGAGGCTCGCGAGCGTGTAGCGCCCGGATTCGAGAGCCGCAAGGTACACGGCCGGCTTGATCAACGAGCCGATCGGCCGGCGCGCGTCGAGCGCGCGGTTGAAGCCCTCGTAGTCGGCCTGCCGGCCGCCGACGATCGCCTGGACTTCGCCCGTCTGCGGGTTCGTGACCACGACGGCGCCTTCGAACGCGGTTGCCTTCTTGCCGAGCGCGGTCAGTCCGGTGTCGAGCGCGCGCTCCGCCGCGGTCTGCACCGTGGGGTCGAGCGTCGAGAGCACGATCAGGCCCGTGCGCTCGAGGTCGTCGCGCTGGTATTCGCTGCTGAGTTGCCGGCGCACCAATCCCAGGAACGCCGACTGCGTGGCGCTGCGGCGCGTGCTGTCGACGAGATCCTAAGTCGCGCTCGGCCGCGGCCTGCACGGCTTTGTTCGTCGCGAGGCCTTCGTCCACCAGGCGCTGCAACACGAAGTTGCGACGTTCGCGCGCGCGATCCGGATGCCGGCGCGGATCGTAGTACGTGGGCCCGCGAACTTCCGCGACGAGCAGTGCGAGCTCGTGCAGCTCGAGCTCGCCGAGCGGTTTGCCGAAATAGAACTGGCTCGCGAGCCCGAAGCCGTGCACCGCGCGCGCGCCGTCCTGACCGAGATAGATCTCGTTGACGTAGGCGTGCATCAGCTCGTCTTTGCTGTAGCGCAGCTCGAGCGAGATGCTCATCAGCGCTTCGCGCAGCTTGCGCTCCCACGTGCGGTCGTTCGACAGGAAATAGCTGCGCACGAGCTGTTGCGTCAGCGTGCTGGCGCCCTGGCGAATCTCGCCCGACGTGACGTTCACGAACAGCGCGCGTAGCACGGCGAGCGGATCGATGCCGTGGTGCGTGTCGAAGCGCTGGTCCTCGACGGCCTTGAGCATGACCGGCAGCAGCGGCGGAATGTCCTGTGGAGCTACGATCAGGCGGTCTTCGCCGTGCGCCGCGAACAGGCTGCCGATCAGGAGCGGATTCAAGCGTACGATCGGCGCGTCGGCGCCCTGCTTGTCGCGCAGCCCCGTGATGCGGCCGCCCGCGAACGCGATCGACACGAGCCGCGCGGGCTCCTTGTCGCCGGCGAACTCGAAGCCGCGCGTCGAGATCTCCATGCGCCCCAAGCCGACGCGATACGTGCCGGGCGAGGGCAGGCGCGGGTCCTCGCGATAGCCGAGCCGCTTAAGCTCGGCCACGAGGTCGTCCTGCGCGAGCGCGCGGCCGGCGTACAGCTCGAGCGGTGCGGCGTAGACCTGCGCCGGCACGTCCCAGCGCCGGCCCTCGAATTGCGCCTTGACCGTCATCGCAGTGAAGCCGGTATAGAGCACGGTGAGCATGAAGCCACCGGCGGCAGCGCCGAGCAGGAAGTTCCGGGGCCGGGTCGAGCGGGCGGGGCGCGGGGTATTTTCGTCCTTGCGGCGGGAGCGGCGAGCCATTCGTCCACGATGCATCAGTCGCCTCGCCGCATCAAGCGGGCAGGCGCGGGGCGCCAGGGCAGCAGTCGCAGCCGCACGCGTGGGGGTTCGCGAGTGGGTACGCTTTGATTCGAGTTGCCTACGATTCCTTGCGAAGTCCGGCGGACGCCGGCATTGACATTGTATGAAATCAACATTAGCGTTGATTTATGGCAATGGCTGTGGGTCGGTCCATGTGGTCCGCGCGCCAGACGATCGAAGTATTCCACCTGCTGTTCTTGCGGGCTTTTGGCGCGCGTGTGGACAGAGCGCTGTACGCCCTGAAAGGCGGCTGCAACTTGCGGTTCTTCCACAAGAGCATCCGCTACTCCGAAGACATGGACCTCGACGTTCGCACGATGTCCGCCGCCACACTTCGAAACAATGTCGATCGCGTCCTCGCAGCGCCGGCTTTCCTGCAAACCCTGCGTGCGCAGCAGATCGAGATCTCGCGGGTTTCGCGCCCCAAGCAGACGGAGACGACGCAACGCTGGAAACTCGCGCTGCGTCTCAACGCGGCAGGGCCGGAAACTCCGACCAAGATCGAATTCTCTCGCCGCGAATTCGACGAGAGCATCGCTCACGACGCAGTGGACGCCGAAATCATTCATCGCTATCGGCTCTACCCCGTACTCGTTCAGCACTACGCCGTTGGCGCCGCGCTTGCGCAGAAGATCGCCGCGCTCGCGCTGCGTTCCCAGACGCAAGCCCGCGACATTTTCGATCTGAAGCTGCTTCTCGATGCGGCCCCAAGCCCCGCGTTGCCGAAGCGGGTGACTAACCTCTCACGAGCCATCGACAACGCCATGAACATCGGCTACGACGAATTCGCGGGCCAGGTGTTGGCTTACCTCGAGCCGGACTACCAGGATCACTACCGATCGCGACGCGTGTGGGGAGACTTGCAAGAGTACGTCGTCACCGCGCTCGGACGGCTGCAGTCATGAACCAGATCGAGGCTCTGCGGCGTCTCAAACGCCTCGGCACGCACGGCTTCGAGACGCGCGACGCGGCTGCAGCACTCGAAGTCAACGCTGCAAATGCGCACATGATTCTGCGGCGGCTCGCGCACGCCGGGTTGCTCGTCCACGTGAGCCGAGGACGCTGGTTGCAGAGCGCAGACGTGCCGCCGTTCGCACTGCCCGAATTCATATCGGCGCCGTATCCCGCGTACATTTCTCTTCAGTCTGCGCTCTTCCACCACGGCCTCGTCGAGCAGGTGCCGTCGGTCATCTACGCCGTGACCCTCGGCCGCCCCCGCCGGGTGCGGACGCCGCTCGGTGTGCTCTCCTTCCACCGCGTGCCGCCCGAGCTGTTCACCGGCTTCGAGGTCGAGACTCACAGCGGTGCCAAGATCGCTACCGCGGAAAAAGCGCTGTTCGACCTCCTGTACCTCGCTCAAGGCCGAAGCCGGCTTTTCGTACACCTTCCGGAGCTTACGATTCCGCGCAAGTTTCGGTGGGCGTGGTTAGGGCGTTACACCGGGTTGTTGAAATCGCCCGGCCGCCGCACGTACCTGGCGGAACGCGTCGTGAGGCTCCGTAAGGGATTAAACAAATAGCCGAAGTTCCGGGCTACGCGTTGTACTTGTAGGTTCGCGTGCCGGCGATTCTCGTAGCCGTGTATGGGCGGCCGACGCCGGGACGAGTGCCGGCTCGCACATTGGGTACCGATCGACGCTCGTGTGGTCAGGTACCCGCGGGCTTAGAGCAGCTGGGAGAGGAGAGTGGCGGTGCCGAGGAACGACATGAAGCCGGTGACGTCGGTGACGGTCGTCAGAACGATCGTCGACGACTGCGCCGGGTCCTGACCGATGCGCGTCAGCGCGATCGGGATCACGGCGCCGGCTATACCTGCGATCGCCATCGAGATCACCATCGCGATCGCGATCACGAGTGCCAGTCCCGGGCTCTTGCTCCAGATCAGCACGCCGACCGCCGTCGTCGCCGCAATGGCGAAGCCGTTCACGAGACCTGTGTACGCTTCCTTGAATACCACGCGGAACCAGTGCCGAGTCGAGATCTCGCGCAACGCGAGGCCGCGCATCGTGACCGCGAGCGCCTGCGCGCCCGAGTTGCCGGATTGGCCCGCGACCACGGGCATCAGCACCGCGAGGGCTGTGAACTGCGCGATCGTCGACTCGAATAGCCCGACGACGGCCGCCGCGAGGAACGCCGTCGCAAGGTTGATCTGGAGCCACGGCAGTCGCTTGCGTATCGCGAACTGCGGTTCGGAGAGTGCGCGCTCTTCGCGGCCGGCGCCCACCATCATCTGGATGTCGATCGACGCCGCTTCCTCGAGGGTCTTCAGCAAGGCGTCGTGACGGATCGCGCCGATGAGCCGGCCGTGAATGTCGATCACGGGCAACATGTCGAGGTGCGAGCTGCGCAGCTTCTCGGCCACGTCGTCACGATCGTCGAAGGGTGACACGGCGGCGGTGGGCGGCCGCGCGATCTCCTTCAACGGATCCGTCGGCTCGGCGATCAGGAGATCCTGGAGCTCGACCGTGCCGAGCAGGCGCCGCTCGGAGTCGACGATGAAGAGCTGCCGCAGGTCTTTCGGCTTGCTCGTGCGAAGCTGTTCCAGCGTGACGCCGGCCGGCTGATCGCCGCGGAAGCTCGGCACGCGAGAATCCATGACGCGGCCGGCCGAGCCCAGCCGGGTAATCCATGAGTCGCCGGACTTCGGCTTGCACGCGCTTCGGCAGCAACTGAAGACAGCGGTTGCGCGAGTCATCGGAAATCCGCAGCAGCGACATCGCGAGCGCCGCGGGATCGACGGAATGCAGCACCTGCTTCAGCAGCTTCTCCGGCACCTCGGGCACGATCTCGTCGATGCGCGCGGGTGAGAGGTATCGCCAGATCCGCGCCAGCGTGTCCGGATCGTTCTCGGCCAGCAGCTCCACGGCAGCCGATTTGCCGAAGCCGTCGATCACGTCCGCGGCCTGTGCCGGGTGCTCGAGCAGGAACTGCCGATTCACTCGGTCGATGGCGAACGTGCGTACGGCCTCGATCCATGGCCGTTACCGGCCGATCCGAGCGCATGAGCGCGCCGATGCTCTTCCACAAGCTGCCGGCGCTGATCGCGATCAACTCCGTGACCTCGGCGATCTCACGCTCGTTCGTGGCGTTACCCACGTGCATGCTTTGGCGGTAGGCCTTGCGCAAGTCGGCGTACGAGATCACGCCGATGAATTCCTCGTCGCGATTCACGACCGGTGCTTCGGTGTGGCGCTCCCACGCGCCGTGCTCCTGCGCCGTCACGAGCAGGTCGCGCGCCCATAGCGCTTCGGCCGGCTCCAAGATCGACGCGAGCGGTTTGCGGTGCGGCACTTGCAGCAGCGTGAGACCGCGGACGGCGCCGCGCAGCCGGCGCGAACGGTCGAGCACGTAGATGCGGGCCTGGTTCACCTGGTCGCTGCGGGCGATGCGCTCGCGGGCTTCGCCGACGTTGCAGTCATCGGGCAGCGTCAGCACGCGCGGCTCGACCCACGCGCCGACGGTGTTCGTCGGGTAGGAGAGCAGTAGCTTGAACGCCATGAGCCACTGCGCGCCCATGCATCCCAATACGGTTTCGCGCAGCTCGCCCGGCAGATGGCGCAGCACGGCGACGGATTCCTGGCTGCCGAGCTTCTCGAGCAGGAGTGCGCTGTCGTGCGGTTGCTGTAGCTCGAGGCAGCGCGCCGCGTGCGTCGGCAGCATGTAGCTCATGACCGGCGCCGCGGTCGCCGTGTCGACGGCCGAGAGCACGGCGTTGGCCTGCTCCACCGGCAGCGACTCGAGCAATCGCGCCGCGCTTTCGGGATGCAGGCGCAGGTACGCTTCGAGGAGCTGCTCGCGGCCGCTCATGAACCTTTCCGGAGCTTCACGAACGGATGCTGAGTGAAGTGCTCACCCGGAACCGATACGTCGCCCTGCTCGGTTTCGATGAAGACGCAGCCGTCGCTGATCTCGAGGATGCGGCCTTCGAATGCGCCGATCTTCACGTGGTCGCCGGGCGAATAGTGCTTGCGTGCGTAGTGCGCGCCGATCAGGTTCGCGAGGTGTTGGCGCGTACCGAGCGCGAACACGAGTGCGATGCCGCCGAACACAGCCGCGGCCGTAACGGTGGTCAGCTGGATCAGGAAATTGACGTTGACGCCGAGCTGATCGATGCCGATCACGATGCCCGCGAGCACGAGCACGGCCTGTGCGAGCCTGCCCAAGAAGCTGCTCTGGCCGACACCCAAACCCAGCGACGCCTGCTCGAGGATGTTCCGCGCCAGCGTGCCACCCGTGAAGCCGAGCACGATGATGATCACGCCGCCGATGGCTGAGGGCAGGTAGCCGAGCAGGCTTTCCGTCCAGCGTTCGAACAGCTTGCCGCCGAGTATCCGCAGTGCGCTCGCGGCGAACACGAGCAGCACGATCCAGAACGCGACGGTGGCGACGGCATGGCTCGTCGCGCGGGTCAGCACCTCGGAGCGGCCGCTCGAGCGGGCCAGAAAGTGCGCGAACACCCAATCCATGCTCTGGAGCGCCCGGCGGACCAGCACGCGAATCAGCACGGCTGCGACCCAGCCGAGCAGCATCACGACCACGGCGGTCAGCAGGACGGGGACATACGTCACGACGTCCGCGAGCGTGTCGCGGAACACGGCCACGAGCTGTGTCCACCAGTCCCCTAAACGATCCATCCGGGCTCCGGTCCGCCGAGGTTCGTCATCGCTGCGCCGTGCGATGGCTCTTTTACCGCATCCTACTCGACTCGCGCGCAGGCCGGGAGACGGACTTCTCAAACGGACACACGAGCGAGTAAGGTCGGAACATGGTCGCAATCGGAATCGGCGGAGCCTTGTTGCTCGGTCTGCTCGCGTGGCGGATCGGGCTGCCGCCTCTCGTCGGGTTTCTTGCGTCCGGGTTCCTGTTCGGCGCGCTCGGCGTGGAGCGGGCGCCATGGCTCGCCGACCTGGCGCACGCCGGCGTTCTGCTACTGCTGTTCGCCGTCGGACTCAAGTTGCGGGTCAAGACGTTGCTGCGGCACGAGGTCTGGGGCTCGGCCCTGGTTCACCTGCTCGTGACCGGCATCCTGGGCGCCGCACTCATCTATTGGACGGCCGGCCAGTCGTGGGGCGTCGCGGTGGTCATGGCGCTCGCGCTCGGGTTCTCGAGCACGGTACTCGCGGCCAAGGTGCTCGAGGGCAATCGCGAGCTCAAGTCCGTTCACGGCCGGGTCGCGATCGGCATCCTGATCGTGCAGGACATCGTGGCCGTCGTGCTGCTCGCGGTGGTCAGCATCGAAACGCCGTCGCCGTATGCGCTGGTGTTGCTGCTGTTGCCGCTCGCGCGGCCCGTGATCGCCAAGGTGCTCGACTACTGCGGTCACGGCGAGTTGCTCGTGCTGTTCGGCGCGGGGCTTGCGCTCGGCGGCGGCGAGCTGTTCGCGCGCGTCGGTTTGAGTGCCGAGCTCGGCGCGTTGTTGCTCGGCACGATGCTGGCGGATCACCGGCGTGCGGAGGAGCTGACGAGTGTGCTCTGGGGGTTGAAGGAGCTGTTCCTCGTCGGCTTCTTCTTGAACATCGGGTTCGGCGGGCCGCCGACGTGGGAGGCGTTCGGGACTGCGCTGTGGTTGTTGCTGTTCTTGCCGGTCCAGGGCGTGTTGTTCTTCCTGCTGCTGGTCGCCTCGGGGTTGCGTGCGCGCACGAGCTTCCTGACGGCCGTGAGCCTGACGACGTACAGCGAGTTCGCGTTGATCGTGGCCGACGTGGTGGTCACGAACCATTTCGTCGACCGACAGTGGCTGGTCGTTGCGGCGTTGACCGTGGGTGTGTCGTTCGTGGCCGCCGCGCCGCTGAACGCGTTCGCCCAAGAGCTGTATCGCGTGCTCGCGCCGTGGCTCGAAAGACTCGAGCGCGACAAGCGCCACCCCGACGACGAGCCGATCTCGCTCGGCAGCGCCGAGATCCTGGTCGTCGGCATGGGCCGCGTCGGTTCGGGCGCGTACGAGTACCTGCGCCTGCAGAACGAGAACATCGTCGGCATCGACAGCGACCCGGCCAAGATCGAGTCGAACATCCGCGAGGGGCGCCGTGTGGCGTACGCCGACACCGAGGACCCGAGTTTCTGGCAGCGGCTGAACCTCGATCGCCTCCGCGCGATCATGCTGGCGGTGCCCGACCTTCAGGCGAAGATCGCCACGGCGCGTGCGCTGCGTGCTCGCGGTTTCGAGGGTCTCTTGAGCGCCACGCACCTGTACCCCGAGGAATACGCGCCGATCATCGCGGCCGGCTGCGACGTCAGCTACAACTACTACACTGAAGCGGGTGTGGGCTTCGCGCGTCACACCTACGAAACATTGCGCAGCGCTGCGCCCGCGACCGCCTCTATCCCGGACCGCGCTTCGCTCTTATGATGGCGCCCTCAATTCTTTTAGAGGTTAACCCGTGGCTATTTCGATTTACGACCTGATGGTTCCCCCGTTCACTCAGATGCTCGAGAGCCTGGACAAGGTGCTCACCAAGGCCGAGGCGGACGCTACGGCGCGCAAGATCGACCCGGCGGTGTTCATCAACGGCCGGCTCGCGCCCGACATGCTGCCGCTGAAGGTCCAGATCCAGATCATGACGGACCAGTGCAAGGGCGGCGCGAGCCGTCTCGCCGGTCAGGATCCGCCGAAGTGGGCCGATGACGAAGCGAGCTTCGCCGACTTGCACGCGCGCGTTGCCAAAACGATCGCGCACTTGAATTCGTTCAAGCCCGCGCAGTTCGATGGCGCCGAGACGCGCGCGATCGAGCTGAAGTTCCCGAACGCCACGTTCAACTTCACGGGCAAGGATTACTTGCTGAAGTTCGTTACGCCGAACTTCTATTTCCACTACACGACGGCGTACGCGATCCTGCGGCACAACGGCGTGCAGATCGGCAAGGCTGATTTCATCGGCGGGCGTTGAGGTCGTGATGTCGTCCCGGAGGCGCTGCGCTGAGTGCAGAGGGCCCCTCGCGGGACACGCCGGAAATCGCATCCCTGCGGCTCGTCTGCGCACGTCCCTGTGCGCAGACGGTCCCGCGAGGGGCCCTCTGCACTCGGCGCAGCACCTCCGGGACGACTTTGAGGGGGGTGGATGGAATATCGGAATCTAGGGCGCACGGGAGTTAAGGTCAGCCAGTTCTGTTTGGGCGCCATGATGTTTGGGCGCAATACCAACGAGCAGGATTCCTTAGCGATCATTCAGTACGCGCTCGACGCCGGTGTGAACTTCATTGATACGGCGAACGCGTATTCGGCGGGCGCCAGTGAGCGCTTCGTCGGTAAGGCACTCGCGAACGGTAAGCGTGCGAGCGTCGTGCTCGCGACGAAGGCGTTCTTTCCGCTGGATCAGAAGGACTTGAACGGCCGCGGCTTGAGCCGCCGGCATCTGATCGACGCCTGCAATGCGTCGCTCGAGCGTTTGGGCACCGACTGGATCGATCTGTACCAGCTGCACCGCGCGCAGGCCGAGGTGCCGATCGACGAAACGTTGCGCGCGCTCGACGATCTGATCCGCGCCGGCAAGGTGCGCTACATCGGCACCAGCATGTTCCCGAGCTGGAAGATCGTCGAAGGGCTGTGGGCGTCGAAGGAGCTCGGACTGAACCGCTTCGTGTGCGAGCAGATGGCGTACAACCTGCTCGACCGCACGGCCGAGCGCGAGATCGTGCCGGCGGCGCAGACATTCGGCATTGCGCTGCTGCCGTGGGCGCCGCTGTGCGGCGGGTTGCTCACGGGCAAGTACCGCCGCGACGACCAGAGCGCCGCGGGGCGCTGGCACGGCGGCAAGGACAACTTCGGTAGGCCGGCCACGCCGGCCGCGTTCGACGTGATCGAACGCGTCGTGGCGCTCGCGAAAGAGAAGAGCTGCACGCCGTCGCAGCTGGCGCTCGCGTGGAACGCGGCGCAGCCCGGCATCACCGCGCCGATCGTGGGGCCGCGCACGCTCGAGCAACTCGTCGACAATCTTGGCGCCGTGAACGTGCGCGTCACCGACGAGGACCGCAAGCGCCTCGACGAGCTCGCGCCGCCGTTGGCCGCCACGCTGCGTTACTACGACGCGGCGCTCGCGATCGACTTCCGGCCGAATCTCGCACGCTGGTAGCACCGACCCTTGTCCCAGCAACGCAAGCCACGATCGCTGTTCGCGTTGCTCGGGCCGGGCCTGTTGCTCGCGGCCACCGGCGTCGGCGGCGGCGACCTCGCGACGGCCAGCTTCGTCGGCGACCTGCTCGGCACCGCGGTGCTGTGGGCCGCGCTCGTCGCCGCGTTCCTGAAGTTCGTCGTGACCGAAGGCCTCGCGCGCTGGCAGCTCGCGACCGGCGACACGTTGCTCGAGGGCGTGGCGCATCGCTTCGGCCGCGGCGTGATCGGCGTGTTCCTTGCGTATCTCTTGCTCTGGTCGTTCTTCGTCGGCTCGGCGCAGATGAGCGCGAACGGCGCCACGCTGCACGCGATGTTCCCCGTGTTCGCCGATGCGCGGGACGGCAAGATCGCGTTCGGCGTCATCTCGAGCCTCGTCGGCGTGGCGCTCGTGCTGTGGGGCGGTTTCCGCGCGTTCGAGATCGCGATGCGGATCTGCGTCGGCACGATGTTCGTCGATGGTCATCGTCGCGGCGTACTTCTTCTGGCCCGGCACCGGCGCGGTGCTCGAGGGCTTGTTCGTGCCGCGCATTCCGCGCATGGATGCCAACGCGATCATCTGGACCGTCGCGCTGATCGGCGGCCTCGGCGGCACGCTGACCGTGCTGTCGTACGGCTACTGGATGCGCGAGGTCGGCCGCACCGGCCGCGAGGATCTGAACGCCTGCCGCATCGATCTCGGCGCGAGCTACCTGATCACGGCGATCTTCGGCATCGCGATGATGATCGTGGGCCGCACGATTCACGTGGAGGGCGAGGGCACGGGCCTGCTCGTGTCGCTTTCCAATCAGATCGGGGTCGTGCTCGGCCCTGCCGGCAGGTGGGTGTTCCTGATCGGCACGTTCGGCACGGTGTTCAGCAGCCTGCTCGGCGTGTGGCAGGCCGCTCCTTATCTATTCGCCGATAGCTGGCGATTGCTGACCACGCAGCGCGGCGCGCCCGTGACCGTCGACACGCGCGCGAAGCCGTACCGGCTGTTCCTGATCGTGCTCGCGTGCGTGCCGATGATCGGGCTCTTCATGAGCTTCCGCGAAGTGCAGAAGCTCTACACCGTGATCGGCGCGTATATCTTCCCGACGCTGGCGTTCGCGCTGATCATCATGAACGGGCGCACGGCGTGGGTGGGGCAGTTGCGGAACCGCTGGCCGACCGTGATTGCGCTGGTCGGCGTGCTCGTGTTCTTTTCCTGGCTCGCGATCGCGAATATCGAGCTGACTTAGCGCGGCCGGCGGGCGATCCCGCTTCACCGCGGAACCGGCGTGCGCTACGCTGCGCCGCGTCGACGTCCCTACTTGGCTAGCCATGACCAACCCCTCGCACGTCCGCTCGACGCGCCCCATCGACCCCCATCTGCCCGTGTACGAGAGCCTCGTGCACATGCTCGCGGCCGCCGTCGACGCGCACCCGGACGTCGCGGCCGTGATCAACGAGGACCAGCGCATCACGTACGCCGAGTTCGGCCGCGCGGTGGCCGGTCTCACGCGCCAGCTCGGTGCGGCCGGCGCGAAGCGCGGCGAGCGCGTGATCCTGCTGATGCCGAACTCGATCGAGATGGACGTCGCGCTGATGGCCGTGATGGCCGCGGGCGCGCAAGTGTCGCCGATCAATCCGTTCCTGACGCCACACGAACTGGAGAAGCAGCTCGTCGACGTCGAAGCGTGCGCCATCATCAGTGACCCGAGCACGGCGGAGAAAGCGAAGGGCGTCGCCGCACACTTCCGCATTCCCACGCACATCACGCTCGGCAAGGGCGGCACCACGCTCGATGCATGGACGCGTGATGCGTCGCTGAAGCTCGAGCCCGCCAAGTTGCCGAAAGCCGACGATCTCGCGCTGCTGATCTTCACCGGCGGCTCGACCGGCACGCCGAAAGGTACGAACCACACGCATCGCGGCCTGATGTGGGGCCTGCTCCAGCACGTCACGGTGTGGCCCGGCACGTTCGGCAAGGAGCGCTTCCTGAACGTGGCGCCGATGTTCCACATCTGGGGGCTCGGCTACGCCGCGTGGGTGCCGATCTACATGCAGAGCACGCTCGTGCTGATTCCGCGCTACGACGCGGACAAGGTGGTGCAAGGGCTGTCCGACCACAAGATCACGTATTTCGCGGGTGGACCCGCTCCTATTTATATGGGCCTGCTCGCGAGCCCTTCGTTCAAGACGGCGGATCTCTCGCATTTGAAGTACTGCCCGTCCGGCGGCGCGCCGTGCCCGGCCGAGCTGCACCGCGAGTGGAAGGAGAAGGTGGGTCAACCGCTGCTCGAAGGCTGGGGCATGACGGAAGGCGCGCCGTTCTGCCTGAACGTCTACGACGGACTGCGCAAGCCGATGTCCGTCGGCCGGCCGGTGCCGGGCACTGAGCTGCAGATCGTCGACGTCGACGCGGGCGACAAGATCATGCCGCAGGGCGAGCGCGGCGAAGTGCGCGTGCGCGGGCCGCAGCTGATGCTCGGCTATCGCAAGCGCGCCGAAGAAACGGCGATGGCACTGCGCGACGGCTGGATGTACACCGGCGACATCGGTTACGTGGACGAGGACGGGTATCTGTTCCTCGTCGACCGCAAGAAGGACATGGTCATCGTCGGCGGCTACAACGTGTATCCGCGCGAGGTGGACGAGGTGCTGTTCCAGCACCCGAAGATCCGCGAGGCCGCGACCGTCGGCAAACCGGATCCGAAGCTCGGCGAGGTGCTCGTCGCGTTCGTCGTGCTCGATGCCGGCGCGACGCTCACGGCGGACGAGTTCTTCGAGTACTGCAAGATCGAGATGGTCAAGTACAAGCGGCCGGTGGAAGTGCATTTCGTGGACGCGCTGCCGAAGACCGGCACGAACAAGATCAACCGCCGCGCGCTGCGCGATCGGCTGTAGTAAGGAGACGCGCATGGCGCGCAAGAGACCGAATTGGCCGGCGGGGCGAGTCGTCACGCTCGAGCACACGTCGAAGGTGCTCGCCGACAATCCTCTCGGCGATCCGCACGTGCGCACGCTCGACGTGTGGCTGCCGCCGCAGTACGACCAGCCGCGTAGCCGCGGCAGGCGCTTCCCCGTCGTCTACGACCTCGTCGGTTTCACCGGCAGCGGCCGCGCGCACACGGCGTGGCGTGCGTTCGACGAGAACGTGCCCGAGCGCGCCGCGCGACTCAGTGCACGAACGCAAGATGGGGCCGATGATCATCGTGTTCCCCGATTGCTTCACGGCGCTCGGCGGCAACCAGTACATCAACTCGAGCGCGATCGGCCGGTACGCGGATTACCTCACGCGCGAGCTGATCCCGTTCGTCGACGGCGAGTTCCGCACGCTCGCGAGCCGCGAGCATCGCGGCTGCTTCGGCAAATCGTCCGGCGGCTACGGCTCGATGATTCACGCCATGAAGTACACGCGCTACTGGGGCGCCATCGCGAACCACTCGGGCGATGCGTACTTCGACTACGTGTACGGCGCGGACTGGCCGAACACGCTCGACGAGCTCGCGAAGTTCCGCCGGCCGAAGCTCGCGCCCGGCAAGCGCAACGTGGCCAAGGCGGCGAAGGCCGCGGGCTACACCGGCCGCGACGACGGCCGCATCGCGCGTTTTCTCCAGCACGTGTGGCAGAAGGAAAAGCTCGGCAACGGCGAAGTGTTTGCGCTGATGAATCTCGCGATGGCCGCGAGCTACGACCCGGACCCGCGCGCGCCGAACGGCTTTCGCGTGCCGTACAACCTCGAGACCGGCGAGCTGCTGCGCGAGCGCTGGCAGCACTGGCTCGAGCACGACCCCGTGAATCTCGTCGCGCGCTACGCGCGCAATCTGCGCACGCTGCGCGGCATCTTCATCGACTGCGGTTGGCGCGATCAGTTCCGGATCCACTACGGCAGCCGACTGCTCTCGAAGCGGCTGACCGAGCACCGCGTGCCGCACGTGTACGAGGAGTTCGACGACACGCACTCCGGCATCGACTACCGCATGGAGCGGAGTTTGCCGTTCTTGTATCGCGCGTTGCGCTAGCCTGCGCGTTCTGCGCGGGTGCGGGTCTTTTCTCGTGACCGGGAATATTAGACACTCGACCTAACGCCCGCGGCCGTTCGGGACCGTTCCCAGGATTACTCGACGGATCTGTCCAAATGCTAAAGCGACACCGCTGTCCGATATATCAAAGTTAGGCGCCAGCCATGTCGACAGCGCGCGAATCGATCGACTCCGAACTCAAGACCACTGTGCTGCCTTGGCTTAGAGAGGCCGGGTTTCGCGGCTCCTTCCCGCATTTTCGGCGACGGGATACAGACGGCATCGATCTCGTTACGTTTCAGTTCGATCGCCACGGTGGTGGCTTCGTCATCGAAGTCGCTCGCTGTCCTCCGGACGGAGTGACCACGCATTGGGGCAAACAGATTTCGCCTGCGCGAGTAACCGCCCACGACATGCATCCGAACGATCGCACGCGGCTCAAACCGCGGCCGGGTTCTGGAACCGATTCCTGGTTCCGATACGATAGGGGTCAGTTCAAGGAGTGCGCTGCCTTAGTCGTAGCAGTGCTCCGCGACAGCAGGCAGGTGTCACGTGCCGGAACGACCGATGATGTTGTGCCAAGCGCCTAACAACCGGTTGCAGCGGACGGTGATGGATATAGTGCCAAGGCACGAGCGGCAGCGCGCCGCCGCTGAACCGGAACGTTGAGCCTGTAGAAAAACCCCCGGCGAGGCGTTACGGTCGAAGAGCCCGGAAAAACGGCTTCGTAAAACGCGCTGTGCGCGACGATCAACATGTCGGCAATGGTTGAAAGACCCCGGAATATGCTCTCAGTTGTTTCAGGCCGAGTTTTTCTACAGCCTCGTTAGGCGCAACATGGTGTACATCGCGCTACTCGCGGCTGCTCTTGGGATTGTCCACGCATACGCTGCCGCTCTCGCGATCAGCTGCCTATGTCGAGACGCCACTCTCACGGCTAGCGCAAAGGTTGTCCGCGCATTCTTCGCTCTTGTTGTTCCTTTGGTAGCCTCTCTCTTGATCGTACGGTCGACAGCTGAGTTCTCGCCAGAATCCCTTCCGTCGCGGCGTTGGCTAAGTCCATTGATGCCATTGCTCTATATGAGAGAAAAGCAGTTCTCTGGTCGGAGCATCGACGAGATGGCGGAGGCCGGTAATCAGAACCTTCACGACCCCACGGCTCACGGAGTCGATAACTAGCCGTGTGCCAAGCGCCTAACAAGCAAATGCAGCGAGCGCGCACCGACCATAAATGCGTTCTGGGTTACGCGCATCGGCGCGTCGCTGATTTGCGGCGTTCGGCGACAGACGGATCAGCCGGACGCGTCCTTGTACGCCTTCAGCACGGCGTTCATCCTGGTCTGCCAGCCTTCGCCTTGGGCGCGGTACCACGCAAGCACCTCGGCGTCGATGCGCAGAGCAATCTGCTGCCTTGCGCTCATGGGGGAGCTTCGGCGGGCGTCCTCGCCTGGTGCGCAGCTGCGCTACGCCGCGGTGCGCAACGGCGCCGTCCCAGAATGACAACGTCGCCTCACGATTCTTTGGGTCATAGGGCACGTCAGGCTTTCGGGAACGCACGGAAGTACGCTTCTTGTTCATGGGGTTCGACCGTCTCTGCATGAAATCAGGTGTGGGTCGTCCTCTCGGTCCGTCCACACGAGTACGACGACTCGGGTCTTGAGCCATCCCAGGCTAATGAGCCGCTGCTCTCCATATGTTTCCCGGTCGTCTTCTCGCGTCAGCATGGGCTCATCGAAAACGACCTCGCACTCAGCCAGATCGATCGCGTGTTTGCGCAGATTGAGCTCTCGCTTTGCGGGGTCATAGCTCATGGGCCATTTATCGTATATGCATTTAAGTGGCACCGCAACGCTGTCGCCGAACAAGCAAATGCAGCGAGCGCGCACCATCCATAAATGCGTTCTGGGTTACACGCATTGGCGCGTCGCTGATTTGCGCCCAACTAGCCTTTGCGCACTGTTTTGCTTGTCGTCGTTGTGCGCGTGTACTTCCCCTGGTGTTACAACTCCGCAGCTGCGCGTCACAAACTCGGGCAGGGAGGCAATTCAAGGTTTGGTCGTGCTCTTCCCCGGCAGCGAGCTCGAGTTCGGGGACGTACCGGTGGGAACGACTACTGCGTACAAAGGGGCGCCCGGTGGCGTATACAGTTACGCGGCGTACCGCTACGGCGTCGGTCGCTCGGTCGTCACCCAGCCGGTAATCGATTTCGTTGGCGAATCGCCGATGGGGGCAGCACGATTTACTTATCGGCTCGAGTTCGATTCAAGCCGGCCACGGCCGAGTCAGATCGGACTTGTCGAAGTCACGCAGGACTAAGAGGAGCGGTAGCGCATAACAAGCAAATGCAGCGAGCGCGCACCAAGCATAAAGTTGCTCTGTGTCAGCGGCATCGGCGCGTCGCTGATTTGCGGCGTTGAGCCTGTAGAAAAACCTAAAAATGAACCAGCTTCGCGACTCGCGCAACGTTTTTGCGATTTCGTCGATACGAGTAGCGCGTCGCGTTAGCGGCACGCTCGTCGATTCTCGGCGTGTTTTGTTAGTCGACCGGTGCGCGCCGCCTGCTTCAAAAACAGCGTGGCTTATACGGCTCTATATTGGAAGTGACTTCCTTCGCGGGGTTTTTCTACAGGCTCGTTATGCGCACAGCTAGCGTCATCCTTCTATTGATGTCGGCCACCTGTTTCGCCAGGCCAGTCTTCGCAACGGCGTCCGAAGCATGCGGCTTCAGTACAACCGTCCGTTGGCAGCAGCTGTCAATTGCCAAGGAGCAAAGTCAGATGCTTCTGTCGTTGGTGATGCCGATTAATTCTCTTAGGTTCTCTCCGGAACGCGCCGAAGCTTGGTTTTCAAACGGGGTCGACGAAATTGTGCTGTGTCAGTATCGCCTCGACGCGCGAACCTACTGCGACGCAGATGTGCTCACCGTGGATTTCGTGAAGACGGATGACCGATGGTCTGCGGGCCCAGTGGAGAAGGCGATCTGCGTTAACTGAGAGGCCTATGAGCGTCGTATTCAACGTCGTGCCAGCGCATAACAAGCGCATGCAGCGAGCGCGCGATCCGGATAAATGTGTTCTGTGTTTAGGGCATCAGCGCGTCGCTGATGCGCGGCGTTAGGCGCCGTCGTTGAGCGACTATGTACCGGCGCTCATACGCTTGTCACTATGAGAGCGCAGAGCCGAACGACCACCAGGAAAGGGGAACACCGATGAGTCTTCGGAGTTTAAGCTTTCTTCTCCGAACAGTCCTAGGCCTCGGAGTTGCTCTTGGTTTGGCCGCGCCGACGACGGCGCTGGGTGCGGATGCCGCCAAGACAGAGCTGCACCTGCTGCAAACCCTGACATTAACGGACCAGCAGTTCCTCACGGGATCCGCGGGTGGACTTCCTCAGACTATCGCGGGCCAACTTCGGTTGCCGCGAGTTGGGACGGACCGACTGCCAGCGGTCGTAATCGTCCACGGTTCCGGTGGAGTCATGGGGAACGAAGACCACTGGGCCGACGAGCTCATCGGCCTGGGAATTGCGACATTCACACTCGATGGCTTTACCGCTCGGGGAATCCGGAGCACCGGCGCTGATCAAAGTCAGCTTGGCCAGCTAACGATGGTAGTGGACGCATACCGGGCACTCGATTTGCTCGCCGGCGATCCTCGAATCGATCCCGCGCGAATCGGAATTATGGGGGGGTCGCGCGGTGCACGTATCGTCATGGCCACGAGCTTCAATCGTTTCCGGAGGATGTACGCAACGCCCTCCGCGGAGTTCGCCGTGTATGTTGCGTTCTACACGCCTTGCAATCTTCGTTACCGCGACGATACCGACGTGGCGGACCGACCCATTCGCCTGTTCCACGGTGACGCTGATGACTACACCCCGGTGATCCCCTGTCGTGAATGGGTCGACGACTTGCGCCGGGCGAGAAAGGATGTCGAGCTAAAGGAGTACCCCGGGGCGTATCACCTGTTCGACAACCCACTGTACCCGTTAACAAGCGCAGCGCAGCTACAGACCGGTAGACACTGTGTGTTGGCCGAGAGTGCAGACGGCCGAATTATCAATACGGCAACCGGGACGACATTCACGTTCGATGATCCTTGCATCGAGCGCGGCGTGACTCTTGGTTACGACGCGCGTGCGCACCGCCTGGCCATCAAAGATGTCAAGGAGTTGCTGTTCGACGTGTTCAAGCTCCAGGGAAATCGCGACTGAGCGCGGTTCGCATGAGTCTCGCTTTTCTCGCGTCCGCGATCTGACGCCAGTATACGCAAGGCGTCATAGTCGACGGGCACCTTGTCTCAGGTTAGCGTATTTGCTAACCTGCCTCAGTGGCATATGAGGTGGAGTACTTCCATCCGCGAGTCCAGGCTGCGATTGAATCGTGGCAGGTGGATGTCCTCGCGGACTATGCGCGCCTTGTCGAGTTGCTCATCGAGCATGGCCCGAGTCTGCGGTTGCCCCATTCACGAGCGCTCGGAGGCGGGCTCTTCGAGCTACGACCACGCGGGCGATCCGGAATTGGCCGCGCGTTCTACTGCTTTCTGCTCGGCAAGCGCATCGTGGTGGTTCATGCATTGGTGAAGAAGACAGAGCAGACCCCAGACAAGGAGTTGGCATTGGCTAGAAAACGGGCCAAGGAGGTTCAAAGTGGCTGAATTGAAGTACAAGCCTGCGAGGCACGATCACAAGGAGTTTCTGGGTCGTGCCCGTGCGCGAAAAGGGTTTTCCGAAGTGTACGATGCACTTGAACTGGAGTATCAGGTAGCCGACCAGCTGCTAAGAGCTCGCGCCCGAGCCGGGCTTACGCAGGACGCTGTAGCGGAGATCATGGGCACCACGAAGAGCGCGATCTCTCGCTTGGAAGGAGCTGGGAAGCACGCTCCGTCTCTGAGCACGTTAGAACGTTACGCAAATGCGGTAGGTTGCAAGCTTCAGGTCAAGCTGGTGCCTGAGAAATGACGCCGAACGAGCGTATGCAGCGGACATGTTAAAGCGTCACGCGCCTTGCATGCGCAAGGCGCGCGCCGTTTTGCCGCGCCGCTGATGCGCAGCGGTTAGGCCGCACGGGAGGCTTACCGCCACATGCAGAAGAGTTCCCGCCACTCCTAGATCACCGGCAACTTCGGCGAAGCCGTGATGCTATATCAGAAATACGAAGGCTCGTGTCACTGCGGCGCAGTACGCTTCGAAGTCGACACGGACTTCTTCGAACTCACCATGTGCGATTGCTCGATCTGCAAGCGCAAGAATGCGCTCATGGTCAAGGTGCACGAAAGTAAGTTCACGTTGCTCGCCGGTGCAGAGTCGCTGACCGAGTACCAGTTTCACACGAAAGTGGCGCGCCATTTCTTCTGCAAGATTTGCGGTATCTACCCGTTTCACCGCAAGCGCGTTACGCCAGACTATTTCGACATCAACGTGCGCTGCTTACATGACTTCGATCCGGCCGGAATCCCCGTCCGCCAGGCCGTCGGCGCAGCGATGCCGTGAGCGCAAGGCCGTGCGATACTCGTGACGAATCCCGAGTCTAGTTCGGAGCAACCATGAGCGATCGTGCCAAAGCTCTCGCGGAGACACTGATTCGCAACCTGAACGATGCTCCGGCTGAGCGCTTCGTTCGAGAGCCCCACTACGATTCGATTGGCGCGCGACTTGCGACAGGCACCGCCGCTCGGAAGCTCGGCGCTTCCATAGACACGTTGGCTCCGGGTAAACGAGGTTGCCCATACCAGCTGCACCACGCGCAGGAGGAAATATTTGTGGTCCTCCAAGGTGAAGGAACGCTACGTGTTGCGGGCGAACTGCTTCCGCCGCGCGCAGGGGATGTTGTCTTCATTCCCGCCGGTCCCGAGTACCCGCATCAAATCCTCAACACGTCCGCTGCGCCACTGAAGTACCTATCGATCAGTACGCAGGAGTCGCCCGAGATCTGCGAGTATCCTGACTCGGGCAAGTTCTTGGCTGAGGCCAAGGACGGCCGCACGAAAACGCTCAACGTGATTCGCGAACACGGCGAGAACGTCGACTACTGGCAGGGTGAGCCCTGACGAATCGTTCAGCCGCCCGCGAGCTTCACCGTGTAGCCGCGCTGCTCGAGTGCGGTGACGATGCGGTCGCGATGATCGCCCTGGATCTCGATCGTGCCTTCCTTCAGCGTGCCGCCGGTGCCGCACAAGCGTTTCAGCTCGCCTGAAAGATCCTTCAGCTTGGCCTCGGGCAACGGCACTCCATAGACCACCGTGACGGTCTTGCCGCCGCGCCCGCCCGTCTCGCGACGCACGCGCACGACGCCGTCGCCGCGCGGCACACCGGGCTTCTGGCGGGCCGGCGTTACGCGGCCGACGCCGGTCGAGTACACGATTTTGTCACGTGGCATGCCGATACCCTCCAGACCCATCATCGCATTTGAGCGCGCGGCCTGTCGTTCCCAACCGATCGCGGCGCGGGTCGGCGCCGCGGTTGCCGAGGTCGCGACGGCGGAGGCATACTTTCTCGGCGTCGGGATATTTGGGGAGTCACTGTATGCGTAGCGCTACCGTGTCGTCAGCTGCGAAGTTCTCGCTGGTAATTTCATTCGCCCTTGCGCTGTCCGTGTTCGCACTCGCGAGACCGGCGGTCGCGCAGGATGCGACCAAGACCGACTCGGCTACCCCGGCCGCAAAGCAAACCGACTCATCACCCGACCGCCAGCATCGTCGCGCGGAGCGGCGCCAGGCCGAAGCCTCCGTCAAAACCGAGAGCGGCGCGAAATCGGAAGACCTCGCGAAGTTTCCGAAAGCAGCCAACGCCGCAGCGGCCAACGCCGCACCCGCAAAGCAGAAGGTAGAGTGCCGTAAGCAAGAGGTCACGGGCTCGCGCATGGGGAAGAACATCTGCGCAACACCCGAGCAATGGGCGCAAGCCGACGAGGCCGCTGCAGAGGCCATTCGACAGATGCGGAGCGAGGCAAGCAGCAAAGCCGGGCAGGCGACCCTCAGCGGCCCGTTCACGTCGGGCGGAAGGCCCTAGGCACGTCGCTGGTGCTCGGCCTGCGCGAAGCGCTTGTGAAATCGGTCGTACCGGCCGATCGTTTTCTCAAGCCGTTAGTCGTCTTGTTGATCGTTCTCTGGTGCGGCCCCGAGGTGTTTGCTGTGATCGAGCTGACCACGTTGCTCGAACTCCTCGGCGCGACGTTGTTTCTGCTCGCCTTCGCCGCTTCGTTCAAGCTGCTGGCACTCTCGATGCTCGGCTGGTTGAGGCGCGTGCTGGTTCCAGACGAGTTCGCAGCGCTGATCAGGACGCGTCTGTGGCCCTACGCATTGGCGGGCATGCTGACTTACGGCGTCGTGTTATTCATCATCGTCCTCACGCCGTACGTGGTCCTTTCGGCGCTGCTGCGCGGCGCGTGATCGAGCGTCCGGACGAACGCGCGGTGTAGGAGCGCAGGAATGTTCGCCGGTCACGTCGGGGTTGGCCTAGCCATCGGACGGGTCGAGCGCCGCGTGAACGTCGGCGTGTTCGTGGCTCGGGAGAGTGCCGCATGCCCGGCAGGCGTGATTCGGTGCGAACGGAGCAGGTGACACTGGAGCGACCCGCGTTGCGTCACCGCGCGGACTTCGTGCGCGCCGCTCGTCGCAGCCGCGACCTTCATCGGGGTTGGGTCTCCCCGCCGAGTACCCCAACTCAGTTCGAGCGGTACGTGAACGATTTGCGCCGCCGGACCCGCGAGGGGTTCCTCGTGATCACGAAGACCGGTGGCATCGCCGGTGTGATCAACGTCAGCGAAATCGTGCGCGGGAGCTTTCAGTCGGCGTACCTCGGCTACTACGCCTTCGAACCGCTGTGCGGAATGGGCTTCATGCGGCGCGGCTTGCAGTTGGTCATTGCGCACAGCTTCGGCAAGCTGCGGCTGCATCGGGTTGAAGCGAACATCCAGCCGGAGAATCTACGTTCGATCGCGTTGGTGAAGAGCCTTGGGTTCCGCTGCGAAGGCTTGTCGCCGCGCTACTTGAAGATAGCCGGGCGGTGGCGAGACCATCAACGTTGGGCGTTGCTGGTCGAAGATTGGAAGCCAAGACGTCGTGGGCACGGACAATCGTGACGGAATAGCGAGGAACGCGCGTGCCTTTCGATCTTCAGCAGACGTTGCGTGGCTCGTTGCTCCGAGCTGCGCCCACTACGACGCGACGACTTCGCCGCGCTCTATCGCGTGGCGGCTCATGACGATCTCGCTGCGAGCGCCGATTGCGACCGACTACGATGCGCTTGCAGCGTGGATCCCGGACGCGAAGGCGTGTCTGCGTTGGGCTGGCCCGCGCATCCAATTCCCGTTCACCGGTGCGGAGCTGCAGCAGCAGCTCGCGGTCGCCGATACGGAGAGCTTCACGCTGACGGACGGCGGACCTGTGACGCTAGGTTTCGGTCAGCTCTGGTTGCGCGACGGTGACGCGGCCCGCCTGATGCGAATCATCGTCGCGCCGCCGCTGCGGGGCCTTGGCGTCGGCCGCGAGTTGTGCCGGTTGTTGATCCTGCATGCGGCCGACGTCTTCGGTGCGCGAGCCGTGACGCTAGCCGTCTATCGCGACAACGCTGCCGCCTTGGCCTTGTACCGCAGCCTCGACTTTGTCCCCGTGGACTCGCGTTCGACGACCGAGTCGCTGCTCATGCGCTGGAGTCTTGCGAACCGCGCCGAGCTGGAAGCAAACTGGGCCAAGGCCAGAACCGGCCAACACCTCGAACAGATCGCACCGTTGCAACAGAGGTCGACATGAGCGTTCTTCCGGCTGTGGTAAATGCGGAGTATCGCGGCGAGTATCGGATTCGACTCGTGTTCAAGGACGGCCTCGATGCCACCGTCGATTTCGCGCAATGGCTGGACGGTCCAGTCTTCGAGGCGCTGAAGGACAAGGCCTACTTCGCCCGGTTCTTCGTCGACGCTGGGACGGTCGCGTGGCCCAACGGCGCAGACATCGCGCCTGAAACGCTGCATCGCGAAGCGAAGGCGGCGAAGGCCGCGTAGCAGGCGATTGGCAATGATCCGCGACTGCACCGACGCTGACGTGCCGCGCATCTGCGACATCTACAACCATTACATCCGCGAAACGGTCGTCACGTTCGAAGAAACACCGATTCCCGTGACGGAGATGGCGCGCCGGATCGGCGAGGTGCGCAAGCGCTTCCCGTGGCTCGTGATCGAGTCGGAGGGCGCCGTCGCAGGCTATGCGTATGCGTCGCTGTGGAAAACGCGGTCGGCTTACCGCTTCGCCGTCGAGAGCACGATCTACCTGGCCGCGGATGCGCTCGGGCGAGGGCTCGGCACGCCGCTGTACCGCGCGTTGCTCGAGGCGTTGCCGCAATGCGACGTTCACCGCGTGCTCGGCTGCATCTCGCTGCCGAACGAGGCCAGCGTGGCATTGCACGAGAGGCTCGGCTTCAAGAAGATCGGTATATTCGACGAGGTGGGCTGGAAGTTCGGCCGCTGGGTCGACGTGGGGTACTGGGAGCTGACGTTTGCATAGCCGCCCGAACAACGCGCTGCTATCGGTCGCCGCGGCACTCGCCTTCGCGAGCGCACTGGCGCAGCTGGCGCAGCCGCTGCCGATACCGACGATACCGCCCCGATCGGCTACGCCAGCGTCGCCGCCGCGCGCGCAGCGCTACACGCGGACCGCACGGCCACGACCCGCGATCAACAAGGCTGGACCGTGGTCGCGAGCCGCGAGAGCGGCGCGGCCGTCGAATGGTTCTTCACACCGGAAACCCACGCCGTGTATCCCGCCGTCATCAAGCGCACGGTGGTCGAGGAGGAGGGCCTCGGCATGATCGAGCTCGCGGCGCTCTGCGAGGCGCCGCAGCAAGCCTGCGACCAGCTGATCGAGGACTTCAGGCAAACGCACAAGGTCACGATCAAGGCCCCGCACGTGGAACGCGTCGCACTCGACATCCATATCGCGCAGAACGATCACGAGCGCGTGCGCGTGAACCGGCTCGTGGCTGAGGAAGGCAATGCCGCGGAGATCCGCATGGACGGTCTCTTGAAAGCCGTGTTCGTGCCGACGCTGGACGAGAAGGGCGCAGTCACGCTGTGGGCCGCGATGTACGAGTTCGACGGCCGTGACTTCGCGCTCGTGGCGGCGCCCCAGCTCGTGACTCCGGGCGCGGGCACGGCCGAGGTCGAGCTCGCCGCGGCTTCGGGCAACCGGTTCGCGTTCTCGGTTACGCCGCTGCCGTTGCCGAAGCAGGACTAGGCGCGGGACCTTGCCCACGATGCTAGAGTGCGCGCCCGGTGCGGTAGTGGCGGAGACTTAAGCGAATGATCACGGCACGGCAGGCGCTCACGCTCCTGAAGGACGGCAACAAACGCTTCGTGGCAGAACGCGGCCGCGACGCGCCGATCGGCCAGACGCGGCGCTCGGAGCTCACGGAGCGTCAGGAGCCGTTCGCGATCGTGCTCGGCTGCTCCGACTCGCGCGTGCCCGCGGAGCTCGTGTTCGATCAGGGGCTCGGCGATCTGTTCGTGATCCGAGTCGCCGGCAACATCGTGGCACCGTCGCAGATCGGCAGCGTGGAATTCGCGGCCGAGCGTTTCAACACGCGGCTCGTCGTGGTGCTCGGGCATTCCGGCTGCGGCGCGATCATCGCCACGCTCGACGAGTTGCGCCGGCCGCGCGAGAAACAGTCGCGCAACCTGCGTGCGATCGTCGATCGCGTGCGGCCGTCGGTCGAGCCGCTGCTCGCCACGGAGTTGCGACATAATCCGCCTGCGCTGATCGGCGACGCCGTGCGCGCCAACGTGCGCGCGTCCGCCAGCCACCTGCGGCACGGCTCCGATATCCTGGAAGAGCTGATCGCTACGGACGGGCTGCTCGTGGTCGGCGCCGAATACTCGCTCGAGACGGGCGTCGTCGAGTTCTTCGACGGCCTGCCGAACGGCGTCTAGCCCCGCTGCAAGCGCGGTGCCGGGCCGCTCTCGGGGCTTAGGGTGTTGCCGGCCGTGCGGGCAGCCAAGGAGCGCCTCGTCGAACGTGCTTAGGGTTTCTTGGCTCTAGCGGCATGACTTTCTCGCGGCCGGCAGTGTATTGTCCCTGGCCATGAGAATGACCGGACTCATCGCCAATCTAATCGCCGCCGTCCGTGCGCGGCCGTGGGTGTACCTCGGCGCCGCGGCGCTTGTTTGGCGCCGCGGTTCTCGCGCTCGAGCAGTCGAGCGACGACACGGTGTTCTACAAGCGCTGGGGCTTCGACGCGACGAACCTGCCGTACAAGTCCGACGTCGACGCGCGCATGGCGGTCGAGGCCGGCAAAGCTCGCGCGGCCGAAAGCGGCAAGATGCTGATGGTCACGTTCGGCGCCAACTGGTGCCCGGATTGCCTCACGCTTCAGAAGAACCTGCGCGATCCGGAAACGCATGCGTACGCCGAGCGCAACTTCGAGATGGTCAACATCGACGTCGGCGACTCGATCAAGAGCGCGCGCGTCGAACGCGACCTCGACATGGCCGTGACCACGATCCCGCTCGCGATGTTCTATTCCTCGGATGGCAAGCCGATCTGCGACACGCAGCGCGGTGAGCTGAAACCCTCGCGGCACTACAGCTCGCGTGAGATCCTGGGGTTCCTGCGCGAGGTCGTCGATTACCGCCGCGCAGTGAGCCCCGACCAACGTCAGTAGTCGCGCCCCTGCGGGTCGCCCCATGTTCGTCATCGACCCTTCGACCGCGTTGCGCGTGCTGCACGAGGACGACGCGCGCGAACTGTTCCTGCTGACCGACGACAATCGCGAGCATCTGCGCCGTTGGCTGCCCTGGCTCGACGTCGTCACGCGCGAAGCGGACACGCGCGCGTACCTCAAAGCCACGATGAAGCAGCGCAAGGAAGGGCGCGGGCCGGTGTTCGGCATCCTGTACGACGGCGCGCTCGCGGGTGTCGTGGGGTTCGTGCCGATCGATCGCGTGAACCGCGCGGGCGAGATCGGCTACTGGCTCGCGGCAGACCGACAGGGTCGCGGCACGATGACGCAGTGCTGTGAGTTCGTCGTTCGTTACGGATTTCTGACTCTGGATCTGAATCGCATCCAGATCGCCGCCGCGACGGAGAACGTCAAGAGCCGCGCGATTCCGGAGCGGCTCGGCTTTCAGGCTCGAAGGCATCATGCGCGCACGCGAGAATCTCTACGGCAGATTCGTGGATCACGCCGCGTACGCGCTGTTGCGCACCGAGTTCGACGCGGCACAGCGGCAGCCTTAGTCTTTTTCGCTTGCTGGCTGCGGGGCACTTTGCCAAGCTAGCCGCATGCCAATGATTATCTCCGCCGGTGGACCGGCCGCTCCGACGCCCGCCGCGTCAAAGGTGCGGCTCAAATGGCTCGTGGCCTGTGCGCTCGCCGCGGTCGCCGTCGGTGCGGCCGCGTGGGCGCAGCTGCATGGCCGCTCGGCGCCGGCCGTGGCCTGAGTTCAAGGTCGTGGCCGTGTATCCGCACGATCCGAACGCGTTCACGCAGGGGCTCGCGATCGCGGGCGGGCAGCTCTACGAAGGCACGGGCCTCTACGGCCAGTCGACGATCCGCAAGGTCGATCTCGCCACCGGTCGCGTCGAGAAGCAGCGGCCGATCAACGCCACGTATTTCGGCGAGGGGATCGCGATCCTGGGCGACCACCTGTACGAGCTCACGTGGCAGCACGGCATCGGCATCGTCTACGACCTGGCCACGTTCAGCCAGCAGCGTACGTTTCAGTACACGGGCGAGGGCTGGGGTCTCACGCAGGACGGCAAGCAGCTGATCTTGAGCGACGGCTCGGCCAAGCTCCGGTTCCTCGATCCGCAGACGTTCGCGGTCGTGCGCGAGATCGAGGTTCGCGATCACGGCCAGCCCGTCACGAAGTTGAACGAGCTCGAATACGTCGACGGCGAGATCTGGTCGAACGTCTGGTACGACGATCGCATCGCGCGCATCTCGCCGGCGACTGGCGAGGTGCTCGGCTGGATCGATCTCGCCGCGTTGTATCCGAAGAGCGCGCGCAGCAGCGAAGCGGTGCTGAACGGCATCGCGTACGACGCGGCCGCGAAACGCCTGTTCGTGACGGGCAAGAACTGGCCGCAGCTGTACGAGATCGAGATCGTTCGGCGATGACCCGAGCGCTCGGGCTAGTGTAGAGTCCGTCAGAACTTCGGGAGTTGTCCGATGGCCAAACGTCGTCTCGCGGGTATCTTCGCGCGGAAATCCGTCGAGCAGATGCACGCCGAGCACGAGCAGAGCGAGCTCAAGCGGTCTCTCGGCGCCACCAACCTCGTGCTGCTCGGCATCGGCTGCATCATCGGGACGGGCATCTTCGTGTTGACGGGCCGAGCGGCGGCACAGTTCGCCGGGCCCGCGATCATGATCTCCTTCGTCATCACGGGCACGCTGTGCGCGCTCGTCGCGTTGTCGTATGCGGAGCTCGCGTCGGCGATTCCGGTTTCGGGCTCGGCCTATTCGTATTCGTACGCGTCGATGGGCGAGCTCGTCGCGTGGGTCATGGGCGTGCTGCTGGTGCTCGAGTACGGCCTCGCGGCCTCGACCGTCGCCGTCGGCTGGTCGGGCTATGTCGCGAGCTTCCTCCACGACGTCGGCCTCGATCTGCCTCCGGGTTTGCGCGGGGCGCCCGGCACGCCGATCCTCGACTTCGCGAGCGGTACGCAAGTCGGCGTCGGTGTCGTCAATCTGCCCGCGGTCGTCGCGATCGCCGCGGTGACGGGCCTGCTCGTGCTCGGCGTCTCGGAGTCGGCGTTCGTGAACAACGTCGTCGTCGTGATCAAGCTCGCGGTGGTGGTCGCCTTCATCGCGATCGGCGCCTTCTACGTGAATCCCGCTTTGTGGTCGCCGCTGGTGCCGGCGGCACAACCGCCGCCGCCTCCCGGAGCGAGCACGAGTTTGTGGGGCGAGATCGGCGCGGCTCTCTGGGCCGTCTTTACGGCCCAGGACACGGGGCGGTACGGAGTCCCCGGCATCATCACCGCGGCCGCCACGATCTTCTTCGCCTACATCGGGTTCGAGGCCGTGTCGACGGCCGGCGCGGAGTCGAGGAACCCGAGCAAGGACATGCCGATCGGCATTCTCGGGTCCCTGATCGTCTGCACGGTCCTCTACATCCTCACGTCGGCGGTGCTCGTCGGCATCGTGCCGTATACGGACTTGAACGATGCGGCGCCGATCGCGAAGGCCGTGAACCAGATCGGGTTGCCGTGGTTCGCTGTGCTCGTGAAGATCGGGGCGATCGCGGGGCTGTCATCGGTCATGCTCGTGCTGCTGTACGGTCAGACCCGCATCTTCTATACGATGGCGCGCGACGGTCTGATTCCGCCGGTATTCGCGCGCGTACACCCGAAGTACAAGACGCCCTGGATCAACACGCTGATCGTCGGCGTCCTCGCGTGCGGCTTCGCGGGTTTCATGGGGCTCGACGAGCTCGCCAACCTCACGAACGTGGGCACGCTGTTTGCGTTTGCGATCGTCTGCGTCACGGTCGTGTATCTGCGCTACGCGCGGCCCGAAGTGGCACGGCCCTTCAAGACGCCGCTGTTCCCGTTCACTCCGATCTTGGGCGCCGTGATGTGCTTGTTCCTGCTGATGTCGTTGATGGCCCACGAAAGCACGCGGAATTTCTTTCTGATCTATCTGGCCGGCGGTATCGTGCTGTACTTCGCGTACGGCATGTGGAACTCGAAGCTCGGACAAGGCATCGTCGTGCACGGTCACGAGGACGTCTCGCAGACGCCTCATCCCAAGATTTCGGACTGACGGTCTTCTTAAGGCAGCACGACTATCAGCCTTAGGCTGAGGTAAGGCGGCGAAATGGATTTCTTGACGACGGCGTTCGACATGTTCCTGCACGTCGACCGGCACCTGCTCGACGTTGCGATCGCGTATGGACCGTGGGTCTACGGCCTCTTGTTCCTGATCGTTTTTCTAGAGACGGGCGTCGTCGTCACGCCGTTCCTGCCCGGCGATTCGCTGCTGTTCGCGACCGGCGCGCTCGCGGCTACGGGCGCTATCGATGTGGTCGGCGTGTTGGCGCTGCTGACGGCCGCGGCTGTGATCGGCGACAACACGAATTACTTCATCGGCAGAGCTGTCGGCCCGCGCGTGTTCACGGAACAACACACGCGGTTTCTGAAGCGCGAGCATCTGCTGCGTACTCAACGTTTCTACGAGAAGCACGGCGGGAAGGCGGTCGTGCTCGCACGCTTCGTGCCGATCGTGCGGACGTTCGCGCCGTTCGTTGCGGGTGTGGGTCGCATGCACTATCCGCGGTTCCTCGCGTTCGACGTCGGCGGCGGCATCCTGTGGGTATGGAGCTTCGGGCTGCTCGGCTACTTCTTCGGCAGCCAGCCCGTGATCAAGGAGAACTTCGGTTTCGCGGTCGTCGGTGTGATCGTGATTTCGGTGTTACCAATAGTCTTTGAAGGCGTGCGAGCGCACCTGAATCGGTCGCGGTCGGCAGCCGGAGGGTAGAACGATGGGCCTGGGGGAAATCACTCTCGCGGCGCTCGCGCTCGCGGTCATATTGAGTTGCACGTCGCGACTGAACGTAGGGTTGCTCGCGATCGCGCTGGCGTGGGTCATCGGCGTGTACGTGGGGCATTTGCCGCTGCGCGAGGTGACGGCCGGGTTTCCGATCGATCTGTTCCTGACGCTGGCCGGCGTCACGCTGCTGTTCAGCCAGGCGCACGTGAACGGCACGCTCGACATCGTGGCGCACAACGCGATGCGCCTGTGCCGCGGTCGCGTCGGATTGGTGCCGATCATGTACTTCGCGCTCGGTGCGGCGATCGCGTCGGCCGGCCCCGGTAACATCGCGACCACCGGGCTGCTCGCGCCGGTGGCCATGGCCACGGCGCTGCGCATGCGCATCCCGGTGTTTCTGATGGCGATCATGGTCGGCAACGGCTGCAACTCGGGCTCGCTGTCGCCGCTCGCGCCGACCGGGCTCATCGTGACCGGGCTCATGAACCGGATCGGCCTGCCGGGACTCGAGATTCAGACGTGGCTCTATAACCTGCTCGCGCACGCGATCGTGGGCTTCGGCGGCTACTTCATATTCGGCGGATTGAAGCTGTTGATGCGCTCGGAACGCGTCGAGATGGAGAACGAACCGCGGCAAACGCTGGACCGCCATCAGATCACGACGCTCGGGATGATCCTCGCGCTGATCGTTGGCGTGGTCTTCTTCAAGTTCAACATCGGCATGGCCGCGTTCGCCGCCGCGGTGTTGCTGGCCCTGCTGCGTGCGGCCGACGACGGCGAGGCCATCAAGCGCATGCCGTGGAGCACGATCATCATGGTCTGCGGCGTGACGGTGCTGATCGGCTTGCTCGAGAAGACCGGCGGCATGAAGATCTTCACGGATCTGCTGTCGAGCATCGCGACGCAGGCCACGGTCGTGCCGGAGCTCGCTGTGATCATCGGCGTCGTGTCGGCGTACTCGAGCACGTCGGGCGTCGTGCTGCCGGCGTTTCTGCCGACGGTGCCGGGCCTAGTCGCAAATCTTGGTCTGACCAATGCGCTCGGCATTGCGTCGACGATGAACGTGGCGGGTCACCTCGTCGACGTGTCGCCGCTGTCGACGATCGGCGCGCTCTGTATCGCGGGCATCCCGTCCGGCGACGCGAGCCGGCGGCTCTTCAATCAGCTCCTGGCCTGGGGCATGAGCATGACGGTCGTCGGCGCCGTCATCTGCTGGGTGCTGTTCGCGTAGGGCAGAGCGGAGCGCGGCGTGCCGTCTTAGGGCGCGTGGCAGACGACCTCGATGTTGTGGCCGTCGGGGTCGAGCACGAACGCGCCGTAATAGTCCGGGTGGTAGTGCGGACGTAGCCCCGGCGGGCCGTTGTCTTTGCCGCCCGCCGCGAGCGCGGCTTTGTGGAACTCGTCGACCTGTTCGCGCCGCTCGGCGCGGAACGCCACGTGCAGGCGCGGCTCGTTCGGTGCGCCTTCACTGACCCAGAAATCGGTCTTCGGCTCCACGCCGTAGCCGAATACGGCGCGACCGTCCGTGAAGTCTCGCGGGACTTCCATCAGCATCTCGTAGCCGATCGGCGCCAGGGCCTTGTCGTAGAACTGGCGGCTGCGCGCGGGGTCGCTGACGGTCAGGCCCATGTGGTCGATCATCGAATCCGTCTCCTGTGAGTCCGCGCCCACAGCTTACCCGAGGACCGTGCTCACGAGCTCCGCGGCTCGCGCGAAATCGACGTCGGCGAGCGAGCCGGCGCGCGCGGTCAGCTCGCGCAGGATGCGCGACTGAAGACCGCCGCGCCGTTGCGCTTCCGCGTATGGGATCTCCGGGTGGAACATCACCATCGAGTAGCGCGGCACCCAATGCCCTGGGAAGCGCCGCTCGAGCTCGAACGACAGCGCCGCGCGCAGCTCGAACTTCGCGTCGCGCACCTCGTCGCGCATCTCGAGGTAGTTCTCGAGCGCCATCTCGGCGATCGCGCGCGCGTTCGGTGCGCGCGTCTGCTTCGAACGCCGCGAACACCGTGCGCCAGTCGTAGCCGTGCGTGCCGATCAGCTCGTCGAGCGCCACGCAGTCCTCGAACGCCGCGTTCATGCCCTGGCCGTGGAACGGCACGATCGCGTGGGCCGCGTCGCCGACCAGCAGCAGCCGGTCCTTGAAGCTCCACGGCCTGCAGGTCACCGTGCCGAGGTGGCCGGTCGGGTGACTCACGTAGTCGCGCGCGAGCGCCGGCAACAGCGGCACTGCGTCGGCGAATTCCCGGCGGAAGAAGCGCCGGCACCTCGTTCGGGCCGACGCTCGCGAAGCTCGGCTCGCCCGTGTGCGGCAGAAACAGCGTGGCAGTGAACGTGCGGTCCGGGTTCGGCAGCGCGATCAGCATGAACCCGCCGCGCGGCCAGATGTGCAGCGCGTGCGGCTCGAGCGCGAACCCGCCGTCCTGCGCGGCCGCGATCGTGAGCTCCTTGTAGCCGTGATCGAGCAGGTCCTCCGTGGCCGAGATCTCGCCCGCGTCGGCCAGCGCGCGGCGCACCTCGGAGCCCGCGCCGTCGGTCGCGAACACGACGTCGGCGTCGAGCCGCCGCGTGCTGCCATCGGCCGCTTGGATCAGCGGCGCGCCGTCGGCCAAGTCGACGCCGACGCAGGTTTCGCCGAAACGGTACTGCACGCCGTAGCGGTTCGCGGCGATGTCGTACAGCAGCGCGTTCAGCGCCGCGCGCGACACGGAGTAGATTTCTTCCGTCGCGCGCTGGCCGTAACTCAGGAACCGCTGCTTGCCGCCCGGCTCGTGCAGCATGCGGCCGCGCATCGCGATCATGAGGCGCGCGACCTCGGCGTCGATGCCGGCACGGCGCAGCGCCGTGATGCCGCGCGCGGCGAGTGCGAGGTTGATCGAGCGGCCGCCCGCCTGGCCGGCCACGAACGGCGGGCTGCGCTCGATGACGGTCGGGATCACGCCGCGGCGCGCGAGCAGGATCGCGAGCAGGCTGCCGGCCGGGCCGCCGCCGACGATCGCGATACGCGGCGCCGCGCTCATGCGTCGAGCGTGCGTTTCAGGGCGGTGACGGCGTCGTAGACGTCGCGGTAGCGGTTGTACAGCGGCACGGGTGCGAGCCGCAGCACGTTCGGCTGGCGCCAGTCGGCCACGACGCCGGCCGCGCGCAGTCGTGCCGCGAACGTTTGCGCCTTGCGCGGCGGCGGATCGAACTGCACGGCCAGGTGGCAGCCGCGGCGCGCGGGGTCGCGCGGCGTCAGGATCCGCACGCGGTCGCCGAGCTCCGTCGTCAGCAGCCATTCGAGATAGCGCGTGAGCCGCTCCGACTTGCGGCGCAGCCGCTTGAGTCCTGCGCTCGCGAAGAGCTCGAGCGACGCCGCGAGCGGCGCGAGCGACAGGATCGGCGGATTGCTGAGCTGCCAACCCTCGGCCCCGCGCAGCGGCGCGAACTGCGGCTCCATCAGGAATCGCCGCGCGCGGTCGTGGCCCCACCAGCCGGCGAAGCGCGGCAGGTCGTACGCCTCGGCGTGGCGCTCGTGCACGAAGCAGCCGCCGACGGCGCCGGGACCGGCGTTCAGGTACTTGTAGCTGCACCACACGGCGAAGTCGGCGCCGGAGTCGTGCAGCGCGAGCGGCACGTTGCCGATCGCGTGCGCGAGATCGAAGCCGACGCGGCAGCCGTACGCTTGCGCGAAGGCCGTGTACGCGGCGAGGTCGAGGCGTTCGCCGGAGAGGTACTGCACGCCGGGCAGCAGCACGAGGGCGATGCGCTCGCCCTCGGTCTTCAGCTCCGTGTAGTAACGATCGGTGTCGAGCTCGAAGCTGCCGTCCCGCGGCCCGATCTCGAGCAGCGCGTCCTTGGGGTCGAGACCGTGCCAGCGCAGTTGCGACTCGACGGCGTAGCGGTCCGACGAGAACGCGTCGCGTTCGATCAGGATCTTGTAGCGCTTCGTGCTCGGCCGAAAGAACGTCGCCAGCATCAGGTGCAGATTCACCGTCAGCGTGTTCATCGCGACGACTTCGCCGCGCTGCGCACCGACGAGTGCGGCGAGCGGCGCGGCGAACTGCGTGTGGTAGTCGAGCCAGCCGCCGTGACGCTCGTCCGGGAAATGACCGTCGACGGCGTGCGTGGCCCAGCGTTCGAGTTCCTTGTCGACGGCTGCGGCGTGCCGCTCGCGGCATCAGTCCGAGCGAGTGGCCGCAGAGGTACGTCAGCGTGCGTCCGCGCTCGCGCGGTAACTCGAACTGCCGCCGCAGATCGCCGAGCTCGTCGGCGGCATCGAGCGCACGGGCGCCCGCCGCGCCGGGAGCGAACGGAGCGCGAGCCACGCTCACCTCGGCGGGACGATGGTGCCGCAGCGCTTGCAGGTGCGCGCCGCGGCGCTGCCGTAGAAGCGTTCGAACACGGGCGGTAGGTCTTTCACGATGTCCGCCACGTGCAGGTATTCCTCGTGCAGCTTGTTCGCGCACTTCGGGCAGAACCATAGGAAGCCGTCGAGCTCGTGCGGCTCGCGCGGCCGCTCGACGACGATGCCGACGGTATTCGGCAACCGCTGCGGCGAATGCGGTACGCGCGCCGGCAGCATGAAGATCTCGCCCTCGCCGATCGGGATGTCGACGAACTCACCGTCCTGCACGGTCTTCAGCAGCATCTGCGCCTTCGACCTGGTAGAACAGCTCGGGGCCTTCGTCCACGTGATAATCGCTGCGCGAGTTCGGGCCGCCGACGACCTGCACGATGAATCCGCTGCCCGCGAACATTTCCTTGTTGCAGACGGGAGGTTTCAGGTGCTCGCGGTTGTCGTCGATCCAGTCGAGCAGCTTGAACGGCAGCGTGGTTGTCATCGGACCCTCGTAACGAGCAGCGGGCAGCCAAGCCCGCTGCGGCCGGCATTATGCCTACAGAAGCATGTCTGCGGTGAGCGATTTGCCGAAACTCAGCGCTTGCGTTTGCGCCGCTTCCGGGCGTGGCGCAGGGTGGCTGCCGAGCAACGCACGTTGACGGCGCGTCCCGGTGGGTCGAGACGCACGGCTGTCAGGCGATTGCCCCAGGCGCAGCCCGTGTCGAGTGCAGTGACGTCGGCCCGGCGCAACAGACCGAGCGCCGCCCAATGGCCGAACACGACGTGAACCTTGGCGGCTCGGCGGCCCGGCACGTCGAACCACGGCAGCAGGCCTTTTGGCTGCGTGCCCGGCGGGCCCGAGTAGCGCAGGTCGAGCCGGCCGCGCCGGTCGCAATACCGCATGCGCGTCAGCGCGTTGATCGTGAAGCGCCGCCGCTCTTCTCGGCCGAGCTTCGGGCTCCACGCCGCGGGCTCGTTGCCGTACATCCCGCGCAGCGCGTAGCGCCAACGGCGGCCGCGCAGCAGCGTTTCGATCTCGCGCGCATGGGCCCGCGCCTCGCGCACGGTCCATGCGGGCGGGATGCCGGCATGCACGAGCACGCGACGTGCGGCGGCGTCGTGGTGCAGCAGCGGGCGGTGGCGCAGCCAGTCGATGAGCTCTTCCGCGTCCGGCGCCTCGAGCACGTCGTGGAAGGTATCGGCCGGCGAGAGCTCGCGGCGGCCGGCGACCGTTGCGAGCAGGTGCAGGTCGTGGTTGCCGAGCACGGTGACTGCGCTGCGGCCGAGGCGATGACGCGGCGGAGCACTCCAAGCGAATCCGGACCACGGTTGACGAGATCGCCGACGAGCCAGAGCGTGTCGCGCGACGGCCGAAACTCGATCTTCTCGAGCAGCGCGTCGAACTCCGCCGCGCAGCCCTGCAGGTCGCCGATTGCATACGTTGCCATCGTCGCACCGTACCAACGGTCGTTCGCTTTGCCTAGCCGCGATCGGCGCGGTGCCAGCGTGATGGCGGCGCGAAGGCGAGGCGGGGGCGTGGGGGCATGAGTTCCCGTTCAGCCTTGGCCGCCGATGTTTTCGCTGCGCTCGTAGATGGGGTGTGGGGCCTGCGCGTGCCTTCGAAGTAGGGCAGCGCGGGTTGCGCTGCGGCACGTCGTCGATGTTGGACCATCGAGGCGTTGCGGCCCCACGCGTGCGGCGACCAAGACTTCGCGGGAACCATGCCCCCGCGCCCCCGCCTCACCTCCGCGCCGCTCGCTTCGCTCCGGCGCGCGCGACGTCGGCGCCCGCGCACGCCTCACTCAGCGAGTGACGGTGGTGTGAGAGGGCTCCTCGCGGGACCGTCTGCGCACAGGGATGTGCGCAGCCGAGCCGCAGGGATGCGATTTCCGGCGTGTCCCGCGAGGGGCCCTCTCACGCCGCCGTCACGGTTGGCACCGTCCCCCAGACGCGGGCATGCGGTATCGCACAAGCTCGCCGGCGATCTTTTTATAGGAGGGAGGAGAGAAGAGCGAAATCGGAGGGGGCGAGCGTTTCGGGGCGCGCTATGGGGTCGATGCCGGCGGCTGTGATCTGCGCTGCGCGTGAGTTGGCCCTTCAGCGAGCGGCCGAGCGTTTTGCGGCGCATCGAGAAGAGGTGGGCGACCAGTTTGGCGAAGCGGGCGTGGTCGCGGACGGGGAACGGAGGGGCGGTGTGCGGCGTGAGGCGCACGACCGTCGACCAGACCTTGGGCGGTGGGGTGAAGGCGCCGGGGCCCACGTCGAAGAGCGCTTCGCACTTCGTCCAGAGCGCGAGCATGACGGTGAGCCGCCCGTACTCCTTGCCGCCCGGAGCGGCCGTCATGCGGTCGACGACCTCGCGCTGCAGCATCACGTGCAGGTCCTTGATCACCTCGCCGAAGCCGAGCAGGTGGAACAGCAGCGGCGTCGAGATGTTGTACGGCAGGTTGCCGACCACGCGCAGCGTGCGCGGGCCTGCCCCGAGCGCGCCGAAGTCGAAGCGCAGCGCGTCGGCTTCGTGCACCACGAGCCGCTCGGGGTGCGTTGACGCGCGTGGGCAGCGCGGCCGCGAGCTCGCGATCGATCTCGACCACGTGCAGCCGCTCGAGCCGCTCGACGAGCGGCGCCGTCAGCGCGCCCGGGCCGCCGCCGATCTCGGCCATGACGTCGGTCGGCTGCGGGCGAATCGCGTCGATCAGCCTGCGGATGACGCCAGGGTCGTGCAGGAAGTGCTGGCCGAGCCGCTTGTTCGCGCGCACCGGGCCGCTCAAACGAGCTCGAGCGCGAGCTCGACGGCTGCGAACAGGCTGTCGGGCCGCGCGCGGCCAGTCCCGGCCAGCGGCAGCGCCGTGCCGTGATCGACCGAGGTCCGCACGATCGGCAGGCCGAGCGTCACGTTCACGATCTCGCCGAACGACAGCGCTTTCAGCACCGGCAGCCCCTGGTCGTGATACATCGCGATCACGACGTCGCAGCGTGCGAGCGACTCGGGCGTGAACGCCGTGTCGGCCGACACGGGGCCGATCACGCTCATGCCTTCGGCCGCGAGCGCGCGCACGGCAGGTTCGATCAGCGTCAGCTCCTCGGTGCCGAGCGTGCCGCTTTCGCCGGCGTGCGGATTCATGCCGAGCACGAGGACGCGCGGCTTCGCGATGCGGAACCGGCGCTTCGAGATCGTCGTGCGTGATGCGGATGATGTTCGTGAGAGTGACCACGTTCGAGCGCGTCGGCAACCGCGCGCAACGGCAAGTGCGTGGTGGCGAGGGCCACGCGCAGTGACTTCCCCGCGAGCAGCATCACGGGTTGTGCGGTGCCCGTGAGCTCCGCCAGGAACTCGGTATGGCCCGAGAATTTCACGCCCGAGTTGCTGATCACGCTCTTCTGCACGGGCGCCGTGACGATGGCGGCGGCTGTGCCGGCCGCGCAGAGCTCGGTGCCGCGACGCAGCATGTCGAGCACGTACGCGGCATTGGCGGTGTCGAGCTCGCCGGCGCGCACGGGCGCGCGCAGCGGCACGGGCAGCACTTGCAGGTGGCCCGTCAGGTGCGGTCCGACGGCCGCAGCGCTCGTGCATTCTTGCAGACGGACGCTGTTGCCGAGCGCGCGCGCGCGCGTTGCGAGCAGCGCGGGATCACCGAGCACCGCGAGCCGCGCGGCGAATGCGCGCGAGCCGAGCGCGAGCGAAATGTCCGGGCCGATGCCGGCGGGCTCGCCGGAGCTCACGACGATCAAGGGGAGCGTATTGCTCACGGGCTCGAGCCGGCGCGTGGCCGGCCCTCAGGCGCGCTCAGTGGCGCAGGTCGACGTAGGTTTGGTCGCGCAGCCGGCGCAGCCATAGCTCGCGCTCTTCCTCGGATTTGCTCGAGCGAATCTGGCGCCCGCAGTCTTCGCGCTTTTTCTCGTCCGTTATGTCGTGCGAGCGTCGCTCGAGCACCTCGATCAGGTGCCAACCGAACCGCGACCGTATCGGCTCGCTCAACTGCTTCAGAGGCAACTTCGCGATCGCTTGCTCGAAATCCGGCGCGGTGTCGCCGGGCGATATCCAGCCTAAGTCACCGCCGTCGCTGGCCGACTGCGGGTCTTCGGACACGGCGCGCGCCACGGTGGCGAACTCTGCGCCGCCGACGATCTGTGCGCGAACGCCGAGCAGCTTCTGGCGCACGGCCGCGTCATCGAGGATCTCGTTCGGCCGCAGCAGGATGTGCCGCACGTGCAGCTGGTCGACCATCGTGCGCTCGGTGCCGCGCATCTCATTCAGCTTCACGATCTGGAAACCGCTGCCGGCCTGAATCGGCTGCGAGTACTCGCCGGGCTTCATGCGGACGACGACGTCCCTGAACAACGTCGGCAGCTGAGCCCCTTTGCGCCAGCCGAGGCCGCCGCCTTCGAGCGCCGTCTGCGCGTGGGACGTGGCCACGGCGAGGCGCGCGAAGTCCTCGCCGCTGTCGAGCCGCGAGTGTATCTCCTCGACGCGCTGCTTGGCCTTTTCGATGTCCTGTGCCGTCGCGTTCGCGGGCACGCTGATCAGAATGTGCGAGATGTTGTAGTCGAAGTCGTTCGTGGCGGTCACGCTGGCGCTGGCGAGGCACTGCTCGAGCTCGCGCGGCGTGATCGCGATGCGGTTGACGACGTCGCGCTGTTGTAGCTGCTCGATGATCATGTCCTGGCGGCTGTCCTCGCGATAAGCGACGTAGTCGACGTTCTGCGAGGCCAGGACCGTCGGCAACTCTTCGAGTGTGTAGCCCAGGTTCGTGGCGACGCGGGCTAGCGCCTCGTTCAGCATGTCGTCGCTGACGTTGATGCCGACGCGCTTCGCGCGCTGTAGCTGAATCTCGCGCAGTACGAGTTGCTCGAGCACTTGCTGCTCGATGACGGCGACCGGTGGCAGCGCGCGGCGTTTATCGGCCGGCTGCTCGTCCTGCTGCTTGCGCATGTTCGCCACGACGAGCTCGAGGCGTTCGCCAAGTTCGCTCTTCAGCACGACGCCGTCGTTGACGACTGCGGCCACACCGTCGAGCATTTGGCCGCCGGCGCCGAGGCCGCGCTCCTGCGCGCCGGCCTGTTGGCTCAATGCGAGCAAAGAGGCGGCGCAGAGCGCGAGGGCAGTAGTCCTAAGGGTCTTCATGACTCGCTCTTTTCAGTAAGGTCGGGCGATCTTTCTGTAGCCAAGAATACCACGGTCGAGCAGCTCGTCAGGCGTGACCGCGGCCTTCGACAGGCCTTTCAGCTCGAGCTGTAGCGAGATCGCGTTGTCCGTCTGGCCGGTGGTCCGGCTCACGTACTTGCGGTTCACGAGGCGGAAGCGCCAGCAGCACGCGTCGTACTCCCACCCCAGGAAATGCTCGAGCGGCTCCTTCTCGAAGAACGAGTAGCTGTAGCGGCCGATGATTCGCCAGCGCTGTGCGACCGGCCAGACCACCGACAGATCGCCTTGCTCGAGCAGGCCGCGCCGGTAGCGGTAGCCGATACCGAACAGCCGGTCTTCCTTGGGTCTGTACTCGAACCGCGTTTCGGTCCGGGCCGTGGCATCCGTGTCGCTGTTCCATTGATAGCCGATGTCGAGAGCCCAGGCGTCGCGAACGCCAATCGAGACCTCGGCCACGTAGTCCGAGCCGTTGGCGTCGTTCGGGATCGCGCCGGGCAGCGCGACGTGTTGGGCTCTTAGATAGCGGGTCTGGCCCAAAGTTGCGGTCATCCGCTCGCGGCCGGTATCGGCATCGATCAATCGGGTCGTGACGCCGAAGCTGAACTGATCGGTGTCCGCCATACGGTCAGGACCTACGAACTGATACTTGCGGAACAGTTGGATCAGGTTGAAGTCCGGCAGGATCGTGTCGAACACGGGCAGTGTGCTCTGGTCCTGGTATGGCACCTGCACGTAGAGCAGGCGTGGCTCGAGCGTCTGGATCCACGCGCGCCGGCGGGTCGTCTCGCGCTCGAACTTCATGCCCATGTCGAGGCTCGTGATGGGCACGGCGCGCGAGGGTGTCGCGTCTTCGCCCGGCGTTACGCGGTCGAGCCAGTAGTTGGTCTCCCGGAATGCGACGGCCGGCGTCAGGTACATGCCGCCGCGTGCGAAGCGCAGGCTGATCTCCTGCGTCGTGTCGAGCCGCCAGCCGGTGACGCCGACGTTGCGATCGAAGTTCACTAGCTCCGTCTTCGAGTCGAACGCCAGCACTCGCCCGAACCACCGGCCCGTGAACAGCATCTGTGGCACGCGTTCGTACGGGCGCTCGTCGTCGGTCAGCGCCGCGTCGATGGTCTGGTAGTTCTGAAAGCGCGTGAGCATCGACCAGTTCGGCGCGTAGTAGCTGATGTCGAGGAAACGGTCGAGATGCGTCTGGCTCGTGATGCTCAGGCTGCTGCCGAGATCCTCGAAGTAGGCGTCGTCCGATACTTCTTCGATGCCGGACAGGATCTGCCACTGCTTGTCGGTCGCCGAATTCCGTGTCGTGGTTGAACTTCACGTACCGGCGCGTGCGGTCCGTTTTGTCGTCGTTCGACAGGTACTCGAAGGCGAGCGAACCGTCGCTCGCGGGCAGCAGGTAGCGAAAGTCATTGCGCAGTTGCAGCCCGCGCTTGCTCATGTAGCGCGGGTCGAGCGTCAGGTCATAGTTCGGCGCGAGGTTCAGGTAGTACGGGACCGAAATGTCGAGACCCGTGCGATCGCGCTCGCTGATCGACGGTGTCAGGAAGCCGCTTTTGCGTTCGTCGTTCAACGGGAAGGTGAAGTACGGGGCGTACAGGATAGGCACGCCCTTGAACGCGAGCTTCACGCCGTGCGCCGTGCCGACGCCGCCGTTGACGTCGAGGTTGACGTCGCGCGCATGCAGCTCCCACGCCGCGTTCTCCGCGGGGCATGTCGTGAACAGCACCTGTATCAGCGACATCTTGCTGCTGCTGGTAATCAGGATTTCGTCCGCCGAGCCTCGCGCGGGGCGTTTCGGGATGTCGAAGCCCGCGCCCTGGATGCGAATGGTCTCTGTCTCGGTGTCGACCTCGGCGTCTTCGCCGTACACGGTGAAGTCCGGTCCGTTGAAGCTCACGCGGCCGAGCACCTCGACGTTGCCGTCCTTGTAGGTGGCGTTCTCGGCAGAGATCGTGCCGTCGCGATACTTGATCTCGACCTTGCCGGAGAGCTTCGCCTGCTGGTCGTTGCCGACGTCGATGTGGCTCGCGTTGATCTCGATCGTTCTGGAGGTGTCCGCGTCGGCCGGAGGAGCTGCGGCGGCGCGCTCCGGCGGCAGCTCGATGAACTCCGGTGCGGGCGGCAGGCAAAGGTCTTGAGCCGCCGCCTGCCGCGCCAAACAGAGGACGAGCCAAAACGTGCAGATCGAACGGTGGCTCACTGCAGAGGCGAGGTGCGGCTTAGATAGAGGCGGTTACAATGGCATAGACACTGCACTGCTTCAACGGCTTGGATGGACTGTTGCACGTGATGACTGAGCTTTACCTCCACTGCCCACCGTCGGTCTCCCGATGAAAGCGATGATCCTCGCGGCCGGGCGCGGCGAGCGCATGGGTCCGCTGACGGCGCTGCAGCCGAAACCGCTGCTTAACGTAGGCGGCGTGGCGCTGATCGAGCATCACATCGCGCGGCTCAAAGCGTGCGGAGTCGACGAGATCGTCATCAATCTCTCGTACCGCGGCGCGCAGATTCGCGACTACCTCGGTGACGGCAGCCGAGTCGGTGCCGCGATCGCTTACAGCGAAGAAGGCGAGCCGCCGCTCGAGACGGCCGGCGGCATCGTGCACGCGTTGCCGTTGCTCGGCACGGCGCCGTTCCTGCTCGTGAACTCCGACGTGTTCACGGACTTCGACTACCGCACGTTGGCGGCCGCGCAGAGCCCGACCATCGTGCTGGTGGGGAACCCCGAGCACAACGCGCGCGGCGACTTCGGTCTCGACGCCTTGGGAAGCGTGCGGGCCGAGCCGCGCAGCTACACGTACGCCGGCATCGCGGTGCTCGACCCGACACTGTTTGCCGCGCTCGAAGCCCGGCCGTCGGCCGCTGAAGCCCGTGCTCGATGCTGCGATCGCGCGCGGTGAGTTACGCGGCGTGCGCTTCGAAGGGCTGTGGATCGACGTCGGTACGCCGGAGCGGCTCGAAGCCGCGCGTGCGATCGCGTCGCGGGAGTAGGCGATGCGACTCTATTCGTTCTTCTTGAGCTCGGCCGCGTTTCGTGTGCGAATCGCGTTGAACCTCAAAGGTGTCGACTACGAAACGGTGGCGGTGAATCTGGCGCAGGGCGAGCACCGCGAAGCGGCGTTCCTCGCCACGAATCCGCAGGCGACGGTGCCCGTGATCGACGACGACGGCACGATTCTGTGGCAGTCGCTCGCGATCATCGATTACCTCGACGCGCGCTTTGCGCAGCCGCGGTTGATCCCGGCGGAGCCCGTGGCGCGGGCGCGCGTGCAGGCGCTCGCGCAGCTGATCGTGTGCGAGATGCATCCGTTGAACAACCTGCGCGTGCGCAACTACCTGCGCGACGAGCTCAAGCTCAACGAGGCCGGGGTGTCGCGCTGGTACAAGCACTGGATCGCCGACGGGTTCGCCAGTCTCGAAGCGCTGGTTCGGCGCTTCAGCGGCGGCCGGTATTGCTTCGGCGACGCGGTGTCCGTGGCCGATGTATGTCTTGTGCCGCAGGTCTATAACGCGCGCCGGTTCGATTGCGACCTCGCGCCGTACCCCACGATCCTCCGCATCGCCGACGGGTTGCGCGCCGAGCCCGCGTTCGCGCGCGCTGCGCCGGAACAGCAGCTGGACGCGAAATAGCCCCGACCGCCATGCGCTAGGACGGAGTCACGATAGCGCTCCTCCTGTGACGCCGTTCCGCGGCGCCGATCTTCAGGTTTTGTCGCCGAGGCCGACTGTTCGGCATAGCCCGCCCTCCCGGCGACGTGCGGGCGTGGGCACAGGCGAAGCCGGCCGCGAGGATCGAGTGAGGGGTATGACGGTGGAGGCAGCGCAGCTCCCGGGCTATCAGCACGGCGAGTTCATCCACGAGAGCAGTGTGTCGTCCGTCTACCGGGCGCGACGCACGAGCGACGGCGTGTGCGTGGCCATCAAGCGTTCGCAGGCTCACCCCGTCTCCGGGCGCCAGCTCACGCGCTATCGCAACGAGTTCGAATTGCTGCGCTCACTCGAGTGCCCCGGGGTCGTCAAAGCCTACGATCTCTTGCGGCACGACGGGCAGGTGGCGCTCGTGCTCGAGGATGTGCCTGGCGTATCGCTGCGCCGCTGGATCGAATCTTCGGTCGGCGCACCGATCCGCGAGCGTCTACTGGTAGCGATAAAGCTTGCGGACATCGTGGCCGGCGTGCACGCGGCGAATGTCATTCACAAGGACATCACGAGCCACAACGTCATCTACGACAGCGACAGCGGCCGCTGCACGTTGATCGACTTCGGCATCGCCACGCGGCTGCGTAGCGAGGAGAGCAAGTTCCAGGCGCCCGCCGCGCTGGAGGGAACGCTCGCCTACATCGCACCCGAGCAGACCGGTCGCATGAATCGCAGCCTCGATTACCGCGCTGACCTGTACTCGCTCGGCGTCACGCTGTACGAGCTCCTTACCGGTGGCCTGCCACACGAGAGCTCGGATCCGCTCGAGATGGTGCACTTCCACATCGCCGGCAAGCCTGTGTCGCCGCGCGACCGGGATCGGCGCGTGCCCGAAGCGCTATCGGACATCGTGCTGAAGCTGCTCCAGAAGGAGCCGGAAGCGAGATATCAGAGCGCCGGCGGGCTTGCGGCCGACCTGCGGCGCTGTCTCGCGGCGTTCGATCGCGACGGCTCGGTCGCGCCCTTCAAGCTCGGCAGCGAAGACGCGGTGGATCGCTTCGAGCCGCCGCAGAAGCTGTACGGCCGCACGGCCGAAGCCAAGACACTACTGTCGAGCTTCGAGCGCGTTGCGCGCGGCGGCGTCGAGACGATCACGATTGCCGGTCAGGCCGGTATCGGCAAGACGTCGCTCGTCCAGGAGATCTATCAGCCGGTCACGGGCCGGCGTGGCTACTTCGTCTCCGGCAAGTTCGAGCAGCTCGAGCAGAACGTGCCGTTCAGCGCGTTCGTCGGCGCGCTCCGCGAGCTCGTGCAGCAACTCCTGACCGAGAGCGAGGAAGAGATCGCGGCGTGGCGTGAGCGGATACGCGACGCGGTGGAGCCGAACGGCCAGCTGATCCTCGACGTGGTGCCCGAGCTCGCGCTGATCATCGGTCCGCAGCCGCGCGTGCCGGAGCTCGAAGCGCTCGAGGCACAAAACCGTTTCTACCTCGCGTTCCAGAACTTCGTGCAGGTGTTCTGCAAGCGCGAGCATCCGCTCGTGCTGTTCTTGGACGACATGCAATGGGCGGACCCCGCAAGTCTCAACCTCGTGGGGTTGATCGTCGCGGCGCGGGCCACGGAGTCGCTGCTGCTGGTGCTGACGTATCGCGATACGGAGGTGTCGGCCACACATCCGTTCATGCTCGCGCTCAATGAACAGGTGAAGCAGGGCGTGCTCGTACACTCCATCGAGCTCAAGTCGCTCGGCGTTGCCGAGGTGGCGGAGTTCGTCGCCGATACGCTGCATCAGGATCGTGCCACGGCCGCGCCGCTCGCAGAGATCATTCAGCAGAAGACGGGCGGCAACCCGTTTTTCATGCGCCAGTTCCTCCAGGCGTTGCACGGCAAAGGGCTGATCAAGTTCGACAGCGCGAAACGCGCGTTCCGGTATGACGCGGAAGCAGTGCGCGAGGCGGCGATCACCGAGAACGTTGCCGAGCTGCTGGCCGCGAAGCTGCAGCGACTGCCCGTTGCGACGCGCGCGACGCTCAGGACCGCGGCCGTCATCGGCGGCCGGTTCGACCTGTATGTGCTCGCGACCGTACAGGGATTGTCAGCTGCGGAGACCGACGCGAGCCTGCGTCCGGCGATCGAGGACGGGCTCGTCGTGCCGCTGACCGGACTCGAGAGCCTGGATCCCGAGGGCCTGCAGTCGCCGCTCGTCTACGCGCGGTTCGCGTTCCGGCACGATCGCGTGCAACAGGCCGCGTATGCACTGCTGTTCGAGAGCGAGCGCCCCACGCTGCATCTCGGGATCGGCCGGGCGTTGTTGGCGGTGACCCCGCCCGGCGACCTCGACGGGCGGCTGTTCGACGTCGTCGGCCACCTGAACCAAGGCCGCGAGCTGATTCGTGACGAGGCCGAGCGGCGAAGGCTCGCCGAGCTGAATCGTCGCGTCGGCATGAAGGCGCGCGACTCGACGGCGTATGGCCTCGCCGTGCGCAGCTTTCGGATCGCAATCGAGCTGGCCGGGCCGCGCGCGTGGCAGCAGGAGTACGCGGCGCAGTACGACACGCATCGACGGCTCGCCGAGGCGGTGGGTCTCACGGTCGATGCGGCCGAAGCGCTGCCCGTGATCGATACCGCGTTGCAGCATGCGACGTCGTTGGTCGATCGCGCGAGTCTCTGTGCCGTACGCACCAACGTGCTGCAGATGCTGGGCAGGCTGCCCGAAGCGCTCGCATGTGGTCGTGCGGCGGCGCGTGAGTTCGGCATCGACCTGCCGGACCGGCCGGAGCAGGTTCGCGCGATGCTACAGCGCGAGATTCAGTTCATTCGCGAACGGTCGAAGGCGATCGGCATCGACAAGCTGCTCGATCTGCCGCCGATGCAGGACCCCGGCACGATCACGCTCATGGGGCTCTTGAGCCATTGTCTGCCGGCTGCCTATCAGAGCGATCAGGAGTCGTACGCGCTGCTGTGTTGCGCGATGCTGCGGCTGTCGCTCGAGCGCGGCAACTGTGGCTTGTCGGCGCGTGCCTACGGCTCGTTCGGCGCGTTGCTTTCGGGCGTGCTAGCCGAATACGAGGACGCATACCGTTTCACGAAGGTCGGCGTCGATCTCGCGCACAAGCTCGGTGAGACGTCGATCCTGTCGGGCGTGTACATGCTTCACGGCGTGTTCGCTTCCCACGGCGTCGACCCCATCGATGCGAGCATCCCTGTTTTCGAGCGCTCCATCGAGTTCGGTTTACAGACCGGCGATCACCTGCATGCGGGCTACAGCGTTGCGCGGCGGTTGACGCATTTGCAATTCCGGGGCATGCCGCTCAACGAGTTTCGCGCCGACGCGGAGGCCGGGCTCGAACTGCTGAGACGGCTCAACGACACGACGAACCAGGAGTTCGTCGAGGTTCGCTTGAAGCTCGTCGACTGGTTGCGTGGCGAGCGGCCGGGCGGACGCAAGCTCGCCATCGACGAAACAGAGCTCGGCGCATCGATCCATGCGCGCGGCAATCGTTCGGTGGAATCCGACTGGTACATGGTGCTGACCGCGCAGCGCTACTTCGCAGGCGATGTCCGGGACGCCTACGAGATCGCGCGGATCGCCGCGGGTCTGCAGACGTTCACTGCGGGCTACGCCACGCGCGGTGAGCACGCGCTGTTCTACGCCCTCTCGATCGCGGCGTTGTACACCGACGCGCCGGCCGCGCAGCGCACGGGATTCGACGCGGAGCTCGTGCCGTTGCGCCGGCAGCTCGCGCGCCTGGCCAGCCTCTGCGCCGCGAACCACGAGCACATGCACCTGCTCGTCGAAGCCGAGTGCGCGCGCCTTACGGGTGCGCGCATCGAGGCCGCCGACCTCTACGACCGTGCGATCGCCGCCGCGCGAGCGCAGGCGTTCCTGAACATCGAGGCGCTCGCGTGCGATCTGGCCGCGCGCTTCTGGTTCCAGGACGGCAAGCCCGAGTTCAGCCGCGTGTATCTCGACAAGGCGCTGGGGGCCTATGAAGCGTGGGGTGCGGGCGGCATGGTGGCCGATCTCGTCGCCCGGCACGGGTTGAACGCGGGGCACGGCGCGACGGTATCGATCACGGCGGGCGCGACGACCGCCGGCCCTTCGGCCGAGCGTTCGGACTCGCTCGATCTTGCGGCGCTCCTCAAAGCCAATCAGGCGATCGCCGGCGAGATCGTGCTCGAGCGGCTGCTCGCGAAGCTGCTCGACATCGTGCGCGAGAGCGCGGGCGCGGAGTCGGTCGTGCTGTTGCTGGAGTCCGACGGCGAGTTCCTGGTGCAAGGCGTCAAGACGGCCACCGCGCAAGCGCGCGTGCTGATGGCCGAGCCGCTGCGCCTCTCGAGCGCGTGCTCGAAGGGCGTCGTGAACTACGTGCTGCGCACGTCGGAGCTGGTGGTGCTCGACGACGCCGCGCAACGCGGCAAATTCCGCAACGATCCGTACGTCGGCCAGCACAAGTCGAAGTCCGTGCTGTGCGTGCCTGTGTCGCATCAGGGCAAGCTGATCGGCGCCGTATATCTCGAGAACAACCAGGTGGCGGGCGCGTTCACGCCGGGTCGGCTCGAGGCATTGAACATCCTGATGTCGCAGATCGCCGTTTCGATCGAGAACGCGACGCTGTACAGCAAGCAGGAACAACAGCGTCGCACGATCGAGGCGGCGAACGAGACGCTCACGCGGGAGATCAACGAGCGCAAACGCGCCGAGCAGGAACTCGGTCGCTATCGCGATCACCTCGAGGAGCTCGTGAAGGAACGTACGAAGGAGCTCGAGAAGACGCAAGGGCGGCTGGTCGACATGTCGCGGCGCGCCGGCATGGCCGAAGTGGCTTCCGGCGTGCTGCACAATGTCGGCAACGTCATGAACAGCGTGAACGTGGGCGCGAGCGTGGCACGCGACACGGTCAAGGCGCTGCCGGTGGAAGGATTGAGCCGCGCCATCGGCCTCATCGACGAGAATTCCGCGCGGCTCGCCGAGTTTCTGGCGGCTGACCCCGTGGGCCGCAAGCTGCCGGACTACTTGCGCAAGCTCGGCGCCACGCTCGTCGAGGAGAAATACGCGATTCTCGGCAACATCGAGCAGCTGTCTGCGCACCTCGAGCACATGAAGAAGATCATCGCGGCGCAGCAGTCCTACGCGAAGGTCAACGGCATGACCGAGGTGTGCACGCTCGAGGAGATCGCGGAGACCGCACTAGCGATCAGCGAAGCCGCGCTGCGCGGCGCGAACATCGAGATCGTCCGCGACTACGAGAAGGTGCCGGCCGTGCTCGTCGACCGACATCAGATCATGCAGATCGTCGTCAATCTGGTCTCGAACGCCAAGCATGCGCTCGAGGAATCGACGCCAGCCGAAGCGGCAGCTGAAGGTTGCGATCGCGCGCGTCGAGGGCGGTGTGCGCATCGAGGTGCGCGACAACGGCATCGGCATCGCGCCGGAGAATCTGCCGAAGATCTTCAGCCACGGTTTCACGACGAAGAAGACAGGGCACGGCTTCGGCCTGCACAACTGCGCGAATGCCGCGCAGCAGATGGACGGCAGCCTCACCGCCTACAGCGACGGGCTTGGCAAGGGCGCGAGCTTCGTGTTGCGGATGCCGGTGGAGTACGCCGAAGAGCTGCCGCAACGCATCGGGTTCGCAGAAGCGGGAGCTAGCCAATGAGCGACTCGAACGCAGCTCCGCGTCTCGTCGAGCAGAATCGGCGGATTCTCGTCGTCGACGACAATCGGGCGATTCACGACGACTTTCGCAAGATCCTCGCGGCCGCGACGGGCACGCGCGACGAGCTGGCCGCGCTCGACACCGAGCTGTTCGGCACGGCGGCGGTGACGCAGGACGAGGGCTTCGAGCTCGACTCGGCGTATCAGGGCGAGGAGGCCATCGAAAAGGTCCGGCGCGCGCGCGCCGAAGGCCGCGGTTACGCGCTGTTGTTCGTCGACGTGCGCATGCCGCCCGGCCTCGACGGAATTCAGACGACGGCGCGCCTGCTGCGCGAGGACGAAGACGTCGGCATCGTGATTTGCTCGGCGTACTCGGATCACAGCTGGCAAGAGATGACGGCCGCGTTCGGCAAGACGGACCGCGTGCTGATCCTGAAGAAGCCGTTCGACACGGTCGAGGTGCGGCAGCTCGCGCACGCTCTGCAACGCCGCTGGGAGCTCTCGCGGCTCGCGGCCCTGAAGGTCCAGGACATGACGGCCGTCATCGATGCGCAGACGCGCGAGCTGCGTGCCGCCAACGAAGCGCTGAAGAGCGAAGCGGCGCTGCGCGAGGATGCGTTGCGCAGGCTCGGCGAGTCGAACGAGCAGATTCGCGCGCTGGCGTACCAGGACGGGCTCACGGGGTTGCCGAACCGGCGCCTGTTCAACGAGCATCTCGAGAAGGTGCTCGGGCGTTCGCGCCGCAAGGGCACTGAGTTCGCGGTGTTGTTCATCGACATCGACAACTTCAAGTTGATCAACGACACGATCGGCCACCAGGCCGCCGACCAGGTGCTGCGCAACCTGGCCGACTCGCTGAGCGCCCTGATTCGCACCGACGATCTGCTCGGGCTGTACACCGGCGAGAAGTTCGACGCGACCACGACGATCACCGTGGAGCCGATCGGCGACTCGGTGCTGTCGCGTCTCGGCGGCGACGAGTTCATCGTGCTGCTGCCCGACACGCGCGATCGGTTCGCGGCCGGCACCGTCGCGCGGCGAATCCTGAACCATCTCGAGACGCCGATCCGCGTCGACGGCCACGAGGTGTTCGTGACGGCGAGCATCGGCATCGCCACCTATCCCGAGGACGGACTGTCGAGCGAGATCCTGATTCGCAACGCCGACACCGCGATGTACCACGCGAAGCAGGAAGGCAAGGCCGCGTTCCAGTATTACTCGGCCGCGATGAACGCGGCGTCCGTCGAGCGGCTCACGCTCGAGACGGGCTTGCGGCACGCGCTCGAGGGCAACGGGCTTGCGCTGCACTACCAGCCGCAGATCGACATCCGCACCGGGACAGATCATCGGCGCCGAGGCGCTGCTGCGCTGGCAGCATCCGCAGCGCGGCTACATCTCGCCGCAGACGTTCATCCCGATCGCCGAGGACTCGGGTCTGATCCTGCCGATCGGACAGTGGGTGCTCGAGCGCGCGTGCCAGCAGGCCGCGGCGTGGCAACGCGCCGGGCTGCCGCGTATCCCGATCTCGGTCAACGTCTCCGGCGTGCAGTTCCAGCGGCAGGACCTGTCCGAGCTCGTGCGCACGAATCTCGCTGCGTGCGCGCTCGATCCGGCGACGCTGTGCATCGAGATCACGGAGACCGTGATCGTGTCGGCGCGTGAGCGCGCGATCGCGTTGCTGCATCAGTTGCGCGAGCTCGGCGTGGGCTTGGCGCTCGACGATTTCGGCACCGGCTACTCGTCGTTGAGCTATCTGCGCAGCTTCCCGATCGACACGCTGAAGATCGATCGTTCGTTCGTGGCCGAGATGCTGACGAACCACACGACCGCGTCCATCATCGAAGCCATCATTTCGATGACGCGGATTCTCGGCCTGCGCGTCGTCGCGGAGGGCGTCGAGGATCAGGCGCAGTTCGCGTTCCTGCAGAAGATCGGCTGCGACGCCGTGCAGGGCTTCTACGTCAGCGGGGCAGTGCCCGCCGACGACTTCGCGAAGCTGCTGGCCGACTTCGACGGCGCCTCCTTGCTGCCCGACCCTCCGCGCCGCCTCGCTTCGCGCTGAGGGAAGAGGGTGCCAGGCCTTGCATAGTTGCACAGAATAGTCGGCGGCAAGGCTCGCTCGCGGCCCGTGTATTCTGTGCAACTATGCAAGGCCTGGCACCCTCTTCGGCGATCAACGGCGACCTGTCCGTGCGTGTGGCCGTCGACACCGCGTCGATGCAGTGGACGCCGAGCCCGAGCCGCACGGTGTGGCGCAAGCGCGTGCATCTCGTCGGTCCCGTCGAAGCAGGGCAGGTCACGTCCGTCGTGCGCTATGAGCCGGGCTCGAAGTTTCACGCGCACGATCACCCGGATGGCGAGGAGATCCTCGTGCTCGACGGCGTGTTCTCGGACGAGCACGGCGATTGGCCGGCCGGCACGTATCTGCTGAATCCCGAGGGGTTTCGTCACGCGCCGTTCTCGCGCGAGGGCTGCGTGCTGTTCGTGAAGCTGCGGCAGTACCCCGGTCGCACGCGCGTGCACGTCGTCGCGGTCACGCAGAGCATGCCGTGGCAAACGGGCGATCGCGCCGGCGTCGAGGTTCGGCGGCTGTACTCGCAGGCTGGGTTCGCCGACAGCACGCGGCTCGAGCGCTGGGCGCGCCGGCGCCGGTCTCGGCCGGCGGAGCTATCCCGACGGGGCCGAGCTGTTCGTGCTGCGCGGCTCGTTCGAAGACGAGCAGGGACGATTCGCGGAGCGCGCTTGGCTGCGATTGCCGCCCGGCGCGGTCCACGCTCCGGCCACCGGCGATGGTTGCGAGCTGTATATAAAGGAAGGCGGTTTCGCCTATCTGTCCGCGGGCTGACGCTCGGCGGCCCGCCGTGCGACCGTCTCGCAGTCTAGATCATCGCTTGTGCTTGACTGAGAATAACGATTCTGTATTCTCCCACTCCCTGTCTGGGGGAATAACGAAGTCCGTTTTGGGGGGGCAGCTCTATGACAAGCACGAAGCTACGTGCGGCGCGGTCATGCGCCACGAGTAAGACGCACGGCAGTTCACTGGTTCGTCTGGCGGCCGTGGCGCTAGTCGTTGCGAGCGCGCAAGACGTGCTGCACGCGCAATCGACCCAGGGGCCGACGGAAGAGATCGTGATCACGGGATCGCGCATTCGTCTCAACGGAATGGAGACGGCCAATCCGGTGACGGTCGTCACGCCGGAGCAGTTGCAGGTCACGGCACCTACGACAATGGCTGAGGGGCTCGCGGCGCTGCCGCAGTTCTACAACTCCGCCACCACGGAGAACACGGGCAACTTTTTCACGTCGCCTGGCGCCGGCTCTTTGAACCTGCGGGGATTGGGCACCAAGCGCACGTTGCAGCTATTGGACGGCCGGCGTGTGGTGTCGTCTACGATCTACGGCGGTCCCGACCTGAATCTGCTCCCGCAGATGTTGATCCGAACAGTGGAGACCGAGACCGGCGGCGCCACTGCGACGTACGGAACGGATGCTGTTGGCGGCGTCGTCAATCTATTGCTCGATACGAAGTTCACAGGCATCAAGGGCAACGTTCAGAGCGGCGCGAACGCGCACGGCGACAACCAGAGCTGGAAAGCGTCGATTGCCGCGGGCTTTCAATTGGGTGAGAAGACGCACTTGCTTGTCTCAGGCGAGAAGTTCGACGAGGACCCGATCTGGACTCGCAATGGTTACGACTGGTATCAAGCCTGGGGTCTCATCCAAAACCCGAATGCTGCTACCAGGGGTCAGACACCGGATAACCCCGTCAATCTGCTGTACCCGCACGTGGTTTCGAACCAGGCCTCGCTCGACGGCATCATCAGCAATTTCCAAATCTGAGGATTGTTGTGGATCATATCGCCAAGCCATCCATCAAAACAAAAGAGAAGACACATTGGGAATTGAACATGGCCGCCATGTCAACCTTTGAGAATGTGTATTGTAAAATTTCGGGGATGGTGACAGAAGCCGATTGGTTGGAGTGGAAGCCCGAAGATTTCTTTCCTTACCTCGATGAACTTTTTCGAAAGTTTTGGATCCAATAGATTGATGTATGGTTCCGATTGGCCCGTTTGTTTGCTTGCTGCAACCTATGATCAGCAGCTCAACATTGTTGATCAATACATGTCCCGGTTAACAAATAATGAAAAGCTTTTGGTGATGGGTGAAAATGCCAGAAGATTTTATAATCTTTAGTTCATGAACTTACAACTTCAGGATAAAGTGATCATCGTTACCGGAGGCGCCAAAGGTATTGGTGAGGGTATTGTCGAGGTACTGGCGAAGGAAGGTGCCATACCGGTCATCGTGGGTCGTAGTGAAGAGGATAACAATGCAACCGTATCAAAAATCACAAAAGCAGGAGGTAAAGGCTTTCAGGTAGTTGCTGAGCTTTCCAATCCGGATGAATGTAAGCAAGCCGTTGAAAAAGTAGCAAAGCAATTTGGCAAGGTCGATGGATTAGTAAACAATGCGGGTGTAAATGATGGAGTAGGATTGGAGCATGGAAGCTATGAACGCTTTATGGAATCGCTTCATAAAAACCTGGTGCACTATTATTTGATGGCACATCATGCTTTGCCCATGCTTATAAAATCGAAAGGTGCGATCGTTAACATCGGATCGAAGACAGCCGAAACCGGACAAGGCAATACATCTGCTTACGCAGCATCTAACGGAGGACGTAATGCATTGACACGCGAATGGGCGGTTGAGTTGTTACCATACGGGATCGGGTGAATGCGATCATTGTTGCCGAATGCTATACACCCTCTGTATGATAAGTGGATCAAAACATTTCCAAATCCGGAAGAAAAATTAAAAGACATCACAAACAAAATACCTTTTGAAAAAAGAATGACCACCAGCGAGGAGATTGCGAACATGGCTGCTTTTCTGTTGTCAGAAAAATCAAGTCATACTACGGGGCAATTGATTCATGTGGATGGGGGGTATGTTCATTTAGATAGAGCGATTTAAAGTGTTGGCGTGTTGAGGTGCGTGGGTGTTGAAGTATTAGAGTGTTTAGGTGCGTAGGAGTCTTTACGTGTTTCGTATGAAGTTTAGAATTGCTCAAACAACATATAACTTGTTAACGATAAATCACATAATCACCAGTCAACAATCAACATCACCAATCCACAACCCCATGCCAATCATTAACACCAGTGCTGCTCATCATCCGATTAGTAGCGGGTAAATCGTATTTGCTTCCTTTTATTTTAGTTACGAGTTTATTTTTTCTGTCGGAGAATGCCAACAGTTTAAATGGAACGTTGATCAAACATTTTCAAACTGCACTCAACCTCAATCGCGCACAAGCCGGTATTGTCGATTCGGCATTTTACATTGGCTATTTTGCAATGGCTTTGCCTGCGGCATTTTTAATGAATAAAATTGGATATAAGAAAGGTATCCTAATCGGTTTGGGATTATACATCGCAGGAGCCTACTTTTCGTTCCTGCATCGGAAATGCGCGTGTATAGCATTTTTCTTTTTGCACTTTTTGTTATTGCTTGCGGACTTGCTTTTCTAGAGACAGCAGCCAATCCATACGTAACGGTTTTAGGTGATCCAGCCACAGCGGAGAGACGCATCAATTTCTCTCAATCCTTTAATGGACTAAGCATTATTCTTGGTCCTATGATTGGAAGCCTGGTTATTTTTTCGGATAAAGAATATACAAACGATATGTTGAATGCCATGCCGGTTGCAGAGGCTTAGAGACCATTCGAATAGCGGAAGCGCAGTCTGTGCAAATGCCGTATTTAATTATTGCAGGTGTGGTGTTTTTTGTGGCCATCTTATTTGCCATCACAAAAATGCCAGAGATTTTGCTTCTGCTGCCGAAGAAAAGCATGCTTCATTTAAAGGTATTACCCGGCATAAGCATTTGATGTTTGGAGTATTAGCCCAATTTTTTTATGTCGGTGCGCAAATATCAATTTGGGGATATTTTGTTGATTTGAAGTTACATTTCAGAAAGAAAATCTTCAACTTGTGTAAGTGGTTTTATCCTTTATCTGACACCACAACGTTTACACAAGCTGCTGGTTTCCATGCATCTTTTGCAGCAGCTCTATTTATGTTGGGTCGGTTTTTGGAACATGCTTGTTTCAAAGTTCAGCGCAAATAAATTACTGTCTGTCTATGCTGTAGCCTGTGTACTCCTTCTTACCTATGCTTATTTCGGTTCTGGTATATTAACCACCATTATGCCATCCATAACGTATTTCTTTATGTCGATTATGTTCCCTACTGTTTGTTCTTCAATAAAGGATTTGGGTGAACAGGTAAAATTAGGATCAGGTCTTGTGATTATGGCGATTGTTGGAGGTGCCGTGTTGCCTCCGATCACAGGTTGGTTATCGCTGAATGGAATTCAGAATTCGTTAATCATACCAATCATCGGCTTTGCCATAATATCAGTTTTTGCGCGGATATAAAGTAAGTAAATCATGAAACGACATTGCCTCGCGCTCAATTTGAAAGACGATCCCAAACTCACGCGAGGGGTATAGTGAGTATCACAAACGGGTTTGGCCCGAAATTTTTCAAAGTCTTCACGATTCAGGAATTCGAGAACATGGAGATTTACAGAGTCAGGGAAGCATGTTTTATGATCATTGATGTGAAGGATTCATTTTCATTTGAGGATAAGTTAAAATCAGATAAAGAGAATCCCAAAGTTCAGGAGTGGGAAACGCTGATGTGGAAATATCAGGATGGCTCCGTATGCTAAGCCAGGAGAGAAATGAGAAAAGGACAATGATGCAGCACATTTAGTTTGTAGAAATTTCAACAATCAACAATAGACATTGAACTTTAGACTTTGAATGTAAGAATGAATTAAGATGAGCGAGCCAGCATACTATACATTCACAGCAGATTATCTGAAAAAATATCTACAGCCGTATTCAAATATTTTGGTGTTCCCAATCAAGATGCTGTGTTAGCATCAGAAGTATTGTCAGAGCTGATCTTCGGGGGATTGATTCGCGTGGCTGACACGATTGCATACGTACTTGATATGTTCAGATAGGGACGTATTAATCCGAAGCCCAACATAAAAATTGTTCGCGAGAAAAAAAGTGTGGCTACTGTCGATGGCGATAATGGTCTGGGACTTGTTGTAGGTCCGCAAGCCAATAACATTGCCATGGACGAGGCCGCACAGTTTGGATCAGGCTCGGTAAGCGTTTGCGATACCAATCATTATGGAATTGCCGGATACTATTCGTTGAAAGCATTGAGGACGTGATATGATTGGATGGTCGATGACCAACTCCACAAAAATTAGTGGCACCTCTCTGGGGAGCAGAGCGCATGTTGGGTACTAATCCAATTGCTATCACCTTCCAGATTTAAAGAACCACCCATTGTTATTGACCTGGCCACAAGCGCTGCTGCTTTCGTAAGGTGAATCACGAGAGAAAGGTAAACCCGTTCCGCGCGGTTGGATCATTGATAACGAGGGCGCATTATCAACAGACCCCCCTAATGATATGATCAATGGTGGCGCACTGTTGCCATTGGGTTCTGAAATTCAAACCGGTGGACATAAAGGCTATGCACTTTCATCGATGGTGGATATTTTGTGCTGCGTGTTGACAGGAGCAAACTGGGGACCTTTCGCACCACCGTTTGCTTTGTGCGCAGGAAGAATCCTTCGTAGCGTTGGCAAAGGTATTGGTCATTTTTTTGGAGCGATGGAAATTGATGGCTTCATGGAGAAAGATGATTTAAAAAGATGATTGATGAATGGATACAGGTATTTCGAAATACAAAGCCGGCACCCGGACGGAGTCCTCTATGATTCCTGGTGATCCTGAACAGCCTCGAGATCGAACAAGGGAAGGTATTCCTGTTATTAGGAGGTGGTTGATGATCTCAAAGACATTTCTAAACAAACCGGAATTCCGTTTGAAGTTCCTGATTAACTTTGCGTCGCAAGGAATAAGGATGACAAACAAACAGAAAGCAATCAAGGCAACTTACTTTAGCATTTTCGGTAATGCAGGACTTATCCATCATTAAATAGCTAGCAGGATTATTTCGGAAACTCCTATGCGTTGATTGCCGATGCCATCAAATCAACAACCAATTTTTTCTTAGTTGTACGTTCTGTTCGGATTAAAATATTCCAATCGCCCAGCTGATAAAAATCACCCCTATGGTCATGGACGTCCAGAACCTCTGATCACCTTTTTGGTGGTTGGATTTTTAATTACCTCTGCTACCATCATCGCATATAAAAGTGTTTTAAATATTGGAACACCTCACGAACTACCAAGGCCTTTTACATTAATTGTTCTGGGTGCAATTATTATTTGGAAAGAGATTTCTTATCGTGTAGTAATCCGAAGAAGTAAAGAGACCAATAGTTCTTCATTGAAGGCCGATGCCTGGCATCATCGAAGCGATGCGATCACGTCAATTGCTGCCTTCACCGGAATTTCCATTGCACTTTTTTTTTGGAAAAGGGTACGAGTTGATGATTGGGCAGCACTTTTTTCTTCCGTATTTATTCTATACAAACAGCTATTTAACACCGTCCTGCACTTGGGGAAATTATGGACGAGCATGTGTACGATGACTTAGTTGAGCATATTCCAAAAGTTCTCGCAAACCGTTGAGGGTGTAATGGACACAGAGAAATGTTTTATTCGCAAAGCAGGAATGAAATACCACGTGGACCTTCATGCCATTGTCGATGCACAAATATCAGTTAAGCAAGGTCATGATATTTCGCACCGGCTGAAGGATACCCTGAAAGACAAGATTCCGGAGCTAGGAAATGTTCTGATCCACATCAACCGAATAGACTAGATTTTAGAAGATAGTCATAAACAGTAGATATTAGTATTCAGGGATAAGCATAAACAAAGACACGTTTTCAATTGTTCTATGGACATAAAAACTCAAACTTTGAACTTCAAACTTTAAACCTAAACATTGAACCTGAAACTACAAACTTTCTGTTTAATTCATAAATTCCTCATTCATGAATAGTGCAAATGAAAGTTTTGAAGCCAAATACGATGTTGTTATTTTAGGTGGAGGCATTGCAGATAACCCTTTCACTTTCAACTCAGACAATCACGTCCTGGTATTTCGATTTCATTTTCAGAATGTCGCAATCATCCTGCTACTGTTGCAGGACATAAGGTAGGTGAATCAACAGTAGATTCAGTTAGTTGTTGGTGAATGTAAGCTTGAAAGGGCATCTGGAAGAAGTTCAATACCAAACGCCGGACTTCGTTTCTTTTTCAAATCACATCACAAGGAAGATATTACCTTCACGCGTAGAACTCAGTCCAAGAGAACGACTATTAACGCCAAGCCACCAGATCGATCGTGGCACATTCGAAAATTTTCTATCGCAAAAAACACAAGAGCAGGGGACCATTGCACATTAGGTGCTCGTGTAAAAGATGTTGTATTAACCGATGATGGCCATACAGTTCTTTACATGAATCAAGGCACAGAGAAAACCGTGCAAGGGCGCTGGGTTGTTGATGCAACTAGTCGTGCAAGCATACTAAAACGCCAGCTCGGATTCAAAAACCAATGGAGCATCATGTCAACGCGGTGTGGTATCGACTGAAAGGTGTAATTGATATTGATGATTCGTCGGAAGATCAGACCTGGCGTTCATATTCAAATTCGGGATTACGTTATTTAGAGCACGTCCATTTTATGGACAAGGAATATGGCTTTGGGTAATTTCATTGGCAACAGGCAACACCAGTATAGGTATTGTAGCCGATCCTGCCGTTCATTCATTCGATGAGATTAATACCTGTGGAAAAAGCATTGACATGGAGCAATACGTTGTTTTTTTTTTTTGTAGGGGGAGAAAAATTAAAAACTTATCTCGCTTCTGGAAAGATTAAAGATGGAGACAGTTCAAGTGACACATGTACAACCGGCACTGTCGTCTCATAGCGGCTTTGGCGAACACGAAGATGGCGAGCCGGTGGGCGGAGCTGAAGTCAGCACAGCGATCAGTCAGCAAGTTTGCGTGCTGTGTGGGAATCCCTCTGAGTAGTTCAGCCGGCAAGGTCACCGTAACGTTTTTTAAGCGTCATGTTATTGTAACGCTTGGCTCAGCATATACTCATGATGCTGTTGGTGGTAGGTTTGGGGGTTATGAACAGCCACAAAGCACACCACCGAAGTTGTATCCCAAATGAGCACCAAGTAGACGGAAAAGATTGTTGCTGATTTGATCGCTGACATCGGTTCCATCTGGGGGCCGCCGTTTCCGCCCACACCGGTGCTGGGTTATTAAACGTTGACAAGGTGCCCCACCTCAAGTCCTGGTCAAACAGAAAGATGTAGCGACCGGCGGAGAAGGCAAAATCCCAACTGCTCCCGCAGACGTTCGCCCATTACCACGAACAGGATCAATTTGCAGGGCGTGTGGACATCATCGCGCCGCCAGATGTTATCTGGTTCAAGGAGCTTGACAGAGCTGGTGGCGGCTGCATTGAGCAACACCACGCGCGCCAGGAGCAGAGGCCCGCCCTGTTGTCGGACGGCGACACCGACCGTGTGGCTGGACAGTGCCTCCGCGGTCTTTACGACACCTTCCAGGAAAACCACCCGGCGCGCGCCCGTTCTGAACAGGCTGCCAACTGGCCCCGAGCGCCAACAACTCCAGCGGAGCGTCCTGCTCGGACGCCATGTTGGTGGCCGTGCTCCGCGCGCAGCGCGCATGGAGGGCGGCGCCGGAGGACCAGGCCGCAACCGCCCCGGCCCAGCTGCATCACCCTGGTGGCGTCAGAATGACCTGGCAGCCGACGTCACGCCGCCGCCCGCTGGTCACCTTCTCACCATCGTCACGCCGATACCCAACGTACCGCTACCGCCCGTCGTCTACCTACCTCTCCGCCCGTCGTACACGCCGATGCCCGACGTCACGCCGATGCCCAACGTCACGCCGAAGCCCGCGGCGGATTTTTCAGCGCCTCCGCCGTACGGGACGCCAGTACCCTGTTGGCGGCAACCGCAGCGGCCCCCGTTCTGGAATTGCCCGCGGTGGCGCCCAGCGCCGCCCGAGGCTGCCGCCGACTCCGCGCTGGAAGTCAACGTGGACGAGGAGCTGGAGTACGCCCAGTGGCCCGCTCTGACCGTCCGGACCTGGTCGTCGCCGACGTGGTCGGGAGAAGCCCTTACCGGGAAAACTGAGCATGGGTGACCCGCCGATGGATGACGACGAGGCCCCACCCGGGCCCGGGGGCCAGACTGACATCGAGGAACACGCGGAAGCCGGCGCAGCGCCTGCCCACCGGCCACCCATGACGCCGCCTGAAGACATTTCGCTGGACGTGGTTGAGCGACGCCACTCCGGCCGCGCCGCCCGCCGCGCTGGCGCCAGTGCCGGCCGCGCCCGCGGGGTCGATTTCGAAGTGGACGAGGACGTTGGCCTGGGCGCTGGCCCCCAGCACTCCGCCCCCGTGATGGAGCCGGTGGCGGCGGCGACCTCGAACTGAATTCGTCCAGCCGGTTGCCGAGGAGTTGCGCCACGAGTTACCGCAGCGGCCGCGCCCGTTCCTTGCGGAACCGCCAGGTGACCGCCACGTCCGCCGACGCGCCGACGCGCACCGACGTGGGCACCACGAGTACGGCCTCCGACGATCAGTTTGATCCCGCCGTCCTGGAGCGACGCAGCCGTCAGCCCTGGGCCGCCGGGGCGTTCGCGCTGGATACGCAATTTGCGGGCGCGGACGAACTCAGCCCGGCGCCCGCGGCTGCCGCCGTTTACCCTCCGCCCCCGACGCTGGAACCGGTGGTGGTTGCCGCTCCGGTTGCACCCGCGGTGAGCGTTGCGCCGTCAGCCCCGGCGGCGGCGTGGTTGCCTGAATTTGAGCTGTACCACGTCCCCAGTACCGGCGCCCGCATCCCTGGCCGCGGAACACCTCCATTCGCGGCGATCCAGGCGCGCGTCAGCCTCGACGCCGCTGCAGTGTCGTCGGAAGAACATCGATCCGGAAGCGCTGGCCGCGCGTCTGGCGTTGGCGGTGGATTCCGGTGAGTTACGTGGACGCCGGGTGGCAGGCCCAGCAGCGAGTTCCGACGCCTGTTCCGCTGCCCCAATCCTGGGCGTTTGCCGCCGCCAGTCTCTGGAGCCGGCTCCTGCGCGTACCTCCACCCCCGTCGCCACTCCGGCCGCCGGTTTTCCCGGCGTTCCGTGTCAGCCGCGTTCTCGGCGTCCACCGGCGTCCGGGCTGACGGTCAGGGACCACACGGAGATGCCGGGAGCTTGGACGAGCAACATCTCCAAGGGCGGGCTGTTTCGCCCACCAGCAGCTCCGCCGCGCTGCGCTCACTAGTGACCGTGCAGTTGGGACGCGGGGGCGCACTACATGTCGCGAAGCGGAGGTAGCCGCGTTGTCGACGTGGACACGAGCCAGGCAACCGGCCAGCCCGCAGATCAGCTCCAGTACCTCCAGCTTGACGATGTCCAGCAGCGCCAATTGAGGAATACCTGGGTGGCTCACCCTCGCTGGGGGTCCGGAGCAGCCGACCACGTGGTCAACGCGAACCTCACCGAGGCGTTGGCCGCGGCGCGCACGCTGATTTCCCATCTTGACCTTGAGGATTTCTACACGGTGCCGCGCGGGTCTTGTTCAAACGGACGTCAGCCCGGACGCCGTCCAGGCCGCGGATTGACGAGCTGACGCGAATGTTCACGCAGCCGGTGGCCGGAGCCACGCCGCCGCGGCTCGTTTGGAACAGCACCGGGCGCCGCGTGAAGCGTCTGACCGTCCTGCTGGACCCGGAGCAACGGTCCATCCATCAGGCGGTACACCTTAGGCTGACTCAGCCGGCTTCCATGGCCGCGGCGCGCCGGCTCCGTGGGTTGGCCAGGCATCATAGGAGGAACCAGCCATCCTCCCCGCTCCCGGAGCCCGCGGCAATGGTCCGGACAACTACCACCCAAGGCGCAATTTGCAACACCGGCGGGAAGGGAGGCGCGCGCGCGGCCATGAGCTTTGAGATGGCGGAGCAACTTTACGCGGAAGATGGAGCTGGACCCGCTGTTCCGCACCCCTCCAAAGCGGGTCAGGCCTAGCGGCCATCGCCCTCAACCCCACGCGTCCGGAGGGCGACCGGCGCCTGACCGCGCTGATGATCCTACGTGGCCTCAACGAACAGGAACAACAGGCAGACAACCATTTCAAGATCACATTGATCGAACGGGCACGATGATCATGCGTCCGCCCTCGCGTCCACCACACCGCGCTGCAGCTGGACAAGAACAGGAGAACGCGCGCAAGATGGTGCACCTGCTGGAGTTGCACGCGGAAGGTGCAGCGGCCACGGCCAATACGGCAATCCCAAGACAAGACCCTGAAACCGCGCAGTGCGTAATCGTACGGGCACACTCGGGAAATCTCTCATTCGGAAACTCTCAGAATGGTGACCGCCAAGTCCTGCCGCCGTGTTTCATGCACCACTGGAGCCCCTCCTTCAAGTCACGTCAGGAAGAAACGTTTCCGACCCCGTGTGGCTCCAGCCGGTAACTATAGACCCACTGCCCCTGAAGATTGGGACGGCAATGGCAGAAGGATCCACATTTCGATCTGCTGCCGGCGCCGGGAAGTTCTCCGGCGGCCTCACACTCCAAAAGGCCGTCACCATCAGCGACCAAGCAATACGTGGAATTGTTTGTTTGTTTTTTTTTTTTTTTTTTTTTTTTTTTTTTTTTTTTTTTTTTTTTTTTTTTTTTTTTTTTTTTTTTTTTTTTTTTCTCTTCACTAAGTCTAGGTCTTACTGTAGATCTCATAGATCTCAGTCTGCAGATAGGCCAGATGACAGTCCTAGGATCCAAATCCAATTAACCTATTGAATGTGTTAACTTAATGCATTATTTTATAATCATCTTGACAGACAGATGGGTTCAAACCTCTGTCCCACCATCATAGGCACTCTGGATGGCAGAATGCTGGCAGCGCACCTCAAAAATTCTCATTCGTTTTACGGGCGGGCTCCATACAATTCTGAGATGCCACATGAAATTTGGGAAGACTTCGCCTCGGGCAAACTCAGATATTCGGCTTGACTGAGCCGGAAGCCGATGAACCGGGGAGAGTGAGAGACCACGCCGACCGTCTGCGCGGGTGGCTATAGGCTCTCAGCTCCAAAACTCGATCACCGAACCATCGCCGATGTTTTCATCGTTTCAGCAAATGAGATGCCGATGACGGCAAGAGTCCAGCTTCATTCTGGAGAAGCAGCTTCCGGTCTCTCCGCTTTACGAAAATCGAAGCAGACTTCCTACGGGCCTCGACCACAGGCGGCATTCATCTGGATGACGTCATGGTACCCGGGGGCCATGTTCTGCCGGGAGTTGTCGGGTTTCCAGACGACATTTCGATACGATCGTGCCCGCTACGGCACTGCCTGGGCGTCATGGACGCAGCCAAAAAGTCTGCTGGCACGCGGCACCGATCGCCTTCGACGAAGCAGTTCGGACACCACTACCACGACGCAGCTCGCTTCGAAAAAGTCGCCGGAGATCCAGACGGAAATCGCGCCTGGATCCAGGCCGCGTTGCGCGTCGGGTCAGTTGATGGACAAGACCTGGGCCCGCTCCGGACGAAATGGTTCCGCTCCGTCGACGGAACAGATCCGGAAAGGCCCTCGACATCGCGCGAGCACGTGATGCCAGCACGATGGCATAGCACCGGGATCCAACGTCATGCAGCACGCAGATCTGAACGATGGACACCGGGTCGCGTTCATGCACTCATCCTGGGCACACAACGCGGTCAGGACACTATCGGAGTAATCCCAATGGGTGGGGCAGGTGACAGCAGCATGAACCTAGATCTCAGCGGATACGCAGGGGCGGTGGGGCAGGTGGCCAATCTGGTGCCGACGTCGTCGATCAGAGCACCCGGCTGGGCCG
>CAVVIC010000017.1:0-54655 GCA_963748045.1 uncultured Gammaproteobacteria bacterium
GTCGTTGCGCTTCAACAGCAGGATCGCCATGAGCGCGGCCGTGACGTTGTCTTTGTCGTCCGTCGTGCCGCGGCCGTAGATGTAACCGTCGGCGCGCTCGGCGCCGAACGGCGGATGCTGTCCACTTCTTCGGGTCGACGTTCACGACGTCGGTGTGCCCCATGATCAGGATCGGCCGCTTCGCGCCGCTGCCTTTCAGCCGCGCGACGACGTTCGGCCGATTCGGCTCGAGCGCGAACACCTGCACGGGAATGCCTTCGTGCAGCAGCACCTGCTGCAGGTAGTCCGCGGCCGGCTTCTCGCCGCCGGGCGGATCGCTCGTGTCCATGCGCACGAGGTTTTGGAAATGCTTCAGCGCTTCGGCCTCGACCGCGGCCCAGTCGGGCTCTTTCGATCGCTGCGCCGACGCGATTCCCGAACCGAGCAGTGCGAACGAGACGACCACCGCTACGCGCCCGAGCATCGACATGCGTTTTCCCCTCGCGCGCGGTACGCTGCGCGCTGACCTCGCGACTACCATAACCAAACGGCGCCACGAAGCGCCAGCGCAAAGGGGGATCTGTGGCCGTTCTGCCGCCCGGCGTCACCGCAGCCGATTTCGCCGCCGCGTGCCGCGAGTTTGCAGCCGCCGTCGGCAACGACTGGGTGTTGACGAGCGATGACGACCTGAAGCCCTATCGCGACCACTATTCGCCGGTGCCGCTCGCGGAGGAAGAACTTCTCGCCTCCGCCGCCGTCGCGCCGACCACCGTCGAGCAGGTGCAGGCGATCGTCCGCACCGCGAACCGCTACAAGACGCCGCTGTATCCGATCTCGACCGGCAAGAACTTCGCGTACGGCGGCCCCGCGCCGAACGTGCGCGGCAGCGTGGTCGTCGATCTGAAGCGCATGAACAAGGTGCTCGAGGTCGACGCGGACCGGCACTTCGCCATCGTCGAGCCCGGCGTGTCGTACTTCGATCTGTATCGCCACATCCAGGAGCGCGGGCTCAAAGTGTGGGTCGACACGCCGGACCCGGGCTGGGGCTCACCCGTAGGCAACACGCTCGACCGCGGCATCGGCTACACGCTCGGCCCCTACCGCGATCACGCCGGCGCGCAGTGCGGGTTCGAAGTCGTGCTCGCGAACGGCGAGATCATGCGCACCGGCATGGGCGCCCTGCCGAACGGCAAAGCGTTCGCGGAATACAAATACGGCTTCGGCCCCGATCCCTCGGGGCTGTTCGCACAGGGCAACTTCGGCATCGTCACCAAGATGGGGCTGCGGCTGATGCCCGCAGCCTGAGCACTGGCGCACGGGGCTCATCACGGTGCCGAAGCGCCGCGATCTCGCGCCGCTCGTGAACATGGTGAACTACCTGACCGATCTCTTCATGATCGGCGAGCCGTGGTATGGCAGCCCGCTGCGCGCGGCGCTCGGCAACACCGAGATTCTCGAAGCGGCCACGCGGCGCGGCGGCGCGAACGAAGGTGAGCTCGACCGGCTCGCGGCGGCTTCGAATCTGCACTCGTGGCAGGTCGAGCTCCAGTTCTACGGCTCCGAGCGCACGACGCTCGCGAACTGGGAGTATGCGAAGGAGCTCGTCGCGCGCGCCGTTCCGAACGCGCGTCTCGTCGACGGTGAATCGCTGCGCGTGCCGTTGACGCGAACGCAGATCGAACAGACGACGGGGCCGTATCCGACGAACATGCGCCGCAACGTGACGCAGGGCGTGCCCGGCCTGGGCATCTGGAAAGCCCTCGGCCGCACCGAAGCGCAACCGGACGCGTGGGCGCAAGGGCACATCGGTCTCTTCGCCGTGATCCCGCGCAGCGCCGAGGCCGTGTTCGAGGCGCAGCAGGTGTTCATCGACACGCAACGCGACCTCGACTTGCAGAGCGCCGTGTCGCATCTCAGCACGCCGTTGAACTGGTATCAGTTCACGTTCCTGTTCTCGGCCGGCTTCTCGACGGGCGGCGGGACGTTCGTCGCCACGCCCGAAGGCCGAGCCAAGATGCGCGACGGCCTGAAGGCGCTGCTCGTCGCGGCCGGCAAACGCGGCTGGGGCGAATATCGCGCGGCGCCCTATTTCCAGGACGACGTCGCGAACGAGTACTCGTTCAACGATCACGCGCTGCGACGCTTCAACGAGACGCTGAAGGACGCGGCCGACCCGAACGGGATCCTGGCGCCGGGGCGCGGCGGCGTGTGGCCGAAGGGGCTCCGAGGGCGGCGCGCATGATTCATCGTCGCGTGATGCTCGCCTTCGTCGCCATGACGTGCGCAGCGACAGCGCTCGCGCAGAAACCCGCCGCCGTCGCGCACGGCAAGGAAGTGTTCGAGCACTACTGCAAGCCGTGCCACGGCGAGGGCCGCGGCGACGACGGCGCACCGCTGCTGCCCGGCACGCACGCGCTGACCCTGAAGTACCGCGGCCAGAAACCGGGGTTGCTCGCGGAGCGAACGGATCTGCCGCCCGAGCTGATCAAGGCATTCGTGCGGAGCGGCGTCGCTTCGATGCCGCCCTTCCGCAAGACGGAAGTCACGGACGCCGATCTCGATGCCGTCGCGGCGTATCTCGCCGACACGGCCAACCGCCGCAAGACTGGAGGAACGCAACGGTGACTCGCACGTGGACGTGGTTCTTGGTCGGTACGTGGCTCGCACTCGCGGCCCCGCTCGCGCGCAGCGAGACGGTGCTGATCACGGGCGCGAACTCCGGCCTTGGGCTCGAGTTCGTCAAGCAGTACGCGGCCAAAGGCTGGACCGTGATCGCAACGCACCGGCGCAACGATCTGCCGGAGTCGCTCGCGGCCGTCGTGGCCGAGCACAAGAACGTGCGCGTCGAGCGCCTCGACGTCGCAGACCTCGCCGACATCAAGGCCGCGGCCGCGAAGTTGAAAGGCGTGCCGATCGACGTGCTGATCAACAACGCCGGCGTCTACAGCGACCGCAGCGTCTGCACGGACGAATCGTGCCGCGGCGACGGCGACACGCAGAGCTTCGGCAACATGGACTACGCGCTGTTCGACCAGATCATGACGGTGAACGTGCGTGGGCCGCTCGCCGTGTCGGAAGCGTTCATCGACAACGTGCGCGCGAGCAGAGAGAAGAAGATCGTCGTGATCAGCTCGACGAACGGCTCGATCACGTTCACGCTCGGCGGCTCCGGCGCGATCGCGTATCGCGCGAGCAAGGCGGCGGTGAATCGTTCGTTCCAGCTCGTGGCCGTCAAGGAGAAGACCGAAGGCGTCACGGTGCTGATGCTGCATCCCGGCGCCGTGCTGACGGAGCGGCAGGCGAACCTGAAGTTCCCCGGCATGATCGAGATGCAGCCGAGCGTGACCGGCATGATCTCGGTGATCGACAAAGCCACGCTGGCCGACACGGGCCGCTTCATCCAGTACGACGGCACCACGGCACCGTGGTAGCTGCGGAGACGACGTCAATGCCGAAATCGACCCTGCTCGCTCTGTTCCTCGCGGCCACGCTCGCCGGCTGTCAGCGCGCGGCGCCGCCCAAGCCGTCGTTCGCGGAAGACCTTGCGGCGATCACGGCGTTCAACGCGCAGTACTTGGGCTCGATCAACGCCGAAGACATCAAGACGCTGAGCGCGCTCACGGACGACGACCACATCATTTTGATTCCGAACCGGGCGCCGATCGTCGGTAAAGCCGCGAACGACGCGGCGAACGGCGGCGCGTTCGAGCGCTTCGACTTCGACGAAAGCTGGACGCCCGAGGAAACCGTCATCGACGGCGACCTCGCGTACCAGCGCGGCACGTTCACGACGTCGTCGGTGCCGAAAGCCGGGGGCGACAAGCGCGTCGTGAGCGGCGCCTTCCTGCGCATCTATCGGCGCCAGCCGGACGGCCAGTGGCGCATGACGCGCGACATGTTCAACACCGACGGCACGCAGCGGAACTGACGCTCGAGGCCAGGTTCTCGAGACTCATCCGGAAGAGGCGCGAGCAACGCCTACGTCTTGACGAGCTGCACCGGCACGCCTTCTGGGTCACGCACGAAGAAGCCGTAGTCGAGGTTCTCCTCGGCTTTGAGCCCGAGCTTCGCGAGCTCGGCCGTGACCTTCTCTTTGTCGAAGTCGTCGATCGCGATCGCGAAGTGATCGACGATGCCGACGGGCATTTTTTCGTGCAGCGACACGATGATCTTCGTGACGCCCATGCGCGCGATCTTGTTCTCCTTGTCCTCGTTTAAGACTTTGAGCCCGAAGACCTTGGTGTAGAACTCGACCGAGCGCGCGAGGTTCGTGGTCTGCACGCTGATGTGATCGATGCGCGACGACTTGAACGGCGCCTGCTGCGCGACGACCGGCAACGCGCTACCCGCGGCCGCGAGCGCGGTGAGCCCCTGAATCAGGTGCCGGCGCGACAACGTACCGCGATCGAAACCCTCGACGAGATCGGTGATCAGCTTGTCCATTGGCGTCTCCCGGCGACTATTCGCCCGGAGTCTACGCCCGCGAACGCGAGAGGCACAGCCGGATCAGCGCATGAGCTCCGCGGCGAACAGCATCGCCATGGCGCCGCCGCGCGGGTCGGGACCGAGGATCGCCTCGCGCTGCATGTAACCCTCGAACGATTCGATGCGCGCCGTCGACTCGCACACGTCGATGACGGTGCCATCCGACCCCGTGCGCGCGTTGACCGCGCGCCAGGCGCGCGCGACGGCCGCGCGATACGGCGGCGCGTCGGCGAACCAACCCTTCGCGAGGCCGCGTTGCATCGCAAACCCAATCATCGCCGTGGCCGAAAACTCGCCGTACGCGCCGGGCTGATCGACGACGTTGCGCCACAGCCCATCGCGGTTCTGCCACGGCAGCAATACCGCCATGTGCGCGCGGTAGCTACGCAGCATATCGGCGTAGGCGGGGTGATCGCGCGGCAGCTCGGAGAGCGTCAGGGCGACGCCGAGCGCCGCGAACGCGTTGCCGCGGCCCCAGGCCGCGTCGGTCGCGGGCTGATGGCGATACAGGCCGTCGGCGCGCAGATCGAGCGCCTGCATGAATTTCAGATGCCGCGCGGCGAGGTCGAAGTACTTGCGATCGCCGGTCAGCGCACCGGCCTGCGCGGCGATGGTCGTACCCATGAACACCGAGTCGCTGAACTCATTGTGGTACGGCATGGCCTCGCGCATCACACCGCGTTCGTCGAAACCCAAGTCCGCGACGCGGCGCACGAGCGCCGTGTAGCGCGCGTCACCGGTGCGGCGCGCGAGATCGGTGAACACGACGTGGCCGGCCATTGTCAGCGCGTTCGGGCGCGCGAGGCTGTCCTTCGTCCCGTCAACATACGGCTCGACGAGCGTGCGCACCGCGTCGACCTCCCCGAGCTTCAGCCGACCCAACAGCGCGATCGCATTGATGTAGGTGGGGTCGGCGAAGTCGTGCCCGTACTTTTGTGCCAGCTCCGCGAGCAGGTCGCGCGGGCTGCGCGCGAGCCGGCGCTCGATCTGCCGATGCGCCTCGGACTTCGGCGTATCGGCCGCCCGCAGCGTGGCGAGCGAGTCCGTGCCGGACCACGGGCGGCTCGGCACGCGGCCCACACCGGCCGGCGTGCCCGCGGTCAGCGCGGCGCCCAAACCGGCGTCGCCACCGGCGATCAGCACGAGATCGGGCCCGTGCGCGCCGATGAAACGCCACACCAGGTTCGCCTCGGCGTTCTCGCGATAGGCGTGGCCGGTCGGCGGAAACGTAAGCCGCGTTCCGCCGGGATTCGCGAGCGGAATCGCGATGAGATGGATCTGCCGCTTGCGCGGCCGCTGCGCATCGAGCTCCGCGACGGCGCGCTGCACGCTCGCGACGCTGGCGTCCGCGCCGGCAAGCCGCCGATCAGAAGCACGGTCGGCGCTGACGGGCTGGCGGCGGCGACGTACACGCCGTCGATGCGCGCCCCGCTCGAGCTGCGACCCGCGTCGAACGACTCGGCCGCAAACGCCGGCAGTGCGGCGAGCAACAGCGTTGCCGCCGTGCCCGCTCTACTCAAGCCGTTCGTCGAAATGCCCCTCACGCAGCACAGCATACCGCCGGACGGGCCGGTATGCGTGCGCTGCTAGAACGCGTAGTCGTAGCGCAGGTGGAACGTACGCGGCACGCCGAGGTTCCGAGCCGGGTAGAACACGGTCGGGTCGGAGTCATCCACCGAGGCGCGCGAGTACCGGGTCGTGTACGTCTCGTCGAAAGCGTTCTCGATCCGCACGCTCAACGTGTGGCGGCGAGCGGCGTCGAGATACACGTGGCCGTTCAAATCGGCCACGGTGTAGTTGCCGCGCTGCACGCGCCCGATGCCGCCGCCGACGACGTCGTAAACGCCGCCGACGTGGTTCAGCGACACCGAGGCGCCGACACGTTTCCCCCGCGGCTCGAAGCTCAACGACGCCCCGATCTGCTCTTTCGGGATACCCGGGATCGTGTCGTAGCCACCGGCCGTGAGATTCGACTGCGAATCGTTGTGCGTGTAGCTGACGTTGGCCGACCAGTTGTCCGCGGGCGCGAACTTCAGCACGAACTGGTGGCCGTATACGCGCACCTTGCCGGCCACGTTCTCCGCGATCGTGTTGCCGCTGCCCGTGCCGTCGTCGACGTCCCTGATCAGGTTCTCGACGTAGCGGCGGAAGTAGACGACCTCCCACGACACGCGCGACGAGCCAACCGCGCCGCCGATCGACGCGTTCAGGTTCTCGCTCGACTCGGGTTTGAGGTTCGGGTTGCCGACGCAGCAGAACGGGTCGATCGCGAACAGCTCGTAGGCATCCGGCAATCGGAACGCCGTGCCGACCGCGGCGCGCACGTGAAATTGCTCGCTGACGTCGTACTGGCCGCTCAAATTCCAGACCGAGCGCGATTGACCCACGCTCGGCTTGTTGTCGCGCACACCGAACGCGAGCCGGCCCTTCTTCCACAGATCGGCCGTCGTGCGAATCTGGCCGAATACTGCGTTGACGCTCTCGTCGTTCTGCGCGATCAGCAGCACGTCGTCGCGGCCGCCGTACTTCTGGTAGTCGTAGCCGACGTAGTAGTCGATCTTGGTGCCCGGCGTGATCTTCACGAGTGCGTTCACGCCCTGATCCTTGAAGCCCCAGAAGTCTCGATCCGAGCCGAGATCGTAGACGCCCGGCGTCGAAGTATCGATGTCGTACTCCGTCCAGTACGAATCCCATTGGTGGTAGTACGCCTTGACGTAGAGCTGCACCATGTCGTTGGCCGTAACGTCGAGCGTAGCCGTGAAGATGTCCTCGTTGCGCTCGTTGAAGGCCTTCTGCACGGCGTACGGGTACGCATAGTCGAGCGTGCCGTCGATGTTCTGGTAGCCGAGTGACAGGCGCACCGAGTCGCCGAAGTCGTGCGCGTATTTCAATCCGAGCGTCTTCACGTCGTAACCGCGCTTGCGGTTCGTGACGCTCGGCTGGTAGTCGGCAGTAGGGTAAGGCTGGAAGCCGTCGGCCTGGTCGCTCGAGCCGAACACGACGAACTGATTCCCGTGGGCGCCCGCGCGGAAGTAACCGTCGACGTGCGTGCCATCGTTGCTGTCGGTGCCCACGCTGAACTGCGCACCCGGCTTGTCGGAGAAACCCTTCGTGATGACGTTCACGACGCCGGCCACCGATTGCGTGCCGTAGAACAGGCCCTGGCCGCCATCGAGCACCTCGATGCGCTCGATCATGTGCGCGGGCAGCGTGTCGAGCGGTGTCGTGCTGTTGTAGAGGCGATTGCTGACGCGCACACCGTCGACGAGCCACAGGATCTCGTTCGTGCGCGAGCCCTGGAGCGATACATCGACGTAGTCGAACGGGCCGTTCTTGGGGCTCAGGTACAGGCCCGGCACCAGGTTCTGGAGCACCTGCGACACGTCGTCGTAGCCGCCTTTCTGGATTTGCTCGTTGCTGACGATCGTGAGGCGGTTGCCGTAGGCCGACAGTTCCTGCGGCAGCGACTGCTCGAGCCGAGCGCCGGTCACGATGACCTCCTCGGTCGCGTTGCCGCCGCCCTGTGCGTGGCCGACCGAGGCGGCCGCTACAGCGAGCAAAGCCGCGAGCGCGCACCGCAGCCCCGGCACTTGCGTCCGGTCAAATCGCTGAAAGATCCGCTTCGTTCTTGTCATTGCGAGCCTGCCTGCTGGTGAAACCAGGGCGCGCAGTCTAGGAGAACGCAGCGGCAAGCTTCAGTTGTTGACGGTTAACCGGGGGTTAAGTCTCGGCCAATCAAAGGGTTGAGCCGCCGGCAGATGAGAATGATTAACGGTTAATGGCTAGGTGAACCGGCGAGCAGCAGTCTGAACTCGGCGCCCGGCTCGCAATTGCGAACGTCGATGCGCGCATCCATCGCTGTCGCGAGCTGCCGGACCAGCGCCAGACCGATGCCCGTACCGACCGTTTCCCGCGTCAGCTCGTTCTCGGCCCGATAGAACAGCTCGAAGATCTTCTTCATCTGGGCTTTCGGCACGCCCGGCCCGAAATCGCGCACCGTGAACAGCAGCGAGCCGTCCGGCTCGCGGCGACAGCCAAGCTCCACGGCTTTGGCGGCCGCGCCGGCCGAGAACTTCAGCGCGTTGTCCACGAGGTTGATGAAGATCTGCGCGAAACAGTCAGCATCGACCGTGACGGTAGTTTCGGCGGGCGCATCGTTGCGCACTCGCAGCTCGAAGCCCGCACGCTCCACCTGCGTGGCGACCTTCGAGCGGACCAGATCGAGCAGCTCGTTTACGGGCACGCTCTTCGCATCGATGCGCTGCGAGCTGCGCGTCAGGCGCGCGAGCTGCAGCACGTTGTCGATCAGCCGCGACAGACGCTCGCTCTCGCTCTGAATGTAGTCGTAGTACGTCCGCTTCTTCGCTTCGTCGGCCCAACCGGCCTTCAGCATCTCGCCGTACATGCGGATCGACGTCAGCGGCGTCTTGAGCTCGTGGCTCACCGCCGAGACGAAGTCCTGTTGCTGGCGCGCGAGCCGCAACTGCCCAACGGCGAAGCGATACATCAGCAGGAAGCCGCCGATCAGCACGACGGCGAGCGTCAGCGACAGCCACACGAGCAAAGTGGTGCCGGGCGCGCGCGGCAACGTGCTCACGGCGAACTCGAGCTCGACGTCCCCGAACGGCGGCGACAACCGCCCACGGTGCACGATCGTGCCGGCCAACTCGCGCGCCGCCATAGAAGACCCCGAGGGTGCCGTCCGAGAGCACATGAAGCGCGCGGCCCTGGTACGGACCCCCAGGTCAGCGACACCGGCCACGCCGCTCGTTCGATACGGTGCCTCGATCGTGCCTGCGAGGAAGTTCGCGCGGTCGAGCAGCGCTCCTTGTATATAGCGCTGGCCGTCGCGCCACACGTTGCGGAACAGCACGAAGTGCCCGGTATCGAGCATGCCGAGCTCGAACGGGTCGATCTCGCTCGCGAACGTGCGGACGCTGAGCTCGGCCTTTGCCGGCGCCGCATCGGCCTCGCGCTGCGCCGCCTCGAGCTTCGGCTCCGGCACCAGCGCCTGCTCGACGCGCGTGCGGCGCTCGCTGTCCTTGGTATCCGCGCGCTGCTCGCGCTGCAGCGCGACCGCGTTCTCGGCCGCGGCGGAACGCTTCTCCTCGGCGGCGCCCGCGGCGTTCGCTACACGGGCTTTGGAAAGTGCGCCGGCAGCGAGCTGATCGAACGCCGCCTGCGCGTCGGCGAGCGCCGGTGCAGACGTCGACGACGCAGAGCGCCGTCACAGCCGGCGCCTGCGCCGCGGGCGCGCCGGCGCGCCGTGCGCCACCGCCACCCAGACTCTGGAGCTCGGGTTTATCCGCGAGCGCGGGCGACGCTGCGGCTTCATCACGCGCAGCCCGCACGAGGTGGTTTTGCGCCAGCACAGCGCGCAGCTCGGCCACGCGCGCCGCACGCGCGGCCTGCTCTTCCGCGCCGATCCCGTAGCTCGCGGGCGACACTTCGGAGCCGGGCAACAGCGGCGTCGTGAGCTTGCCCGCTGCGTCCACCTGGAAGTAGCCGAGCACGCCGGGCACGCCGCTCGAAACGGGGAACGCCGACAACGGCGAGCGCTGCACGAAGTTCGCGGCCGCATCGCCAGCGACCACGAGGAACGAATAGTCGCCGAACGAGCGCGCGTCCTCGGCTGCGATCGCGGTCGTGAGCTGCGCGTCGACGCGCGCGGCGAGCTCCTCCGCGGCGAGCTGCGTGGTGCGCAGCGCTTCCCACTTCAGCTGGCCGTAGGCCTGAACGACGAGCAGCGCCGCCGGCACCGCGAGCGCCAGGAAGAACGCAGCAAAGAGCCAACGCAGTCCGCGCTCGTCGAAGCGCTTACGCCACGTGCGACCGAACGCGCTCATGCGCCGACCAGCAGGCGGTAGCCCGCGCCGCGGACCGTGATCAGGTTGCGCGGCTCTTTCGCGTCCGACTCGATCTTGCGGCGCAGCTTCGCGATGTGGATGTCGACCGTGCGCGTCTCGATGTCCGCCGTGCGGTCGTAGCCCCACACGCGCGTCAGCAATTCCTCGCGCGACACGGGGCGATCGGAGTTCTGCTGCAGGTACTGCAGGATGTCGATCTCGCGCCGCGTGAACTGCAGCGGCTCGCCGGCGCGGTTACCGGACAGATTGCGCGTATCGATCGCGATGTCGCCGGCGAGCCGGATTTCAGTCGCGAGCGCGATTCCCGTTCGCGATCGGCGCAGCACGGCCTTCACTCGCAGCACGAGCTCGGCAATCGCGAACGGCTTGCCGATGTAATCGTCGGCGCCGAGTGCTAAGCCGTTCACGATGTCTTCGTCGCCGGTCTTCGCCGTCAGCAGGATGATCGGTTGCTCGCGATCGACCTTACGGACTTCGTCGCAGATCGCGAAGCCGTCGCAGCCCGGAAGCATGACGTCGAGCAGCAGCAGGTCGTACTGACCGGAGAGCGCCTTCTTCAGGCCCTCGCGGCCGTCGGCAACTGCGTCGACGCGATAGCCGTGATAGACGAGCACATCCGCGAGACCTTCGCGGATCGCGGGCTCGTCCTCGACCACCAGTATTCGCGGTTTGCCTGGCTCCATGCGTAGCTCAATAGGCTAGCAGCTCGCATGGCGGCATCGTGTAAATGCTGTGTAAAAAGATTCGGGCCTAACCGCGGTCGCGCGGCTCGGCTACCGCCAGTTTGACGTCCTCGGGCTTGCCGCCCATCTCGGGCGCGACGACACGGGCGTCGCTCAGATTTTCGCGCAGAGCGCGAAGCGCGGCCGCGATGTCGATCCGCATGACGGCGCGGTCGATCTCGACGGCGATCGGTTTCGCGACGTCCGCGAAGCCTTCGGCCACGGCGATCGGACCGATCAGCGCCGGGGTCAACAGGATCAACACGTTCGCCGTCGCAGTACCGAAACGAACTAGTGGTCTTCATGATCTGCTCCTTGCATACCTGACAAATGGGCCGTCCTTGGCCCCCGTTCGCCCAACGCTTTGCAGGACTCGTGCCAGCCGCGAAATCCAGCGTTCACGCGGAATTTCGCGCGTGACGCAGTGCCATCGGCGCCGTTTTCGGTGCAGCACCCGCCACGCGCGCACCGCGATGGCTCACCCACCGACTGTGTAAACACCGTGTAAATACCGGGCCCACGAATTTGCGTCGCCGTGTCTACAGCGCCGCGGCCCACCTCCGTAGCCTGCTCACTCGATATCGAATCGAATCACGAGGAGGTGACGCCATGGCCCTGATCAACCGAATGTCGCGACTCTTCACGGCCGACATGCACGCCGTGCTCGACCGCATCGAGGAACCGGACGTGCTGCTGAAGCACGCGATCCGCGAGATGGAGGAAGAGCTCGCGCGCTGCGAGCAGCACGTGCGCACGCTCGATCACGAGCGCGGCCTGCTGGCCGACCGGCACCGCAAGGTGCAGAGCGCGCTCATGGAGCTTAACGGCCAGCTCGACGTCTGCTTCACGAACGGCAACGACGAGCTCGCGCGCAAAGTCATCAAGCGGCGGCTCGAGACGCAAGCGGCTCGACCGGCACATCGCCGAGCGGCGCGCGCTCGTCGGACAAGCAGCTCGGCGAACGCCGCGCCGCCGTCGACGCGCAGCGCGAGCAGCTCGACGTGATGCGCCAGAAGGCCGAGCTGCTGACTGCGCACCCAAGCGGCGGCGACGAGTGGGGCCGCACCGACTTCGTCGTCACGCGACGACGAGGTCGAGGTGGCGCTGCTGCGCGAGCGCGCGCAGAGGCAGCCGTCATGAGCCCGCGCGAACGTCGCCTTCTTTCGGTCGCGCGCTCGGCGCCGCGTTCGATCTTGAGCCTCTGCGGCGCGGCCGTGCTCGCGGCGCTGACACCGCTGACCGGCACGGGCACCGCGCTGCGCGCCGTCATCGCGCTGCTCGGGCTCGCCTACGTGCTGTACCTCATGGCCACGAGCGGCGAGCGCGTCGGGCGCGTCACGACGGTCGCGCTGTGGACCGTCGCCGCGAGCTTCGCGTGGTTCACGGGCCTGCCGCTCGTCGCGTACGCGCTCGTGCACGTCGCGCTCGTGTGGCTCGTGCGGTCGCTGTACTGCTACTCGGGCGTGCTGCCGGCGCTGGCCGACCTCGGACTCAGCCTGCTCGGCGCCGCGTTCGCGGTCTGGGCCGCGCAACGCTCGGGCGGCGCCTGGCTCGCGTTCTGGTGTTTCTTTCTCGTGCAGGCCTTCCACGTGCTGATCCCGCCGTCGCTCGGCGCACGCGCGAGCGACTCGGCCGACGCGACCGACGACGCGTTCGACGCGCGCGCAGCGCGCCGCCGACGCGGCCGTCCGTCGCCTGTCGGCCGCGCAGTGATTCCAAACCGATCATCTCAAACAGGAGCTTTCACATGAAGACCAACATTCTCGTCACGGGACTCGTGCTGGCGACCGTCGGCACCGTGCTTCTCTACCCCACGATCCGCAGCCACGCGACGACGGTGCCGCCGAAAACGTGCCGGCGCCGGTCGTGCCGACGTCGGCCAAGCGCGTCGAGGTCGTGTTCGTGCTCGACACGACCGGCAGCATGGGCGGCCTGATCGCAGGCCGCGAAGGAAAAGATCTGGTCGATCGCGAGCACGCTCGCGCAGGCGCAGCAGGCGCCCGAGATCTCGATGGGCCTCGTCGCCTATCGCGACCGCGGCGACGCAGTACGTCACGCACGTGATCGATCTGAACAAGGACCTCGACTCGATGTACGCGAAGCTCATGGAGCTTCGCGCCGACGGCGGCGGCGACTCGCCCGGAGTCCGTGAACGAGGCGCTCGACGTCGCGATCACAGCGCATGTCGTGGAGCCAGGACCCGAACGTGTATCGCGTCGTGTTCCTCGTCGGCGACGCGCCGCCGCACATGGACTATCAGAACGACGTGAAGTATCCCGTCGACGCGTCGCCGCCGCGGCCGCGAAGGGCATCGTCGTGAACACGATCCAGTGCGGCAGCGCGTCGGACACCGCAGCGCTTGGCGGCAGATCGCCGCGCTCGGCCACGGCCGGTACTTCACGGTCGAGCAGGCCGGCAGCGCGGTCGCCATCGAGACGCCGTTCGACGACGAGATCGCGACGCTCGCGGCCGATCTCGACTGGCACGCGCATGTACTACGGTTCCGCGGAAGAGAAGGCCGCGGCGGCCGGCAAGGTCGAAGCGACGGACAAGCTGCGCGCCGAAGCGTCGGTGGCGGCACAGGCACGGCGCGGCGCGTTCAACGCGAGCGCGAGCGGCGCCGGCAATCTGCTCGGCGGGCACGAGCTCGTCGACGACGTCGCGAGCGGCCGCGTCGACGTTCGAAGGCCGTAGCGCCGGCCGCGCTGCCGTCGTCGATCGCGAAGCTCGAGCCGGAGCAGCAACGCCAGCGTGCTCGCGGACACGGCCGAGAAGCGCAAAGCGCTGCAGGGTGAGATCGCGAAGCTGGCCAAGGAGCGCGACTCGTACATCAAGGGCAAGGTCGAAGCCGGCGGTGGCGCGAAGGACTCGCTCGACCAGCAGATCTACGACGCGGTTCGCGAGCAGGCCGCGCCGGTGGGGCTCAAGTACGAAGGCGGCCCGAAGTTCTAGATCGTTCGATCGTTGAGGGCGAGCCGGCAAGCGGCTCGCCCTTCTATTTGGCGGGCGCCGTCGTCGCGCGCTGCGCGGCGCGCAAGCGGCGGTCTTCCTCGATCTCGTTCAGCCGATCGCCACCGCGCACGAGCTCCGTGCCGTCGGCTCTCACGAGCTTCGAGAAGAAAATGCGCGACGCGCCGGTTCGCTCCGGGTTGCCCGAGATCTTCACGTGCTCGCCGGGTCTGATCGTGGCATCGGTCCAGCCGAAGTTCGTCAGGTTCAACCGCCCGTCGAACTCGACGGTCCAGTGCTGCACGGCGCCCTTGTCGTCGGTGACGTCGATCGTCGCGAGTGCGTGCGGATTCACGAACCTGAATTCCTTGACGGTGCCGTCGAGCGTGACCGTCTTGCTGCCGTCGAACTGGGCAGCGAACGAGTGATGCGCGAACGCGGGCGCCAGCGCGGCGACCCCGAGCGCCGCCGCGAACCAGGACGAGAGCACTCGGCTTCATGGCGTCTTTCCTTCCGCGGCTTTGGGGGCCGCAGGCTCGCAATCGTAAGGCGCGATCTCCTGCTCGGGCGCAAAGCGCCAGATCTTCTTCAGCTCGACGGGTTCGCGAAACGTCGCACGGGTCGGTCAACGTGGCCGTGAGCTCGAGTCGCTCCGGCGACGGCCGGCGATAGCGCTCGACGGCGGTCAGCTGGTCGCTGTGCACGACCTTCCCAGATTCGCGTCGGCCCGAAATTCTCCGTGACCCGCGAGGTTTCGACGACGAGCGTGTCGCCTTCGTAGTGTCCGACGGAGTAACCCAAGGGAGTGTGGGCGCCGTCCACCGGCGGCACGCGCTCGCTCAGGTGTACGATTCGATGGGCATCCCACTCGCCATAGTGCAGCTCGACGCGGTCCGGGTACTGCTTGATCTCGAGCTGATGGGGCGCAAACGTTTGCCGCGCGAACCCCCACCGCTCACAGCGGACGTAACCGGGATCCTGCAACGGATCGGAGAGCGGCGCGGCGAGCGCGGCCTCGGTCAGGTGCGGACGAAAGTAGTCGTCGAACTGATGTCGCGCGGCGTCGGCCGAGAGCTCGGAATACGGCCTTGCGTCGTTGGCCGGGTCGTCGAGCAGCGCCGCGAGGCGCCCGAGGCCCACGTCCGTGCAGGCGAAGAAACAGAACATGTCGAGCGCAGTGCTGGGCGGATCGGCGTACATGCCGGCGAGATCCGGCGCGATTGGCTGTGACACCGGAGCGGGAGCCGTGGGCGCACTGCATGCCGATAGACCGAGCGCGAGTATCGCGATCGGTACCATGGCTCGGTCAATCATGGCTAACGCCTCTCGGAGGTATAGAACGGCACGCAGCTTAGCGCCGAATGCGAAGCGTTTCGAGAGCAAGGTCGAGGACGAACCGCCCGGCGATGTTCTTGCTCCGCCCGACGCGCTACAGTGGAATCGTGCGTCGAAATCCGGGGGAAGCCGTCGTGCGGCAACAGTCACTACTGCTCTACAAGATCGTCCTGTCCGCTGCTCTGTCGTTGGCGTGCTCGGCCCTCGCGGCGGCCGAGCCGGAACGCCCCGATTTCACCGGCCTGTGGACGAGCTACCGCGAGCCGGGCCAGGGGCGCCTCTCGGGTTTCGGCGGCCCGCGCGCCGATCTGCCGCTGACGGCCGAAGGCAAACGCCGTGTCGAGGAGTACGGCAAGCTGCTCGGCCCCGAGCGCGCGAATCCGGGGGCCTACTGCGTCGACTACGGCATCCCGACGATGATGGAGATGCCGGGCGGCTACCCGCTCGAGTTCATCCAGAAGCCCAACCAGCTGACGATCATCTACGAGGTCGAGAACGAAACGCGTCGCGTCTACATCGGCGACCGACAGCTCCCCGTCGAGCAGCGGCTGCCGAGCCGCGGCGGCTATTCGGCGGGCCACTGGGAGGGCAACGTCCTGGTCGTAAAGACCACGGACCTGATGAATGGCGAGGATCAGGGCAATCACCCGCACAGCGACCAGGCCACGATCGAAGAACGTTTCGGGCTTGGCAAGGACGCCCAGGGCACGAACGTGCTGACCTACGATGCGACAATTACGGATCCCATCTACTACACCGCGCCGGTCAAGATTCAGCGTAAGTACCAGCCACTCGTGGACGGCTTCATCATCCCGTACCGCTGCCCCGATGAATTCTGGTACGCATTAGTCGAAATGCGGCGCAAGCAACTGAAGGCCGGCCACCCTGTCGAAGCCCGTATGAGCGACGTCTACAAGGCACGCGAGGCGAAGGAATAGCGGAGACTCACATGTCAAAACTCATGAGAACTTTGGCGATCGTGTTCAGCGCACCGGCGCTCGCGCTGTGTGCGACGGTGGCGGCGGCGCACCACTCGGCTGCGCAGTTCGACTTCGGCCAACGCGTCACGATCCAGGGCACGATCAAAGAGTTCAACGTCACGAATCCGCACACGGCGGCGGTCGTCGAGGTGACCGATGCGAAAGGCAGTCGCGATGTCGAGTTCGAAGGCCACAGCGCGAGTCACTTCTATCGCGCGGGCTATACGCGCGACATGGTTAAGGTCGGCGACAAGATCGCGATCCTGATCGCGCCGCGGCACGACGGAAAGGACGGCGGCTTCATCCAGGCGTTCACCGTGAACGGCAAGACGGTTGGATTCGGCGGCCTGTCACCCGAGACCGGCAAGCCCGCAGGCGGTTCGGCGGAAGCACCCGCGAAGTAGCGGCGTGAATCGCAGAAACCTCATTCTGGCGTCGCTGAAAGCCGTCAGTGCGGTCGCCGCGGCCTTTGCCGCCGTTCCATTCTTCAAGAGCCTGCTGCCGAGCGCCAGAGCGCAAGCGCTGGGCAACCCGGTTCGGGTCGACCTCTCTGCACTCCGGCCAGGCGAGGTCAAGCCCTATCTCTATCGCGGCGCGACGATGCTCGTGCTGCGCCGCACGCCCGAGATGCTCGCGAAGATCGCGACCACCGACGAGCTCGTGCTCGACCATAGCACCGATCCAGAAACGGCCGATCCCGCCTACATCGACGCGAAGCATCGCGCGATCAATCCGGAGTTCCTCGTGCTGCGCGGCGTGTGCACGCACTTGGGCTGCGTGCCGGAACGCCACGACGCGGACGGAAAGAAAATAGTCGGCGACTGGTGGCCCGGCGGCTTCATCTGCCCGTGCCATCAGTCGGGCTTCGACTACGCCGGTCGCGTGATCCGCGGGCCCGCGCCGCGCAACTTGCCGGTGCCTCCGCATCGCTACGCCGGCCCCACGACGTTGGTCATCGGCGAGCCGACCACGCCCACCTGAGGCCGGCGCTTCGCACCCATGTCAGCACGACGCGCAGCGACCGCAGCTTTCGGGCTCGCGCTCGTTGCGTTCGGCGCCGCGGCGCAGTCCCCGAGCTCGCCGCACAACCGATTGCACGACGTCGCGGCGAGCCCCGTCACGGACGCGATGCTGCGCGCCCCCGATCCCGCCGACTGGCTGATGTACAGCCGCACGTACGACGCGCAGCGCTTCAGCCCTCTCCATCAGATCGACCGCACGAACGTCGGCACGCTGCAACGCGCCTGGACGAAAGCGCTGCCCGAAGGCCCGATCGAGGTCATCCCGATCGTGCATCGCGGCGTGCTGTACCTCACCACACCCGGCAGCCGCGAAAGCTCGAGCAAGGTGTGGGCGCTCGACGCCGCGACCGGCGAGCTCTTGTGGGAGTACGCGCCGCCCGGCAACGCATCGACGCGCGTGAAAGCGCTCGCGATCTACGCCGACATGCTGTACTACACGGCGCCGGCCGCGGCCGGCCAGCCGAGCCCCGTCGTTGCGCTCGACGCCGCGACCGGCAAAGTCCGCTGGCAGACGCCGGCGTCGATCGAGGCGCACACGTCGGGCGCCATCGTCGTCGAAGGCAAAGTGATTTCAGGGCGCACGTGCAACAGCGCCCGCAGCAATTGCTTCATCGCCGCGCACGACGCGCGCACGGGGCAAGAGCTCTGGCGCTTCTACACGACACCCGGCAGCGGCGAACCCGGCGACGCGTCGTGGGGCGGCGCGCCGGTCGAAGGCCGCCGCGCTGCCGCGTGGGGACTGCCCGGCACCTACGATCCCGTGCGGCATCTTTTGTACTGGGGCATCGCAAACCCGATGCCGAACACGCGTGCCGAGCGCCACGCCGGCAACGCCGACGCGATCCCGACGCACGCGCCGGCCGATCTGTACAGCAACTCCACCGTCGCGCTGAACCCGGCCACCGGCAAGCTCGTCTGGTACTACCAGCATTTGCCCGGCGACGACTGGGACATGGATATCAACCACGAGAAGACCCTGATCCACACCGTCGTCGCGCCGAACGCAAAGTACGTGAAGTGGATCAGCCCGACCGCGCGCCGCAGCCGCGAGCGCGACGTCGCGGTCACGGTGGGAGAAGGCGGCGGCCTGTGGGTCAACGATCGTGCGACCGGCGAGTTCCTGTGGGCCCGGCCGTTCCCGTTCGACACACCGAACTGGATCCTGTCCGACATCGACGTGAAGACCGGCGTCGCGACGATGAACCGCGAGCTCGTGCTCGATACGCCGGGCGAGCGCAGCCTCGTGTGCTACTGGAACACGCGCAGCTTCTGGCCGACGGCGTACTCGCCGCCCATGAACTCGCTCTATGTGCCCTACGCGAACCACTGCCTCGACATGACGCGCGCCGGACTGGACGGGAACGGCGAGAAGCGCGGCGGCGTGCTGCGGCCGGGCGCAGACCCGGCGCGCTTCGCAGGGCTCGCGAAGATCGACATGCGCACAGGCGAGATGAAAGTGCTCTACGAAGGCCGCGCGGCCGGCAACGGCGCGGTGCTCGCGACGGCCGGCGGGCTCGTGTTCTGGGGCGACATCGCGCAGGTGTTGCGCGCGTTCGATGCGGAGACGGGGCAGATCCTGTGGCAGTCCGAGCCGCTCGGCGCCACGGTGCAGACCAGTACGATCACGTACGCCGTCGACGGCCGACAGTACGTGGCCGTCATCGACGCCGAGGGTCTGCTCGGCCCGCGCGCGTTAGCCGCGACCGCCGGGCTCACGCTGCCCGAGCATCGCGGCAACTCGATCAACGTGTTCGCGCTACCGCGTTAGCGCGAGCCGCGCGACTTCTTGAACGCAGCGAGCACCGTCAGCAACGCGAACGAGAGCACGAACGCGAGTACCGCACGATAGAGCGGCAAGCCGCCGACTTCGCCGTGCCACGCGTCGTACACCAACGAGCCGATCGCGAGACCGAGAGCAGTACCGAGCTCCTGCTTCATTATTGTTCTTCTTATAGAGCCGCCGTTGCCATGCTACTCCAGGCATGCGGCCGCCAAGCCCGATACGGACATAATGCCCGGCGTCAGAATCAGCGAGCGCGCCTCGCCGAAACCTCTTTGGGATGCGCGACCCAGATGTGATGCCGCGGCCCTTTGCCGGGGCGGTGCGGGCGCACCACGTGCTCGCGCACGTTGAAACTCGCCTGGCGTAGACGAATGCTGAAGAGGCGGTCAGAGCTTGCCGACCACACCGCCAACACTCCGCCCGGCCGCAACGCTGCGCGCGTGGCTTCGAGGCCCGGCGCTGAGTAGAGCCAATTGTTCTCGCGGCGCACGAGCGCCTCGGGCCCGTTGTCGACATCCATCAAGATGGCGTCGAAGCCACGGGGCTCGCGGCGGATCAAGTCGGCCACGTCGCCGACATACACCTTGCTGCGCGCATCGGCGAGTGGATGACCCGCCGGAGCGCCGATCAGCGTGCGATTCCACTCCACGACTTCCGGCACGAGCTCGGCCACGACGATCTTCGCTGCGGGGCCGAGCGCATCGAGCGCCGCAGCCAAAGTGAATCCCATGCCGAGCCCGCCGATCAGAACCCGAGGATTGGCGATTCCCTGCAAACGCTCGCAAGCGAGATTCGCGAGTGCTTTCTCCGAGCCGTGCACGCGGCTGTTCATGAGATCGCCGCGGCCTGGAATCTTGATCGAGAAAAGATCGCCCGACTGGTAGAGCTGCAACTCGACCTTGGTGTCGGGAATCAACGCGGTGCGGAGCAGGATGCGTGGAAGCATTCAGGGTCACCTTCACAAGCAAGCGCGGCGGCCGTCAGAAGCGGAACGTGTACGCGAACTTCACGTTGACGTCCGCCAACGCAGAGTGCAGCACGTCGTCCTTGTCGACATCCTGCAGGTTGTGATTCAGCACGATGAAGCCTTCACGTCCGGCTTTCGGGATCCACTGAAGGCGGCTGTTCACGCCGAGCACTTCCGACGTGTTGTCGTACTGGATCAGATTGATCCACGTCAGATTCAGCCGGATGGCCATCTCGGTGACCACGCCCACGAGCCGGCTCGTGAACTCGCCCTGCGAGAGCTCGATGTCGTTCCAGTCGTAGCGGAACGTCAAGTTGAAGCGCGGCAACGGCTTCCAGGTGACGTCGCCACTCACGTTCGTGCGATGGCCGTCGTAGAAGTCACCGTCGCGGTAATGGAAGTTCGCGGATAGCCTGCGTTGCGGCCCAGAGCCCACGTCGAACCCCACGCGATCGAACGAGTAGCGGCCTGCGCCGACGCCGACCCGCCGCGTGGGATCCGAGTACAACGTGAACGGCTGCGTCACGACTTCGTCGCTAGCCTGGTACACCAAGCGGAACGTGTCGCGCGCGCGGCTTTCGAGATCGAGCAACCGCGCGAACAGCACCTGCGTCTCGAGCCCGCCTGCCAGAAACTTCACGCGCTCCGTATCGACACCCGCCGCCACGAACTGCAGGAACTTGCGACCTTTGACGAAGTGCGTGTAGCCGACTTGACCGAGATAGTCGCGCACACCGGTGCGACTCACGAAGCCGAGCGCGGGATAGAAATTCTTCCCGAACTCCTTCAGGGACATTCCGCCTTTCCACCCTTCCGCGTTTGGAATGTCGAAGCCGAGCGCGTACGCCGCGTCGTCGCCCTCTTTGCCCGGCGTGCTCGACTGCTGGTACCAGGCTGTGGCTTCGAGCGTTCGGCCGCCGGCGAAGCGCGTGTTCAAGTACTGGAAGTCGACACCCGCGAGCGAATTGTCGCCGTTTGTGGCGGGATCGCCGTCGGTGAAGACCATGCCGACCGACGATTCGGCAAGCACGTCGGCGGCCACGCGACCGATCAGCAGATTCTTGTCCTCGACGCTGCCGAATTCGCCCTGATGCAGCGCGAACGTGCCGATGCTGAACCGCCCCACGCGACCGCTGAGCTTGCCGCCGTACTTCAGATCCACGGGCTGGCCCGTCGCGCTCAAACCGACGCGCCGAGAGAAGAACGGCCGGCCGTTCTGCATGCTCGCGAGCGTCGTCGACTCGTTGTTACCACGCCCAATGCGACCGAACTCGAACAAGTCCGAGTCGTTCAGGAAGAAGTCGCGCTTCTCCGGGAAGAAGAGGCTGAAGCGCGTGAGATTGACCTGCCGGTCGTCGATCTCCGTGGCCGAGAAATCGGTATTCACGGTCAGCGACGCGTTCAACGACGGCGTGACGCGGTAGTACAGGTCGAGCGACGGCTCGTAGTTCGTGGCCGTGCCACCGGGCGCGAACGTCTGGCGTCGATTCGCGGACAGCGACGGCACGATATCGAGCCCCGCGCCCTGATCCATGTCGGCGAAGCCGGCGACGTGCCCGACGACGTTCGGGTTGTAGGTGCGATTGCGCGACACCCACACGAGCTCCTCGCCGCGGCGCCGGATACCGCGCGCGAAGTTGAAGCCCCAGGTTTCGATGTTGGGGTTGAACGGCAGCGACTTGAACGGAATCGCCATCTCGAACGACCAGCCACGCTCGTCGACGGAGCTCTGCGTCTCCCAGATCACGGTCCAGTCGCGCTGTAGCTCGTTGACGTTCTTGTACAGCATGTCGTTGCGCACGCCGTTCGCGTTCGTCTCGAACCGATAGCCGTTGCGGCCCGTGTTGAACGGATCGATCACGATTGCGAGCCGATCGTCCTGACCGAGCCCGTTGCCGTGCCGCATGACGTTGCGCGTGATCCTGTCGGGCTCGCTGTCATACAGACGCGCTGCGATGTAGAGATAGTCGTCGTCGTACAGCAGCAGGACCTCGGTGCGCTCGGACGGCGCACCGCCATCGCTCGGCCTCACCTGATGGAAATCGTCGATCAAAGGTGCCGTGGCCCACACGGCGTCGTCGACTTTGCCGTCGATGACAGGAGGCGTCGCGGTGCGCACGATTCGCACCCTCTTGTCTTCGGACGCTTCACCCTGCGCAACGGCATCGCACGCGACGCCGCCGACGGCGAACGCGAGACAGACGACACCGGCAGCGCTCGTGCAGCGCCGGCCGAACGCGGGGGCAGACCCCATCGGCAGCGATCCCGAAGAAAAACGAGGTCGGTAGTCTACCGTGCCGTTTCTCCGCGGTGTGGCGCTGCCATCACGCGCGGCAGTGAGTGAACGTCACCTCAGCCAGTGGGTGGTCGACGTATGGCAGCTCTCGCAGACGGTGACGCCGGTGTGCGTCGCCGTCGCCGGCTTACCGACCGCCGACAGGTAGACACCGGTGTGACAGCTCGCGCAGCTCGTCGTGACGGTGAAGTTCGCGTGGAACTTGCCGTTCGCCCAGGTCACGAAGCTACCCTTGTGGCAACCGTCGCAGTTGGCCGCCGCCGACACCGGCACCGATGCGTACGGCACGTGGTTCGGTGGCTTACCGTCGGCCGGCGGGGAGGCGCCGGTGTGGCAGCTCGCACATCGCGCCGTCGCCTGCGTGTGGTTGAACGACGCCGGCTGCCACACCGTCGTGTTCGTGTGGCAGCTCTCGCAGACGGTCACACCGGCGTGCGTCGCCGTCGCCGGCTTACCGACCGCCGACAGGTAGACACCCGTGTGACAGCTCGCGCAGCTCGTCGTGACGGTGAAGTTCGCGTGGAACTTGCCGTTCGCCCAGGTCACGAAGCTACCCTTGTGGCAACCGTCGCAGTTGGCCGCCGCCGACACCGGCACCGATGCGTACGGCACGTGGTTCGTCGGCTTACCGTCGGCCGGCGGCGAGGCGCCGGTGTGGCAGCTCGCGCACTGCGCCGTCGCCTGCGCGTGGTTGAACGACGCCGGCTTCCACACCGTCGTGTTCGTGTGGCAGCTCTCGCAGACGGTCACACCGGCGTGCGTCGCCGTCGCCGGCTTACCGACCGCCGACAGGTAGACACCCGTGTGACAGCTCGCGCAGCTCGTCGTGACGGTGAAGTTCGCGTGGAACTTGCCGTTCGCCCAGGTCGCGAAGCTGCCCTTGTGACAACCGTCGCAGTTGGCCGCCGCCGACACCGGCACCGATGCGTACGGCACGTGGTTCGGTGGCTTACCGTCGGCCGGCGGGGAGGCGCCGGTGTGGCAGCTCGCGCATCGCGCCGTCGCCTGCGTGTGGTTGAACGACGCCGGCTGCCACACCGTCGTGTTCGTGTGGCAGCTCTCGCAGACGGTGACACCGGCGTGCGTCGCCGTCGCCGGCTTGCCGACCGCCGACAGGTAGGCACCGGTGTGACAAGCTCGCGCAGCTCGTCGTGACGGTGAAGTTCGCGTGGAACTTGCCGTTCGCCCAGGTCACGAAGCTGCCCTTGTGGCAACCGTCGCAGTTGGCCGCCGCCGACACCGGCACCGATGCGTACGGCACGTGGTTCGTCGGCTTACCGTCGGCCGGCGGCGAGGCGCCGGTGTGGCAGCGCGCGCACTGCGCCGTCGCCTGCACCTGCGTGTGGTCGAACGACGCCGGCTGCCACGCCGCTGAGGGCACAGCCGCTTGCAGCAGCTGGCTAAATGCCACTTCCGGCTTACCGCCGATGTCCTCGAAGGTGAAGCCCACATACACCATGTGCCCCGAGCCCACGGGATTGCTGGTCGCGACCGCGACGGCATGCGCTCCGGTACCTTCCGGGTTCAGCTGCGCCGTGAACAGTGTGGTCGCGCTGACCGGGTTGACCGCGCTGAGTTGGACCTCTTGCGTGGCCGTGGCGGTTAGCAGGTACGTCGTACCATCAAGCGCCGCTACTCCGCCCTCTTTGCCGCGCTGCAGCAACGCGCGTCCACCCTGGATGCCCAGCACGTCTTTCAGGAACGGCGAATCCTTCTTCGCCCACAGCGCCGCTCCCCCAGCCCCGAGCGCGTTGTTGAGATACCCCGGCGACAGGACGATGGCCGACCCACCCGTCGCAAGATATGCGCGCAGTGCTTCCTCGTCTTTGAGGCTCACGACCGAGGTGTTGTCCCGGTTGCCGCCGTAGGACGCGCCCGTGTACCACACGATCAATCGGTACGGACGCAACTGCTCGAGCGTTGGTCCATTCGCGTAACGCGGCACGACGAACGCGTCATACGCGAGCGACTGCTGTTCGAGCAGGTGACGGTAGAACCGGTCCGACTTCGACAGGCGCTTATCGCCGGGGATGTTGTTGTTGTCCGATTCGTCGTCGTCGACGAGCAGGATCTTGACCGTGTCCTGCGGTTGCTGGGCAGCGCCTGCAGCGGTGGCACTCGCGGGCAGCTGTACGTTCGGCCTTTCCCGTGGCGGTGACAGGACGGGTTGAGCCGAGGCTGGTGCGGCAATGGCACCACCAAGTACGACGCCAACGATTCCCATTGCTGCGAAGACCAGCGTCTGCCGACCCATGTTCAACGTTCGCTCCTGCTACTAACGGGAGCGCGTTAAAGAGCGGCTCGCCACTGGTCCCCAATCTAAGTCGAAATCCCGTTCGCGACAACGGAATGCCGAGACACAATGTCCCTCCGCCCACCACAGCGTCGGCAGCGCTCGGCGCGTTTGAGCCGCTGCATCCAGCTCATCTTCAGAGCAACGACAGCTGCGGCGGAGCGCGCGCCCCCACCGACCGGCGCGGCAGATCGTCCTCCGCCCGCTGCTTGCGGTCGCGTGGTTCGAAAAACCGACGCGGGCAATCACGCGTGGAGTTACGCTATCAGCCCTCATGGACGCCGACCGTCGCCGCTTTCTCGTGCAGTCCGGCCTGGCCGCCGCTGGTGCGCTCTCGTCAGGCATCGTCTCCGCGCAGCCGGCGCGGAGACGGCCGCAGCGGGTGGCGGTCGTCGGCGTCGGCCACTACCACGCGTTCTCGCCGCCGAACTACCTGCGGATTCTTCAAACCGAGAAGACCGACATCGTCGGCGTCCACGATCCAGACCAGGCGATCGCGGCGAAATACGCGGCGCAGGTCGGTAGCACGCCGTACACCGACTACCGCGTGATGCTCGACAAGACGAAGCCGGAGTTCGTCATCGCGCTGGGCCACCATGCGGCGATGCCGGCGGCGTTCCGTCATCTCGTCGAGACGGGCATCCCGTTCCTGATGGAGAAACCCTGGGGCACCGACGACACGACGGTCCGCGAGCTGGCCGACGTCGCCGAGCAGAAGCGCGCGTGGGCGGCGGTGCCGATGCCGTTCCGCTACAGCTGGTGGGCCGAGACCGCGAAGCGCATGCGCGAGCGCGGCGAACTCGGCGCCATTTCGCACATCCTGTTCCGCTTCAATCAGCCCGGCGTGCAGCGCTACATCGACTCCGGCAGCTCGTGGATTCTGACGAAGAAAGAAGCCGGCGGCGGTGCGCTGATCAACCTCGGCATCCACGGCTTCGACATCATCCGCTACATCACGGGCGAAGAGCCGACGGTCGTCGCCGCGGTCACGAGTCATGCGACCCAGCGGCGCGAAGTCGAAGACTACGCGCATGTGACGATGCGCACGCCGAGCGGGATCGTGTGCCTGAACGAGGCCAGCTACACCTATCCCACGAACGGATCGGATCAGGAGCGCAAAGTGGCCGCAGAGAAATCCGTGCTGGTCGGCATCACGGCGGGCGGCGAAGGCGTGCAGATTGCGGCGCCGGGACGTCCTACCGGCACGATCGAGCGCGCACCCGACGGCTACGTCGCGGGCTGGCCCGGCGTGGTTAACGATTGTCTGAATCGGCTCGGGCGCGGCGAGCCGCCGCCCACCACGGCGCGGGACTGCGCCCGCGCGGTTACATTGATCTTCGACGCGTACCGCATGGCTCGTGAGGTGTAGTGCGGGCCCTCGGGCCCTTCTGAGGAGAACTTCGATGCGTACATGGATCGCCCCCGGTCTCATGCTGCTCTTCACCGCCGCGGTCATCGCACCGCAGTCGACTGTCAACGTGCCGAACACAGCGCCGGCGCCTACGCTGTGGCCGACCGGCAATGCGCAGCCGAACGCCGCCGACGTCGCGACGATGAATGAGGCCATCGCCTTCGAGAAGAAGATGGAGGCAGCGGTGGTTCGCGGCGACGTGAAGACGCTCGAGCCGATGCTCGCCGACAACTTCATCTTCACGCACGGCGATGGCTGGACGACCGGCGGTGCGCCGCTCAAGACAGACACGAAGGCGAGCTGGCTGGCGTACGTCGCGAAAGATCCGAAGCCGTACGTCTACCGCGAGCTCGATCACATCCAAGTGGAGCTGCACGGCGACATCGCGCTGACGCTCGGCCGCTACCTCTATCTGCCGCGGACCAACGACACAAAGCCGACGACCAGCCATCTCTACGTCTGGTTCGAGCGCGTCTACCAGAAGCAGAACGGACAGTGGAAACACCTGTCGCACAAGACGGTCAAGGGACCGGTGCGCGAAGACGACGGGCCGGCCGCGGTGGGAACGAAGTAGATCGGCTCAAAAGCGGCGGTCGGATCGACGCCGACCGATGTGCTCGCCGCCAAAGCCACGCCGGCCGAAGGTCGCAAACGCACCGACCGGTACTTGACGCGACGGCGGCCAAGGCTTATTTGCAACAGGGGGAAAGCGCCGGCGCGCTCGCATCGAGGGGGAGAGATCAATGGACGTTGTTCAGGGCTTCTTGATTCAGGCCGTCGACTTCGTGTGGACTGGTCTCGCCGAGGGCGGCAACCGCGGCAAGGGAGACTTCGGGTCGTTCGCCGTCGGCGCGCTTATTAGCATGGGCAAGAGCTACTTCTGGTTCTTGGCTGGAGGCATGGTCATCTTCGCGATGTGGGTTAGACGGCCCGGCCAGCGGTTCTCGCTCGTAGCCGGCCTCAAGTACCTGCTGCCGATCGAGGTGTACTCGAAACCCACCGTCAAGATCGACCTCATGATGGTGCCGATCTCGTGGGTGTTCAATTTCACGCTGTTCGCCGGGCTCTCGATCGGCTCCGGCGTCATGCAGATGTGGCTAGCGCAGAAGTTCGGGCACATGCCCTGGACGGTACCCTCCCTCTGGCTGGCCGTGCCGCTCACGATCGTGTTCACGCTGTTCGGCACGGACATTGCGCGTTTCGCGTGGCACTACCAAGGCCACAGGGTGCCGTTCTTCTGGGAGTTCCACAAAGGTCATCACTCGGCTGAAGCGTTGCACCCTGTGTTCATCCGCACGCATCCCGTCGACATGTTCATTCGCCTCGCGTACATGAACATGGGTGGGGGCATCATCGGCGGCGGCCTGATGTACCTCACCGGCGTCCACGCGAGCGCCACGGGGGCCGGAGCCCTCGTCGTCGTCAACGCAATCATCAATTTCACACAGCATTTCGAGCACTCGCACGTCGTGTTCTCGTTCGGCAAGCCGCTCGACAAAATCTTCTATCCGCCGCACTTCCATCGCATTCATCACAGCGCGCTGCTCGAGCATCGCGACAAGAACTTGGGTCGCACGGGTGGCTTGTGCCTCTGGGACCAGCTCCTCGGCACGCTCTATGTTCCCAAGGACGACGAGCACATCGTCTACGGCGCGTCGATGGAGGAACTCGGTGAGCACAATCCGCATCGCACGTTGTGGGGATTCTTGGCCGGACCGTTCGTGGCGGCGGCGAAGACGCTGCGGCGGCCGGCGAGCGAAGTCGCAGACGCCACGCCCGCGCGGGAGACTGTGGCCGCCCGGTAAGACGTTCGGTAACCGCAGGCGGGGTGTCCAGATAGCGCGTGTCCCCGGCGGCATCTCGTGGTCGCCGCGTCTGGTATGTTAGGGCCGATGTGCGTGACCTTGCGACAACACCCGTGGTTCGTAGCGTAGGTCGGGGAATTGCAGTGGAGCTGCGCCCGGCTCGCCGCAGCGCCGGGCCGTTGGCGGTGTTGGCGGCGGTCGCCTGTCCGCAAGCACTGCTCGCGCAACCAGAGGTCGCGGGCACGACGGTGAAGCGGCTCGAAGCCGTGCGTACGACGTCGCCCATTACAATCGACGGGCGGCTCGACGAGCCGGCGTGGGCCAGCGCGGCGACGATTGACCCGAAGGACATTCATCAGATTCTACCGGTCGAGTACTCGGCGCCGTCGCAGGTGACACGCTTCCTCGTGCTCTACGACGACGACGCGCTGTACCTGGCCGCGGACATGAAAGACGATCGACCCGACCTGATGACGGCTAAGGTGTTGCGGCAGGGTGGCGCCAACTCGTGGCTCGATGATCAGTTCAACATCTTTCTAGATCCATTCAACAACAAGCGCAGCGGTTACCGCTTTCAGGTCAACCCGCACGGTGTTCGACAGGAGGGGCTTTTCCGGGGTGCGGATCAGGTTCAGTGGCAATGGAACGGGATCTGGCAAGCGGGCTCATCGCAAAACGCTGACGGCTGGGTGGCCGAGACGCGGATTCCGTTCAAGACGATCTCGTTCAATCCGGAGACGGACACCTGGGGCTTGAATCTCAACCGCCGCGTCGCGCGCGCCAACGAGACCATGGGGTGGGTGTCGAGAAACCGCACGCAAAGCCCAGCAATCTCCGGTGAGCTGACCGGCATCGAGGGCATCAAGCAGGGTCTCGGCTTGGATGTCGTGCCTTCGTTGACGGCCGTCGAGCGCCGCGATTTCACGCCCCGCTCCGACGATTCCTCCATGGAGCCGTCGCTCGACGTGTTCTACAAGATCACGTCTTCGCTGAATGCTGCCCTGACGCTGAACACGGATTTCTCGGCAACGGAGGTCGACGATCGCCAGGTCAATCTGACTCGGTTCGGTCTGTTCTTCCCCGAGCGGCGCGACTTCTTTCTGCAGGACGCGGACATCTTCGAGTTCGGACGCATCGGTCAGCGCTCCCAGGATTCACCGTTCGCGCGGCCACTGGAAGAGAACGCGCTGCCATTCTTCTCGCGCCGCATCGGCTTGAGTGCCACGGGACAACCGGTGGGTCTCGACGGCGGTGCCAAGCTCAGCGGTCGTGTGGGTCGTTGGACCATCGGTTCGCTTGCAATTCGGCAAGACGAGTTCGCGAGCGTCAAACCGGGGAATTTGTTCGTGGGACGCGTGGCTGCAAACGTGTTGGCGGAGTCCGCGGTCGGTCTCATCGTCACCGATGGCGACCCGGTCTCGAATCTCGACAACAGCGTCGCCGGTGTCGACTTCCGGTACCAGAACACGCGCCTGCCGCACGGTCGCACGCTCGAGTCCGAGGCGTGGTATCAACAAAGCTCCACCGAAGGGCGCGAGGGTGACGACGCGGCTTGGGGTATTCGGCTGTGGTCGCCGAATACGGTTGGCCTCAAAGGCGGTGTCGGCGTCAAAGAAGTCCAGGCGAACTTCAATCCGGCGTTGGGCTTCATCAACCGCAGTGACATCCGCGACTACACCGGTGAATTCGGGTACACCTATCGCCCCTCCGGCCGCGGCCTGCGGGCGCTCTACACCGGCACCAATATTCAGCGCATCGACAATCTCGGCGGCGGCCTGCAGAGCGAGGTGGCGCAGCTGCGCGTGGAGCTCGAGAACCAGACGTCCGACAAGCTGACTTTCAGATACGAGAATGCCAAAGAGGGCGTCCGCCGGCCCTTCGTGATCTTCGACGCCGTCGTCATTCCGGCGCGCAACGATCCTTACTCGTTCGATCAGTTTCGGGTTGGGGTGAGCACGGGTCCGCACCGGCGTTTCGTGACGAGCGCGAGTTATGCAAAGGGAGATTTCTACGACGGTACGCTCGACAACGTGAGTGCGACCGTCGAGTGGATTCCGCGGCCACGTTTCCGGGCGTTGATCTCGTACGACTACAATTCCGTGACGCTGCCTCAAGGTGACTTCGTCGTGCGACTCGCGCGGATGGGTGCGGACTTCATCATGTCGTCGAGGCTCTCGTGGGTGAACCTCGTCCAATACGACAACGCATCACGTACGGTAGGAGTCAACAGCCGTCTGCATTGGATACCAGAGGCGGGACGCGAGCTGTTCGTCGTCCTGAACCACAACCTCGAAGAACCGAGAGACCTGCTGGGGCGCAGCAACGGATTTCAGTCGGGCACTGCGGAGTTCACAATCAAGTACCGCCACACGTTTCGGTACTGACGAGCGCGAGGAGACACGTGCGATGCGTAGTGACGTGAAACGACCAACGTTTGTTGGGCTCTTGTGCGCCGCCGGTCTTGCGCTCGGAATCCCAGTCATCGCTGTTTTCGGACAGAACGAGCCGGAGCCGCTGTGGGCGTATGCGTACAGCACGCCGCCCAAACCCAGTGACAGCGCGACTCCGCAGGCTCCGCCAACGCGGAATCTGCGCCCGGGCGAGAACACCGAGGAGCAAACGAAGGCAAGGAGCGTCGCTGGAAGCAACGCGAAATATTCGCTCGTCGACATCCGTGACGGCCACGACGTGATCGACTGGTTTCCGAGCGAGCATCCGTCGATGACCGACGTCATTCGGCACGGACCCGCGAGTCTCAAGGAGCGTGGCCGCGGCTGCGGATCTTGTCACCTGCCAAACGGCAAAGGTCGGCCGGAGAACGCCCCACCGGCGGGGCAACCCGCCGCTTACATCGTCAAGCAGCTGCAAGACATGCGCGACGGCTTGCGTTTCAGCGCCGATCCTCGCAAGCCGAACTCCCCGACGATGAACGCACTCGCTGCCGCGATGACCGACGCGGAGATGCGTGACGCCGCCGAGTATTTCGCCGCGATGCCATGGACGCCCTGGATGCGCGTGATCGAAGCGGACCGCATCCCGAAGATGGCTCTCGAAGAGGGCAACATGTATATCACCGTCGGCAAGGAGCCGACGGAGCCGCTTGCGGGGCGCATCGTCGAAACGCCCGAAGACGAATATCAGGCCAACGTCTTACGCAACCCGCGCTCGTCGTGGGTCGTGTACGTGCCGACCGGCAGCCTCAAGCGCGGTGAGTCGCTCGTGAAGACGGGCGCGGGCAAGGCCACTCCGTGCGGCGTGTGTCACGGGCAAGACCTCATGGGGCTCGCCGTCGTTCCCGGCATCGCGGGCCGTTCCCCGAGCTACATGATGCGCCAGCTCTACGACATGAAGCGTAACACCCGGAAAGGTGCCTGGTCGGGGCTCATGCAGCCCGTCATCGCCCATTTGACCGTAAACGACATGCGGGACATCGTCGCCTACTTGGCTTCCATCACGCCGGCGACGACTCGACTGCCGGGAGCTAATTTGCGCCAGCGTCCACCGCAAAACTAGCTAGCGGACAAGTGGGAGCCGGCTAGCAAGAAGTGGATGGATCTGCCTATCCCGTTGTGGTGCCGCGCCGGCGGATCGACCTCCGGCGCGGCACACACGCGTGTTACCGCACGAAAACGAGCTAGTCGTCGTTGTCGGAGTTGATACGCAGGTTACCGACGGCAAACCACGCGCCACCGCCACCTGCCGCGTTGCGAATTAGCAGCGAAGGATTCGGGCAGTTGAACGCCGGCGCGGGCTTGAGCATGTCGTCAATCTTGAAATCGCCCTCTAGCGAAAGCGGAACGCCCGGGGCGGCGGAGTTGCTCAAGACGAACGGCGTTACCGGTGTTGTCACTGGCACATCGCAGATGAACGTGGCAATCACCGACAGGGCGGGTGCGCGCCCGGCATTGTTGCCGCCGCCTAGAATCAGGCCCTTACCGCTCACGGTGATGTGCCCGTCCGACTTGACCTTCGCGACGAGTTTGTCGATGACCCAGATCTGGCCGGCCGGAGCCACCCCGCGAATCACGTTACGCGTAACGTTCGGCAGCGTTCCGTCGGCGTTTGCGGCACCTGACCCCGCCGACACGGCATCGACTCCAATTCCCCCCTTGAAGCGCGCAATAACGTCGTCGTCGTCCGCTAACGCAGGCATTGCGAAAACGGCACCCAACAACAGCAGCCTGACCAATGTTTTTCTTAGCATGATTGTTCCCCTTAGCTAGTCGAAAACTCGCAATGACTCGTTGCAGCCGGACGCAACCCGGCGACCAAGTGCCGAGATGAGTGCCCGCAGGTAGAGCGATGGTTCATGAGACGGATATGTTGCCTTCGAGGTACATTCAGAGGCGGATTGCGCGGGCGTCCACACAGAGAAGCGACTCAGCGCCGTCGAATTGCGTCAAATGCGATGGCGGAGCCGAGAAGTACGCGCGACTCGGCCAACGCCGTCGGCTTGAACACGGGGCTCGTAGCGCCGGGACGGAGCGCGGACTTCGTAGTGCTCGATGCGGATCCGCTCGAGAACATCATGAACTCCCGGCGCATCGCCACGGTGTACCTGCGCGGCGCGAAGGTCGATCGCGATGCGCTCAAAGCCAAGTGGCAGCGCGAGCAAGCTCCGCGCCGCTGATTGGCCGGCAGAACGCGGGATTCTTAGATCCAGAGCGCGCCCAGCTCGACCTCGATTGCGTCGAACGGCGCCGCGCGGACTCTTGCCTCGCCCTCGTACCTTTCGAGCCCGGTGCGTCTCTGCGATGAGCGGTTGTCCCGAGCCTACGCTGCAACGCGCACGGACGCAGGCGCGCCCGGCCACTGGACTCCGGGCGGCCTCATTCGTTATATGGGCCATGGCAATCGTCGAAGGACATTCAATGCTCGCGCGCGTGGTGTTCGTCATGCTGGCACTGGGTGCAAGCGCCGTTTCTTTTGGCCAAGCCGTGCCGCGCACGCCGAGCGGTAAACCCGACCTGCAAGGCATCTGGCGCGTGCAGAGTCGCGCCGCCTACGACCTGCGCCTCCACGTCGCACGGCACGAGATGCCCGCGGGGCAAAGCGTGATCGAAGGCGACGAGATTCCGTATCAGCCTTGGGCCGCGGAGAAGCAACGCAAGAACTTCGCGAATCGCGCCGCCGAAGACCCGCTGAACTCGTGCTACATGCCGGGAGTGCCCCGCATCATGTACCTCGAGTTTCCGTTCCAGATCTTCCAGACGAACGATCACGTCGCCATCACGTTCGAGTGGTCGCAGATCCATCGGCTCATCTACACGAACGGTCAGCCGACGCTGCACGAGGGCATCGAGTCGTGGATGGGCAACTCGCGCGGGCATTGGGAGGGCGACGTGCTCGTCGTGCAGGTCACGGATCACAACGACCGCACCTGGTTCGACGCCGCCGGCAACTTCCATAGCGACGCGCTGAAGCTCACGGAGCGCTACGCGCTGCGCGACGCGAACACGATCGACTACGAAGTCACGATCGAGGATCCGAAGGTCTTCACGCGGCCGTGGAAGATCCGCACGCCGCTGCATCGGCAGACCGACGTGTCCCGCTTGCTCGAGTACCAGTGCCAGGCGGAGAAAGAAGAGCAGAGCGGCGCGTTCGAGCGGGACACGCGCACGTGGTACCCCGCCGCACCGCCAGCGGGCAACGCCACGTTCGACGCTCGCGCGAGCGCTCGGTTGCCGCGGCCCGCGGTGACCGGCGAGATCGCGCGCTTGCCCGACGGCAAACCCGACATCTCGGGCTGGTACGAGCCCGATGCCGGTGGTGCGAACTACGGCCTCGAGACGCGTGCGCAGAATTTCCTCACCCCCGCGAGCCGCGGCATCGTCGTCGATCCCAAGGACGGCACGCTGCCGTATCAGCGCTGGGCGCGCGCCGAGGCCATCAACCGCGCGCTGCCACATCGCGGCTACGACGACCCGACCGCGCATTGCTTCGTCGGCGGCGTGCCGCGCTCGCAGTACGTGCCGGCGCCGGTGCACATCCTGCAGCCGCCGGGTTACGTCGTGATGCTGTTCGAGCGCATGTCGTGGCGGCAGATTCCGCTGACGCCACGCGCGCCGCTGCCCGATCACGTGCGCCTGTGGCAAGGCGACTCGGCCGGCCATTGGGACGGCGACACGCTCGTCATCGAGAGCCGCAACTTCAACGGCAAAGCGTGGTTGAACGAGGTCGGTGACGTGATCACGCATGCGCAGACCGTCGTCGAGACGTTCACACCGGTGGCGCCCGACCGCGTGGTCTATCGCGCTACGGTGACGGATCCGATCGCGTACACGCGGCCATGGACGGTCGAGGTGCCGCTGAACAAGAAGCGCGACGAGTTGCTCGAAGTCGCCTGTCACGAAGACAATGGCGATCTCACGCACCTGAAAGAAATTCGCGACGAATACCGTGCCACGCACGAGGAGAACTAGATTGAGGCCCACGAAACTCGCCGTCGCCACGGCTGCGCTACTGGTTGCGGGCGCCGCCGTCGCGCATCACTCGTTTTCCGCCGAGTTCGATCCGGACAAACCACTGAAACTGACCGGCAAAGTGACGGAGATGAAGTGGTCGAATCCGCACGCGTGGATCTATCTCGACGTGACGAGCGCGGACGGCAAAGTCCAGAACTGGGCGTGCGAGACTAACGGAGCGAACGGATTGTTTCGGCGTGGGTGGCGCAAGGACGATCTGCCGGCCGGCACGACGCTCGTGGTCGATGGCTGGCAGGCACGCAACGGCTCGCTGACGGTCAACGTCGGCACCGTCACATTCCAGGATGGAAAGCGGCTATTCGCAGGCTCGTCCAACCCGACGGTTCCACAACAGAACTAGAAGACGAAGACAACGAGAGGATCTCTCGCCCTTCTCTTCCGGGGTGTGACGGCGTCGACTTGTGAGCGGCAATGCCTCGGCATAGCGTGCGCTGTTAGATGAGCGCTCCGCCCGACTACTACCGCATTCTGCACGTCCAGCCGGACGCGCCCACGCCGGTGATACACGCGATCTACCGGACGTTGCTGCATCGGCTGCAGACCTCCGCGACGTTCGCCGGCGAGGCCGACGCCGGATTGATCGAAGAGGCGTACGCCGTGCTCGGCAACGCGCAGCGCCGTGCCGCCTACGACGCACAGCGACGCGCGGGCAGCGCGGCCAACGCGCAAGCCGCGCCGCCTCGCGAAGTGCGCGCCGGGGACGAGGACGCCGACACGCTCGTCATGAACGCGTGCCTGTTCTGCGGAGCGCCGCACGACCTGCAACGGCGGCTCGAGCGCGACGACGATTGCGGCCGCTGCGGCAGCCCGCTGTGCCCGGCCGAACGGCATCGGCTCGAATACTCGGGCCAGCGCATGCTGAGCCGGATCCCGAAGCATCACGCCCTCGATATCTACGTCACGTGGCCACAGGCGGAGCCCGCCGTCGGCCACATGCGCGACCTGTCGTTGAACGGCATGCAGTTCACGTGCGTGACCCGGCTGCAACCGAACCAGATCGTGAAGGTCATTTGTAGCGAGCTGCACGCGCTCGCACGCGTCGCCCACACGAATCGCGACATCGACACCGCCGATCGCTGGATCACGGGCGTCGAGTTCCTGACTCTGCGCTTCCGTCAGGTCCGCGGCAGCTTCGTCTCGGCCGAAGTCTAATTACCCGTCGCCGTGACGGCTCGCGGCAAATAGAGCATCATTGCTCCACGGCGCCGCGGAAGTCGGCGCGTCACACTGTTTACGGGGGTTACATGCAACGCATCGGCTTGAAGCGCGTGCTCGGCGCCGTCCTCGCTCTCGTCGCGGCTACCACGGTCAATGCGCAGAGCGCACGCCCGGCGGTCAAGACGCCGCGCATCTACGTGTTCGACGGCGGCGTGCTCGCGTCGGAGACCGCGCGCTACCGGCTCACGGATGCCGACGTGCAGGAAGTCTCCATTTCGGTCGCGTCGTTCCTGATCGTGCACCCGCGCGGCGTGCTGCTGTGGGACGCCGGCGCCGTGGCCGATCACGAGCGCGGTGGCGACATCGGCTTCGATCAGCGCCTGCTGCGCCGCGACGGCGCCGAGCGCTTCGTGAAGCTCGGCAAGACGCTGACTTCGCAGCTCGCGGCCGCCGGCTACAAGCCGAGCGACGTGACGCATCTCGCGCTGTCGCACTATCACTGGGACCACACGGCCGACGCGAACCTGTTCGCCGGCGCGCAGTGGCTCGCGTCGAAGGTCGAGCACGACGCGATGTTCTCAGCCGATCCGCCGGGAGGCTCGCGGCCCGAGACGTTCTCGGCGCTGAAGAACGCGAAGACCACGCTGATCACGACGGCGGACTACGACGTGTTCGGTGACGGCACGGTCGTGATCAAGCAAGCCCCTGGCCACACGGAAGGCCACTCGGTGCTATACGTGAAGCTCGCGAACACGGGCGGCGTGCTGCTCTCGGGCGATCTGTACCACTACCCGGCCGAGCGCACGCTGCACCGGTTGCCAACGTTCGAGGTCAGCGAGCCCCAGACGGAGAAGTCGCGCGCCGCGATCGAAGCGTTCCTCACGCAGTCGCACGCGCAGCTCTGGATCCAGCACGACCTCGTGAACCACCGCAAACTCAAAAAATCCCCCGAGTTCTACGACTGAAGACGGTGCCAGGCCTTGCACAGTTGCACGGCCGCTGACGCAGAGAGCCCGCCCCGCGCGCGCAACGAGGGGCGTCGGTGTGCGAGGGCCCTCCCGGGACCGTCTGCGCACAGGGATGTGCGCAGTCGAGCCGCAGGATGCGATTTCCGGCGTGTCCCGGGAGGGCCCTCGCACACCGCCGCCACGCTTGGCACTGACTTGGAACGCGGGCTCGGCTGCAACAGTTCTGTGCAACTGTGCAAGGCCTGGCACCGTCTTCAGCTCGCTAGTTCGGGACGCGCTCGGGCTCGGGCCAGGTGAGGCGCTCCCAGAGGCGTTCGAAGCGCTGGCCTTCGCCGCCGGCGACTGCGAGCGACACGAGGCCGGTGTCGTCGTCGATGCGATCCGCAGTCTTCAGCATGCTGAGCGCGCCGGCCGTTAGCCCGAAGCGTAGCGAACGCCCAAGAGCCGACTGCGGGCGCGCGACCTTCTCCGGACGCTGGTCGCTGAGCGCTTCGAGCACTTGAGCGGAGAGCTCCCAGCTCGCGGCCGTCCGGTGCGCGACCTCGGCCGTATGCTCGTCGAGCAGCGACGCGAGCGCGGTCGCATCCGGCACGAGCCGCCGCGACGCGTACTGATCGAGCGCGACGCGATACACGACGATCGTCGCAAGTCCCATGACGAGCGCGAGCAGCTGCGCGGCGAACGGATCGGCGTTCTCGACGGCCGACGCGTGCAACTCCGCGGCCGCAGCCGAGCGATACGTGTGCTCCCACACGACCTCGGGGAACTTCCCCGCGTCGCCGGCCGACGGCGCGAAACACCGGCTGCACGAGCGCCGCGGCTGCGAGCGACCGCACGCCCTGCGTGCCGAGCACCGCCAGCGCGCGCTCCACCCCTTCGATCGCGTGCGAGCCACGCCGGTACAGCGGGCTGTTCGCGAGCTTCAGCAAGCTGCCCACGAGCGCCGGATCGCGTGCAATCAGGGCCGCGAGCTCCTTGCGCGTCGTGTCGCTGTCGTTCACGGCGCGCAGCAGCTGCGGCAGCAGCATCGGGCGGCGCGGCGCGTATTTCGGATCGGTGGCCGCCAGCGTGCAGCGCACCAGCCACGGCGCTGACGACCTTCACGTGCTCGGCCGGCACGCTGGCCGCGAGCGACGCGCCGAACGCCAGCTCGTGCAGCTGTCTGCCGTGCCGCCTCACGCCCCAGCGCGTGTGCGGTCGTCGGCGGCGGCAGCGCGCGCCTCTCGCCCGTCTCCTCGGCCGAGCGATCGGTCGGAATCTTCGGCGTGCGCCGCAACAGCGACAGCGCCATGCCCGCGAGCGCGGCGATGACGACGACGAACAGCAGTACGCGCAGCACGCGTCAGCGGCGCCCGCGGTCGGCGCGCGTCGGGTACGCCATGATGAACCCGTCGCGATTCGGCATCTTCACCTGCGGCAGCGTCTGCGCATTCATGGTGTCGCTCGCCTTGATGATGCCGTTCTCGGCGAGCAGATACGCCGTGAGCGCATACACCTGATCGTTCGTCAGCGACTCCGGCGCCTGGAACGGCATCGCACGACGAATGTAGTCGAAGATCGTCGTCGCGTACGGCCAATAGCTGCCGACGGTGCGCACCTGTTGCAACTGCGTCAGCGTGCCCTGCCCGCCGACGAGCTTGTCGTTCGGTTGGCCCGCACCGCCCGCGCCGTGGCACGCGACGCAGTGGGTCGCGAACAGCTGCGCGCCGGTGGCCGCCGATGCCCGAGCCCGGCGGTAAGCCCGTGCCGTCCGGCTGGATGCTCAAGTCCCACGCGGCCGCGTCGGCCACCGACACAGGCTGACCGAGCCCCGGCCCGCCGAGTCTGCGCGCCGGCCGGCGTCGACCACGCCGCGGCGACAGCTCGCGACAGCGAACAGCCCGATCAGAGATGTTACGCGTAGACATTGCTGACCTCGCCGCTCGCCGCCATCGCCCAGGCCTGGATGCTGTTGTTGTGGTAGTTCTGCCGCTCGCCGCGCTCCGCGATGATGCTCGCGCGCGTCGGCTGCACGGCGCCGGTCTCGTCGACTGCGCGGCTCATCAGCGTCGCGGGGCCGCCGTCCCAGCGCCACGCCATGCGAAAACGCGTGAACGATTTCGACAGCACCGGTTCGTTCAGCGCCGCCTGTGCCCACGTCCTGCCGCCGTCGGCCGACACGTCGACGCGGCGGATCTTGCCGAGGCCGCTCCACGCGAGACCCGTCACCTCGTAGATGCCCGCGCCTTTCAGCGCGAGCCCCGTCGACGGGTTCGTGATGACGGACTTCACTTCCATCGGATACGTCAGGATCAGCGCTTTGCCGTTCAGCAGCACGTCGGTGTAGTGCGATGTCTCGTCGCGCGTCATCGTGGGCGCGTTCACGACCTTCAGCCGACGCAGCCACTTCACGTTCATGTTGCCTTCGTAGCCCGGCAGGAACAGGCGCAGCGGATAGCCGTTCTCGGGCCGCAACCGCTCGCCGTTCTGGTACAGCGCGATGATCGCGTCGTCCATGAGCTTCTTCAGCGGCACGCTGCGGCTCATGGCCGCGGCGTCGGCACCTTCGGCGAGCACCCAGTCGTTGCCCTTCTCGACGCCGGCCTCTTCGAGCAACATCGAAAGCGGCACGCCGGTCCATTCGCTGCACGACATGAGCCCGTGGATCACGCCGCACGGCGCCTGCGGCGGCTGCGGACTCAGAGTTTCCACCGCTGTTGCCGGCGCACTCGAGAAACTGGATCCGCGTGACCGTGGGATACCGCAGCAACGAATCGACCGTGAACGTCAGCGACCGGCGCACGGCGCCGTGGATCAGCAGCTTGTGCGCCGCCGGATCGATCTCCGGTACGCCGCTGTGGTGGCGCTCGAAGTGCAGGCTGTTCGGCGTGATCGTGCCGTGCAGCTTGTGATGCGGCGTGAACGACACGCCGCTGCCGACGACGTTCGGCGTGCCGCCGACCACGCGCTGCGTGGCGGCCTCGTATTTCGACGGAGAACCATAGGCGCTCATGTGCGTGCCGGGCGCTTTCATCCACGGCGGCACCGCGAGCGGCTCGGCATCGACCGGTTGCGCCGCGAGCAGCGACAATCCGCCCGCACCGACCAGCGCGGCGCCTTGCGTCAGGAACAACCGTCGATGCAGCAGCCCGTTGCCGGCCACGACTTCGAGCGCCGGATTCGTTGTTTTCTTCATGCTTCCCCCAAGCGTCGGTCCTCGACGCTCACGATACGGACTCTAGAGCCGCAGCGGCCCGCTGTAAAACGTTTCGTGGCGCCTCAGTCCGCGTGTTCCGCGCCCGTGATCAACCGCGCGCCGCGACCGTACGTCAGGTACTCCCACAACCAGCGTAGCGACACCATCAGCGGGCTCGGCACGCCGAGCAGGAAGTAGATGTGCGCGACGCCCCAGAACCACCACGCGAGCCAGCCGCGCAACGTCAGGAACGGAAATTCGATCACGGCGCACGCGCGGCCGATCGTCGCGAAGTTGCCGGCGTTGCGATACGCGAACGGCGGCGGCGCCGGCCGCGCGCGCAGCCGCCGCGCGATGACGTCGGCCGACGTAGCGGCCCTGCTGCTTCGCGGCGGGCGCCACTCCCGGCACGCGACCCGTCGCCGTCTCGACGAGCGCGGAGTCGCCGATCACGAAGATCGCGGGATCGCTCGGCACCGCGAGATCGGGACCCACCTTCACGCGGCCCGGCGCGATCCGTCGCGGCACCGAGCCACGCGCCGACCGGCGCGGCCGCGACGCCCGCGGCCCAGATCACCGTGGCCGTCGCGACGCGTTCGGCGCCGATCGTGACGCCGTCGGCGTCGCACGCCGTGACCGCGGAGTTCACGCGCACTTCGACGCCGAGCTTCTCGAGCGCGCGCTGCGCGTACTGCGACTGGCGCTCCGCGAACGCCGCGAGCACGCGCGGCCCCGCCTCGACGAGCATGCACCTTCGCACTCCTCGGATCGATGCGGCGGAAATCCGCGGCGAGCGTGAAGCGCGCGAGCTCGGCGATCGTGCCCGCGAGCTCGACACCCGTCGGGCCCGCGCCGACGATCGCGAAGCGCAGCAGCCGCGCGCGCCGTTCCGGTCCGTGCTCCATCTCGGCCGCTTCGAACGCCGACAGGATCCGCCGCCGAATCAGTGTCGCGTCGTCGATGCTCTTCAACCCCGGCGCGTGCGGCCGCCAATCGTCGTGGCCGAAGTACGCATGCGTCGCGCCGGCCGCGACGATCAGGTAGTCGAACGGAATCTCGCTGTCGCGCAACCGCACGCGACGCGCGCCGACGTCGACGCCGACGACCTCGCCGAGCAACACGACCGCGTTGCGTTGCCGATGCAGCACCGACCGGATCGGCCACGCGATGTCGGATGGCGGCAACCCGGCCGTCGCCACTTGGTACAGCAGCGGCTGGAACAGGTGATAGTTGTGGCGATCGATGACCGTGACGTCGCAGTCCGCTCGCGCGAGCGCAGTGGCGGCGGAGAGACCGCCGAAGCCGGCGCCGACGATGACGACGTGCGGCCGGGCGCCGCTCAAGCCTTCACCACGTGCAGGCTCAGCCACTCGGCGACCAGCGCGGGCTTGTCCTCGCCTTCGATCTCGACCGTGACGTCGACGCGCAGCTGTATCTGCCCGGGCTTGCGCTCGTCCACCGCGCCGAGCACGCCGCGCGCGCGAATGCGCTTGCCCACGCGCACGGGCGCGACGAAGCGGATCTTGTCGAAGCCGTAGTTCACGACGAGCTCGCGATTCGCGGGCACGGGAATGAACGGCAGGCACAGGTGCACGAGCAGCGACAGCGTCAGGAAACCGTGCGCGATCGTGCCTTTGAACGGCGTTGCGCGTGCGCGCTCGGGATCGACGTGGATGAACTGGTGATCGAGCGTGACGTCGGCGAAGTCGTTCACGCGCTGCTGGTCGATCGAGAACCAGTCCGAAACGCCGAGCTCCTTGCCGACGAGAGCCGGCGAGCTCTTGGCGTGTGACGGTGACGGTCATGGCGATGCGCTCCTCTGTTGCCGGCGCAACGAAATGCTAACTCACGGCGGCTTCGGCGGGTGCCGCGTGGGGCTTTCGGTAACGCCAGAACGCCGGCAGCACCGGCACGCACGCGGCCACGCAGCCAACGCAGAGCAACCCGCCCCACATGATCGAGCGCGCGAGCCCGAACCGTTCCGCCATGAACCCCGCGCGCGCGTTGCCGAGCAGCGGACCCGTCATGTAGGAGAGCTGCTCGATGCCGGCCATGCGGCCGCGGATCGTGGACGGAATCGTCTCGTTCCAGATCGTCATGCGGAACAGGCCGCTGACCATGTCGGCCGCGCCCGCCGCCACGAGGCATGCGACCGCCACGGCAGCGAGTTGCGCGTAGCCGAGCGCGACGATCGCGACGCCCCAGAGCAGCGCCGCGATGATGACCGCCGCGCCGTGCCGTTCGACGCGCCGCGTCCACGCGCTGAACACCGTGATCAGCAGCGCTCCGACGCTCATCGCCGAGTACAGGTAGCCGACGGCGTACGCGCCGCCGAACTGCTCGCGCGAGCGCCGGGAAGACGGCCATCGGCATCGCGAACGTCATCGCGACGATGTCGACGGCGTACGTGCCGAGCAGCTCCGATCTGCTCGCCGCGTAGCGCAGGCCTTCGAGGATGGTGTTCAGCCCCGCGGGTTGCGCGTGCTCGGCCGGCGGCATCGAGCGAATCGCGACGAGCGCCACGAGCGAGATCGCGAACGTGGCCACCTCGACGACGTACGTGACCGCTAGCCCGAACGCGGCGATGCACACGACCCGCGAGCGCCGGCCCCGCGATCGCGGCGCGTCGTGCCGCGCAGCGACGTCAGCGCCGACACCGCGCGCAGCTCGTCGAACGCGACGAGCTTCTGCGTGATGGCCTCGAGCGCCGGACGATGAAACCCGTTGACGGCCGACAGGAACGCCGCGACGACGAACACCACGGTCACGCTCGGGTGCGGCAGCAGCGCGTTCACGACGAGCGCGAGCGAGCCGCACGGTCATCAGCGCTTCGCAGCGCAGCAACAACAGCGCGCCGGTCGATCGCGTCGGCGAACGCGCCGCCCCATAGCGCCGCGACGGCGAGCGGCACGAGCTGCGCGGTGCCGAGCAAGCCCACGACCGCCGACGAACCCGTCAGCTCGTAGATCTGAACGGGCATCGCGACGTACGTGAAGAAGCTGCCGAACGCGCTGACGAGCTGGCCGATGAAGACGAGCCGAAAATCGCGGTGCCGGCGTAGCGGCGAGAGGTCGAGGAGCACGCGGCTAGCTCTTCTGCACGATCTCGCGGCGGGGCCCGGCGCAGGTTGACCCTCATGCCGCAGCTCGCCTTCCCAGCGCGCGACGACCGCCGTCGCGATGCTGTTGCCGACGACGTTCGTCGCCGAACGACCCATGTCGAGAAAGTGATCGACGCCGAGCAGCAGCACGAGCCCCGCCACCGGAATGTCGAACTGCGCGAGCGTCGCCGCGATGACCACCAGCGATGCGCGCGGCACGCCGGCCATGCCCTTCGAAGTCAGCATGAGGATCGCGAGCATCACGATCTGCTGCGACGAGCGAGATCTCGATGCCGTACACCTGCGCGATGAACATCACGGCGAACGTGCAGTACATCATCGAGCCGTCCAGATTGAACGAGTAGCCGACCGGCAGCACGAACCTCGCGATGCGATGGCTGACACCGAATCGCTCGAGCTCCTCGAGGGTCTTCGGATACGCCGCCTCGGAGCTCGCCGTCGAGAACGCCAGCAGCACCGGCTCGCGCACGCGCATCACGAGCTCGCAGAACGCGCGGACCGAGGAACACCGCGCCGAGCGCCGCGAGCACTACCCACAAAATGAGAATGCCGAGATAGAACTCGCGCGACGAACAAGCCGTACACGACGATGACGCCCAGGCCTTCCTTCGCGACGGTGCTCGCGAGCGCGCCGAACACCGCGAGCGGCGCGAACAGCATCACGTAGCCGGTGACGCGCAACATGATCAGCGCCACGCCGTCGAGCGCGGTGAGCACGATCGCCGTGTGCTCGCCGAGCGCGGCCATCGCGATGCCGAAGAACACCGAGAACACCACGATCTGCAGGATCTCGTTGCGCGACATCGCATCGACGATGCTCGTCGGGATCGTGTGCGAGATGAACTCCTCGAGCGAGAGCGCACCGGCCTTGACACCCGTCGACGCGTCACCCGGCGGAATGGCGAGGTGCATCGCCTTGCCCGGCTCGAGCAGGTCGACGAGCACGAGACCGAGGTCAGCGAGACGAGCGACGCGAACAGGAACCAGCCGAGCGCCTTCGTGCCGATGCGGCCGACCATACGGATGTCGCCCATCTTCGCGATGCCGACCACGAGCGTCGCGAACACGAGTGGCGCGATGATCATCTTCACGAGCCGCAGGAACGCGGTCGGCAGCAGCGAGATCGAGTCGGCAAACCGCCGCGCTCGACTGTGGGAAGAACTCGTGGCTCACCCAGCCCGCCGCGATGCCGAGAAAGAGGGCGACGACGATGACCGCGGTCAGGTTGTTGCCGCGGCTGGACACGGTCACGGGTTCGGCCATGGGGTTGGAGCCTATCTCACGGTGCGGGAGCGCAGACGTCGCGGGATCATAACAGTGCCCACGACCGCCGGGGCACGCAGCGGCACTCACGTCGAAGGGGATCGCCGCGGCCACAACGTTGCCTTTTGCGGCCGCTCGTGGCCGAATAGCGCCCCCGCGCATGCGCCGCGAAACCCCGCAAATCCCAGCCGTGCCCCGAGCCGCCACCAAAACCAAAGCACCGAAAATCGGCTTCGTGAGCCTCGGCTGCCCGAAGGCGCTCGTCGATTCGGAGCGAATCCTGTCGCAGCTGCGCGCCGAGGGCTACGAGACGGCGGCCGACTACGCCGGCGCCGACGTCGTCGTCGTGAACACGTGCGGCTTCCTCGACAGCGCGCGCGCCGAATCGCTCGACGCGATCGGCGAAGCGCTGGCCGAGAACGGCCGCGTCATCGTGACGGGCTGCCTCGGCGCCGAAGCGCAGACGATCCGCGACGCGCATCCGAACGTGCTCGCGATCACGGGGCCGCACCAGTACGAAGCCGTGGTCAACGCCGTGCACGACGCGGTGCCTGCGCCGCACGATCCGTTCGTGAATCTCGTGCCGCCGCAAGGCGTGAAGCTCACGCCACGGCACTACGCGTATCTGAAGATCTCGGAAGGCTGCAACCACCGCTGCAGCTTCTGCATCATCCCGCGCCTGCGCGGCGACCTCGTGAGCCGCCCCGCCGGCCGACGTGCTCGGCGAAGCCGAGCGGCTCGTGCGCGCCGGCGTCCGCGAGTTGCTCGTGATCTCGCAGGACACGAGCGCGTACGGCGTCGACGTCAAGTATAAGGAGTCGCAGTGGCGCGGCCGCGCCGTGCCGCGCTCGGATCACCGATCTCGCCGCGGCACTCGGCGAGCTCGGCGCGTGGGTGCGGCTGCACTACGTGTATCCGTATCCGCACGTCGACCAACTGATTCCGCTGATGGCGCAAGGCAAGATGCTTCCGTATCTCGACATCCCGTTCCAGCACGCGAGCCCGAAGATACTGAAGGCCATGAAGCGCCCTGCGGCCGAAGCGAAGACGCTGCAGCGCATCCGCGACTGGCGCACGGCGGTACCCGAGCTCACGATCCGCTCGACGTTCATCGTCGGTTTCCCCGGCGAAACCGAACAGGATTTCCAGCAGCTGCTCGATTGGCTCGAGGAAGCCGAGCTCGACCGCGTCGGCTGCTTCCGCTACGAGCCCGTGCGGGACGCGGCCGCGAACGCGCTGCCGAACGCCGTGCCGGAAGAAGTCAAAGAGGAGCGGTGGCACCGCTTCATGGCTGCGCAGCAAGTCATCAGCGCGCGTCGGTTGCAACTGCGCGTCGGCAAGGACATCGGCGTGATCGTCGACGAGCTCGACGGCGAGCAGGCGCTCGGCCGTTCGATGGCCGACGCACCCGAGATCGACGGCCGCGTGTATCTGCCGGCGGGCAAAGGCGCGAAGAAGCTCAAACCCGGCGACGTGCTGACGGCGCGCGTGACTGCGGCCGACGAGTACGATCTCTGGGCCGAGCCGGCCTAACTCGACGAATTCGCGCGGCGCGGCAGCCGCCCCGTGTTGGCGCAACGCGCCGCTCACCCTGCCAGTTCGTGGTGCAGGCGTAGGTCACGGGCCGCGCCGGCGCGCGTGCGCACGCTTCTTGCACTCCGCAAACTCCGACCGACACGGCACCAGGGCGTGAGCCAGAAACCTCTGCGCATATTGATCATCGACGAGAACGCGGTTCGCGCCACGATTCTCGAAGAGGGACTGCGCGACATCTCCGTGGCGGGACTCCCGTTGATAGTGCACAGGATCGGTCACGAGTCGGCCGATCTCTTGCCGCGCATCGCGGCTATCGACCCCGACGTCATCCTGATCGACCTCGAGAATCCGAGCCGCGACACGCTCGAGCAGATGTTCCAGGTATCGCGGCTCGCGAAGCGGCCGATCGCGATGTTCGTCGATCAGTCCGACAGCGAAACCGTGCAGGCCGCGATCGACGCCGGCGTCTCGGCGTACGTGGTCGACGGGCTGCGGCGCGAACGCGTGAAGCCAATCCTCGACGTCACGATCAGCCGATTCCGCGCGTTCGACCGGCTGCAGCGCGAGCTCACGGAAGCGAAGACGGCTCTCGAGGACCGCAAGCTGATCGAACAAGCGAAGGCCATCGTCATGCAACAGAAGGGCATCGATGAGCAGAAGCGCGTACGCGCTGCTGCGTCGCACGGCCATGAACCAGAACCGCAAGATCGCCGACCTCGCGCGTGCGCTCGTGGCGGCCGCCGCGCTGCTTACGCCTGGAGACGCGGATGGCTAAGCGCATCGTCGCCGGTTTCGTGCCGCTCGTGGATAGCGCGGTGCTCGTCGTCGCGCGCGAGCTCGGCTTCGCACGCGAGCAGGGCTTCGAGCTCGAGCTGAAGAAGGAGCCATCGTGGGCCAGCCTGCGCGATCACCTGAATCTCGGCTACCTCGACTGCGCGCACGCGCTGGCGCCGTTGCCGATTGCATCTGCGATCGGCGTGAGCCAGGTCCGCTTCGAGTGCACCGTACCGTTCGTGCTCAGCCGCGGCGGGAACGCGATCACGCTCGCCACGTCGCTGTTCGAGGAGATGTGCACGGCAGCCGGCGCGAAACTGCCGGTCGAACCGCGCGCGACGGGCGCCGCGCTGGCGCAAGTCGTGCGCAAACGCCGCGAGCCGCTGACGCTCGGCATGGTGTTTCCATTCTCAGCGCACAACTTCGATCTGCGCCACTGGCTGGCCGCTGCCGGAATTCACCCGGATCGGGACGTGCGGCTCGTCGCGATCCCGCCGCCGCTGATGGTCGAAAGCCTGCGCGCCGGTCACGTCGACGGCTTTTGTGTCGGCGAGCCATGGAACAGCGTCGCGGTGGCGCAAAACCTCGGCCGCATCGTCACCACGAAGTCGCAGCTCCTGCCGCGAAGCGCGGAGAAGGTGCTCGCCGTGCCGCCGGCACTCGCGGACGACGCCACGACTCTGCGCCCGCTACTGCGCGCGCTCGCGGCCGCCGCGGCCTGGGCGGACGAGCGCGCGAACGCGGCGGAGCTTTCTCACCTGCTGGCGACGCCCGGGTACCTTGGCGTACCGGCCGAGCTCATCGAGGACGCGCTGCTCGGTGGCTTAGCGCTCGGCGGCGGCCAGCGACTCGACGATTCCGACTTCCTGTTCTTCCACCGCCACTCGGCCAACGTGCCGCAGGCCGGAGAAGCGCTGTGGCTGTACGCCCAGATGGTCCGCTGGGGCCAGTTGCCCGCGAGCGCCGCGAACCGCGAAATCGCCGCGCGCGTGTTTCGTCCGGATCTGTATGAGTTGCATCTCGGTAACGTGGCGCCGGCACCCTTACCGCAACCCTTCGACGACGCACGCTTCGATCCCGCCGACGTGGCCTCTTACCTCAAGCGCGTACCGATCGACACGCCGTTCGTGACGACCACTCACGCGGACGGCTGAACCCTGCACCAAGTCGCGTCACTCGCGGCGCCGGATGCGCCATCGTGGCGCAACCGCAGCGACTCGCGGCAGACGCCGTTTCGACGAAAACCGCGCCGCAACGACGTTTCCCACGTTCGCGTGCCGCTGGCACGGGAATTGTATTGTCTAGCCTAAGGTCGTCGAGCTCCCCCGCTCGGCGCCGCCGGTCCAACGACGGACCGCTTCACAGCAACGCCGCTGTCGCACTTCGAAAGATCGAAGCGCACAGCGGCGTTTTTTTTCGCCACGCATTTCGCACGGAGGATGACTGCATGCGGACGATCAGCAGAACCACGACGGGCATCGCGGCAGTGGCCGCGGCGCTGCTCGGCGTCCACACGGCGCTCGCCGGCGAGCTGAAGCTCGAGAAGGACGAGCTGAAGCTCGGCTTCATCAAGCTCACGGACATGGCGCCGCTCGCGATCGCCTACGAGCTCGGCTACTTCGAGGACGAAGGCCTGTTCGTCACGCTCGAGCCGCAGGCGAACTGGAAGGTGTTGCTCGACCGCGTGATGACGGGCGAGCTCGACGGCGCGCACATGCTGGCGGGCCAGCCGCTCGGCGCGTCGATCGGCATCGGCACGCAAGGCCAGGTGGTGACCGCGTTCAGATGGACCTGAACGGCAACGGCGATCACCGTCTCGAACGAAGTCTGGGAGCAGATGAAGGCGCACGTGCCGAAGGGCGCGGACGGCAAGCCGCGTGCATCCGATCCGCGCCGACGCGCTGAAGCCGGTCGTCGAGACGTATCGGGCCGCGGGCAAGCCGTTCAACATGGGCATGGTTTTCCCCGTCTCGACGCACAACTACGAGCTGCGTTACTGGCTCGCGGCCGGCGGCATCAATCCCGGCTTCTACTCGCCCGCCGACGTCACCGGGCCAGACCGGCGCCGACGTGCTGCTCTCGGTCACGCCGCCGCCGCAGATGCCGGCGACGCTCGAGGCCGGCACGATCAACGGCTACTGCGTCGGCGAGCCGTGGAACCAGCAGGCCGTGTTCAAGGGCATCGGCGTGCCCGTCGTCACGGACTACGAGATCTGGAAGAACAATCCCGAGAAGGTGTTCGGCGTGACCGAAGGCGTGGGCGCGACAAGAATCCGAACACGCACGTGGCGCTGGTCAAGGCGCTGATCCGCGCCGCGATCTGGCTCGACGCCGAGCAACGACGCGAACCGCGCGAAGGCCGTCGAGATTCTCGCGAAGCCGCAGTACGTCGGCGCCGACGAGCGGTGATCGGCGAACAGCATGACCGGCACGTTCGAGTACGAGCGCGGCGACAAGCGCGCGGTGCCGGACTTCAACGTGTTCTTCCGCTACTACGCGACCTATCCGTTCTACTGCGACGCGATCTGGTACCTCACGCAGATGCGCCGCTGGGGCCAGATCGGCGAGAGCGAAGCCCGACGCGTGGTACGCCGACACGCGCGCAAGCGCGTGTATCGCCCCGACGTCTACCTGCAAGGCCGCGAAGCTGCTCGTCGCCGAAGGCAAGGCGCAGCGAGCAGGACTTCCCGTGGACGAGCGATGGCTATCGCGCGCCGCAAGCCGAGTTCATCGACGGCATCGTGTACGACGGCCACAAGCCGAACGCGTACCTCGGAAAGTTCACGATCGGCCTGAAGGGCAAGACGGCCGGCACGCACTGACGCGACGAGGACAACGTCATGACGACACCCGCCAACATCGTCGAAGTCGCCGCGCGGCGTCGGCACCGAAGCGCCCGTCGCGACTGCGCCGGCTCATCGCGGGCTCGAGCGGCTATCTCGCGCTCGTGGGCCTCGGCTGGATCGTGCCGCTGTTCAAGCTCGCGACCGGCGACGAGCCGCGCGCGCCAGCTCACGGAGTTGTGGCAGGACTTGGCCGTGCCGCTGCTCGCGATCGGCTGCTTGCTGCTCGCGTGGGGCATGCTCGCGCCGCGCATCGAGACGAGCCTCGGCACGGTTCCGACTCCGGCGCGGTGTGGGCGCGAAGCGCGCAACCTCGTCGCGGAGCACCACGCCGAGCGCGAGCAGGCGGACCGAGTTCTACGCGCGCCAGGACGACGCGCAACGCCGCGAAGCTCGCCGACGACCCGAACGCCGACACGAAGATCCGCGCAGTACACCGGCAAGCCGACGTACATCGACCAGATCTTCACCAGCCTGAAGACCGTGTTCACCGGCTTCGTGCTCGCGACGCTGATCGCGGTGCCGCTCGGCATCCTTGCGGGCCTGTCGAAGACCGTGAACGCGGCCGTCAATCCGTTCATCCAGATCTTCAAGCCGGTGTCGCCGCTCGCGTGGCTGCCGATCGTCACGATGATCGTCAGCGCGCTGTACGTGAGCGACGACCCGATGTTCGACGAAGTCGTTCGTGAACTCGGCGATCACGGTGACGCTGTGCTCGCTGTGGCCCGACGCTGATCAACACGGCGCTCGGCGTCGCGAGCATCGACCAGGACCTGATGAACGTCGGCCGCGTGCTGCAGCTGCCGCTGGCGCACGCAGGTGCACAAGATCGTGCTGCCGTCGGCGCTGCCGTTCATCTTCACCGGCCTGCGGCTGTCGCTCGGCGTCGGCTGGATGGTGCTGATCGCGGCCGAGATGCTGGCGCAGAACCCGGGCCTCGGCAAGTTCGTCTGGGACGAGTTCCAGAACGGCAGCTTCGAGTCGCTCGCCGGATCATGGTGGCGGTGTTCACGATCGGCGTGATCGGCTTCCTGCTCGACCGCGTGATGCTCGCGCTGCAAGCCGCGCGTGCACGCACACGGCGGGCGCGCGATGAGCGCCATGACGACGCAGCAAGCCGCTCGCAGCGTCGCCGGCGCACCCGACCGCCGGCACCGCACCGGCGCCGCCGCGCTCGAGCTGCGCGGCGTCGCGAAGTCCTTCGGCGCGGCGCGCACGCGACCGAGGTGCTGCGCGACATCGATCTCGCATCGAGCGAGGGCGAGTTCGTCGCGATCGTCGGCTTCTCGGGCAGCGGCAAGACGACGCTGATCTCGCTGCTCGCGGGCCTCGCAGCAGCCGACCGCGGCGAGGTGCTGCTGCACGGGCGGCCGAGGTGCACGGCGCCGGCCCCGACCGCGGCGTCGTGTTCCAGAGCTACTTCGCTGATGCCGTGGCTCACCGTGCGCGGCAACGTCGCGCTGGCCGTCGACGCGGTGCACGCGCGGCGGCCGCAGCAGCCGAGCGCCGCGCGCTCGTCGAGCGCTACGTCGACATGGTCGGGCCTCTCGCACGCGGCCGACCGGCGGCCTGCGCGAGCTCTCCGGCGGCATGCGCCAGCGGGTGGCCGTGGCGCGCGCGCTCGCGATGTCGCCCCGACGTGCTGCTGCTCGACGAGCCGCTGTCGGCGCTCGACGCGCTGACGCGCGCGCAAGCTGCAGGACGAGATCGAGGCGATCTGGGCGCGCGAGCAGCAAGACGGTGGTGCTGGTCACCAACGACGTCGACGAGGCGCTGCTGCTCGCCGACCGCATCATCCCGCTGACACCCGGGGCCGCGCGCGACGCTCGGGCCCGAGTTCCGCGTCGACCTGCCGCGGCCGCGCGACCGCGCGCGCATGAACGACGACGCCGGTTCCGGCGCCTGCGCGGCGCGATCACGCGCTACCTGCTCGACTGGGCGTCGGAACCGCGCAGCGCGCCGCGCGCGACGCGGTGCCGTGCGTCGCTGCCGACGCGTCACGCCGCCGCCCGCGAGTCACGAGCCGCCGCGCGCCTACGTCGAAGCCGCGCGGCAAGCACCCGCAGCGAGCGCTACGTCGAGTTCTTCAACGTCGACCAAGACCTTCCCGACGCCGCGCGGCCCGCTGACGGTCGTCGACGGCTTCGACCTGCAGCATCGACAAAGGCGAGTTCGTCTCGCTGATCGGCCACTCGGGCTGCGGCAAGTCCACGGTGCTGTCGATGGTGGCGGGCCTCACGCGAATCAGCGAGCGGCGGCATCGTGCTCGATGCACCGCGAGGTCGCGGCGGCCGGCCCCGATCGCGGCGTCGTGTTCCAGGCGCCGAGCCTGTTGCCGTGGCTCACGGCGCGCGCAGAACGTCGCGCTCGGCGTCGACCGCGTGTATCCGCACGCGACGCGCGGCCGAGCGCGCGCGACATCGTCGACTACTACCTCGCGCGCGTCGGACTCGCGGCGACGCGTGACAAGCGCGCGGCCGAGCTCTCCAACGGCATGAAGCAGCGCGTCGGCATCGCGCGCGCGTTCGCGCTGTCCCCGAAGCTGCTGCTGCTCGACGAGCCGTTCGGCATGCTCGATTCGCTGACGCGCTGGGAGCTGCAGGAAGCTGCTGATGGAGGTGTGGGCGCGCACGCGCGTCACCGCCATCTGCGTCACGCACGACGTCGACGAGGCGATCCTGCTCGCCGACCGCGTCGTGATGATGACGAACGGCCCGCACGCGACGCATCGGCCGCATCATGCGACGTGGACCTGCCGCGGCCGCGCACGCGCAAGGCGCTGCTCGAGCACCCCGACTACTACGCCTATCGCCAGGAGATCCTGACGTTTCTCGCGAGCTGCGAGCACGGCCCCGCCGCGCCCGCTGCCTCGAGCTGACTGTGACCCGATCCGTGAACCAGGGAGGTTGGAACGTGTTGAAGAAGTTTGCACAGACGACGCGTGGTGTTGACTGGCATTTCGGCGGCCGGAGCGAGCTCCGCCGCCGAAACCCTGGCACAAGCGATCCGCGAATCGGACTTCATCGTCGACTGGCGGCTGCGCTACGAGTCCGTCGATCAGACGGGCATGACCGAGGACGGCGGAAGCGCTGACCGGCCGCCTACGGTTCGGGCTTCCAGACGGCGCCGCTCGCGAAGACGCGTCTCCTGGCCGAAGGCGTCTGGATCGGCGCCGGCATCGACGACTACAACAGCACGACGAATGGCCACACGCAGTATCCCGTCGTCGCCGACCCCGCGGACTTCACGGCGCTGAACCGCTTCGCGCTCAGCAACAAGTCGCTCGAGCACACGACACTCACGCTCGGCCGGCAGCGCATCGTGCTCGACGACACGCGATTCGTCGGCAACGTCGCGTGGCGGCAGAACGAGCAGACGTTCGACGGCCTGCGCGCGCAGATCGACGGCACGACGTCAAGGTCGACGTCAGCTGGTCGAACCAGGTCAATCGCGTGTTCGGCCCGGACTCGGCCGTAGGCCGCTGGCACGGCGACGTGGTGCTGACGAACGTTGCGCACGCGTTCAAGTTCGGCACGCTGACCGCGTTCGACTACTACCTCGATCTCACGGACGCCGCCGCGGCCTCGAGCAACACGCTGGGACTTCGGCTCGCGGGCAGCAAGCCGCTCGGCAAGGTCGCGAGCGACTTACACGCTGTCGTACGCGCGCCAGGCCGATGCCGGCGCGAACCCGCGCTAGCTTCAGCCTGCCGTACTACCTTGTCGAAGGCGGCCTCACGTTCAAGAAGAAGCCGAACGTGTCGCTCGGCTACGAGCGCATGGGGAGCAACGGCACGACGGGCTTCAGCACGCCGCTCGCCACGCTGCACGCGTTCCAGGGCTGGGCCGACAAGTTCCTGGCCACGCCCGCGGCCGGCATCGACGACACGTACGTGAAGTTCGCCTACCCGTTCGGCAAGCACGGCGCGTTCACGAGCGTGAGCGCGCTCGCGTGGTATCACGACTTCACGGCGGACGTGGGCTCGACGCACTTCGGCGACGAGGTCGACCTACAGCTGGTCGCACGCACGAAGAAGATCACGCTGACGCTGAAGTACGCGACGTACAAGGCGGACCGCCTGCTCACCGATACCGACAAGCTCTGGCTATCCGTGGACTACACGCTATGACGCCGGCGCTGCACACGGCCGCGCGGCCAGCAACCGGGTATCGCAAGAAGCTCGTGCTCGTCGGCAACGGCATGGCCGGCATGCGCGCGGTCGAGGAGCTGCTCACGCTCGCGCCGGATCTGTACGACATCACGGTGTTCGGCGCCGAGCCGCATGGCAACTACAACCGGATCCTGCTGTCGCCCGTGCTCGCCGCCGAGAAGACGATCGCGGACATCATGCTGAATCCGCGCGACTGGTACGACGAGCGCGGCATCACCCTTTATCGCGGGCGACACCGTCATACGCATCGATCGCGCGCGCCGGCGCGTGTGACGGCCAGCGGGTTCGAATCGCCGTACGATCGGCTGATCCTCGCGACGGGCTCCATGCCCGTCGTGCTGCCCCTGCCGGGCAAGGACCTGCCCGGCGTGCTCTCTTACCGGGACATCGCCGATGTCGACCGCATGATCGAGGCGGCGCAGAGGTACCGCAACGCCGTCGTGATCGGCGGCGGGTTGCTCGGTCTCGAAGCCGCGTACGGCTTGCAGAAGCGCGGTATGGACGTGACCGTGGTTCACCTGCCGCCGACGCTGATGGAGCGGCAGCTCGACGCGACGGCGGCAGGGTTACTCCGTCGTTCGCTCGAGCAACGCGGACTGAAGTTCCTCATGCCGGCGCAGACCGCCGCCATCGTCGGCGAGCAACGCGTGCAAGCCGTGCGATTCGCGGACGGCACGCGAGCTGCCGTCCGATCTCGTCGTCATGGCCGTCGGCATCCGGCCGAACGTCGCCGTCGCGAAAGCCAGCGGCATCGCGTGCGAGCGCGGCGTGCTCGTGAACGACACGCTGCAGACGTTCGACCCGCGCATCTACGCCGTCGGCGAATGCGTGCAGCACCGCGGCGCGTGCTACGGCCTCGTCGCGCCGCTGTTCGAGCAGGCCAAGGTCGTCGCGAACCATCTCGCGGAGTTCGGCATCGGCCGCTACGCGGGCTCGCAGACGTCCACGAAACTAAAGGTCACGGGCATCGATCTGTTTTCGGCGGGCGACTTCACGGGCGGCGCGGGCACCGAGGAACTGCTGTTCCAGGATGCGGCGCGCGGCGTGTACAAGAAGATCGTCGTGAAGGACAACAAGATCACGGGCGCCGTGCTGTACGGCGATACGGTCGACGGCTCGTGGTACTTCCAGCTGCTGCGCGACGGCACGCCGATCGCGGACTTCCGCGACAACCTGCTGTTCGGTCAGGCGCACGTCGGCGACTCGGGCGTCGCGGGAGCCGGCAGCGTCGCGAACCTGCCGGACAAAGCCGAGATCTGCGGCTGCA
>CAVVIC010000018.1:0-295045 GCA_963748045.1 uncultured Gammaproteobacteria bacterium
CTGACCAATGCCAAGCGCCGCTGCGCATACGCCGCGGCAACGGGGAGTGTTGGGTCTCGGGAGAGGGAGCTAGAGAGCTACTTCTCGCCGCCCTGAGCGACGGTGCGACGCGCCTCGAGCAGCGAGCGCCGCATGTCGATCGCGATCGTCGCGTCCGGCTTCGCTCTTGGAATCCTTGTCGAGCTCCTCGACCACGCGCACGTCCGTGTCGCTCAACGTCGGCAGATTGACCGACGTCGTGGCCGTGCCGCTCTCGCCTCTCAGCAGCTGGTACTTGCGCTTCCACGCGTCGCGCGTTGCGACGCAGCTCGGCGATCGTGGCCGCATGCTTGTTGGTCGACGCCTCGAGCTGCTCGATGATTTCCTGCTTCTGATCCAGGCTCGAGCGCAACGACGCGACGCGCTCCTGGTCGGCGCGCAGGCTCTTGATCAGCGTCTTGCGAGCCTCGAGCTCCGCGCGCAGGGATTCGAGCTCGGCCGACTCCTCGTTCGTGCTGGCCCGCGGCCTCGCGCAGCGCATCGGCTTCCATCGTGGCGTTCGCGGCCTGTTGCTCGGCGCGCTTCAACTGTGTTCGCAGCTCCTCGAGCTCGCGATCCTTGGCCTTGCCGTCCGTCTTGACTCGGTCGACGTTCTCCGCGTCGCGCCGCAGCGCGCGCACGAGCTCCTTCTTGCTCTCGAGCTCCGACGTCACGCGCTCGATCTCGAGGTCGCGGCTGCGAACCTCTTCGCGCAACTTCGAGCTGTCTTCGGCGTCAGCCGCGCAGCGCCTCGATCAGCTGTCTGTTGACCGTCGACGCGTTGCTTCAGGGACTCGAGCTCGTGGTGGCGCCCCGCAGCGCTTTCCTCGAGCTCTGCGACGCGCGCGCGCTTCGCCTCGAGCTCTTCGAGCACCGACGAAAGCTCCGAGCCCCAATCGGCTAACAAGCCGGTCAGCCGATCACGCACGTCCTGGATCGAGTTTTGGTCCGCCATTGGCCCGCACCCCTACGGTTAAGCGGACTTAACGTGCCGGTTTTACCCGTGAATTACGGTGAATTACGTCACAACTGCGACGTGGGCGCCGGCGTGGGGCCGGAGCGGCGCCGGAGTCAGCGGAAGCGTTTCTGCAGCGCCGCGAGCGAGTCGGGCCCCGGGCAGAGCTGTTCGTACGGCACCTGGTTCAGCGGGCGTCTGCGGTCGTGGAGTTCGCACCGTGCAGGTCGGGCTGGGACTCGTCTATATACAGCAGGCCGGTCACGATCTCGCCGTCGCGGTGGCGCGCGCGCAGGTACTCGATGGCCTCGCCGCGATTGCCGATGTCGTAGTCCTTAGCCAGCTTGCGCAGCAGCAGGCGGCTGCCGTCGTGCAGCTCCACCGGCAGCACGTCGCCTTCGTCGTAGGCCGCCATGATCTCTTCGCGCCGGCGGCACGAAGTCCGTATGGATCGCGCGCAAGTCGAACTCGCGCGTATGCGCGTAGCTCTTCGTCGAGTCCTCGTGGTCGTTGAACGTCACGCACGGCGACACCACGTCGAGCAGCGCGAAGCCGCGGTGGCTGATGCCGGCCTTGATCAGCGGCACGAGCTGCTCCTTGTCGCCGGAGAAGCTGCGCGCCACGAACGTGCCGCCGAGCGCCAGCGCCATCTGCACGGGATCGATCGGCGGCTGCGGTTCTCCTCGCCGCGTTTCGTTTTCGCACCGAGATCGGCGGACGCGGAGAACTGGCCCTTCGTGAGCCCGTACACGCCGTTGTTCTCGATGATGTACAGCATGTCGAGATTGCGGCGCAGCGCGTGCATGAATTGGCCGAAGCCGATCGACAGCGAGTCGCCGTCACCGGAGACGCCGAGCAGATACAAATCGCGATTCGCAGCGGAGGCGCCGGTCGCGATCGACGGCATTCGGCCGTGCACGGAGTTGAAGCCGTGCGACGCACTCAAGAAATACGCCGGCGTCTTCGACGAGCAACCGATGCCGCTCATCTTCGCGACGCCGTGCGGCGGAACGCCGAGCTCGAAACATGCCTGCACAATCGCCGCCGTGATCGAATCGTGACCGCAGCCGGCGCACAAGCGTCGACATGCCGCCTTCGTAGTCGCGCACCGTGAGCCCGAGCACGTTGCGCGCGAGGCCCGCGTGGACGATCTTCGGTTTCGCAATCGACGTCATGCAGCCACTCCCGCGCCGCAGCCTGCTCGAGCGTTTCCACGATGCAGCGATGGTCCATCGGCAAACCGCCGTAGTGCAGGATCGACGTCATGCGGGCGGCCGGATACTGCGTCTCCGCCAGCAGCAGCGTCTTCAGCTGCGCGTCGCGATTCTGCTCCACGACGAACACGCGCTCGTGCTGCTCGAGGAACTGCGTGACCTTCTTGCCGAACGGGAACGCGCGAATGCGGCAATAGTCCGCGTACACGCCCTGCTTCGCGAGCCGGTCGAGCGCCTCGTCGATCGCGCGCGTCGCTGCTGCCGACGGCGACGATGCCCCACTTCGTCGGCTGGCGCGAGCGCCGAATCTCGGGCTGCGGCACGAGCGTGGCCGCCGTCCGCCACTTCTTCGCGAGCCGGTCCAGCACCTGCTGGTACTCGGCCGAGTCCTCGGTGTACGCCGCCGTACTGGTTGTGCCCCGAGCCGCGCAGGAAATACGAGCCGCGCGGATGCACGCCCGGCAGCGTGCGATACGGGATACCGTCGCCGTCGACGTCGGCGTAACGGTAGAACACCTTCGCCGCTTCGAGCTCTGCGGCCGACAGCACTTTGCCGCGGTCCGGCCGATACGTGCTGTCCCAGGTCGAGCTCTTTGCACATCCAGTCGTTCATGCCGATGTCGAGATCCGACATCACGATGACCGGCGTCTGCAGCCGCTCGGCGAGATCGAAGGCCGTGACCGCGAGCTCGAAACACTCGTGCGGATCGCGCGGAAACAGCAGCACGTGCTTCGTGTCGCCGTGCGACGCGTAACGCCGCCGCCAGCAGGTCGCCCTGCTGAGTCCGCGTGGGCATGCCCGTCGACGGGCCCACGCGTTGCACGTCGAACAGCACGGCCGGCAACTCGGTGAAATACGCGAACCCCAGGAACTCCGTCATCAACGAGAGGCCGGGGCCGCTCGTCGGCGTGAACGCGCGCGCGCCGTTCCACGTGGCGCCGAGCACGATGCCGATCGCCGCGAGCTCGTCCTCGGCCTGCACGATGCAGTAGCGCCGCTCGCCGGTTTGCGGATCCTTGCGGTAACGCTCGCAGAAACCCTTGAACGCATCCATCAACGACGTCGACGGCGTGATGGGATACCACGCGCCGACCGTGGCGCCGGCATAGACGCAGCCGAGCGCCGCGGCCGTGTTGCCGTCGATCATGATGTGCCCGGCCGTCTTGTTCAGCGCTTTGACGCGCAGCGGCAGCGGACAGTCGAAGTTGGCGCGCGCGTACTCGTAGCCCAACTCGAGAGCCTTCGTGTTCGACTCGAGCAGCGCCGGCTTCTTCGCGAACGTCTCCTCGACGAGCTTGGTCTATGACGGCCCGGTCGAGATCGAGCAGCGCCGCGAGCACCCCGACGTACGCCATGTTCTTCATCAGCACGCGCGTGCGGGCGTTCGCGAATTGCTCGTTGCACATGCGCGCGAGCGGCACGCCGATGATCGTGACGTCGGGCCGCGCCAGCAGCCGGTCACGCGGCCAGGTCGAGTCGTAGATCAGGACGCCGCCAGGCGCCACTTCGTTCGAGATCGCGCGCGTAGGTCTGCGCGTTCATCGCGATCATGATGTCGACCGCGCCGGAACGGCGCGAGATAGCCGTCCTTGCTGACGCGAATCTCGTACCAGGTGGGCAACCCCTGGATGTTCGACGGGAAGAAATTCTTGCCGCTGACGGGAATGCCCATGCGGAACACGGTCTTCATGATCAGCGCGTTGGCGCTGGCCGAGCCGGTGCCGTTGACGTTCGCGATCTTCAGGACGAAGTCGTTTACCCGGCTTTTCTGCTGCTTTGCCACTGTGTCTCGTCAGCCCGCGATTCGTCCGCAGCGTAAGGGATTTGCACCGTCGACTTCTGCATGTCCCAAGCGCCGGTTGGGCAGCGCTCGGCGCACAGCCCGCAGTGCACGCAAATGTTCTCGTCCTTCAACATCACACGCCCCGTCTGCGGCAACGGCGCGGAGACGTACAGCGGCTGCGCGGGATTCTGTCGCGGCGACTTCGAGCCGCTCGTCGATCTCCGTCGCGTTACCGTTCGCCGCGATCGTGAGGCAGTCCACGGGGCAGATGTCGATACACGCGTCGCACTCGATGCAGAGCTTGGGTGTGAACACCGTCTGGATGTCGCAATTCAGACAACGCTCGACCTCGGTCACGATCTGCTCGACGGTGAAGCCGAGCTCGACCTCGATGTTCAGGTTCTTGAAGCGCTTGCGCAGATCGACGTGCGGCATGATGCGCCGCTCGGCCGGCTCGTACGCGTTGCTGTAGCTCCACTCGTGAATGCCCATCTTGGCCGTCGTGAGATTCACGCCGCGTGGCAGGCGTTCCGTGACCGTCATGCCCTGACAGTGTTTGTGGATCGAGATGGCCGCCTCGTGGCCTTGCTTCACGGCCCAGATGATGTTCTTCGGACCGAACGCGGCATCGCCGCCGAAAAACACGCCGGGGCGTGTGGACTGGAACGTGACCTTGTCGATGACCGGCACTTCGTGGCGATCGAAACCTAGCCCAAGATCGCGCTCGATCCACGGGAATGCATTCTCCTGGCCGATCGCCAGCACGACGTCGTCGCATGGCAGCAGGACTTCACGCAGTACCTTTTGGCCGACGATATCGGCGCCCCGAAATTCGTACTCGAGCTCCTCGAACCGCATGCCGACGAGCTTGCCGTCTTCGATGACGAACGCTTTCGGCGAGTAATTGACGACAATCTCGACGCGCTCCTCTTCCGCGTCCTCGAGCTCCCACTCCGAAGCTTTGAAGAACTGCCGCGGCTTGCGCGCGATGACTTTGACGTCCTTGGCACCGAGCCGCAACGAGCTGCGGCAGCAGTCCATCGCCGTGTTCCCCACGCCGATGATCAGCACGCGCTCGCCGACGGACTTCGTGTGGCCGAACGCGATCGAGCCGAGCCAGTCGATGCCGATATGGATGCGATCGCTCGCGTCGCGACCAGGCAGGCGCAGGTCTTTGCCCTTCGGCGCTCCGCTACCGACGAACACGGCGTCGAAACCGTCGGCGAGCAACGGCCTTCAGGCTCTTGCACAGGCGAGGAATAGCGGACCTCGACTACCGAGCCGCGTGATGTAGCCGATCTCTTCGTCGAGCACCGAAGCCGGCAACCGAAACGCCGGAATGTTCGTGCGCATCAGCCCGCCGGGGCAATCGAGCGCCTCGAAGACCACGCACTCGTACCCCAGGGGCGCGAGATCGTTGGCCACCGTCAGCGAAGCGCAGCCGGCGCCGACGAGCGCGACGCGTTTACCGTTGCGCACTTCAGGCGCGCGCGGCAGGCGCTCTTCGATGTCGCCGCGGTTATCCGCCGCCACGCGCTTCAACCGGCAGATCGCGACGGGCTCGCTCTCCACGCGCCCACGCCGGCACGCGGGCTCGCATGGGCGATCGCAGACGCGCCCCAGGATGCCGGGGAACACGTTCGACTCGCGATTCAGGAGATAGGCGTCGTCGAATCGGCCTTGCGCGATCAGCCGAATGTACTCGGGTACGTCGGTGTGCGCCGGGCACGCCCACTGACAGTCGACGACGCGGTGGAAATGCTCGGTACCCGCAGTGTCCGTGGGTTCCATCAGTCGGCGCCCGATCGCAACCGGCTCGAGTAGGCTCGGGGCGAGGAGGCTAACAGCGCCTGGCGCGCGGTGCGGAGGGAAGGGGGGCCGGAGACAAGAGCGGACGCCGAACTCGCGAGGTCATGTCGATCACCCTTTTTTTGGCGCGCCATTATAGACACAGCATAGACACCACGACACTCGCCTTGTGTGAACGTTTGTCACGAATCTCCGAACTAACGAAAGCCGCTCGTCGAGGGAAGTGTTCGCGGCATAGGTCAACTACGCTGCGACGCGGCAAATTTTGGGGCTAGAATGCGGGCAATGACGTCGTTCCCGGCCAAGGGTCGAAAGTGCGGCCGACTGCGGCACCGACTGCTGCTCGTTGGGGCGGCCTGCGCGGGTCTGGCCGCCAACGCCGCCTGGTCCCAGATCGACACGGCGGCACCGCCGGGCGCCGCTGCTTCGCAGGACGCGACCTCGGCGCACGAGGTCGACACGAGCTCGTACCAGCAACGCATCGACACCACGACTCAGCAGTTCGGCAAGAACAGTCTGCCGACCGCCGAGGCGTACTCCGACCTCGCGGACACGCAACGACACGCCGGACAGCACGAGCAGGCTGCGCAGAACTACATGGCGGCGGTCGAGATCTACCGAGCCATCGACGGGCCATTCACTCCGCTCGCGATCCCGGTTCTGCTGAGCCTCGGCGACAACTATCGCGAGGCCCACGACGGCTGAAGCGCGGTCACGGCGTATACCGAAGCGCGAACCGTGAACCGCCGCATCTACGGTCTGTTGAACGAAGCGCAGCTGCCGATGCTCGACAAACTGTCGGCGACGTTGCTGGAACTGAACCAGCCGGTAGAGGCCGAGGCTCAGCAAGTCGAGGCGCTGCGACTGGCCGAGCGAACCTGGCCGCCCGAGTCGGAGCAGGCGCTTGCCGCCGTCTATAAATATGCGGCCTGGCTGCACGACCGCGGGCTGTTCCAGTTCGAGCGCGACCAATACGACCGCGCCCGCCGCATCATCGATGAACACTACGGCAAGAAAGACGTGCGCCTCGTAACGCCGCTGCTCGGCATCGGCAACAGCTTTCGCAACCAGCGGACCCCCGACGGGCAGGGCATCGGCGCCTTGCAGGAGGCGCTCGAGATCCTCGGTCGCACAACCGACCAAGGACGAGCTCGCGGTCGCCACGGCGCTGCGCGATCTCGGCGACTGGCAAGTCGCGTTCGACAGGATCGGCTATTCGGGCGCCGAATATCGCCGCGCCTGGCAGTTGCTGGACGAGGTGCAATACGGCGACCGTCTGCGCCGCGAGTGGTTCATCGGTCCGGTGTTCGTGCTCCGCGAGCCGATCGTCATGCGGGGCTTGAGCGAGGACCCGAATGCGCCGAGCGGGCACGTGCTCGTCCGCTTCGACCTCGACCGCAACGGTCTCACGAGCAATGTGGTGATCATCGAGTCGGTGCCGGCAGGCCTGATGGACGAAGCCGTGTCGCGGCAGGTCAAACGCTCGCGGTTCCGTCCGCAGATAGCCGACGGCGAGATCGTCGGCGGTGAAGGCTTGGGCCTGCGCCTGACTTTCCAGTACAAGCCAGCTGCAGAAGCGGGTAACGACAATGCAAGCAAAGAGAGCAAGCGTTCGCGACGTAAGTAACGCCGTAGTGGCCCTGCTGGCCGGAGCGCTGCTCGGGGCGAACGTTCACGCCCAGCAGGCGGACCCGGCGCCAGTCCCGGCCGCAGCCGAGAGCGCGGCGGGCGAACGACACGCCGGCCTGCAAGCGCTGCGCCGCGCCCGCGACGCGCAGATCGCGGGGCGCGAATTCCAGACCGCTTTGAAGCCCGCGCAGGACCTGGTCGCCGCGCAGCAGCAGTCGCCGCACGACGTGACGTACGCCAGCGATCTCGCGGCGCTCGGCCGGATCTACGCCGAGCTCCGCGACGTCGACGCCGCGGAGTCGCGCTATCTCGAGGCGATCACGCTGATCGCGAAGGCCGAAGGCGAGTTCACCCCGACGCTGATCGACGTTTACCGCGGGCTCGGCCGCAGCTACATCCGCGGCGGCCGCTACCCCGAGGCCATCACGACGCTCGAGACGGCGCAGAACATCAGCCAGCGGAATCTCGGCCTGTTCAACGTCGAGCAGTCGCCGTTGCTCGACGACATCACGACGGCCTACCTCGGCCTCGGCGACACGACCGAAGCGCAGCGCAGGCAGCTCGACCGGCTCGACAACGCGGTGCGCCGGTTCGGCGCCAGACGACCCGCGCGTGATCCCGTTCCGCTACGTGCTGGCGAATTACTACGAGCGCTCGCGGCTGCCCGAGAGCGCGTCCAAGCAGTACGAAGAGGTGTTGAAGTCGCAGGCGACGACTCACGGCGACACCGACGCGGCCTTGCTCGGGCCGCTGCGCCAGATCGTGAAGATCGATCTCTTGATCACGCAGGTCGGCAAGCCCAGCGCACCGCGACCAGCTGGCGACGCTGCTCGAGCACCTCCCCGACGCCGATGCGGTCGAGCGCGGCCTGTCGCTGGCCGTGCTCGGCGACTGGGCCACCGTGGCCAACGATTCGGCCGGCGCGCGTGGCTACTACAGCCAAGCCTGGGCCGCGCTCGCGCAGAAGTCGCAGTTCGATGTGGCGAGCTACTTCGGCGCCCCGAGCATGATCGACTTCGTCGCACCGCTGAACTCCCGTCGATCGCAACACGCGCTCGCGGCCGTACGCCTGGGCGCAGATCCAGTTCAACTTCAACGTCTCGCCGGACGGGCTGCCCGCGAACGTGACCATCGTGGGCCTACGCGGACGACGCAGGAACCGACGCCGATCCAATCGCAGTACAACCGGCGCGTGCGCGAAACGCACTTTCGGCCGAGGCTCGTCGCCGGCAATCCCGTGCGTGACGGCGAACGTGAAGTCCACGCACTACTTCCGCTACTACCTCGAAAAAGAGAAGAAGACCCGCGGCAAAGGCAAAGGCCGGGACACGGACGAGGATGCGGGCGCGGACGACAAGAAGGGCTGACGACGCGTCGGCGTCTGGCTCGATGGCGAACCCTCCGATCAAAGGTCGCGGCGCCCTCGTCGAACCAGGCCGGGCGGTTCGCGCGCCACGAACGCGAGCCCGACCGCGACGCGCTGGCCGCAGCGGCGGCAGCCGGCGACGACGACCCGCCGCGGCTCGCAACGACGCTGCACGTCGATACGGCGCGCAGCATCATCGCGCGCAACCGGTCGCCGGACATCGCCGTTCAGCCAGTCGATCAACCCCTATCGCGGCTGCGAGCACGGCTGCATCTACTGCTACGCGCGCGCCACTCACTCCTATCTCGATCTGTCGCCGGGGCAGGACTTCGAGACGCAGATCTTCTACAAACCGAACGCGGCGAGCTGCTGCGCGCCGAGCTGGCGGCGCCGGCTACGCGCGTGAGCCCGATCGCGCTCGGCACGAACACGGATCCGTACCAGCCCGTCGAGCGCGAGCTGCGCGTGACGCGCGGGATCCTCGAGCTGCTGCTCGAGCTGAAGCATCCGCTGACGATCGTGACCAAGGGCGCGCTGATCCTGCGCGATCTCGACCTGCTCGCGCGAGCTCGCGCGCCACGAGCTCGTGGCCGTCAACGTCAGCGTCACGACGCTCGACGACGACCTGAAGCGCCGCATGGAGCCGCGCACGGCGGGCCCCGAGCAGCGGCTCCACATGATTCGCGCGTTGACCGATGCCGGCGTGCCGACGGGCGTGCTGGCCGCGCCGATCATTCCGGCGCTGAACGACCACGAGCTCGAGCGCATGCTCGAGGCGGCGGCCGACGCACGGGGCCGATCAGCGCCGGCTACGTATTGCTGCGCCTGCCGCACGAGGTCGAGGCGCTGTTCGTGGAATGGCTCCACGCGCAGTACCCCGACCGCGCGGAACACGTGCTCTCCTTGATCCGGCAGATGCGCGAGGGGGCGCTCAACGACCCGGCCTTCGGGAGCGCCAGCGCGGCCGCGGCCCGTTCGCGCAGCTCCTAAAGGCGCGCTTCCCGCGCGCCCAGCGCGCCTACGGCCTGACCGGGCGCTTCACGCTGAAGTACCTCGCTGTTCGCGCCGCCGCGAGAGACTCGGCCGCAGCTCGACCTGTGGCCCTTGGAGACGATCCGAGAGTCTCAATAATTCTGGTTCCTGACGCTGTACCCTTGGGTCCGTCGGGCTTTTTGTGGCACTTTTTCCCGATAGGGAGCCTTTGGACCTGTGGCCGACCATCGCCTGCTGATCATCGACGACGACGTGCGTCTCTCCGAGATGCTCGTCGAATACCTTGCGCCCGAGGGCATAGAGCTCACGGCCGTGGCGTCGGGAGTCGCGGGACTGCGCAGCGCCCAGCGCGAGAATTTCGATCTGATCATTCTCGACGTGATGCTGCCCGGTCTCTCGGGCTTCGATCGTGCTGAAGCAGTTGCGCGAGACGGGCGCGAAGACGCCGGTGCTGATGCTGACGGCGCGCGGCGACGACGTCGATCGGATCGTCGGGCTCGATCTCGGCGCCGACGATTACCTGCCGAAGCCTTTCAATCCGCGCGAGCTGCTCGCGCGCATCAAGGCCATCCTGCGGCGCACGACGGAGACGGACGGCGATCAGCCCATGGAGGTCAGCGTCGGCGATCTGCGCGTGAACCTGCCGCCGCCGCGAGGCGTGGATCAAGGACCATCCGCTGAAGCTCACGAATGCCGAGTTCGTGATTCTCGTGACGCTGATGCGCTCGCCGGGCGAGGTCGTGTCGCGCGAGGCGCTCACGCGCACCGCGCTCGGCCGGCAGCTGCTGCCGGACGATCGCAGCCTCGACACGCACATCAGCAACCTGCGCCGCAAGCTCGGCGGCGACGCCGATGCCGACGTGCTGATCCGCAGCATCCGCGGCAGCGGCTACGTGCTCGTCCCCCCGCAGGGGTAGCCTCTCGTGGGTCTGTTCTGGAAAATCTTCGTCTCCTTCACGATCGCGATGACCGTCACGCTGGTCGGCGTCGTGTTCGTGAGCTTTCGCCTCGCGAGCACGGCGCTCGACCAGGTCAACGTCGAAGGCCGCGACAAGATCATCGAGGAAGTCGCGGGCGCGCTCGCGCACGGCGGCGAGCGCGAGCTCAAGGCCTGGCTGTTCAACAATCCGCGGCCGGCACCCGGCATCGTGCTTGCTCGTGACGAACGAGCGCGGCGACGAGCTGCTCGGCCGCGCGATGCCGCGCGAGCTCGCGCGACTGCTCGCGACGCGCCCGTATCGGCGCCCGAGCGTCCCCGCCTCCGAACCTGCGGCCGATGCAGCTCACGCCGCACCTGATCGGCCCGAACAACGAGGAGTACCGCCTGCTGTTCGCGCGCGCGCCCGTCACGGTGCTCGGCATCCTGATGTGGCCGGGCACGCAGGTCGCCGTGATCAGCATCGCGATCGCGGTCGCCGCGACTGTCGGTGCTGCTCGCACGCTATCTCTCCTCGCCGATCATGCGCCTCCAGAAGGCGAGTCGCGTCGCTCGCGGCCGGCGCGCTCGAGACTCGCGTCGGCGCAGCCGTTCACCGCCGCAAGCGACGAGGTCGGCACGCTCGCGCGCGACTTCGACGCGATGGCCGAGCGCATTCAGGCGCTCGTGACCGACAAAGGAGACGCTGCTGCGCGACGTCTCGCACGAGCTGCGCTCGCCGCTCGCGCGAATTCGCATGGCGCTCGCGCTCGCGCAGCGGCGCGCCGGAGCCCAGGCGCAACCGGATCTCGACCGCATCGAGCGCGAGGCGGAGAAGCTCGACGCGCTGATCGGCCAGGTCATGACGCTGACGCGCTTGCGAACGGCCACGGCGCCGCGTCGCGAGGCGGTGCGCCTCGACCAGCTGGTCGGCGAAGTCGTCGACGACGCGCGTTTCGAGCATCCGGCGAGCCGCGTCGAGTCTCACGACCAGCGGCCCGATCGAAGTGCGCGGCGATGCCGACGGGCTCAAGAGCGCGATCGAGAACGTCGTCCGCAACGCGCTGATCTACGGCGACCCGGCGCAGCCGGTCGAGGTCGAGGCCACGTCGAGCGCCGACGCGGCGCTCGTGCGCGTGCTCGATCGCGGGCCCGGCGTGCCGGACTCGGAGCTGTCGCGGATCTTCGAGCCGTTCTACCGCACCGACAAGAGCCGCGACCACCAGAAAGGCGGCCAGGGGATCGGCCTCGCGATCACGACCCGCGTGACGGAGCTGCACGGCGGCAGCGTCGACGGCGCGCAATCGCAACGGCGGCGGGCTCGAGATCGACCTCAAGCTGCCGCTCGGGCCCGCCCCCGCGCAAGCCGCCTAGAGGCTGTAGCCGCGTTCCTCGTGCAGCACGAGATCGAGGCCATCGCTCTCCTGCTCGGACGACACACGTAGCGGCGCGACGACATTCACGACCTTCAGGATCACGAACGTCGCGATGCCGCACCACACGGCCGTCGCAAGCGCGCCGATCAGCTGCGTCGAGCAGCTGCGCGCCGATCGACACGCCGTCGGGCAAGCCCGATCCCGTCGAGCGACTTGCGCCGAGAACACCGCCGTCAGCAGCAGACCGGTGAAGCCGCCGACGCCGTGCACGGGGAATACGTCGAGCGAGTCGTCGATCCTCAGTTTCCGCTTGACGAATTGCGTGGCGAAGAAGCAGACGACGCCGGCGACGAGCGCCGATGATCGAGAGCCGCCCATCGGGCCGACGTAGCCCGAGGCGGGCGTGATCGTGCCGAGCCCGGCGACCATGCCCGTGACGATGCCGAGCACGCTCGGCTTGCCGAACTTGACCCACTCGAGGCGTCATCCAGGCCACGCGCGCCGGCCGCGGCGCCGACGTGCGTGACGAGCATCGCCATCCCGGCCGCGCCATTCGCCGCGAGCGCGCTGCCCGCCGTTGAAGCCGAACCAGCCGACCCAGAGCAGCGACGCACCCGTCACGGTCATCGTGAGGTTGTGCGGCGGCATCGCGCGTGCTCGGGAAAGCCGTTGCGCTTGCCGATCACGAGCGCCGCGACGAGCGCCGCGACGCCGGCGTTGACGTGCACGACGGCGCCGCCGGCGAAGTCGCGGAAGCCCATCGCGGCGAGCCAGCCGCCGCCCCACACCCAATGCGTGACCGGCAGATAGACGACGACGAGCCACAGGATGGAGAACAGCAGCATGCCGGCGAAACGCGTGCGTTCCGCGAAGCCGCCGATGATCAGCGCCGGCGTGATGATCGCGAACGTCAGCTGGAACATCGCGAACACCGACTCGGGGATCGACGCCGCTCACGGTGTTCACCTCGACGCCGCTGCATCCACGCTTTCGACAAGCCCGCCGATGAAGCCGTTGCCCTCGGCGAAAACGCCGACGGAATACCCGAACACCACCCAGATCAGCGAGACGATGCAACACAGCGCAAAGCACTGCATCAGCACCGACAGCACGTTGCGGCTGCGCACGAGGCCGCCGTAGAACAACGCGAGACCGGGCAGCGTCATCATCAACACCAGGGACGTGGCCGTCAGGAGCCACGCCGTGGCACCGCTGTCGACCGTTTGTGCCAGCGCCAAGCGCCGGGCACAAAGCCGCCACCAGTGCCACTACAGCACTCTTCGTTTTAGTCACGTTCGCTCCCCCCAGAGCTAGCGGTGAATCAGATCGCTTGATCGCCGGTTTCGCCGGTTCTGATGCGGTACACCTGCTCGAGATCGGTGACGAAGATCTTGCCGTCGCCGACTTTGCCGGTCTTCGCCGCTTCGATGATGGCCTCGATCACGCGCTCGACGAACTCGTCGCGTGACGGCGACCTCGACCTTCACCTTCGGCAGGAAATCGACGACGTACTCGGCGCCGCGATACAGCTCGGTGTGGCCGCGTTGCCGGCCAAAACCCTTGACCTCGGTCACGGTCATCCCCTGCACGCCGACGTCCGCCAGCGCATTGCGCACATCGTCCAAGCGAAACGGTTTGACGACTGCCGTTATGAGCTTCATTAGCGTCCCCCAAAGAGTTGAATGGCCGTGTTTCCGGGGTCTAACGCCCCGTCGACTTAGCGGTTTGTCAATTACCGGTACCGAGCGTATTCTAGCCAACTGACGGCCCGTTGCTACGCGTGCCTGCGTAAGCGCGGGTCGTATCGCGCGGCTCCGCGCAACTTTCGCGTGGCGCGGAGCGTCCGAATACCGAGGTCCAACAGACGGTGGTCACGATGCGCACGAAGCCCGACACGCGAATCAAGCCTTCGGAGATCACTCCGGAGGCGCGTTCATGAACCGGCCGCACCGTGCAGGCCGCCGTGGTCGCGTGCGGGCCTGGTGCCGAGCGCGATGATGTCCGCGTGTGAAGCGGCCACGATTCCCGCCGACGGCAAGTTCGCCGACCTGAAGAAGTGGCCCGACTCGATGACCGACAAGCCGCGACGCTTCGAAGGACATCACGACCTACAACAACTACTACGAGTTCGGCACCGACAAGGGCGATCCGGCCGTCAACGCGCACACGCTGAAGACCAAGCCGTGGTCGATTCAGGTGACGGGCGAGTGCCGCAAGACCGGCACGTTCACGCTCGAGGACATCCTGAAGCCTCACGCGCTCGAGGAGCGCGTCTACCGGCTGCGCTGCGTCGAAGCGTGGTCGATGGTGATTCCGTGGGTCGGCTTCCCGCTCGGCCGATCTCCTGAAGCGCTTCGAGCCGACGTCGAACGCCAAGTTCGTGCAGTTCCTGACGCTCGCGGACCGGCAACCAGATGCCGGGCATCCGCTACCCGGTCCTCGAGTGGCCGTATCGCGAGGGCCTCACGATCGAGGAGGCCATGCACCCGCTGACGCTCGTCGCCGTCGGCGTCTACGGCAAGGTGCTGCCGAACCAGAACGGCGCGCCGATTCGCATCGTCGTGCCGTGGAAGTACGGCTTCAAGAGCGCGAAGTCGATCGTCCGCATCCACTTCACGGACAAGCGGCCGCACACGAGCTGGAACATGGCGGCGCCGCAGGAGTACGGGTTCTACTCGAACGTGAATCCGAAGGTCGATCACCCGCGCTGGAGCCAGGCCAGCGAAAGGAAGCTCGGCGGCGGCCTGTTCGCGGCGCGAGCGCCGACGCTGATGTTCAACGGCTACGCCGATCAGGTCGCGAGCCTGTACACCGGGCTCGATCTCGCCAGGAACTATTAGCCGCGTGCCGGTCGCGACACCGCGTTGGGTGGTCGCCGTCAAGGTGGCCCTCTGGGTCGCGTGCCTCGCGCCGTTCGCGCTGCTCGTCTTACGCGCCGTTGAATTCAACGGCATGTCGCTCGGCGCGGATCCCGTCCAGGAACTCCTGAACGTCTGCGGCAAGACCGCGCTGAACCTGCTGCTGCTGACGCTGTGCATCACGCCGATTCGGCGCTCGACGGGCATCAACCGCCTCATCTCGTTCCGCCGACTGCTCGGGCTGTTCGCGTTCTTCTACGTTGTGCTGCACTTCACGACCTACGCATGGCTCGACCTCGGCTTCGCGTGGGACCACGTATTCGAGGACATCGCCAAGCGGCCGTATATCACCGTCGGGTTCACCGCGCTGCTGATGTTGATCCCGCTCGCCGCGACTTCGACGAATCGGATTCAGCGCGCGCTCGGCAGGAACTGGGTCAAGCTGCACCGCCTCGTCTACGTGATCGCGGTGCTCGGCGTGGTGCACTTCTGGTGGCAGGTCAAGCTCGACATCTCCGAGCCGCTGCTCTACGCGTTCCTGCTCGCGGTGCTGCTCGGCGTCCGCCTGCATCACGCGTGGACGCTGCGGCGCAAAACCGGGCGTCAGTAGATCCGGAAGCCGCCGTGGCGTCGGCGTATCAGCGAATCGAGCCACCATAGGCCGGCGGCAAATCCGCCCACGAGCGTCACGACCAGGGCAACGAGCACCCAAGGCAGGGGCAACGTGCTGCGATAAGTCTCGAACCGCTCTTCGTAGGAGCGGTTCTCGCGGCGCAGACGGTCGAGGGCTACCTGCAACGCATCGGTCGGCGCCGTAGTCGATGCGGTGCGAGCGAGCTTGCCGAGCTGCTCTTCCGCCGCGTGCTGCGCGTCGCGCGCGGCTGCGACGTCGTTCTTCAAATCGCGCGATCTCCGCCTCGAGCTCCGCGACGCGCGCACGCGCCGGCTTGGTGTTGACGAGGAACGCCGTCTTGACCCACCCCTCGCGGCCTGCGGCGGTGCGAACGTGCGTGTAGTTGGTATCGCGCTCGAGCACTTCGACGGCGGCGCCGCTCGCGAGGTTGTCGAGCGGATCACCGCTGCCATCGGCCGCGCCGTAGAGGCTCAAACGCAAACTGTCGGTCACGTAGGCGGGCTCCGCGCCCGCCAGGGCCGCTGAGGCGCACATCGCACCGATCAACAGTAACCGCTTCCGCATGACCGCCCCTCGGTTGAGCCTTGGGTCTCGAACCGTATTCTAGGCCAGCGCGAAGCGCAACGAAGTGCGGTTCCGCTCAGCCGCCCGTGGTCACGCGCGCCGCCGGCGCTGCGCGAAACGCCGCGAGCAGAGTGGCGAGAGGCTGCGGCCGGCCGAAGTGAAACCCCTGACCGAAGTCGACGTCGAGCTCCCGCAGCTTGTCGGCGGTCGCCGGGTTCTCGACGTGCTCGGCGATGGCGCTCACGCCCAGCGTTCGCGCCGCGCCCGCGATGCCGGACACGATCGATTCGGCGATGCGGTCGTCGACGATGCGGCGCACGAAACGGCCGTCGATCTTGAGGTAATGCACGGGCAGACGCTTCAAGTGCGCCAACGAGCTCAAGCCGGAGCCGAAATCGTCGAGCGCGATCTTGCAGCCGGCGTTCGTCAGCTCGCGAATCAGCACCTCTGCGGCTGCGATGTGATTGACGGCAGCCGATTCCTTGAGCTCGAAACAGAACGCCGTGGGCGGAAGACCGGCCTCGGCGATTTGCTCGAGCGCGAACGTCGCGTATTTGCGCGTCGCGAGTGACTGCGCCGACACATTGAGCGTGAAACAGCACGACGCATTCGCGAGTTCCGCAGCATGCGGGCGCAGCGCCTCGATCGCCGAGCACAGCACCCAACGGTCGAGCGCCGGCAGAAGCTCGTAGCGCTCGGCCGCATCGAAAAACTTGTCGGGGGCGATCAGCGCGCCGCCCGGGCCGCGCATTCGCACCAGCAGTTCGTAACCGATCGTCTCGCCGGGCTTCACGCCGAGACCGACGATCGGCTGGGCGTCGAGGCGGAAGTCGTTCGCGCGGAAAGCGTCCTGCAAGGTCGTTGCGGCGAGGTTCTGCCGCTCCCCGCTGGTTGCGGAGGTCGCGCTTTCGTCGGCGACCACTAGACGACCGCCGCCTTGTTGCTTTGCGCGTTTGCACGCGAGCTCCGCGGCTGCGATCAGGTGTGAGATCTGGTCCTGCCGGCGGGCGATCTCGACGGCGCCGATGCTGACGCCGACCGGCACGGCATCGACGCCGTTTACGTAGCCGAGCTGGGCCGTTGCCGCCAGCACGCGCTTGCCGACCTCATGCGCGACGTTGATGTCCGACTGCGGCAGCAGCGCCGCGAAACGATCGCCGCCGACGCGGCAAACCACGGCCGCGGCACCGGCCGCGCGGCGGATCATGTCGGCGACGCGCTGAATGACCTCGTCGCCCGCCTGAAAGCCGAATGCCTCGTTGATCGATTCGAGATGATCGATGTCGACGTACAACAGCGCGTGGGTGCCAGGGCCGGCATCGAGCAGAGACTGCATGCGCCGTTCGAAGATCAGTCGGTTCACGAGGCCGGTCAGTGAATCGTGCTGACTGCTCAGGATCGCAACGGTCTTGCGACTCACGAACTCCAGAATCCGGATGTCGCGCAGCTCGAAATCCTCGGCCGCTGCCGCGCGGAACAGCGCCACGAGGCCAATCACGCGAGCTATGCACGTCGCGAATCGGACACGAGAGAATCTTGTACGGCGCTACACCGCCGGCGCCCGCGACGCGATTCACGACCATCGGCCGGTTGTTCAGCTGCGCCCATGCCAAGCAGGTGCTTCTGCGTACGATCGAGGATCGTCGCCCCGGCGATCGATTCGTCCACGGCACACGAGACCGTCAGATTCTTGTCCGGCACGAGCAGCGCCCCGAGCACACAGCCGAGATGCTGCATGCAGTGGCGCAGCAGGTGCGTCAGAGCCCCACTGTCGAGCTGGCCCGCTTCATCGACCGAGAGCAGCAGCTCGAGCCCCGCATCGTCGACGGCGGGCGAAGCCGATCGCGTGTGCTCGAGATCGAGCCGATTCTCGAGCGTATCGAGGACCGGCCGCAGCATGCTGAGCACCATGGACGGCGTCTGCTTGGAGTTCTGATTCAGCTCGATGACCAGCGAGCCGAGCGGGCACCGATTCGGCGCCACGCAGACGCGCGACGAACGCAGGGACGCCCGCGGATGTCAGCTCGATGCTGCCGCGACTCGCGAGGGTGTCGCTCGCGTCGCAGTCGCTCGAGCAGCTGGCGGAGGTCGAGCTGCTCGTAACCGTCGGAGCACCAGAGGAGCTCGCTCGCGCCGTCGTAGATCGCGATGCTACCCGTGCTCGGCAGCAGCATCTTGATCAGCTGCCCATACGCCGCGTAGCTGGCAACGGCACCAGCACTGTTCGACTCGTCACTGACAACGGACTCGGCCATCCAATGGCGTCCACACGGGCGGGGAGAGACTGCCCGCTATGGTCGGCCATGACCGGGGCCAAATCCTTGATGAAAGTCGCAGAACCCGTGCCCTAGATGGGTGCTTTCTCAGCTGCGATTGGTCAGGTACTGAGGGGTCTTCTTCGGCGTGCTGACGACCTTGAGCGGTTCGGCACGCTCGAGGGTGTTCAGGAGCTCGACGTAGAGCTTCACGATGGTGCCGGCATGGCTACCCGCCTCGTCCGGGGACATCTTCTGGACGCTGGCTCTGACCCGCGACTCGCTCCCCACCGGCGCCACCCGATTCAGGGCGACCTGCAGGTCGGCGAAATCACGGCGGAGCGCCGCCGGAAACTCGACGTCGGCCAGGTCCGCCAGATGGGCGGCGTAGGCCTGGACCAAACGAACTTTTACGGGGCCATCCCCGATCAGGGTCCTGACGGCCTCGGCGAAACGCTGGGCGAGTGGCGACATGGTGGAGCCTGGAAGTTGTTGTTGTTGTCGGCACCGACCGGGCAACCCACTGTCGCCCCTGGACATAACGTATACCAGATATCAACAACGGGCTACAAGCCTTTGGGCGCTAAGCCGGTTGCCGACGTTCCGCGGCCTGCCGCGGAGTGCCGGTGGTCGGCTTGCGGAGCTTCAGCTTCCTGCATGCGGTCGGCGAGCGTCGTCGGCTTCACGCCGAGCAGCTTGGCCGCACCGTTCGGACCGGATACGCGCCATTGCGCACGCTCGAGCGCGAGCAGCGTGTTTTTCCTCTCGAGATCGAGCAGCTCCGCTTCGGTCATCAGGCGCACGACACCTTCCGGCGCGTTCGTCTCGGCGACGGCCGGCGAGTTCAGGATGTCGCTCATCGCAAGATCGAGGCGCAGCACTTTGCCGCGCGACAGGATCACCGCGCGCTCGATCACGTTCTTCAGCTCGCGGATGTTGCCCGGCCAGTCGTAGCGCTTCAGCAATGCCGCTTGTTGCTTCGACAACGTCAGCGGTCGATGCCCGAACTCCTGGCAGGTGCGCTCGAGAAAGTGGCTCGCGATCTGGAGCACGTCGTCGCCGCGCTCGCGCAGCGGCGGAACTTCGATCGGGAACACGCTCAGGCGGTAGAACAGATCCTCGCGAAACTTGCCCTCCGCCACGGCCTGCTCGAGGTCGCGATTGGTGGCCGCGACCACGCGCACGTCGACCGAGTGCGTGCGGTCGTCGCCGACCCGCTCGTACTCGCTCTCCTGCAACACGCGCAGCAGCTTGCTCTGCAGGTCGAGCGGAATTTCGCCGACCTCGTCCAGGAAGATCGTGCCGCCGTCCGCGAGCTCGAAACGCCCAACGCGATCGCGAACCGCACCCGTGAACGCGCCCCTCACGTGGCCGAAGAACTCGCTCTCGAACAGCTCGTGCGGGATCGACGCGCAATTGACCTTCACGAGCGGGCCCTGGCTGCGCGGGCTGCGCGCGTGAATCACGTGCGCAACGAGCTCCTTGCCGACGCCCGACTCGCCCTGGATCAGCACGCTCGCGGACGTTTGCGCGACGGCTTCGATGCGCGCGAGCATCTTCTTCAGCGCCGAGCTCTCGCCGATGATGCGGCCGTAGTTCATCGACACCTGGACCTCTTCGCGCAGGTAGTCGCGCTCGCGCTCGAGCTCGGCGCGCAGCCTCGCGTTCTCCTCGAACGCGGCGCGCAGCTGCCGCTCCGCACGATTACGCTCCGTCACGTTGCTGGACGCGACCAGCAACGCCACGACGGCGCCGCTCGGGTCCCGGTCGGCGGTGGCAGACACCACGACCTCGAGGATCTCCCCGGACTTCGCAACGTACGTGCGCGGCTCATTTTCGAGCTCACCATGCGCGATGACGTCTTCGAGCTTGCCGCCGCCGAGCGTGAGTCGCGTTTCCGGACCCATGAAATCCGTGATCAGGCGCCCGAGCACATCTTCGCGCCTAAACCCAAGCGTCTGCAGCCAGCGATCACTGACATGGATGATTCGGCCGTGGCTATCGACCGTGTGCAGCATGGCCGGCGTCGCGCGATATAGCCCACGATAGTGCTGCTCGAGCCGCGCCTGCAGCCCGAGCTCCGTGTACACGGCGACCGTTCGCAGGTAGTCACCCTCGTCGGTGCGATCGACGATCGCAGTGGCGAGGCAATCGACGCGCTCACCACCGCGCGTCACGAGATCCACGGGCACGCCTTGCAGGCGCCCGGTGCGCCGCAACATCGGCAGATATTCTTCGGTGATGATCTTCGCGACTTCCTTGGTCGCAAGATCCTGCGGACGCATGTTCGTGATCTCTTCGCGGCCATAGCCGAAGCGCTTGAGCCACGAATCGCTGGCATCGACGAAGAATCCCTCTTCGTTCAGCAGCACGATCAGGGCCGGGCTGCGGCGGAAGAGCCACTGGTAGTTGGATTCGACGCTCATGGGCCGAGCTTACGGTTTTTCGGCGTTGCAAGCAACGGAAACCCGTTGTTTACGGGAATTCGTTATCTGGAAATTCTAATAACCTATTGTTTTTATTGGATCTCTAGCTTGGCACAAGCCGTGCATTAAGGAGCGCGTAAGAGATCTCTGTGACAGAGGTCACAAGCACCGAAATATCGGTAAAGGACTTGAGTATGGTTACACGCAAACTGTCGATGCCGGTCGCCTTGGCCGTCGGACTGTCCGTGGGCCTGCTCGCGCAGCACGCGACGGCCACGGAGGCCAATCCGACGTTTAAGTCACCGGTGCTAGTCGATGTCACGGTCGATGAGCAGCTGTTCCGGACGGAGATCGAAAACTACGTCCGGTCGCTGAACGAGGAGATCCGTAGCACGCTAGGTCAGGAGCTGCGCCGCTCGTTGGCGCCGAAGATCGAGCTGGCTAGTAACGAGCTTCGCGCTCGAGGTTAAGCGGAGAGACGCACGGCGCCATCACTACTCCCCCCAGTGGTGGTGCCGTTTGGCCGAATCGGACGGCCTTGCTAGGGGGACCGGGCTTCCGAGTCGCGAACCAGGATAGGCTTCGCAACGAAGAATATGGATGTTCGCAGCCCGGTCCCTATTTTTTTCGCGTCTTCCGCCGCTGCTTCCCCGCCCACGGCCATGCCTCACGCTAATGCGCCGCGGGCTCGGCGGTCACCTTTAGATTGTGCTTCAGAAACTCGAGCGTCTTCGTCCAGGCCTCGGCGGCCGACGGCTCGTTGTAGTTGCGGCCGCTCGGATTGGCGAACCCGTGGTCCGCGCCGATCATGATCAACACTTCGGCGTTCTTGCCGAGCTCATTCAGCGTGGCGCGAAAATTCTGCACGTCGCGGACCGGGATGCTCTTGTCCTCGCCGCCAAAAAACCCGAGGATCGGCACCTGCAATTTACCGAGCTGATCGCGTTCGACAGTCACCTGACCGTAGTACATGACTAGCGCGTCGAGCTGGTCGGGATACAGCAGCGCCGTTTGCAGCGCCCAGCTACCTCCCAAATCCCAACCGATACTGCCGATGCGCGGCGCCAGCGCGTACTTCTCGAGATAGTCGTAGGCCTGTCGCAGATTCTTGCGCCCGGATTCCGGATCGGCCAGCAGCGCGGTCATCAGCGCCTGCGCTTTGTCCGGCGTCGTAGCGGTGGCGCCCCCGTACAGATCCACGGCGAGCGCGACGTAGCCTTCGCCCGCCAATCTGCGCGCCAGTGTTTTGATCTCGTCGTTCAAGCCCCACCACTCGTGGATCACGATGATGCCGGGCAACGGCTCCGCGGCGTCCCGCGGCATGGCGAGAAATCCCACGAGGTTGGTCTTCTGGCCTTCGCCGTAGGCGACTTCTTGCTCGAGCAGTGCTACACGCCGGCGCGGCGGAGGCGGGGGCCTGTGCAGCGGCGGCAGCCGGTGCCGGCTGCGGCCCCTTCGCGGCGGGTGCGTTGGCAGGAGCCGCGGTCGATGTCGGTTTGTCGCCTGACCCACAGGCGGAGAGCGACAGCGCGAGCCACGTGACGGCGAGTACGCGGAGAGCCAAGTTGAGCCCAGTATTCATAGGCAAAACTCCAGCACAGCGGCTGTTCGAGTAACAAGGTAACGCGTCACGCATGCGGGTGGAACTCGAGTGCTTTGGCGGCACGCGGCCCGACCGGCTGGCCATCGCGAAACACCGTCGCGCCATTGACCACCGTCACGAAAACGCTGGAGCGGAGCGTAGTGCCCTCGAGCGGCGACCAGCCACACTTGTAACGTACCTGCGCTGCATCCACACGCGTCGGTTTGTCGAGGTCGACGGCGACGAGGTCGGCGAAGTACCCCTCGCGCACGAAACCACGGTCGACGATGCCGAACAGGGTGGCAGGGTTGTGCGCCGCCTTCTCCACGATCTTCGGCAGCGTAAACAGCCCTTGGGCATGCTGCTCGAGCAACATCAACAACGAATGCTGCACGAGCGGCAGACCCGACGGCGCTTCGAAGTAGCCGCGTGCTTTCTCGGCGAGTGTGTGCGGCGCGTGGTCCGTGGCGATCACGTCGATTCGATCGTTCACGACGCCCTGTTGCAGAGCCGCACGATCCGCGGCCGTCTTGATCGCCGGGTTGCACTTGATCCGGGCGCCCTGCGTCGCGTAGCTCGACTGCTCGTACCACAGGTGGTGCACACAGACTTCGGCCGTGATTCGCTTGCCCGCGATCGGGCCCGGCTCGAACAGCTCCATCTCGCGCGCAGTGGTGAGATGCAGGACGTGCAACCGCGTGCCGTGTTTTCGCGCAAGCCCAACGGCGAACGACGACGAGAGATAACAGGCTTCGGCCGAGCGAATCTCGGGATGCGCCTCGATCGGCACTGCATCGCCATAGCGTTCGCGGAAACGCTTTTCGTTCGCCCAGATCGTGGGCGAGTGCTCGCAATGCGTGGCCACCGGTAATCGCGCCGCGGCGAAGATGCCCTCGAGTGTCGCGGGGTCGTCGACGAGCATGTTGCCTGTGGACGCACCCATGAACACCTTGATGCCGCAGGCCAGATCGGAGCCGACGCGCTTCAGCTCCTCGAGGTTCGTGTTGGTGGCCCCGAAGTAGAACCCGTAGTTCACATGGCAGGTATCGGCCGCGATGCGGCGCTTCTCGGTGAGCGCCGCGCGATCCGTCGTGGGCGGCTGCGTGTTCGGCATGTCGAGGAAGCTCGTGACGCCGCCGCAGATCGCGGCCAGGGACTCGCTGCCGAGCGTGGCTTTGTGCGTGAGCCCAGGCTCGCGGCAGTGCACCTGATCGTCGATGATCCCGGGCAGCAGGTAGCGGCCCTCGAGATCGATGACTTCCGCGCCCGCCGGCACGGGTCCGGGTCCGATACGCTCGATGCGCTCGCCGCGAATCAGCACGTCGGCCGCGAAGACCCGCCCGTCGTTCACGATCTGGCCGTTGACCAAACACAACACCGTCATTGCACCCTAGCTCCTCGCAAAAACCTGTCCGTGGCAGTCACGAGCTCGGCCGTGATGCCGGGCTCGTACGCCGAATGCCCCGCGTCGAGCACGACGCGAAGGTCCGCTTCCGGCCAGCGCTGGTGCAGCCTGAACGCCGTATCGATCGGGCACACCATGTCGTACCGGCCGTGCACGATGACGGCCGGAATCCCTCGGATCGCCTCCGCGCCCGTCAGCAGCTGATTCTCGTCGGCGAAGAAGCCGCGATTCACGAAATAGTGAGCCTCGATGCGCGCGAGCGCCAGCGCGAACTGCGGCGCGCCGAACTGCGCCGCACGCGCCGGATTCGGCCACAACGAGCTCGTCGCGCCCTCCCAGATCGACCACGCGCGCGCCGCCGCCAGCTGCGCCTGCGGTGTCCGCGCCCGTCAATCGGCGGTGATAGGCGCGCGAGCAGATCGCGGCGTTCCGCGGGCGGAATCGGCGCCAGAAACTCCTGCCACAGCTCCGGGAACACCATGCTGGCGCCGTGCTGATAGAACCAGTGCAGCTCGGCTCGGCGCAGCAGGAAGATGCCGCGCAGCACGAGCTCGGTGACCGCGCCCGGATGCGTCTCGGCGTACGCGAGCGCGAGCGTGCTGCCCCACGACCCGCCGAACACGAGCCAGCGCTCGATTTCCAGGTGCTGCCGCAGAGCGCTCCATGTCGGCCACGAGATGCCAGGTGGTATTCGCGACCGAATGAAGCGTGCGGCAGGCTGCGGCCGGCGCCGCGCTGGTCGAACACGACGATCCGGTAGCCGGCCGGGATCGAAGAAGCGCCGCGCGTTCGCGTCGCCACCGGCGCCCGGCCCGCCGTGCACGAACACGGCAGGCTTGCCGCGCGGGTTGCCGCATTGCTCGTAATAGATCTCGTGGCCGTCGCCGACGGCCAGGTAGCCGCTGTCGAACGGCTCGATCGGGGGGTAGAGTTCCTTTCTGCTCATAGATTCTTGGCCTTCCGGTGGTTACTCCGCCATCGCCGGCCGCGCTTATACTCCAGCACGCCCGCTACTCGGCACACAACGTCGCCCAAGGAACGTCGATGACCAGACTGCTCGCACTCGCCTGCCTAGTGGCGTTGCTTCGCGCCCGCGCGCTCGCGCAGGACCCGGACATCCCGTTCGACGAGTTCCGCCTGAACAACGGGCTGCGCGTGATCGTGCACGAGGACCACAAGGCGCCGATCGTCGCGGTCAAGGTCTGGTATCACGTCGGCTCGAAGAACGAGGTGCCGGGCAAAACCGGCTTCGCGCACCTGTTCGAGCACCTGATGTTCAACGGCAGCGAGAATCATAACGACGAGTGGTTCCGGCCGCTGCAGGAAGTCGGCGCCACGAACATGAACGGCAGCACGGACTTCGATCGCACGAATTACTTCGAGACCGTGCCGACGACGGCCCTCGATCTCGCGCTTTGGATGGAGTCCGACCGCATGGGCCATCTGCTCGGCGCGATCGACCAGAAGAAGCTCGACGAGCAGCGCGGCGTGGTCCAGAACGAGAAGCGCCAGGGCGACAACGCAGCCGTACGGCAAGGCGTACGGCACGCTCGATCACGAATCTGTTCCCGCCGGGCCACCCGTACTCGTGGGAAGTCATCGGCTCGATGGAAGACCTGAACGCCGCGAGCCTGGACGACGTCAAGAAGTGGTTCCAGACGTACTACGGGCCGAACAACGCGACGCTCGTGCTGGCCGGCGACATCGATCTCGCGACGGCCAAGGAAAAGGTGCAGCGCTACTTCGGCGACATCCCGCCGGGGCCGCCGCTGACGCGCCGCGAGCGCTCGATCCCCGTCAGCGTGCCCGCGACGCGCATGATCATGCAGGACCGCGTGCCCGAAGCGCGCATCTACAAGGTGTGGCTCGGCCCGGAGTGGATCAGCGACGACTCCACGTACTTGCAGCTCGCCGACTACGTGCTGACGAGCGGCAAGACGTCGCGGCTGTATCAGCGGCTCGTCTACAAGGACCAGATCGCGACCGACGCGGGCGCGTTCGCGACTGAACAACGAGATCGCGGGCGCGTACATCGTGTACGCCACGGCGGGCCCGGGCCAGGATCTCGCGAAGGTCGAGAAGGCGCTCGACGAGGAGCTCGCGCGGTTCCTGGCGCAGGGGCCCACGCGCGCCGAGCTCGATCGGGCGAAGACCGAGATCCGCGCCGCGTTCATGCGCGGCGTCGAGCAGGTCGGCGGCTTCCGCGGCAAGTCGAGCATCCTCGCCGAGAACGCCGTGTACGGCGGCCGGCCGGATTTCTACAAGCACTCGCTCGAGCTGCTGACGCTCGGCCACGCCGCAACAGGTCGTCGCGACCGCGCGCACCTGGATCAAGGGCGCACCGCTCGTGCTCGAGGTACAGCCGTTCTCGCGCGACGCTGAAGGCCGGCGCCGGCGGCGCCGATCGAAAGAAGCTGCCGATGCCGACGTCGTTCCCGGACGCGCCGTTCCCGGCGATGAGCCAGGCGACGCTCGGCGAACGGCATGCGCCTGATCGTCGCCGAGCGCCACGCGGTGCCCGTCGTGCAGTTCAGCCTGCAGCTGAACGCCGGCTTCGCGGCCGATCAGTTCGCCGCGCCCGGCGTCGCGAACATGACCATGGAGATGCTCGACGAAGGCACGACGAGCATGGACACGCTGAAGATCGACGACGCGCTCGCGCGCCTCGGCGCGGACTTGAACAGCGGCGCGAATCTCGACTTCTCGGTCGTGAGCCTGAACGCGCTCAAGGAAAATCTCGACCCCTCGCTCGCGATCTATGCCGACGTGATCCTGAACCCGGCGTTCCCGCAGACCGAGCTCGACCGGTTGAAGCGCCTGCAGCTCGCCGGTATCCAGCAGGAGAAGAACACGCCGACGTCGATGGCGCTGCGCGTTCTGCCACGCCTGCTGTACGGCGAAGGCCACGCGTATCGCCCTGCCGATGACGGGCTCCGGCACCGAGCAGTCGGTGGCCGCGATCAAGCGCGACGATCTCGTGAAGTACCACGCCACGTGGTTCAAGCCGAACAACGCGACGCTGATCGTCGTCGGCGACACGACGCTCGCGGAGATCAAGCCGAAGCTCGAGGCGCTGTTCGCGCGCTGGCAGCGCGGCGACGTCCCCGTGAAGAAGCTGGCGGACGTCGGCCTGCCGGACCGGCCGCGCATCTATCTGATCGACCGGCCGGGCTCCGAGCAGAGCATGATCATCGCCGGCGAGCTGATCCCGGCCAAGAATCAGGCCGACGAGATCGCGATCAACGCCATGGACGACATCCTGGGCGGCGCGTTCACGTCGCGCATCAACATGAACCTGCGCGAGGACAAGACGTGGTCGTACGGCGCCGATACGACGATCGTCGACACGCAGGCGCAGCGGCCGTTCCTCGCGATCGCGCCGGTGCAGGCCGACAAGACCGCGCCGTCGATGCGCGAGATGAAGAAGGAGATCGACGAATTCGTCGACCTCGCGCGCCGCCACCGACGCCGAGGTCGCCACGAGCAAACGGCGCAGCACTCTGACGCTGCCGGGCCGCTGGGAGACGGCGCGCGCCGTGGCGCGCGACATCGCGGCACTCGTGCGTTTCAAGTTGCCCGACAACTACTGGAACGACTACGCGGAGCTCGTCGCGAAGCTCACGGTGGGTGAGGTCAACGGCGCGGCCAAGCGGTTGCTGCAATCCAATCGGTTGACCTGGGTCGTCGTCGGCGACCGCAAGGTCATGGAAGCAGAAGTCCGCGCGTTGAACTTCGGCGACGTCACGATCGTCGACGTGGATGGCAACCCGTCGGCCTCTCCATGACAAGTCCGTAACTTGAAAGGGCTTTGGCGTCTATGGAGAATGTTTCGCCGCATCGCGGTACCGCATCTTTTTTAAGTCTCCGCCGGGTTTCCACATGATCGACGTCCAGGGCCTCACCAAAGAATATGGTCGGCTCCGTGCCGTAGACAATTTGAGCTTCCGGGTCGAGCCGGGCCAGGTGCTCGGCTTCCTCGGGCCCAAACGGCGCCGGCAAGACCACGACGATGCGCATCGTCGCCGGCTTCCTGCCGGCCACCTCGGGCCGCGTGCTCGTCTGCGGCCACGACATCGAAACGCAGTCCGTCGCGGCCAAACGCCGCATCGGCTATCTGCCCGAGGGCGCGCCGAGCTATCCCGAGATGACGCCGCGCTCGTTCCTCGACTTCATCGCGGAGGCGCGCGGCATGCCAGCCGCAGAAACGCCGCCAACGGCTCGACGAGGTTTTCGCGCTGCTGCATCCTCGAGCGCGTGCTCGACCAGAGCATCGACACGCTGTCGAAGGGCTATCAGGCGCCGCGTCGGTCTCGCGCAGGCGATCCTGCACGATCCCGAGGTGCTGATCCTCGACGAGCCCACCGACGGCCTCGATCCGAACCAGAAGCACGAGGTTCGCGAGCTGATCGGCCGCATGGCGCGCGACAAGATCATCGTGATCTCGACGCACCTGCTCGAGGAAGTCGACGCCGTGTGCAACCGCGCGATCATCATCGCGCACGGCAAGATCCTGGCCGACGACACGCCGCGCGGTCTCGAGACGCGGTCGCGCTTCCACAACGCGGTGTCCGTGAAGCTCGCGAACGCCGAGCAGCTGACCGCAGCGCGCCGCGCGATCAACGCACTCGCCGAGGTCGCGAGCACGGAGCTCGACGAGAAGAACCAGCGGCTCACGGCCTTCCCGGCAGCCCGGCAAGCTGCCGCTCGCCGCGATCAACGCGCTGGCCGAGAGGGAACGTTGGCAGCCTGGCCGAGCTGCATCTCGAGTCCGGCCGCTTCGACGAGGTATTCCGGTCGATCACCGGCGGAGCCACGGCATGAGCGGCGTACTCGCAGTCTTCAAGCGCGAGCTCACGAGCTATTTCGCGACACCGATCGCGTACGTGTTCATCGTGATCTTCCTGATCGCTCGCGGGCTCTTCACGTTCTACTTCGGCGGCTTCTACGAGCGGGCCAGGCCGACCTGCACGGCGTTCTTCTACTTCCACCCGTGGCTGTATCTGTTCCTCGTGCCCGCGCTCGACCATGCGGCTCTGGGCCGAGGAGCGTAAGTCGGGCACGATCGAGCTGCTGATGACGCTGCCGCTCGAGATGTGGCAGGTCGTCCTCGGCAAGTTCCTCGCCGCGTGGGTCTTCACGGGCATCGCGCTCGCGCTGCACGTTCCCGATCTGGATCACGGTCAACTACCTGGGCAAGCCCGACAACGGCGTGATCTTCGCGGCCTACGTCGGCAGCTTCCTGATGGCCGGCGGCTTCCTCGCGATCGGCTCGTGCATCTCCGCCGACGACGAAGAACCAGGTCATCGCGTTCATCCTGTCGTTCGTCACGTGCTTCGTGCTGCTGCTCGCCGGCTTCAGCTCGTGCTGCAGACTTCTTCTCGGGCTGGGCGCCGCAGTGGCTGCGTCGACGCGCTCGCGCGCTTCAGCTTCCTGACGCACTTCGACTTCATCAGCAAGGGCGTCATCGACCTGCGCGACCTCGTGTACTTCGCGCTGCTGATCGGCGTGTGCCTGTACGCCAACACGATCGTCTTGCAACTGAAGAAGGCGGATTGAGTCGATGAGCACGCGCACTCGGCAACGTATCGGCTACTCGACTCTCGCGGTGACTCTTCGTCGCGCTCATCGTGGCCGTGATCGCAAGCAACGTGCTGCTGCGCGGCGCGCGCCTCGACCTCACGGAGAACCAGCTCTACACGCTGTCGGCAGGGCACGCACGCGGTGCTGAAGGACATCAACGAGCCGATCAACCTGTATTTCTTCTTCTCGAACGAATCGACGAAGGACCTGCCAGCAGCTGCGCGCCTACGCGAACCGCGTGCGCGAGACGCTCGAGGAGTTCGCGGCCAACACGCCGGACGGCAAGCTCGTGCTGCACGTCGTCGATCCCGTGCAGTTCTCCGAGGACGAGGACCGCGCGGAGCAGTTCGGCCTCCAGGCCGCCAACGTCGGCGACGGAGGCGAATCCGTGTACTTCGGCCTCGCCGGCTCGAACAGCATCGGCACGACCGACACGATTCCGTTCTTCGATCCCGAGCCGTCCAAGGAGATGTTCCTCGAGTACGACTTGGCGAGGCTCGTCTACAACCTGCGAACACGAAGAAGACCGTCGTGGGCCTGCTCACGGGCGCGCCGATCGGCGGCGGCTTCGACCCGCTGACGCAGCAGCCGAGCCAGCCGTGGGTGATCGTCGAGCAGGCGCCGCAAGCTGTTCGACGTGCGCATGCTGCGCCGAACCGACGCTCAAGATCGACGACGACGTGAACGTGCTGTGGGTCGTGCATCCCGCGATGCTCGACGACACGACGCAGTACGCCGATCGACCAGTTCGTCATGCGCGGCGGCCGCGCGCTGATCTTCGTCGACCCGCTCGCGGAGATCCTCGCGGGCGGTGGACAGGAAGGCCCCGGCGCGGCGCAGGCCAGTCGACGCTCGACAAGCTGTTCGCGGCGTGGGGCGTCAAGTTCAACGACGCGTGAAGTGGTCGCCGACAACCGTTACGCGCTCAGCATCGGTGGCCGCGCCCGAGCCCGTGCGTCACATCGGTTTGCTCGGCCTCGACATGCCGAGGCGATGAGCACGGACGACGTCATCACGCAGGGGCTCAACTCCGTGAACGTCGGCGTCGCCGGGCACTTCGAGCTCGCCGACGGCGCGACGAGCCAAGCTCACGCCGCTGCTGCACTCGAGCCCGGAGTCCGAGCTCTTGCCGACGGATGCGCTTCCAGCTCCTGCGCCGACCCCGGCGAGCTGCTGAACAACTTCACGCCGGGCGGCAAGAGAACAGGTCATCGCCGCGCGGCTCGTCCGGGCCGCTGAAGTCCGCGTTCCCCGACGGTGCACCGAAGGCCGGAGGGCCGCGATGCGCCGGTCGACGCAGCGCTCAGCGCCACACATCTGGCCTCGACCGACAACGCGAACCTCGTGCTCGTCGGCGACGTCGACATGCTTGAGCGACCGCCTGTGGGTGCAGGCGCAGAACTTCCTCGGTCAACGCGTCGTGAGCGCGTTCGCGAACAACGGCGACTTCGTGTTCAACGCGCTCGACAACCTCGTCCGGCAGCGCAGCGCTGATCGGCCTGCGCAGCCGCGCGACGTACTACGCGGCCGTTCACGAAGGTCGAAGAGCTGCGGCGCAATGCCGACGTGCAATTCCGCGCCACCGAGGAGCGGCTCCAGGCCGAGCTGCGCGACACCGAGCAGAAGCTGGGCGATCTCCAGGCCGCGCGCAAGGACACGAGCTCGCTGACTGATGAGCCCCGAGCAGCAGGCCGAGGTGCAGAACTTCCTCGACGAGCAGGTCCGGATCCGCCAGCAGCTGCGCAACGTGCGCCGCAATCTCGACCGCGACATCGACAACCTCGGCACTACGCTCAAGATCCTGAACATCGCGCTAGTGCCGCTGCTGCTGACGGCCTTGGCGCTGGCGGCAGTGTTCGTGAAGCGCCGCAGAAAGGCCGGCGCATGAGCCAGCGCAACGTTCTGATCCTGCTCGCGACGGTCGTCGTGCTCGTGGCGCTGGTGCTCTTCGGTCAGCGCGGATCCAGCGGCGGCAGCGGCAGCGGCACGCTGCTCGCACCGGCGCTCGAGGCCGCGCTGAACGACATCGAGCGCGTCACGATCACGAAGGCCAACAACGAGACCGTCGTGACTCTCGAGCGCACGCCGGAAGGCTGGGTCGCCACGAACAAGAACGGCTACGCGGCCGACGTCGGCAAGCTGCGCCAGGGGCTGCGCGCGCTGGCCGAGGCGAAGATCCTGGAGCAGAAAACTGCGAATCCCGAGCTCTACAGCCACCTCGGCGTCGAAGACGTCGGCGGCGACAAAGCCGCCGGCCTCGCCGTCGCGCTGACGGCCAAGGGCAAGGAGCTGCCGCACGCTGATCCTCGGCAACGCCGATGGCTCGAAGCACCGCTACGTGCGGCGCGCCGGTGAAACGCAGAGCTACCTGATCGACAGAAATCCCGAGTTCGCGCGCGGCGTGGGCCAGTGGCTCGACGCGCAGATCGTCGACGTGCGCAGCGACCGCATCGCGCAAGTCACGATCACGCAGCCCGACGGGCAAGGCGTCCGAATCTCGAAGCCGAACAAGGACGCCGCGAACTACGACGTGGCCGACGTGCCGAAAGGCCGCGAGCTGCTGTATCCCGGTGTCGCGAACGTGATCGGCAACTCGCTGCGCGAGCTCAACCTCGAGGACGTGGAGCCGGCGGCCGCGGCGCCGCCCGCGAAGCCCACGGTCGTCGAGTTCCGCACGTTCGACGGGCTCGTCGTGCGCGCGGAAGGCGAGAAGCGCGGCGACGCGAGCTGGGTCGGCTTCACGGCCAGCGTCGACGCCGCGCAGGCCGCGCCGCCGGCCGGAGCGCCCGACCCTGCCGCAGAAGCGGCACGCATCAACGCGAAGGTCGGCCCCTGGCGCTACAAGATCGCGACGTTCCAATACGATCAGATGACGCGGCGGCTCGCGGATCTCTTGAAGCCGTCCGCCTGCACCGACGGCGAATCGCGACCAGCGGCAAACCCGCTACGGATCGCGATGCGAGCAACTCACGCCAGCCAGCGTCTCCGAGCTGCACGCAACGTGGCCATGTTGCGGTTACCGATCTCGTGCACTTGCGGAAACGTCGCGGCGGCCCGCTGCACGCTCGCTTCGCGCAGGACGTGCAGCATCGGATACGGCGAACGGTTGCTGTAGTTCTCGATGTCGTCCGGCGCGCTCCCGGCGAACTGGTAGGCCGGATGGAAGCTCGCGATCTGCAACTCGCCCGTAAGACCGAGGGAGGCTACGGTAGCCTCCGCTTGATCCAGGAACTGGTTGTAGTCGAGGAAATCGTGCGAGCACGTACGGATGTATCAGGAGGCTGGTCTCACAGACCTCCGGGTCTGCGGCGGCGAGATACCGCAACTCCTCGGCCAGATCCTCAGTGAGCCCTTGCGTGGTTGCCTGCTCGCTGACCCGATAACGAACCTGTCCGCGCAAGTACGGTGTCGCGGCAAACGGGCATAGGCGCAATCCGATGACCGCCTTCTCCACCCAGTTACGCGTCCGTGCAATCACGTGCTCGGTGGATTCGTCGATCGCTCGTGGCTCGCACGAGCGACGCCCGTTCATTGCGGCGGCGGGTCGGCGGGGACGATCTTCTTGCGCGCCGCTTTTCGCTCCTGTTCTTCCAGATTGCGCTTCTTCTGCGCATCTTCGCGGCGCCGCTTATCTTGTTTGTAGTTCGGCGTCTTGACCATGGGATTCTCCGTGCTTGTGGCGAAATAATAGCTTGGACTACTTCGAAGCAGGTAGCGAATCACCGTGATCGTGCGGGTCGATGCCGATGCCTGTCCGGTGCAAATCAAGGAGGTCCTGTTCCGCGCCGCGGAGCGAGTTCAGGTCGAGACGGTGCTCGTCCCTCCGGCCCAAAGGCAAGTTCCTTTCCCGCAAATGAGCGATAAAAGTACGCACCTCGCCGCAGGGGCATACAATTGTAGATCGACCCTTCCGAGTCGTACCGATGAACGATGTCCCAAGCCTTGCGGTGGCCGGGTGGCACAGTTGCCAACTCGTGGTAACGCCCGAGCAGCTTGGCATGCGTAGCGTCGGCGACTGCCGCACGCGAGCGGCGCAACTGGGCTTCACGCCGCTCCCTAAGCTGCCGTACAAGCAGGAGTATTGGCGCCTCGACGCGCTGCTGCACTGGTCACGCGGCAACGGCCTCGAGTTTCTGCCGACGCTCGGCCTGAGCCTGGCGGCGCATCGCAAGTAGCTGCTCGTTGCGCCCCGCTGACGGCCCCCGGGCGCGCCGAGTACACTGGCGTGCCTGCTGACGGCACGAGCGTTTCATGAGCACGGTCCGAAAGTCCTACCCCGTAGCCGCGAGCTATGCACCGCTGATCGCACGCGCGCGCGTGTACGACGTCGCGATCGAATCGCCTCTCGACCGTGCACCGCGCCTGTCGAAGCGGCTCGGCCACGAGGTGCTGCTGAAGCGCGAGGACCTGCAGCCCGTGTTCTCGTTCAAGCTGCGCGGCGCCTACAACAGGATCGCGCATCTGCCGCCGAACGCGCTCGCCAAGGGCGTGATCTGCAGCTCGGCCGGTAACCATGCGCAGGGCGTGGCGCTCGCGGCGCGCAAGCGCGGCGTGCGCGCCGTGATCGTGATGCCGACCAGCACGCCGTCGATCAAGGTCGACGCCGTCGCCGCGCTCGGCGGCGAGATCGTGCTCGAAGGCGGCGTCTTCGACGACGCGTACGCGCACGCGATGCAGCTCGCCTCTGCGCAAGACCTCACGTTCGTGCACCCGTTCAACGACCCGGACGTGCATCGCCGGCCAGGGCACGATCGCGATCGAGCTCGAGCGGCAGTGGCCGCGAGTGCCGGACGCGGTGTTCGTGCCCGTGGGCGGCGGCGGCCTGATCTGCGGCGTCGGCGCGCATCTGAAGAACCGGTTCCCCGGCGTGAAGGTCATCGGTGTGCAGCCGCTCGAATCGGCCAGCATGTACGAGTCGCTGAAGCGCGGAGCGCCGTTCACGCTCGACCGCGTCGGCACGTTCGCCGACGGCGTGGCGGTGCGGCGCGTCGGCGACGAGACGTTCCGCGTCGCGCGCGAGGTCGTGGACGAGATCATCCTCGTCAGCACCGACGAGATCTGCGCGGCGATCAAGGACATCTTCGAGGACAGCCGCGTGATCGTGGAGCCGGCGGGCGCGCTCGGCGTCGCCGGAATGAAACGCTACGTCGAGCGAGAGTCGACGCGAGGCGGCACGCTGATCGCCATCAACAGCGGCGCCAACATGAACTTCGATCGCCTGCGGTACGTGGCCGAGCGCGCGGAGATCGGCGAGCACCGCGAGGCCGTGCTCGCGGTCGAGATCCCGGAGCAACCGGGAGCGTTCCTACGCTTCTGCGAGGCGCTTGGGCCTGCGCAACATCACGGAGTTCAACTACCGTTACGTGCCCGGCGCCACGGCACGCATCTTCGTCGGTGTGTCGCTGCAACGCGGTTCCGGCGAAGCCGCCGAGATCGTCGCGCAGCTCAGAGCGCAGGGCTACCCCGTGCTCGACTTCAGCGACAACGAGCTCGCGAAGCTGCACGTGCGCCACCTCGTCGGCGGCCAGGTGCCGGGGCTCGAAGCACGAGGTGTTGTACCGGTTCGAGTTCCCGGAGCGGCCGGGCGCGCTGCGCGCGTTCCTGACCGCGGTCGGGAATAGCTGGAACATCAGCCTGTTCCACTACCGAAATCACGGCTCGGACTACGGCCGCGTGCTCGCGGGCGTGCAGGTGCCGCCCGAGGATCGCGCGGAATTCACGCAGCACCTGGCGAAGCTCGGGTACACGTACTGGGACGAGACCGCCAATCCCGCGTACCGGCTGTTCCTGCACGCCGCCGACTGACAGGCTTTCGGCCGTCGTTATGATCCGTCGGCCTGCCGGAGGAGAGCTGCCGATGTTCACTCGCCGCCGATCGCTCTGCCTCGCCGCGGTCACGCTGCTCGCGCTCGCCGCGAGCGGTGCGGCGCTCGCCCAGACCGCGACCATTCGCCAGTACCAGTTCGCGCCGCGCGCGGACGGTGCGGCGTACGAAGTCGTGCTGAAACAGGTGCCGCGGCCGAACCCCGCGGCGCACGAGGTGCTCGTGCGGGTCCACGCGACCTCGATCAACGGCGGCTACGACGTCGAGATGCGCGACAGGAAACCCGGCGGCCCCGGCGATCTGACCGGCGGCATCCCGTTCGCGGACGGCGCGGGCGAGGTCGCGGCGCTCGGCACCGGCGTCACGCGCTTCAAGGTCGGCGATCGGGTGGTCGGCATCTTCATGCCACGCTGGTTCGACGGCGACCGCACAGCCGAGGGCCTCATGTCGTCGCGCGGCGGCAATGCCGGCGGCATGCTGTCCGAATTCGTCGTCGCCGACGAGCAAGGTCTCGTCGCCTTCCCCAAACACCTGACGTACGAGGAAGCCGCGACGTTGCCGACTTCCGGCGTGACGGCGTGGGTGGGACTCTTCAAGTACGGGCGGCTCAAAGCCGGCGACTACGTATTGCTCGAAGGCACGGGCGGCGTGTCGACGTTCGGCCTCGTGTTCGCGGCGGCGGCCGGCGCCAAGCCCATCATCACGAGCTCGAGCGACGCGAAGCTCGAACGCGCCCGCAAGCTCGGTGCGTTCGGCACCGTCAACTACCGCGCGGACCCGGACTGGCAGAACGCCGTGCGCGCGCTGACGGGCGGCGCGGGCGTGAAGCAGGTGCTCGAGGTCGGCGGCCGCGCCACGTTCGCGAAGGCGCTCGAAGCGCTCGCGTTCGACGGCCACGTGGCGATGATCGGCGCGCTGTCCGGCTTCACGGAGCAACTACCGACCGGACCGTTGTTTCAGGCCGGCGCGCATTTGACCGCGGTCTACGTCGGCTCGCGCGCCGACTTCGAAGCGATGAACGCGTTCATCGCGCAGCACGAGATCCACCCCGTGATCGACCGCGTGCTCGAGTTCGAGCAGGCGCCCGCCGCCTTCGAGCTCATGGCCCACGGAGACTACATGGGGAAGATCGTGGTCCGCGTCCGCTAGCGGTTCAGCGCGGCACAGCCCGCACGAGGTTGTCGTGGTCGGCGACCAGGCGCCTCGGGCCAGCTTTTCATCCACCCACCGGAGGGGCAATATCCTAGGCCTAGGTGCGACGGGCTACCCTTCCTGGCCGTCGTTTGTTAGCGTGCGCGCTGCCGGCCGCCGCGCTACCGGCCGTCGACTCGAGGCACCATAAAGAGGCGACCCCTACGCAATCCGTCACCGAAACACTGGTCCTGCCGACGCGCGGCACCGGACTGTTCCACGTCATCGACCCGCACGTGTTCGACCGCGCGCTGCTCGACGAGCTGTGCGACCTCGCCACGCGCGTGCGCGCGCTGGCCAAATCCGACGTCGGCGCACGCGCACTGCGCGACCTGCTGCCGACGCGCCGCGCGATGCTGTACTTCACGCAACCGTCGACCCGGACCTTCCTGTCGTTCAACAACGCGTGCCACATCTTAGGCATGCGGACCAGCGAGATTCGCGATCCGTCCACGTCGTCCGAGGTCAAGGGCGAGAGCTTCGACGATTCGATTCGCACGTTCAGCTCGTACGTGGACGTGATCATCATGCGAACGAAGGAAGCCGGTCGCGCCGCGCAAGCGGCCAAGCTCATGGACAGCATTCCGCGGCCGGTGCCCGTCATCAACGCCGGCAGCGGCAGCGATCAGCATCCGACACAGGCGCTGCTCGACATCTACACGCTGGCGCGCAGCTTCGACGCCCGCGGCGGCATCGACGGCAAAGTCATCGGCATGATGGGCGACTTGAAGCGCGGCCGCACCGTGCGCTCGCTGTGCTACCTGATGCGGCACTACGAAGGCGTGCGGCTCGTGTTCATCGCGCCGCCGCAGTTCGCGATGGAGCGCGACATCAAGAGCTATCTCGACGACCACGGCATCGCGTACAGCGAAACGACGCAGCTCGACGCCGTGCTGCCGCAGCTCGATGCTCTGTACGTCACGCGCATGCAGACGGAATGGGACACGGCCGGCGAGTCGCGCGCCGTGGACTTGAAACCGTTCAGCGTCGGCACGCACGAGCTCACGCTCATGAAACGCGACGCCTTCATCATGCATCCGCTGCCGCGCGGACCCGAGATCGATCCGCTCGTCGACCACGACCCGCGCGCGATGTACTGGCGCCAGGAGCGCAACGGCATGTGGATGCGCGTAGCCGTGCTGATCAAGATCTTCGGCGTGGAGCGCATCGTGACGGCGCTGGCCGCGGCGGACAGCGAGCCGCCGTTTGCCGGTCGGTTGGCGTGAGCCGCGCTAGTGCGCGTCGATGTGCGCGAGCTTCGACTGCTGAGATAACCGGTAGAACCGCCGCAACTCGCTCTGCACGGCCTCGTCGTCCGCGCCGCGCGTGAGCGCCGCGGCGAGCCGACGGCAGTACTTACCCGCATAGCGATTCGCGCGCCGATAGCGCTCGCGCTCGGCGCCGCGCAGCTCGCTGTCGAGCTGCGGCTTGTCGAACAGCCAATAGTGCAGCTCGTGCGGCTCGCGGCCGCTCTGTTGCTTCAGCAGCAGGCCCGTCGTCACGAACTTGTCGACCTCGGCCTGCAGCTCGAGCTCGAACAGCGTGACGCTCTTGTCGCGTTCGGCATTCCAGGCGTAGTAGGTGAAGTGGCTCACGCCTTCGAGCGCCGACCAGAAGTCGGCGAGGTTGCCGGCGTCGAGGCAGGTCAGAGGATCGCGCTCGGTCAACCGTTCGAGCAGCTCGCGCTCCAGGAACAGCGCGACCTCCGCTTCGCCGTCGGTTTCGGCGATCAGCAGCTTCTCGTCCACTTCGCGGCCGCCCTTGTCGAGCGCGCGCGCGAACCTGGCATCGGTGATCAGAAAGTCGTCGACGCCGTACGCGACATCGAGCGCATAGAGCTCGTGCAGCAGCGTCTGTAGCTTGCCGAGCAGCATGCTCAGTGGCGCGTCGCCGCGTTCAGCGTGGCATTCGGCTCGATGCCGTGCTCGCGTAGCAGCTGCGCCGCGCGCCGGCTACCGGTCTTGAGCCACACCTCGTAGAGACGCAACACGTCGAGCGCCGCGGCGGAGCCCGACGCACGGATCTCGGTCAGCACGTCGACGAACTCGCGAAACTTCGCGGCGAGCTCGGCGAACACCGCGCTCAACGCGCGGCCCTGGAGCGTACCGCGCACGCCGTCCGACAACCGTCCGTAGGCGGCGCCGCCCATGTCGATGTAGTAGTCGACGTCGACGAGCTTGCGCGCGAAGCCATCGCCCAGGAAGCCCGCGACGAACAACGACGTGTCGCCCACGCGGCGCAGCACCGCGTTGCGCGCGTCGCGATCCGGTGCTTCGGCCGCTTCGGCCAGCAACAACGCGAGCGGCTGCAGGCCCGGCCCGGTCTTGCTGCGCTCGTAGAGCGCTTCGTGCCTGGCGAACAGGGTCAACAGATTGACGACGTAGTAGGCCGTGTGATCGTCGGCCGCGACGCCTTGCTTCTGCATGGCGGCAGCGACGGAGTCCTTGAAGAACTCCTGGAGGCTCACCACCGGACGAACTTCGATGAGTTGCCGCGCGCAATGACATCTCCTGCTACTCGGCCTGCACTGCCGCGGGAGACGGCAGAGCGCGCCGCTTTGCATTCGAGTATAGGACGACGTGCGTCGCGAACTGCGCGCCGCTTCACGTTTCTTCGGCTAGCACTCGCTGTTCGAGAGCGCTAAGCATGCGCGCGCAATGACTGCTGATTCGCTCCTGCCAATGACGACGCCGCAGCGTGGCCGCGCCGTTCAAGAGATAGCGTGCGTCGAGCAACACGCACGAACCGTCTTCGACGGGTTCGAGACGCCAGTGCAATCGCAGCTGCACGCAGCACGGTGGGTCGAGCAGCATTTCCTGCAGCGTGATCGACACCGGCCGCAGGCACGCGAGCACTTTGCCGCGCCTGAGCACCTTGCCGCGCTGTTGCTCGTACCGGCAGCCGGGCTTCGGCGGAGTGGCGGCGTCGACGACCACGGCGCCACCCCAGCGCCCATAGCCTACGACCTCGACGAGCGCGGCGAACGCTTCGGTCATCGGACATGCCAACTGTTTCTCGTGCCGCTGCTTTAGCACGGCGCCCTCCTTGACGCGACCCAATGAGGGACACCGTAGCGGTGGGCTGGCCGCGCCGCGATGCGCGTTTATGGCGAATTGCGCGCGAAATGCGTCGCTACGGGATCAGCACCGTGGAGCCGGTAGTGCGCCGTGCTTCGAGATTGCGGTGCGCCTGCGCCGCATCGCGCAATGCGTAGGTCTGGTGGACCTCGATCCGCACGCGACCGCGCTGCACGAGGTCGAACAGCTCGCTGCTGCCGGCCTCGAGGTCGCGACGCTCGCGAATGAAGTCTTGCAACGTGGGCCGCGTGACGTACAACGAGCCGCGCTTCTGGAGCTCGTGCAGCCCGAACGGCTCGACTCTGCCGGACGAATTGCCGAAGCTCACGAGCAACCCGTGCGGCTCGCAGGCAGTCGAGCGACTGGAAGAACGTCGTGCGGCCCACCGAGTCGTAGACCACGGGCACGCCGCCGCCGGCGAGCTCGCGCACGCGCTGCGGCACGTCTTCGCTGTCGAGCAGCACGTGCTCGCAACCGTGCGCGAGTGCGAGCTCGCGTTTCGCGGCCGAGCCCACGACGCCGATCACGCGCGCGCCGAGCTCGCGCGCCCACTGCGCCGCGATCAGACCGACGCCGCCGGCCGCGGCGTGCAACAGGATCCAGTCGCCGGCCGCCACTGTGTAGCTGCGCTTCAACAGGTACCAGGCCGTGAGGCCCTTCAGCATCATGGCCGCGCCGGTCTTCTCGTCGATCGCGTCAGGCAGCCGGACGAGCGAGCGCGCGTCGAGGACGCGCTCTTCGGCGTACGAACCGAGCGAGCCGGAGGCCGTATATGCGACACGGTCGCCGGGGCGCACGTGCGTGACGCCGGGCCCCACGGACATGACCACGCCCGCGCCCTCGCCGCCGAGACCGCTCGGCAATGTCATCGGATAGAGCCCCGTGCGGTGGTACACGTCGATGAAGTTGAGGCCGATCGCGCGATGCGCGACGCGCGCCTCACCGGCTTTCGGCTCGCCCACGTCGACTTGCTGGTACTTCAGCACTTCGGGTCCGCCGAACTGCTCGAATCGAATCGCCCAAACCATGCGTGGCTCGCTCGCTGTTAGAATTTGCGCCCGTTTCGTTCGGAATATAGCACCCGATGGCAGAACACCTCGTGGTCGTCGGCGGCGGCCAAGCCGCCGCGCAGGCCGTGCAGACGCTGCGCCAGCACAACTACGTGGGCGCGATCACGCTGCTCGCCGACGAGCCGCATGCGCCGTATCAACGCCCGCCGTTGTCGAAGAAGTACCTGGCCGGCGAGCTGCCGCGCGAGCGGCTGCTGCTGCGCCCCGCCACGTTCTACGCCGAGAAGAATGTGACGCTCGAGCTCGGCTGCCGCGTCGCGGAGCTCGAGCCCGCAGCGCGCCGCGTGCGCCTCGACCGACGGGCGCAAGCTCGACTACGACCGTCTTCTGCTCGCGACCGGCAGCCGGCCGCGCCGGCTCGACGTGCCCGGCGTCGCCCTGCGCGGCGTGCACTATCTCCGCACGATCGCGGACGTGGACGGCATCGTCGCCGAGCTGACGGTCGGTGCGCGCGTCGCGCTGATCGGCGCAGGCTTCATCGGCCTCGAGGCCGCGGCCGTGCTGCGCCACCGCGGCTTCGACGTGACCGTGCTCGAGGCGTTCGACCGCGTGCTGGGTCGCGCCGTCGGACCGGAAGTCGCGCAGTTCTATGCGGACTGCCACCGCGCCGCGGGCGTCGATCTGCACTGCGGCGCCGAGCGTCCGCGCGTTCGTGGGCGACGAGCGCGTCGCGGCCATCGAGACCGCGGACGGCCGTCGGTTCCCGTGCGACGTCGCGATCATCGGCATCGGCGTCGTGCCGAACGTCGAGCTGGCGGCGGCCGCGGGCCTCACGTGCGACAACGGTATCGTCGTCGACGAGCTGGCGCGGACGGCCGACGCGAAGGTCGTCGCGGCCGGCGATTGCACGAATCACACGATCGACGGGCGGCGCGTTCGGCTCGAGTCGGTGCCGAACGCGGTGCATCAGGCCAGAGTCGCGGCAGGAACGTTGCTCGGAACACCGGCCCCGTACTCGGAAGTGCCGTGGTTCTGGTCGGATCAGTACGACCTGAAGCTCCAGATCGTTGGCTTGTCGCACGGCCACGATCAGGTCGTGCTGCGCGGGGATCCCGCGACGCGGAGCTTCGCGGCGTTCTATCTGCGCGGCGGCGAGCTACTGGCGGTCGACGCGATCAACAGCCCGCGCGAGTTCGCGCACGCGAAGAAGCTGGTGGCTGCACGGGCGAGGATCGCGCCGGAGATGTTGCGCGACGCGAGCGTCGACCTGGGTACGGTCGCCGGCTGAGGCGCGTTACTGCTGCGCGACCTGCTGCTCGGGCAGATGCACGAACAGCTCGCCGACGGCAGCGGCGGAGTTCTGTCGCCGAACCGAAGGCCGTCACGTCGTAGCGCTCCACGGCGCTGCCGGACTTGCCTTCGAACACACCGGCGACGCCGAGCACCGAAGCGGTGTTGCCGGCGTTCGGACCCACGGTCGGGCGATACTCGGCGGGCCCGCGCCACGGCCGATCGAACAGCCACACGGGCAGCAGCGTCTCTTTCAGGAACGGCCACACGTTCGAGTCCGAACGCACGAACAGCGTGCCCTGGCCCGGCAACGTAACGAGCCAGTAGTCACTGAGCACGACGCCGGTCAGCAGCAGGTCGGTCGAGGGCGAGGCCGCCATCAACCGACTCGCGATCGCCGCCGGCTGGCCCGACTCGTCCGTCAGCACGAGCCCGAGGACCGCGGTGCGATCGATCGTCTCTTCCCACAGGCCGTCGACGGCATTCGACCGACCCGGCGAGCATTGCGTCCTCGCCGACCGCGGCGGTCAGCAGCTGGTCCGGCAGCGAGTACCGCAACACGCGATCGCCGGCGGCCGGCGCGGCACCCGTGTGTACCGTGAACGGGTTGTAGTAGAGCGCGGTGCCCGCGAGCCCCGCGCCGATCAGCAAACCCAGCAGTGCGACGAATAGGTATTTCATGGGATGCGCGTGACCGTGTAGAGCTCGATCGTGCCGCGCATCGCGCCGCTGGCATCGACACCCGTGACCTTCCACGTCTCGGTATAACTGCCGCTCAAGCCCGCGAAGTCGCCGGTGCCACCTGCCACCGCGCCGCCCGCAGCGAGCGCCACTTCGAGTGTTCCTTCCCACGCGCCGCCGGGCGTGTAGCCCGCGCGTTGCAGCGCGGTGTCGAGCGCACCGCTCTTCTCACCTGGCGCGCGCAGCACGAGCGAGCCGCGAGCCGGGACCACCACCGACCACGTCGCCGTCATGCCGTGATCGCCGTTGGCCCAGTGCCGGGCGGCGATACCGACGACCTGACCGGTTGAATCTCTGACCTTGTAGTGCTCGACGAGCAGCGGCTCGGCGACGAACTTGGCGGGCAGCACCATGGCGCTGTCGGCCCCGGCCGATCTCAGCCCGCCGGCCTTGCCGTCCGTGGCCGCGATGCGGTCTGCGGGCAACCGAATCAGGAACTGCTCCGCACGGCCGCCGTTGGCGACGACCGTCGTCTGCGACGGCAGTCGCTGATGGCTGATCCATGGCACCCAATGAGCCGCGGCCAGCGTGCCGCCGAAGCCCAGGACTATGCCCAGCAGGAATAACGCTCGCATGCCGCTTCCAGTGTGTATCTAGAGAGGCAGTATCCCCGCCGCCAGGGGGCTCGACGGTTAACGAAATCACAAAACGCGGCGCCTAGCGAGGAAATAAGGCGGTCAAACGGCCGCGAAGTAGTCCTCGCAGATAGGCCTCGAACGAGCGCGGGTCCTTGCGAACCAGGGCGTCGGCCTCCTCGAGCGACCGGCGGCCGGTCGCCGCCAGCGACTCCTCCCGCTCGGGCGCCAACGAGAGCTCCCGGAAGTATGCCGCGTGGCTGCGGGCCAAGCCCAGCGTGTACTCGAAGAAGCTGGCCTGCTCGCGGGTCAGGGCCGCGAGCAACGCCGCGGAAGGCGTGCGCTCCGGCTCGCGCAGCGCGGCAGCCGCGACCTCGACGGCCGCCACGTAGCCGGCCCCGTCCGCGTCGAGCAGCTCGGCGACGCCCGTGACTTCGCGAAGCAGCTCCGCGCCACAATCGGCGAGGGGCCGCGACCGGCCGCCATGCACGATCGTAAGACCCGGCCGCCGGCCCTCACGCGCGACCGTCAAGTCGCGGCTGTCGATCTCGGCCTGTTCAGCGGAGGAGATCGGCGGGCTATCGGCGAGCAGACAGTGGATCAACAACGCCTCGAGCACCCGCAGCTCGTTCTGACTCATGCCGACGGGATCCGCGCAGTTCAGATCGAGCGTCCGAACCTCGACGTACTCGACGCCACCGCGCTCGAGCGCGATCAGCGGCCGATGCGAGCTCGCTTTGCTCGGCTTCGGGCGAATCGTGCTGTAGTACTCGTTCTCGATCTGCAGGATGTTCGCGTTCAGCTGTCGATAGTCGCCGTCGACGACGACGCCGATCGCGGCATAGCGCGGGTCCTCGGTGGTGACGGCGGCGCGCATTCCGGCCACGTACTCGGCGAGCGAGTTCGCGCGAATGCTGAGCCGTCCCTGGCTCTTGTTGCGATACCCGAGATCGCTCATGCGCAGCGACGTCGCGAACGGCGCATGCCAGGTGTCGCGGTCGAGCTCCGTCAGGAGCTCATGGCCTTCCGGGCGAAACGACTTCGACAGCACGGGCGACGCGCCGAACAGATACGTGACGAGCCAGGCGCAGCGGCGATAGTTACGCACGAGCCCCATGAGCTCGGCCGAGCGGAAGTCCGTCAGCGACTCACGCCGTTGCTCCCGCTCGCGGTACTCGGGCCAGAACTCCTGCGGCAGCGAATAGTTGAAGTGCACGCCTGCGATCGCCTGCATCGCACGACCGTAGCGATGGCCGAGCCCGCGGCGATACACGGTCTTCATGCGGCCGACGTTCGACGGGCCGTAGTACGCGATCGGAATTTCGTCGCTGCTGCCGAGCGTGCACGGCATGCTGGCCGGCCACAGGAGCTCGCTGCCGAGCCGGCGATGGATGAACGCGTGCACGTCGCAGAGAAACTGCAGCGTCTCCCACGTGCTGTGCTGCGGCGGCGTTACGAGCTCCGGCAGCGCTTCGGAGTAATCGGTCGTGATGTACGGATGCGTGAGCGCCGCGCCGAGACTTGTGGGATGCGGCAGCTGCGAGAGATGCCCGTCGGCCGTGACGCGCAGGCTCTCCTTCTCCACGCCGCGCAGCCCGCGACGCACCAGCGCGGCACGATCGCGCAGCCATTCGAGCCGTGCGGCCAGGGACGAATGGGCGCCAGAGGAAACGGGATGGGTGCTCGACACGGTCACGGGTTCCACGAGGTCGGCGCGCATTATAGGCCGCGAATTGCCGCCAGCGCGGGTTCAGCGTAGGTTCACGAAACTTGGGCTAGCTTAAGGCATGATCAGGAGGCTCGCAACTATCGATGCACGCGACCGGCTTGCCGAAGGGTTGTCGCCTGTGCCGTGCTACTGCTCGCGGCAGTACCGGCGTACGCGTTCCGTTGCGGCACGCGCATCATCACGGCCGGCGATCCCGCGGACAAGGTCCTGCAGTTCTGCGGCTCGCCGATTTCGGTCCAGACGCGACGCGCGGAACGTCCGTACATCGACGAGTTCGGCAGGAGCTACCTGTATAGAGGGCTCGTCGAGGAAGTCGTCATCGAAGAGTGGACGTACAACCTGGGCCCGTACCAGTTCATGCGTCTCGTGCGGATCGAAAACGGTCGCGTGGTCGAGGTCAAGACGCTCGGCTACGGCTACTGAGCGAATCAGCCGCCGGCTGCGCGCAGCAGCGGCACCTGTTCCATCTCGTAACCAATGACTTCGTGAGTGTGCGGATCGTGGATCGGTTTGCCGCGCCGAAAACATCCCGTCGTACGCGCGGTGCGCTCGAACTCTTCTTGGGATGCAACGGGTTCGAGCGACACGCGGCCATCGGGCAAGCGCACGAGGCGCTGTGCGCCCTTGCCGAGCTGCCCGGCATGCCACCGGCGGTCCGTCGTATCACCGAGGACCAAAGCAATGATCTCGATACTGTCGTCCATGGCGCTCTCCATGCTCCCTTGTCCACACGCGTCACGGCCGGAATCAAGCAACCTCCGTGCCACGCCGGCGGCCGTAGACAAAACAGCGACTTAGCGAGAGACGTCGTGACTCGCGTCACAGCGCGATGCGACAAAATTTGCCACCTTGGCGGCGAAACGTTGCCGCGTGACACGCGTCCCATGCCCGCCGAAAGGCTTCGGCTAGGGTCGCGGCAGAATCTTAGGAGATACCGAATGCTGAAGTTCAGACGCCGGATGCAGGACTCGAACCACGGGCCGAAGACTTACGTCGCGCCCGGTACCAGAATCACCGGCACGATCCAGGGCAAAGGCTCGTACGTGTTCTGCGGCACGATCGAAGGCGACTGCGACATCAGCGGTCCGCTGACTCTCGCGGAAGGCGGACGATGGAAGGGCACGATCAAGGCCACGGACATCGTGATCGCCGGCACCGTCGAGGGCGACGTGATCGGCGAGCAGCGCGTGGAGATCGCAGGCACTGCACGCGTGACGGGCAGTCTCGCCGGTCACTCGATCGCCGTTGCCGAAGGCGCGATCATCGAGGGCGACATCAAGGTCAAGAGCGGCACGACACCGGTCGCGTTCCAGGAAAAGCGCGGCACCGAAGTGCAGGTGCAGGGGCCCGCGAAAATCCACGCGCACTCATAGCGCGCGTTCCAACTCTCCCAACACCGCGCGGTCGAGCCAACTGCGCAGTCGATAGTTTTCGATGAACGCGCAGTGCCCGCCGTGCGGGAACACGTCGACAGACAGCGCACTCGTGACGGCGATATCGGCCAGATCTTCGATCGGAATGACCGGATCGTCGGCCGCGGCGATGATGCGTGTCGGCACGGCCAGATTCGCCAAGACGTCCCCGGTGACCGCGTAGCCTTTCAGGTACGAGTCGAGATCGGGGAAGCCTGCATAGCGCGTCGCAAAGAACTCGGTCGTCGCCGTAAGCGTCGGCAGCTTATGCAGATTGCCGAAATCGTAGAGCTCGGGAAAGCACGCGGCCTTCGCGAGCAGGCTTCGCCGCCAACGGCGAAGAAAGTACTTTCGATACACCCAGAGACCTTCCTCGAGCGCCCGCATCGTGCTGTGCGGCCGCAACACGGGACAAATCGCCACGACGCGCGCGAGGTCGATGCCCTCGGCCGGCGCTCGCGCCGCGACGCGTAGCGCGAAGTTGCCGCCGAGCGAGTGGCCCACGAGGAACGTGCGCGGCGCACGATGCGTGGCGACGATACGCTGCACGGCTCCGACGACTTCGGCGATACGGCACGAATGGAACAGCTCTCTATTCAACGCAAACGTATTGCCGTGATCGCGGAAGTTCAGCCGGAAGATGTCGAAGCCCGCTTCGTACAGCCGGCCGCCGGTGGACAGGACGTAACTCGCCGCGGCGCTGCCCTCCCAGCCATGTAACAGAATCACGAGCCCGCGTGTGGTGCTCCGCTGCGGGCTGAAGTGGCCCAAAAGACGCACGCCGGCGCCGCAGTCGACGATCTCATCCAAAGTCGCCGCCAGCATTGGGCTGGCCTGCCGGCCCAGCCATGGCTGACGAAACGGCCAGCCCGCCAGCAACGACTGCACATGGCGATGACGAAGCCCGACGGGGGGCTTGAATGCACTTACGACGTGCGGCGTACGCTGCATAGTTATAGACTTGGATTCGGTCGCAACCGTGTCGAACCGAGACCCGGGGGACCGTATAACAACTATAACAATGAACCCGGAATCGCGCGCATGCCGAGCTCCGCCCTCAATTTCGGATTGAAACGCCGGTCGCTCGCGTCAATGGGCGCGCTATTCGCGGGTGTCAGCGTCGTTTTCGCTGTCCTTTTGTACCTGCTGGCGACCGGCAGAGTGTCGCTTCTCACGTTCGGCGTCTTGCTGTTCATCGGCGTGCTGGTCGCGACCGGTATCGCATTGCTGTTGATTCACTCTCTGGCCGACGGCTTCGCAAGACCACTGCGGGAGGTTTCCGATGCGCTCGCAAACGCGGCTCGCGGCGACTTCGACTCGGTGGCGAACTTCGGCGAGGCCAGCGAGCTGCGCGATCTCGCGGGGGCGGTCAACGCCATGCGCACGAGCCTGCGCACCAGCACGATCTCGCGTGACTACCTCGATAGGCTGCTGTCGAGCATGGGCGAGGCGCTGTTGATCACGGACATGAACGGCCGCATCGAGCGCGCGAACGCCGCGGCGGGCGAGCTGTTCGGCCATGCGGAAGGCGAGCTCATGGGCAAGCTCGCTGACGAGTTGATCCTTTCGAGCGACCGCCGCCGGGCGGAAGGCGTGGCCTCCCGACCGCGCGAAGGCGCCGTGCTACGCCCCGACGGCTCGACCGTCAGCGTGTCGTACACGGTCGCGAACGTGCACAACGATCGCAACGACCTCGTCAGCAAGGTGTACGCAGCTCACAACATCGACGAACGCAAACGCGTCGAGCAGCGAATTCGCTATCTGGCGCGAACCGATTCGTTGACGAAGATCGCGAACCGCATGCAGTTCCAGCACATGCTGCAACAGGCGATCGCGCGTGCACGCAGGAGTCAGCAGTACGTCGCGATCCTGTATCTCGACGTCGACCGATTCAAGGACATCAACGACACGTTTGGTCATTCCGCGGGCGACACGAGTCTCGAGATCTTCGCGCGGCGAATCCTCGCCGAACTAGGCGAAAACGCGCACGCCGGCCGCCTGGCAGGCGATGAGTTCGCGGTGCTGATCACGGGCTTCGAGCGCCTCGACGCAATGCAGAGGTATCTCGGGGAGCTCGCGCCGCGGTTGTTACAGGCGGCGGGCAAACCGTTCCAGGTGCACGGCGAGGAGATCTTCCTGACGGCCAGCATGGGCATCGCGGTCTATCCCCGCGACGGCGACAACGTCATCGATCTGATCCGCAACGCCGACGCGGCGCTGTACCAGGCGAAGAAGGCCGGCGGCAACTGCTACGAGTGGTATTCGGCGGACATGAATACCGCGGCGGTCGAGCGGCTGATGCTGAAGAGCAAGCTGCGCCGCGCACTCGAGCGCGACGAGCTACGGATCCAGTACCAGCCGAAATACCGATTGAATACCGGCCGGCTCGAGGGCGCGGAGGCGTTGCTGCGCTGGGACTTGCCGGAGCGCGGCATCGTGTTGCCGTCGGACTTCGTACCGCTCGCCGAGGAAACGAACCTGATCCTGCAGCTCGGCGACTGGGTACTGAACCGCGTGTGCGCGGACTATCGCGCGTGGCAGCGCACCGTGCCATCGCCATGCCGCGTATCCGTCAATTTGTCGCTGCGGCAGTTGCAGCAACGGCGGTTCCTCGATCAGGTGCGCGACACGTTTCGCGCGCACGGCGTCTCGCCTACCTCGCTCGAGCTCGAGATCACGGAAACGACGCTGATGGAAGATCCCGAGCGAACCGTCCGGATTCTCGATGCGTTATACGGTATGGGCCTGCACCTCGCGATCGACGACTTCGGCACCGGGTACTCGTCGTTGAGCGCACTGCAGCAGTTCCCGATCAACACCCTGAAGATCGACCAATCGTTCGTGCGTAACGTCGCCGTCGACCGGGACGACGCCGCGATCGTCGACGCGATCATTCAGATGGCACACAGCTTGCGACTCGAAGTTGTGGCGGAAGGTGTGGAATCCGAGGCGCAGCTGGATTTCCTGCGCAAGCACGGTTGTGATTATGCGCAAGGGCACCTGTTCGGCGACCCCGTCAACGCGGACCAGTTCTGCGAACTGCTGATCTCCGAAGCCGGGGGCAGCGGCAAGTACCGAGCGCTGTTCGCCTGAGCAGGTAATGCTTCAGTTCGCGGCCTTGAGGTATATTGCAGGCTCGCATCTTGAGAATTCCAACGAGGTAATGTCATGAGAACGCTGACGTGTTGGTCCGTGGTTGCAGTTGCCGGCTGTTTCGCCATTGCCGCGGCGGCCTGCGAGAACCCCACCCTCGTCTCTATTCCCGAGGGCAAGGCGTCGACGCTCGAGCAGATGCTTGCAGCACAAGGCCAGGTCAAGACGTATCAGGCCAAGATGAACGAGTACCTGGCGTGCATCGATGCCGAGGCAGATACGCAGGGCGAAAAGGCGCCGAACGAATACAAGGCGTTGATGGTCAACCGGCACAATGCCGCCGTCGCCGAGATGGAAGGCGTGGCCGCCGCGTTCAACGACCAGATCAAGGCGTACAAGGCTGCCAATTCGGCGCCCGCCAAGTAACGATCCGCTTCGAACCTGGCGGCGCCGGCCGGCGCCGCCAGCGTTTCATTTTTCCAGCGCTTCGATCTGACGCTTCAAGTCGTACTTGTCGTCGGTCACGATCCGTTCGAGCACCTTCACGCGCTCTTCCAGTTGATCGAGGCGCTGCTGCCAGGCAATTCGGTCCGCGTCGTCCGTACCGCGCAGATTCTGCAGATTCTTCTGATGCATCCGCAGAGTCACGAGCTTGTAGGTGAATACGACAATCAGGATCGCGATTACAAATTCAAAAACAGGATTCATCGGCGCCGACCTCCCCGTCCACGCCACGCAGGGCATTAGTCCTATTGATTCAGCTGCTGGAACTCGCGGTCGAGCTTGTAGCGGCTCGACGTCACGTACTTCTCGAGTCGTTGCAGCCGCACGTCGAGATCCCGAAACCGATAGCGCACGCCGGACAGGCTGCTGTGCGGATTCGAACGCACTTGCCTCTGCACCGGATCCGGAGCGCTACGCTCACCACCTTCGTAGCTTCTGACAGGCAACAGGAATCCGAGCACGACGTACGCGACGATCACGAGCGGCGCCGAGAATACCGCGCCGAGCGCGACGAGCACCCTCACGACGGTGACGTCGAAACCGAAATAGTCCGCGAGCCCGGCGCACACGCCGAAGATTTTGCCGCTGCTCGGAATCCGATACAGCCGATTGACGAGTTTTGGGCCACGCTCAGCGTTCATTACCGCACTCCGGAAGCAGTCGCGCATCGGTCACTTAAGGTGATGTGCACGATCATAGCTTCTTCCTCCAATCGGGAACCTCGTTGTCCAGAATCGTTTCGAGCGCGTTCACACGGCTCTCCATAGCCTGGCTCTCCTTCCACAGATCCTCGAGCATCTGGTGCTCGTCGTCGGAGAGACCCTTCGTCGCTTTCCATTTGGTCGAGTAGTGCATGACCATGAACAGCGGCAGCACCACCGTCATGAACACGATAACGAGCACGAACCAGGGCTGAACTGTCGTGCATGGCTGTCAGACCGGACCGCTACCGCCGCTCTTCTGGCCCGCGCGTTTCGACTTCAGCTCACGTAGTTCCTTCGCAACGGCATCCTCGGCCTCGAGGTCTGCGAACTCGTCCTGCAAGCCCTTCTTGTTCTTGCTGCCCATGTCGTAGGCCTCGACGTAGGCCTCCATGTCGTCGACGCGCCGCTCGAACTGGTCGAACTTGATGAACGCATCGTCGATGCGCGCGCTGTGCAGGCGCTTGCGGACCTCGAGACGGCGGCTGGCCGTCTGCTGGCGGGCCAAAATGGCCTGTTGGCGCGTCTTGGCGTCCACGAGCTTCTCCTCGAGCCGCACGATGTCCTCATTCAGGCGCTCGAGCCCGTCGCCGAGCGACTGGTGTTGGCTGCGCAAAGCATCCGCCGCGGTCACGACGCGGCCCTTCTCGGCCAACGCCGCTTTGGCGAGATCCTCGCGTTCCTTGTCGAGCGCGAGCTCCGCCTTGGACTGCCAATCGCGGGACTCGGTCTCGAGCCCCGTCAGCGTACGCGTGATCTCTTTGCGGTCGGCAATAGCGCGTGCCGCCGTCGAGCGCACCTCGACCAGGGTGTCTTCCATCTCCTGGATCATGAGGCGTACGAGCTTCTCCGGGTCCTCGGCCTTGTCGAGGATGGAGTTGATATTGGCATTCACGATATCGGTAAAGCGGGAGAAGATGCCCATGGCCGGGTCCTCTGTCTGTAGGTGGTCTTCGGTTAGCAGGATCCATGCCAGGCGGCCCACTACTGCCTAAGCCGCTGAATAGTCTGTCATCTACGGACTTGCCCGGACAATACGGCGATGGGCATCGCGGCAGCCGTTCGGCTAAGATTTCGCCGAAACAACCAATTCTTGGTGGCTCTTGACCACTGCAGCCCCGACCGCCGACAGCACCGGCCTTTTTGGCGAAGCGCCTTCGTTCATGGCCATGCTCGAGCACGTGTCGCGCGCTGCCAAGCTCGCCAAGCCCGTGCTCGTGATCGGCGAGCGGGGCACCGGCAAGGAATTGATCGCGTCGCGCCTGCACTATCTCTCGGAGCGGTGGGAGCAGCCGCTCGTGAAGGTCAACTGTGCCGCGCTGACCGAATCGTTGCTCGAGACCGAACTGTTCGGCCATCAGGCCGGCGCATTCACGGGCGCCACGCGAACTCACATCGGCCGATTCGAGCAGGCTGACGGCGGCACGCTCGTGCTCGACGAGCTCGGCACGATTCCGCTGCGCATGCAGGAGAAGATCCTGCGCGTCATCGAGTACGGCGAGTTCCAGCGCGTCGGCGGCTCCGAGACGCTGCGGACCGACGTCCGAATCGTCGGCGCCACGAACGAGCATCTGCCGCGACTGGTCGAGATCGGGCGATTTCGGCCCGACCTGCTCGACCGCCTCGCCTTCGACGTGGTGCACGTGCCGCCGCTGCGCGCGCGACCCGAGGACATCGGCACGCTCGCCTATCACTTCGCGGTCAACGTCACGAAGGAGCTGCGGCGGCAGTTTTTCCCTGGCTTCACGTCGGAGGCGAAAGCGGCGCTGCTCGGGTACGCCTGGCCCGGCAATGTCCGCGAGCTGAAGAACGCCATCGAGCGCAGCGTGTATCGTGCCGAGGCACCGGATCAGCCGATCCATACGATTCTGTTCGATCCGTTCGCCTCGCCGTACAACCCCGACCGCGCCGACACCACCTCCAGCCGCCGCCGACACGCCCGCCGTCCCGCTACCTGCGGCTGCCGACGACGGAGTGCCGCGTGACTTCCGCTCCGCGGTTGCCGCGTTCGAGCAGCAATTGCTGCAGCGGGCGCTGCAGCGCGCTCAGTTCAAACAGACGTTGGCGGCCAAATTGCTCGGCTTGAGCTACCACCAGCTACGCAGCCTGCTGCGAAAATACGGCCTCGCGAAAGGCGGCACTGACAGCGGCGAGTGACGCACGTCGCACGTCCGCCTCGCGAGCTGCCGGTCCCGCGATGCGTGATGCTAAGATGCCGGGCTCGTTTTCAGCACTTTTCCGTCGAGGCACACGTCAATCATGAAGCAAAAGAGCAAGCCGCCCGTGCGGGTCGCCATCACCGGCGCCGCGGGCCAGATCGGGTATCAGTTGGCCTTTCGGATCGCATCGGGTCAGCTGTTCGGACAGGACCAGCCGATCATCCTGCAGCTGCTCGAAATCACGCCGGCGCTCGGCGCGCTGAACGGCGTCGCGATGGAACTCGACGATTGCGCTTTCGACACGCTGCACAGCGTCGTGGTGACCGACAAGGCCGAGGAGGCGTTCCGCGATACGAACTACGCGCTGTTGGTCGGCGCGCGGCCGCGCGGCCCCGGTATGGAACGCAAAGATCTCTTGATCGCGAACGCGCAGATTTTCTCGGCCCAGGGCAAGGCGCTCGACAAAGTCGCCGACCGCCGCGTGAAGGTGCTCGTCGTCGGCAACCCGGCCAACACGAATGCACTCATCGCACGCGAGAACGCCAAAGGGCTCGATCCCCGCAACTTCACCGCGATGACGCGCCTCGATCACAACCGCGCCAAGGCGCAGCTCGCCGGCAAGGTCGGCGCACACGTCAGCGACGTGCGGCGCGCGATCATCTGGGGCAACCACTCGGCGACGCAGTTCCCGGATCTCGCGCACGCGACGGTCAACGGCACGGCTGCACTCACGCGTGTGTCGCAGGCCTGGTACCGCGACGAGTTCATTCCCACCGTGCAACAGCGTGGCGCAGCGATCATCAAAGCGCGCGGCGCTTCGTCCGCGGCCTCGGCGGCGTCGGCGGCCATCGATCACGTCCACGACTGGGCGCTCGGCACGCCGGACGACGACTGGGTGAGCATGGCCGTCGCGTCCGACGGCAGCTACGGCATCGGCGAGGGCTTGGTGTACTCGTACCCGGTCCGCTGTGTCCGCGGCGAGTACCAGATCGTGCAAGGCCTCGCTGTCGACGACTTCGGCCGCAGCAAAATGGCGGCCACCGAAACCGAGCTCCGCGATGAGCGTGCCGGGGTCAAAGACTTGCTGTAGGCCCGCGCCGCGAGTGGCGTGACCGCGAACCACTCCCGAAAGGAGTAGCGATGGCAACGTTCGTTTGGCTGCTGCTCCTGGTCGTATTCCCGATCACGCTCGCGTACTGGCGCGCGAACCTGCTCGTTGCAACGAGCGCGCTCGGCGCGCTGCTCGCTGCCTACGCCTTCCTCGGGCACGGCAGTCCCGCTTGGAACGCAGTGTGGGGAGCTCTGTTCGCTCTGCTGCTGTTCCTGAACCTCGTGCCACTGCGCCGTGCGCTCATCAGCGCGCAGCTGCTCGGCCTGTATCGCCGCATGCTGCCGAGCATGTCGAAGACGGAACAGGACGCGCTCGAAGCCGGCAACGTCTGGTGGGAAGGCGAGCTGTTCGCCGGCATGCCGGACTGGCGCAAGCTACTCCGCTTGCCGGCTCCGCATCTCACCGCCGAGGAGCAGGCGTTTCTCGACGGCCCGACCGAAGAGCTCTGCCGCATCCTCGACGACTGGCAGATCACGCACGAGCTGGCCGACATGCCGCCGAACGTCTGGCAGTACATCAAGGCGCAGAAGTTCTTCGCGATGATCATCCCGAAGGACTACGGCGGCCTCGGCTTCTCGCCGCTCGCGAGCTCAATGGTGCTCGCAAAGATCGCGTCGCGGAACGCGACGGCCGCATCCACGATCGGCGTGCCGAACTCGCTCGGCCCAGCGGAGCTGCTGCTGCATTACGGCACCGACGAGCAGAAGCAACGCTGGTTGCCGGGCCTCGCGAACGGCACCGAGATCCCATGCTTCGCGCTGACCTCGCCGCGCGTGGGCTCCGACGCCACCGCGCTCGTCGACAAAGGCGTCGTCTGCAAAGGCACGTTCGACGGCCGCGAAGTGCTCGGCATCCGGCTGAACTGGGACAAGCGTTACATCACGCTGGCGCCGATCGCGACCGTGCTCGGCCTCGCGTTCAAGCTCTACGACCCCGATCACCTGCTCGGCGACGTCGAGGAGTACGGCATCACGGCGGCGCTGATACCGACGAACCTGCCCGGCATCGAGATCGGCCGGCGCCACTTCCCGCTGAACATTCCGTTCCAGAACGGCCCGACACGCGGCCACGACGTGTTCGTGCCGATCGATGCGATCATCGGCGGCCCGAAGATGGCCGGTCAGGGCTGGCGCATGCTCGTGCAGCTGCTCGCCGTCGGCCGCAGCATCGTGCTGCCGAGCAACGCGCTCGGCGGGGCCATGGCGGCGCTGTACGCCTCCGGCGCGTACGCGAAATTGCGCAGGCAGTTCGGCCTGCCGATCGGCAAATTCCACGGCGTCGGCGAAGCGCTGGCGCGCATGGCCGGCAACGTCTACACGATGACGGCCGCCTCGCGCGTGACCTGCACGGCGCTGCTGCACGGCGAGAAGCCCGCCGTGCCGTCGGCGATTCTGAAGTACCACAACACCGAGCTCGGCCGGCAAGTCGCGAACGACGCCATGGACGTGCACGGCGGCAAAGCGATCATGCTCGGGCCGAAGAACTACCTCGCGCGCGGTTACGAATCCGTGCCGATCGCGATCACGGTAGAGGGCGCGAACATCCTGACGCGCAACCTGATCATCTTCGGCCAGGGCGCGATCCGCTGCCATCCGTTCGTACGCGCCGAGATGGACGCGGTGCGCAACCCCGATCGCAACGCGGGGCTCGCGGCGTTCGACCGGCTGCTGTTCGGCCACATCGGCTACGCCATCTCGAACGCGGCCCGCTCGTTCGTACTGGCGCTCACGATGGCGCGATTCACGTCCGTTCCAGTCTCGGGGCCGACACGGCGCTTCTACCAGAAGATCAACCGCTACAGCGCATCGTTCGCGCTGCTGACGGACGCGGCCATGCTGACGCTCGGCGGCGAGTTGAAGCGCCGCGAGCTCCTGTCCGCGCGGTTCGGCGACATCCTGAGCTACATGTATCTCACTTCGATGGTGCTGAAGCACTACCGCGACCGAGGCGAGCCAGCCGACGAGTTGCCGCTCGTCGAGTGGTCGTGCCGCACGCTGCTCTACAAAGCGCAGGAGCAGTTTCACGGTCTGCTGCGCAACTTTCCGAGCCGTTTGCTCGCCGCGCTTCTGCGGTTCCTGATCTTCCCGCGCGGCCGCACGTATTCGTCACCGTCCGACGAGCTGGGGCAGCGGATCGTGGAGCTCGTGATCAATCCCACGCCGACGCGCGAGCGCATCACGGAAGGGATCTACAAGACCGTCGAGCCGGGCAATCCGCTCGGATTGTTGCAGCAGGCGATGGAGCTGGCGGAGCAGGTCAAGCCGCTCGAGCGGCGCGTCTTCGACGCGCGCCGCGCGGGTGCAGATCAAGGCCGAAGACACGCCGGGCCAGATCGACGAAGCCGAGCGCAAGGGCGTGCTGACCAAGGCCGAGGCCGACGCCGTGCGCGCCTTCGACCGCAAGGTGCTCGAGCTGACGGGTGTCGACGATTTCGATCCCCGCGACCTTCGTCGCGCGTAGTCGCGACCGGCGCCGGCGGCCCCGTGAGGCACCGAACGACGCGTGCTAGAGTGAGGCGACAAAACCTCGCGAGGAGTCGTCGCCCATGCTGACGCGCAGCGCTTTCGTCCTGGCCTGTGCCGTGTTGACCGCGTGCGGGCAACCGTCGCCCCCGGCAGCACCCGCCGCACCGGCTGCCGCCCCGCCGGTGGCCGCACCACCCGCCGCACCGGCCACGTTCACTCGCAAACCGGCTCCGGCCGACGCCATGGCGTACATCATCGAGCCCGCCGACGGCGCGACGGTCGCGAATCCGGTCCGCGTGGTGTTCGGCTTGAAAGGCATCGGCGTAGCGCCCGCGGGCACCGATCGTCCCGACGCCGGCCACCACCATCTTCTGATCGACGCCGGGCCGCCGGCGGATCTCAATGTGCCGATTCCGAGCGACGATACACACAAACACTTCGGCGGCGGTCAGACGGAGACGATGCTGACGCTCGCGCCCGGCAAACACACGCTGCAGCTGCTGCTCGGCGACCATCTGCACGTGCCGTTCGAGCCGCCGATCGCGTCGAGCGTCGTGACGATCGAAGTGCAGTAGCGCCGGCACAGTCCGCCGGCGCGGCGCGCAGCGCTCCGGAGCGCAACGTGTACACCGAGTTCTTCGGCCTCAACGAAAAGCCGTTCGCGATCACACCGGATCCGCGCTACCTCTACATGAGCGCGCGCCACACGGATGCGCTCGCGCACCTCGTGTACGGCATCTCCGAAAGCGGCGGCTTCATCCAGCTGACGGGCGAGGTCGGCACCGGCAAGACCACGCTGATCCGCAGCCTGCTCGAGCAGCTGCCCGAGAAGGCCGACATCGCACTGATCCTGAGCCCTCAGCTGACGACGCTCGAGTTCCTGCAGACGATCGCCGAGGAGCTCGGCTGCCCGCTGCCGCAGGAACGCACCGTCAAAGCGTTGATCGATGCCTTGAACGCGCACGTACTGAAGGTGCACAGCGAGGGCCGCCGCGTCGTGCTGATCGTCGACGAAGCGCAGACGCTCTCGCCCGAGCTACTCGAGCAGGTGCGCTTGCTGACGAACCTCGAGACGGCGAAACAGAAGCTGCTGCAGATCATCCTGATCGGCCAGCCCGAGCTGCGCGACCTGCTCGACCGGCCGGACATGCGGCAGATCGCGCAGCGCGTCACCGGTCGATACCACCTCGAGCCACTCGACGCCGATGACACGGCCACGTATGTGGCGCATCGCATGCGCGTGGCCGGTGCGCTGCGCGACGTGTTCTCGAAGTCGGCGCTGCGTGCGCTGTATCGCCGCGCGCGCGGCATTCCACGGCTCATCAACGTGATCGCCGATCGCGCACTGCTCGCGGCCTACACGCAGGATCGCCACGGCGTCGACGGCAAGCTCGTCGCACTCGCGGCCGCCGAGGTGTTCGGGGCGCGACGCTCGGGGCACACGTGGTGGTGGGCGGTCACGGCGGCGGCCGGCATCGCGCTGTTTGCGTTCGCGACGACGAATCTGTGGCGCACGCCGGCGGAGCCGGCGCAGTCGACCGGCGAAAGCTCACCATCGGTCGCCGCCACACCTGCGGTCACCGCACCGGCGACCGACATCGTCGTCGCGGCAGCAAGCGCCGCGGCGGAGCCGCCGACGGCTCCCGCCGCTCCGGCCTCTGCGCCGCGCGGGCCGGCGACACTGCGTGAGCTACTTGCCGAGCCCGACTTCGCGTTGACGGCGGACGAAGCGATTGGCACGTTGCTCACGCTCTGGGGCGGTCAGTACGACGCCGTGCGGCGCGAGCCGTGCAGGCAGGCTGTCGAACAGGGACTGCGTTGCCTCGCTTCAGAGCCGCGGCTCGCTCGGCGAGCTGAAACGCGTGAACTGGCCGACGATCGTGTCGCTCGTCAACGAGGACGGTACCGCGCATCCAGTCGTGATTGCCGCGCTGCAACACGACACCGCGCAAGTCGTTGCACACGGCAAGACGTTCGAGCTTTCGCTCGCAGAGCTTGGGCTCAACTGGTACGGCGATCATCTTCTGCTGTGGCGCCCTGGCAGTGCGCCGACCAAGGATCTGGTGCCGGGCGTCGACGACGTCGGCGTGCTGTGGGTGCGTGGCATGCTCGCGCGCATCAACGGCGCGGAAACGCCCGCCGACGCTTCGACCGTGTACGACACGGCGCTCGTGCGTCAGGTCAAGGCGTACCAGCGCGCGCGCCAGCTCACGGTCGACGGCATCGTCGGCGATCGGACGCTGATTGCGATGCTGGCCGACCTCAAGCTTCCCGACACGCCGCTACTGTTCGCGGGACGCTGACGTGTCGTTCATCTTAGACGCACTCCGCAAATCCGAGCACGAGCGCCAGCGTTCGGCGGCACCGGGTCTGTCGCACGTGCCGCTCGCGACGCCGCGCCGCGAGGTGCCACGCTGGACGTTGCTCGTGATCGGCGTGCTCGCTGCCGCCGTGCTCGTGCTGGGCGGAGCCTGGTGGCAGAGCCAGCGGTCACTCATCGCGCCGGCCGCAAGCTCGCCGAGGGCTGTGACGACGCCCGTCGCTTCGACTCCGCCGACCACCGCAGCTCCCGCGCCCGTCGCGGCGCCGACGATCACGGCTCCGCCGCCGGCCGCGGCGCCGGCGACCGTCGCCATCGCTGCACCAGCCGTGCAGCAGCCTGCGGTCGTCGTCGCTTCGACCTCATCGCCGCAGGATTCCGAGTCCGCCGCTGCTCTCGACGAGCGGACACAGTCGCTCGCGAGCGCCGCCATCGTGCCGAAGCGACCCGCGCCAACGGGCCCGACATTGCCGAGCGCTGCCGCGCTGCAGGCGCAAGGCATCAACGTGCCGCCGCTCAAGCTCGAGCTGCACGCCTACAGCGACAAGCCAACCGAGCGATTCGTGTTCATCAATGGCCGCAAGTACAAGGAAGGCGAGCGGCTCGCCGAAGGCCCCGAGGTCGTGACGATCGAGACGAACGGCGTCGTGCTCAGCGAGCAGGGGCAGAGATTCCAGCTGGCGCCCGAGTAGTCCCGAGTAGTCAAAGGGCCGCGGGCAGAGGCTCGATCAGCACAGCGTCGTCGTTGCGCGGATCGTTGACCGCAAGCGATACCGGCCACGCTTCGACCTGCGGCGCACGCGCCGCGATCTCTGCCGCTTCCGCAGCGCTCGTGTGCGGATCGAGCCAACGCGCCTGGTCGGCGCGCGCCACGAGCACCGGCATGCGGTCGTGGATCGGCGCGAGCGTCGCGTTGGCATCGGTCGTCACGATCACGCAGGTTTCGAGCGTCCGGCCGTCGGGTGCGCGCCAGCGCTCCCACAGGCCTGCGAACGCGAGCAACGGCTCGCCGTGGCCGCGGATGAAGAACGGCCGCCGCCGGCCCTGCACCGCTTCGCCCCATTCGTAGAAGCCGCTCGCCGCGATCAGGCAACGGCGTCGCGTGAACGCTTCGCGAAACGCCGGCTTGTCGGGCAGGCTATCGAGACGCGCGTTGATGAGCCGTTGGCCGATCGAGGCGTCCTTCGCCCAGAACGGCACGAGCCCCCACTTCAGGAGATCGAGCCGCCGCACGCCATCGCGCTCGCGCACGACGGCCACGGCCTGCCCCGGCGTGACGTTATAGTGCGGCGGCAGCGCCTCGGCCACGGCCTCCGTGAGGCCGAAGTGCTCGGCGAGTCTGCGCGGACGTGGCGAACAGCGCGAACCGGCCGCACACCTTACGCTCGGACGCCGCGACCGTAGTTCAGCAGCAGCAGCACGGCCGCGAACAATACCGCGGCCGAACCCACCATGATCGCGTACGCCAAGCCGATCGGTATGTCCGACGAGCCGAGCATGCCGTAACGGAACGCGTTGACCATGTACAGGATCGGATTCGCCAGCGCGACCTTCTGCCAGAACGGCGACAGCAGCTTGATCGAGAAGAACACGCCGCCGAGATACGTCAGCGGCGTCAGCACGAACGTCGGGATGATCGAGATGTCGTCGAACGACTTCGCGAAGATCGCGTTGAACAGGCCCGCAAGCGAAAACACGATGGCCGTGAGCAGGATCGTCGTGAACGTGATCAGCGGATGCACGACGTGCAGGTCCGCGAAGAACATCGCGACCACCACGACGAGGGCCGCCACGAGCAGGCCGCGCACGACGCCGCCGACGACGTAGCCCACCACGATCGTCGTGTACGCGAGCGGCGCGACGAGCATCTCCTCGAGATGCAGCATCAGCTTGCTCGAGAAGAACGACGACACCACGTTCGCGAACGAGTTCGTGATGACGGACATCATGATCAGGCCGGGCGCGATGAACGTCATGTACGACACTCCGTCCATGGTGCCGATGCGCCCGCCCACGAGGCTGCCGAAGATGATGAAGTACAGCGTCATCGTGATGGCCGGCGGCACGATCGTCTGGATCCAGATTCGCACCACGCGGCGCGATTCCTTGCGCACGATCGTATTCAACCCCACGAGGTTGATGCGCCACAGGTTCGGCGCGGCGATGCGGCGAGCAATGCGTTGCGTCGTTCATGCGGAGCGGCGCTCCTCTTTGTCTTTGTCCTGGACGAGACGGATGAACAGCTCCTCGAGACGATTCGTCTTCGTGCGCATGCTGGCTACGTGCAGCGACTGCGCCGAGAGCTGCGCGAACACGTCGTTCAACCCCTGCCCTTTCATGACTTCGACCTCGATCTCGTGCTCGTTCCGCAGCCGCGTGGGGTACGCCGCGAGCGCCGGTGCGGCACTGACGGGCTCCTTCAGGCTCAGCACGAACGTCTCGACCTGCAGCTTGCCGATGACGTTCTTCATCGTGTCGTTCTCGATGATCCTGACCTTCGTCGATGATCGCGATGTTCCGGCACAGGCTCTCGGCTTCGTCGAGGTAGTGCGTCGTCAGGATGATCGTGACGCCGGCCGCGTTGATCTCGCGCATGAACTCCCACATCGAGCGGCGGATCTCGATGTCGACGCCGGCCGTTGGCTCGTCGAGGATCAGGAGGCGCGGCTCGTGGACGAGCGCGCGCGCGATCATGAGCCGGCGCTTCATGCCGCCCGACAGCGTGCGCGCGATGCCGAGGCGCTTTTCCCAAAGGTGCAGCGCCTTCAGGTACTTCTCGGTGCGCTCGCGCGCCACGTTCGCGGGCACGCCGTAGTACCCCGCCTGGTTGATCAGCGTGAGGTCGTTGCGCTCGAACATGTTCAGGTTGATCTCCTGCGGCACCACGCCGATGGAGGCCTTCGCGGCCTCGCGCGCGGTGTCGAGATCGTGCCCAAACACCTGGACCGAGCCGCCCGTTTTGCGGATCAGCGACGTGATGATGCCGATCGTCGTGGTCTTGCCGGCGCCGTTCGGGCCGAGCAGCGCGAAGAAATCGCCCTCGCGTACCGTGAGGTCGATGCCTTTCAGCGCTTCCACGCCGTTGCCGTAGACCTTGCGCAGGCCCTTGATGACTAACGCGTCCATTGGTGTCCAAAGCCGGAGCCCGTGCTCCGCGGGCGGCTATTGTAAATGCGGAGGCAGCGGCGTGCCGCAATGAACGCTGGGCGTGCGTGTCAGGTGACCGGATGCGCGGGTCGCCGCTGGCGGCCAGTCGCGAGCGAGCCCGGGTTGCAGCGCAACGAGCGCGAGCTGCCGCCGCGACTCGGGCCGCGTGTCGGTCAGAATGCCGTGCCACAGCCAGTCCTGGTCGGTGAACGCGCAATGCACGATGTCCGACGCAGCGGCCAGACGCCCCAGGTCGGGCAGCGCGAGCGATCGCAGCAACTCGATCTGCGCGACGCCTAGGCCGAGCAGAAACTGCGCCTGGTACGGACTCTGGCGGCTCGTCTGGCGCGCGGCCAAGAGGATCGACAGAGCGAGCTCGTGATACCGCGGCATCGCGTTCGCCGACCGCGGCCAGCTCCTGCTCGGCGCCGACGACGCCGTCGCACCGGACCTGAAACAGCGCGCGCGGAAACTGCGCGACGTTGTCGAGTAGCGTGCCGTCGGCTGCGCGCAGCGGCGGGTGCGCAGTCGCCGGCAAACCCAGGCAATCGCGTTCGACTCGGGCCCGTGATTGCAGGAAGCCTAAGAACGACCGATTCAGCTCGTGGACCGGTTCGAGGTGCTCCAGACGGACGGTGGCCGGCATGCGTCTTCAGTCCCCGTTTTGCGGCGTTTTTGCCATATATGGTCCTAAAATACCATTAGTGGTAAATGTAGGCTAAGCAGGTGAATGTTGCCGAAATGGGGGGAAAGGGGAACATGAGGGCAACCGACGACCGTTATCGCCGCGAGCAGGCGCGGTTCAATCTCGCCATGCGATTGATCGAGCACGAGGCACGAACCGGCACGATTCGCTATCTGACCGGGCTTCAGGACGATCGCATCCGCAAGCTGTACACGACCTATTTCAAGTACGACGCGCAGCCGGTCCGGCGTCGCCGCGGGCGCTCGCCGACGCGCGTCGGGCCGCTCGTGCGGACGCCGCAACGCGCGCTCGAGTCGGGCGTGTTCGCGAACCTGCTGCTCGCGAACGGCCTGTTCTGCATCGAGCGTCCACCGGGGCCGAACCTCAAAGCCAACGTGGATCTCGGCCATCGGCTCTGCGAGTGCTTCGAGAGCTTCGAGCAGCTCATCCCCTATCATTCGCTGTCGTTCGAATGGGGCTGGAACCTGCTGCAGAGCATTCGGCGCGGCGACGAGCTCGGTATCGCGCGCTGCGAGAAGTGCCGCGTCTGCTACGTGTTCGATCTGCTGTCGCTGCCGCGCTCTGCCTGCCCGGCCTGCCTGCTGTTCGAGCGCGAGCGCGAGGTACCATTCGAGCTGATGTCCGCGTGAGGTAGTCGGGCTCGATGTGTCTCGTGGTCGTGGCGCACGCGGCGGCGGCGCGCTACAGGTTCGTGATCGCAGCCAACCGCGACGAGCTGCATGCGCGGCCCACGCGGCCGGCGGGCTGGTGGCCCGAGCCGCCGGGGCTCCTCGGCGGCCGCGACCTGCTGGCCGGCGGCACCTGGCTCGGCGTGGATAAGCGCGGCCGTATCGCGGCCGTCACGAACGTGCGCGACGGCACGCCGCGCGAGGCGCCGCGCTCGCGCGGTGCGCTGGTCACCGACTATCTCGGCGGCGACGAGCCGGCCGCGAACTTCGCGGCGCGATTGGCCGCGGCCGGCGCAGGGTTCGCCGCGTTCAATCTGCTGCTGCTCGACGGCGCCGAGCTGCGGTACACCAGCAACCGAGCGCCGCCGACGCGGCTCGCGCCGGGCGTGCACGCGCTCAGCAACGCGCCGCTCGGTGTCGACTGGCCGAAGACCACCAGTGCGAAGGATGGCGTCACGCGCCTGCTCGCTTCGGCCGATCCGCTCGAGGCGTTGTTCGAGCTGCTCGCCACTCGCAGCACCGCGGATTCCGCAGAAGAGCGCTACCGCAGCGCGCACTTCGTGACCGGACCCGTGTACGGCACGCGCTGCTCGACGGTGATCCTGATCGACGATCGAGGCGTGCTGACGTTCGCCGAGCGTTCGTTCGATGCCGGCGGCTCGCGCACGGGCGAGGTTCGCGAGACGTTCGCGATCGAGCCGCAGCCGACCGCCTCAACCGACGCGCTGCGCTAGCCACGCCGCGATCGCGACGATCTCCTCGGCGCACACGCTGTGCGGCATCGGGTAGACGTGCCAATCGACGGCGTAGCCCAAGCCCTCGAGCGTGCGCCGCGAGCCTTCTGCGAGCGCGAGCGGCAGCAGCGGATCTGCCGAGCCGTGCGCCATGAAGATCGGCACGCCCGCATTCGCGGCGCTGCGCTCGGCAGCCAAGGTGTCGCCGAGCGGCAAGTAGGTCGAGAGCGCGAGCACGCCGGCCAGCGACCGGGGCTCGCGCAACGCCGTGTGCAGCGCGATGGCCCCGCCTTGCGAGAAACCGGCCAGCACGATCTGCGAAGCCGTGAGACCGCGCTCGATCTCGCGATCGATGAGTCGCGTGACGGCCGCGGCGCTCGCGCGAATGCCGGCCGCGTCCTGCCGCACGTTCATGCCGAACCCCAAAATGTCGTACCAGCCCCGCATCTCCATGCCGCCGTTCACGGTGATCGGCCGCACGGGTGCGTGCGGGAACACGAAGCGCGCCGGAAACGGCAAATCGAGCTCCGGCACGATCGGCTCGAAGTCGTGCCCGTCGGCACCGAGCCCGTGCAGCCAGATGATCGCGAGCTCCGGCAAGTCGCCGGTGGAAATTTCTACGGTCGGCAAGAGCGTGTCGGACGGGGTCGTCATGACGTTACCGGGCCTATTGCAAATTTGCGCATACGGCCTATTATATGCGCAATTTTATCCACCGACTGTTGCCGAAATGCCTGCTTCACGCGAACAAACGGAGCGACGCCAAGCGATTGCCCGGCTCCTCGAGGAACACTCGATCAACCGGCAGGCAAAACTCGTCGAGCTGCTTCGGGCCGAAGGGTATCCGGCCACGCAGTCGAGCGTGAGCAGGGATTTGCGGGATCTCGGAGCGATCAGACAGAAGACCGGTTACAGCTTGCCGAAGGCTGCCGAGGTTAGCAACGGCGAGTCGCTGCAGGGCGTAGCGGAACTCGTGCTCGACATTCGGCCCGCGGGGCCGAACCTGCTCGTGATCATGACCGAGGTCGGCGCCGCACAGCGCGTCGCCGTGACGCTCGACCATATCGGCTGGCCGGAGATCGTCGCTACGCTGTCCGGCGACGACACGATCTTCGTGGCGACCGAAGGTGCAAACCAACAACGCCGGCTGCGAAGCCGGTTGCGACAACATCTGAATCTGAAGAAGGCATCCACATGACGGCTGCGGCTAAACCGATCGTTCTGGCGTTCTCCGGCGGGCTCGACACGTCGTTCTGCATTCCCTGGCTCAAGGAGACCTACGGCCGGCCGGTCGTGACGGTGACGGTGAACTGCGGCGGCATCGACGCCGCGGCCGCGCGGCAGCTTCAAGAGCGCGCGAAGGCGCTCGGCGCCGTGGAGCACCACTTGATCGAGGCGCGGGGCGAGTTCTTCGACAAGGTCATCAAGTTCCTGATCATGGGCAACATCCGTCGCGGCAACATGTACCCGCTGTGCGTGGGCGCCGAGCGCGGCTTGCAGGCGAAGTACTTGGCTGAGCTCGCGAAGCAACTCGGCTCGGATACCGTGGCTCACGGCTGCACGGCGGCCGGCAACGACCAGGTGCGGTTCGAGATCGTGCTGAAGGCCGTGGCGCCCGAGCTCGTGATTCTAGCGCCCGTGCGCGATCACGCGTGGCAACGGCCGGCGCAGGTCAAGTTCCTCGAGGACCGCAAGATGTCCGTGCCGACGCGTGGGTCGGCCTACTCGACCAATCGCGGCCTCTGGGGCGTCACGATCGGCGGCAGCGAAACGCTCGACTCGAAGGGCAGCATTCCCGAGTCGGCGTGGGTGCTCTCGGCCGGTGCGCTCGACAAGCCGCAACCGTACTCCGAGATCGAAGTCGAGTTCGAGCGGGGCGTGCCCGTGGGGCTCGACGGCGCGCGGCTCGATGCCGTCGCGCTGATCGAGAAGCTCGAGACGGTCGCCGCGCGCTATGGCATCGGCCGCGGCATCCATTTGGGCGACACGATCATCGGCACGAAGGGCCGCGTGGCGTTCGAAGCGCCCGCCGCCGAAGTCCTGATCAATGGGCATCGCGAGCTCGAGAAGCTCACGCTGACGCTGACGCAGTCGCAGGTCAAAGAGCCCGTGAGCCAGATCTACGGCCAGCTGATCCACGAAGGCAAACAGCTCGACCCGGCGTGCCGCGACATCGAAGCCCTGTTCGTGTCGTCGCAGTCGCGCGTCTCCGGCAAGGTCCGCGTGCAGCTGCGGCCCGGCAGCCTGTTCGTGCTGGGCGTGACCTCGCCGCACTCGCTGATGGCCGCGAGCCGCGGCAAGTACGGCGAAGCCGCGGGCGAGTGGACGGCGGCCGACGCACTCGGTTTCTCGAAGATCATGGCGTTGCCCGGGATGTTCCATACCCGGGCCGGAGGGGCAGTGACATGCGCTCGGTATTAGTCGACAAGATCGCGTCGGTCGCGCTGCAGGCCGACCTGGGCCAGGAGATCCGCGTCGCGGACGAGATCCCGTGCGAGGAAGGCGTGTTGATCGCGGTCGAGGTGCTGAACAACAAGTCGCGCTACAACACGCTCGAGCTCACGAGCGGCCGCATGGCTGAGGTCAAGAAGGGCGACGTCGTGGTCGGCGCACTGGGCCATCGCAAAGCGCTGTTCGGCTATTCGGGCCATCTCCCCACCGAGCTGAAGCCCGGCGACATCGTGCAACTCCTGAACTTGGGCGGCGTGGTCGGCATCTGCGACTCGATCAATCCCTCGCAACGGCGAACCGTTCGACTGCCGCGTGCTCGGCGTCGTGCTCGACTTCCCGTACTTGGGACAGCGCGTCGGCGTGCCCGCGCGAGTATCGGCGCAGCCGCTGCAGACGGATGTCCCGCTCACGATTCAGGGCGTGCCCGTGGTCGCAATTGCCGGCACCTGCATGAACTCGGGCAAGACGGCCGCCGCCTGTGCGATCGTGAGCCGGTTCCGCCACAACGGCCTCGTCGTCGATGCGTTCAAGTCGACCGGCGTCGCGCTGCGCCGCGACATTCTCGCGATGGAAGACTCGGGCGCGCGGCACATCGCGATGTTCTCGGACTTCGGCATCGTCGCGACGACGTCGAAGAACGCGCCGGCGCTCACTCGCAGTCTGCTGAACGAGCTCGGCGAGCAGAAACCCGACGCGATCGTGTTCGAGCTCGGCGACGGCCTGCTCGGCGCGTACGGCGTCGAGGCCATCCTGCGCGACAAGGAAATCTGTAACTCGATTACGGCCATGGTGCTGTGCGCGAACGATCCGGTCGGGGCCTGGGGCGGCGCGAAGCTGCTGCGCGAGGAGTTCGGCATCGAGCCCACCGTGATCTCGGGCCCGGCCACGGACAACCAGGTCGGCATCGACATCATCAGGGACCGTGCGAACGTCGCGGCGTTGAACGCCATGACGCACGCGGCCGAGCTCGGCGACTTGCTCCAGTCCGCGATCGGTCTTAAGCACCGGGCCGCGAAGGCGAGCGCATGAGCGCGCCGAAGCCCATTCCCACCATCGTGCTCGGTGGCTCCGGGTACGTGGCCGGCGAGTTCCTGCGCCTGCTGCACGCGCACCCGAAGCTCACCGTCGGCGGCGTCGTGTCGTCGAGTCAGGCCGGCGAGCCCGTGGCCAAGACGTTCAACCATCTCGCGCCCGCGTTTCCGACTGAGACGTTCGTGTCGCTCGACGCCGTGATCGGGCGCCTTGGCACGGCACCGAAGTGGCTCGTCCTGTCGGCCGCGCCGCACGGCGCGTCGGCGGGACTCATCGACAAGCTGCTGACCGCCGGGGCCAGCGCTGGGGTCGAGATCGTGGTCGTCGATGCGTCGGCCGACTTCAGGTTCGCGGACGCGGATGCGTACGCGGCCGTGTACGGGCACGAGCACCAGGCGCGGGCGCGTCTGCCCGAGTTCACCTGCGCGGTGCCGGAGCAACTCCCGACCATCGCCACGCCGCACGCGGCGCACCCGGGCTGCTTCGCGACCACGATGCTGCTGCCGATCGTGCCACTGGCGGCGCTTGGCGTCGCCGACGAATTCTTCGTGAGCGCGGTGACCGGCAGCACGGGCGCCGGCCGCACGCCGCGCGACACCACGCATCACCCGCTGCGGCAGAGCAATCTGTTCGCGTACCAAGCGTTGAAACACCGGCACGATCCGGAGGTACGGTCGCTGATCAAAGCCGCGACCGGCCGCGACGTGGCACTGAACTTCGTGCCGCACTCGGGCCCGTTCGCGCGTGGCATTCACGCGACGATCTTCGTGAAACCGAAGGAACGCATGAGCGCGAGCCAAGTCAACGACGCACTGCGCGAGTACTATCGCGGCAGCACGTTCGTGCGCGTCGACGCCGAGCCGCCGAAGATGAAGGACATCGTTGCCACGAACTACGCGGCCATGCATGCCGTCGCCAATGGCGACACGATCGTAGTGTTCTGCGTGACCGACAATCTGCTCAAAGGCGCTGCCGGCGGCAGTCTCCAGTGGGCGAACCGTTTGCTCGGTCTGCCGGAGACGATGGGTTTGACTGCACCAGCAGCGGGGTGGTTGTAATGAGCGTAGCGACACACGAGATCGCCGCCGTCGGCGCGCATCTGAACGAGGTTTATCCCATGCTGCCGTTCACGCCGGTGCGCGGCGTCGGCGTGTACCTCGAGAACGCGGCCGGGCGCCGGATTCTCGATCTGTACGGCGGCCATGCAGTCGCGGCACTCGGCTATGGCCACCGCGATCTTTCCGAGACGCTGGCGCGGCAGAGCCGCGACCTCGTGTTCCAGACGAATGCCCTGCCGCTGAAGATCCGCGACGAAGCGGCCGAGAAGCTCGCGGCCTTCGGCCCACCGGGCTTAGGACGCGTGTTTTTCGTCAACAGCGGCGCCGAGGCGAACGAGAACGCGCTGCGCCTCGCCTTCAAGGTCACGGGGCGCAGCAAGATCGTGGCGATGGAAGGCAGCTTCCACGGCCGCACGGCCGCGGCCGCGTGCCGTGACCTGGGGCGCCGCCAAGACCTGGTACGGCTTCCCGCGCACTCCGTTCGACGTGCAGTTCGTGCCGCGCAACGACGCCAACGCGCTCGCTGCGGCCGTCGACTCGAGCACGGCTGCCGTGATCATCGAGCCGGTGCAAGGGCTCGCGGGCGCGTTCGACTTCGCGCCGGCGTTTCTGCACGCGGTGCGCGCGGCGTGCGACAAGGCCGGCGCGCTCTACATCATGGACGAGGTGCAGACCGGCATGGGCCGCCTCGGCGCGCCGTTCGGCGCGCAGCTGTACAACGTGCGGCCCGATCTGCTGACGGTGGCCAAAGGCTTAGGCGGCGGTTTCCCGTGCGGCGCCGTGCTGATGCCGAATAGCATCGCAGCGGATTTGAAGCCCGGCGCACTCGGCACGACGTTCGGCGGCGGCCCCGTGGCCTGCGCCGCGATCAAGACCGTGATCGAAGTCATCGAGCGCGACAAACTGCTCGCCAACGTTCGCGAGGTCAGCGCCGCGATTCGCGCGACGTGCAAAGTCGGGCCAGTCGAGAGCATCCAGGGGCAGGGCTTACTGCTGGGACTGCGCACGCGGCCGAAGGCCGCCGCGGTTCGCGACGCACTGCTCGCGCGCGACATTTTGGCCGGCACCAGCGCGGACCCGCACGTGCTGCGCTTGTTGCCGCCGCTTGATTCTCTCGACCGAACACGTGGAACGCCTGTCTGCCGCCCTGAAGGAGCTGAACGATGCTTCGCTTTAACGACCTGGCCGATTTTTCGAATGAGGAGATCAAGGACCTGATCGCGCTCGCCGCGCGGCTCGACAAGAATCCCGAGCCGCGTGCGCTCGAGGGCAAGGTCTTGTCGCTGCTGTTCTTGAGTCCGTCGCTGCGGACACTATCGTCGTTCCAGGCGGCGATGATCAGGCTTGGCGGCGGCGCGTTCGTGATCTCGCCCGACATGTCGATCCACGGCCTCGAGTCGCGCTACGGGATCGTGATGGACGGCACTGCGGCCGAGCACGTGCGCGAGGCGATTCCGGTCATCGCGTCGTACGGCGACGCGATGGGTGTGCGCGCGTTCGCCGACCGGCGCGATCTCGCGCACGACATCGCGGACACGGACTTCAAGAACTACACGGGCCTCATCAACAAGCCGTGGATCAACATGGAGTCGGCCATCGACCACCCGTGCCAGAGCCTCGCGGACTGGAAGACGCTGGACGATCTCGGCGTTCCGGAACACGGCAAGTTCGTGCTGTCGTGGGGCTACCATCCGAAAGCGCTGCCGCTCGCCGTGTCGGCCGCGACGATCCACATGGCGGCGAAGCGCGGCATGAACGTCGTGCATCTGCGGCCGCCTGGCTTCGAGCTGCCGCCGGCGATCATGGACAAGGCGCACAAAGCCGCCGCGGCCTCGGGCGGCAGCGTCACGGAAACCACCGATCGACGCGAGGCGATGGAAGGCGCGCACGTGATCTACACGAAGTCGTACTCGTCGACGAAGTACTACGGCGACAAGCTCGGCGACCAGGCGCTGCGCGAGCAGCTCGTGGGCACCTGGTGCGTCGACGAGCCGTGGTTCGCGAACGCGCGGCCCGACTGCCGGTTCATGCACTGCTTGCCGGTGCGGCGCGGCGTCGAGGTATCCGATCGGATTCTCGACGGCTCGCGCAGCGTCGTGATTCAGGAAGCGCGTAACCGCTTGTACGCGCAAATGGCCGTGCTGTACCGCATGATGAAAGGCTGAAGACCATGACCGCAAGACTCTCTACGAACGAACAACGGGCCATCGTGATCACGGCACTGCGCCACGCGTTGCCGTATTTGCGAGTGTTCAAGAACAAGGTGTTCGTGCTGAAGGCCGGCGGCGACGCGTTCGTCTCGAACGAGACGACGCGCGCGCTGATGGAGCAGGTCGGCATCCTGCACCAGGTCGGCATCCGCGTCGTGCTCGTGCACGGCGGCGGGCCGCAGTCGACGGCGCTCGCGAAACGCCTGGGGCTCGCGACGCAGATGATCGAAGGCCGGCGCGTCACCGATGCCCAAACGCTCGAAGTCTCGACGATGGTGCTGAACGGCGAGATCAACACGCGCATCGTCGCCATGTGCCGCGCGCTCGGCATTCCCGCGATCGGCTTGAGCGGTGTCGATGGCGGGCTCATCAAGGCCAGCAAGCGGCCACCCGTGCAGGTGAGCGGCACTACCGTCGACTACGGGTTCGTCGGCGACATCCTCGGCATCGACTCGAGCATTCTGCTGAAGCTGCTCGACAACGACCTCGTGCCGATCGTGAGCCCGCTCTCGGCCGACGACGGCGGCACGGTGCTGAACATCAACGCCGACACGGTCGCAGCGATGATCGCCTGCGAGCTCAAAGCCGAGAAGTTCGTGATGGCCACGGGCGCGCCGGGCATCCTGGACTCGCTCGACGACCCGCGCTCGCTGATCTCGTACATCGACCGCGCGGGCCTGCGTCGCCTGCGCGACGAAGGCAAGATCTCGGGCGGCATGCTGCCGAAGGTCGCGGCCATCGAGCGAGCGCTGTCCGGCGGCGTGCCGCGCGTGCACGTGATCTCTTACCAGCAGCCCGACAGCCTGCTGCTCGAAGTCTTCACGAACGAGGGCACGGGCACGCTGGTCGTCAACGACACGAAGAACCTGCGGCCCGAGGAGCAGACGAGCTAACGCCATGGCGCGCCTCTGGGACAAAGGGCTGCCGCTCGACGAGCAGATCTTGCAGTTCACGGCCGGCGAGGACCACGTCCTCGACGAACGGCTCGTGGCCTACGACGCGCGCGCGTCGATCGCGCACGCGCGCATGCTCGCGAAGCAGGGCTTGCTCAGCAAAGCCGACTGCGACGCGATCTGTTTAGGGCTAGAGGCACTCGCCGCGGCGCACGCGGCGGGCGAGTGGAAGATCGAGCTCGCGGACGAGGACGCGCACAGCGCGCTCGAGCGGCGGCTCACGGAGCGCATCGGCGAGGCCGGCGGCCGCGTGCATCTCGGCCGCTCGCGCAACGACCAGGTGCTGGTCGCGCTGCGCCTGTACTTGCGGGACGCGATCGGCGAGCTCGCGGCCGGCGCCGACGCCGTGATCGCGCGCGCTCGAGCGCGTCGCCACGGAGCAGGGCACCATCGCCCTGCCCGGCTACACGCACATGCAGCCGGCCATGCCGAGCTCCGTCGCGCTCTGGGCGCAAGGGTTCGCCACGGAGATCGGCGACGACCGCGACGGCCTGAAGACCGTGTTGCGGCGCGTGCAGAAGAATCCGCTCGGTTCGGCCGCCGGCTACGGCGTGCCGAATCTGCCGCTCGATCGCGAGGCGACGCGCGCCGCGCTCGGCTTCGACAGCGTGCACGATCCGGTCACGGCCGTGCAGCTGTCGCGCGGCAAGGCGGAAGCCGCGCTGCTGTTCGAGATCGCGCTCACGCTCGGCGATCTCGGCCGCCTCGCATCGGACCTGCTGCTGTTCTACACGAGCGAGTTCGCGTACGTCACGTTGCCGGCCGAGATGACGACCGGCTCGTCGATCATGCCGCAGAAACGCAATCCCGACGTGTTCGAGCTCGTGCGCGGCGCGCAGGCCACCGTCGTGGGTGCGCTGCACGAGACGCTCGCGCTGACGGCCAAGCTGACCTCGGGCTACCACCGCGACCTGCAACGGCTGAAGGCGCCGTTGTTCCGGAGCATCGATCTCGCGACCGCCGTGCTCGCGATCATGGCGCATGCGCTGCCGAACGTGCGGTTCCGCCCTGAGAACATCACACTTCAGCCCGAGCTCTTCGCCGCGGAACAGGCCAACGCGCTGGTCGTGAAGGAAGGCATTCCGTTTCGCGAAGCCTACCAACGGATCGCAGCGCAGCTCGCGCGCGGCAAGAACAAATGAACGAACGGCGTCGTCATATCGCGCGCAACCTGCTGGTCGGTGCCCTGCTTGCGGGCGGGATCGTGGCCTGCGGCCAGCGCGGCCCGCTCGCGCTGCCGGAACAGGTGCGCCCGATCCAGCGCATCGAGCTGCCGCAGCCCCAACCCGAGGCGCAGCCACCGGAAAAGCAGGACGACGAGCAAAAAAAGAATGAGCGCTAAGCCGCTCGTTCTCGTCGACGGCTCCTCGTACCTGTACCGCGCGTTCCACGCGATACCACCGCTGTCGACCGCCACGGGCGAGCCGACCAACGCCGTGCTCGGCGTCGTGAACATGCTGTACAAGCTGCTCGACGAGGTGAAGCCCGAGCGTATGGCTGTGGTGTTCGACGCGCCGGGCAAGACGTTCCGCGACGACCTGTACGCCGAGTACAAAGCGCATCGGCCCGCGATGCCGGACGAGCTGCGCCCACAAGTCGCGCCGCTGCTCGAAACCATCGAGGCCATGGGCATCCCGCTGCTGCGCATCGAGGGCGTCGAGGCCGACGACGTGATCGGCACGCTCGCGCGCGAGGCGTCGGCCACTGGCGAACAAACGGTGATCTCCACCGGCGACAAGGATCTCGCGCAGCTCGTCGACGAGCGCGTGACGCTCGTGAACACGATGGACAACACCACGCTCGACCGCGCGGGTGTGCAACAGAAATTCGGCGTGACGCCCGAACAGATCATCGACTACCTGGCGCTCGTCGGCGACACGTCGGACAACATCCCGGGCGTGCCGGGCGTCGGGCCGAAGACGGCCGTCAAGTGGCTCCAGCAGTACGGCGATCTCGACACACTGAAAGCGCGCGCGAGCGAAGTGCCCGGCAAGATCGGCGAACGGCTGCGCGAATCGCTCGGGGTGCTCGATCTGTCGAGACAGCTCGCGACGATCCGTTGCGACCTCACGCTGCCGCTGCGAACCGCCGACCTCGCGCTGCGCACGCCCGACAAAGACCGGCTCGCCACACTCTTCGAGCGGCTCGAATTCAGCCGACTGCTGCGCCGCGTGCGCGGCGACGCGCCGACGCAGACCGCCGCGGGCGCTGCTACCACCGCCGCGGCGTCGGCACCCGCGCCAACACCGACGGTCGGCCGCTACGAAACCGTCGTAACCGAAGCCGCACTCGAACGCTGGTGTGAGCGCCTGGCGAAAGCGCCGCTCGTTGCGCTCGACACCGAAACCACGAGCCTGGCCTACATGGAAGCCGAGCTCGTCGGCATCTCGCTCGCGATCACTGCGGGCGAGGCCGCCTACATCCCGCTCTCCCACCGCTACCCCGGCGCGCCGGACCAGCTGAACCGCGAGCGCGTGCTCGAGCGGCTCAAACCGTGGCTCGAGAGCGCGGCACCGAAGGTCGGCCATCATTTGAAGTACGACGCGCACATCTTCGAGAACCACGGCGTGAAGCTCGGCGGCATCGAGCACGACACGATGCTCGAGTCGTACGTGCTGAACTCGACGGCGACGCGCCACGACATGGATTCCGTGGCCACGTTGTACCTCGGCGTCACGACGATCAAGTACGAGGAGGTCGTCGGCAAGGGCGCGAAGCAGATCACGTTCGACCAGGTCGATCTCGACACGGCCACGCGCTACGCGGCCGAGGACGCCGACGTCACGCTGCGCCTGCACGAGAAGCTGTGGCCGCAGCTCCAGGCGGAGCCGGGACTCAAAAGCATTTACACCGACATCGAGCGGCCGTTGATCCGCGTGCTCGAGCGCATGGAGTACACGGGCGTGCGCGTCGACGCGCAACTGCTGCGCCAGCAGAGCCAGGAGCTCGCGACGAAGATGGCGGTGACCGAGCAAGCCGCCTACGCCGCGGCCGCCGGACCGTTCAATCTGAGTTCGCCGAAGCAACTCCAGGAAGTCCTGTACGAACGCTTGCAGCTGCCCGTGCTCGGCAAAACGCCGACGGGGCAGCCCTCCACGGCCGAGGACGTGCTCGAGCAGCTCGCCGAGAGCTACGACCTGCCCCGACTCGTGCTCGAGTACCGCGGGCTGTCGAAGCTGAAGTCCACGTACACCGACAAGCTGCCACTCGAGATCGATCCGCGCACCGGACGGATCCATACGTCCTACCACCAGGCCGTCGCCGCGACGGGCCGGCTGTCGTCGTCGGATCCGAATCTGCAGAACATCCCGATTCGCACGCCCGAAGGGCGGCGCATCCGCCAGGCGTTCGTCGCACCGCCGGGTTGCAAGCTCTTGGCCGCCGACTACTCGCAAATCGAGCTGCGGATCATGGCGCACCTCTCGGGCGACGAAGGGTTGCTCGCCGCGTTCGCCGCCGGAGAGGACATCCACCGCGCCACCGCCGCGGAAGTGTTCGGCATGGAGCTCGACGCCGTGACGGGCGAGCAGCGCCGCTCAGCGAAGGCCATCAACTTCGGGTTGATCTACGGCATGTCGGCCTTTGGGCTCGCGCGCCAACTCGGAATCCAACGCGGCGAGGCGCAGACCTACGTGGACCGCTACTTCGAGCGCTACCCCGGCGTGAAGCGCTACATGGAGGAGACGCGCGCGGCCGCGCATCGCGAGGGCTTCGTCAGCACCGTATTCGGCCGGCGGTTGTATCTCCCGGAGATCAACGCGAAGAATCCCCAGCGCCGCCAGTACGCGGAGCGCAGCGCCATCAACGCGCCGATGCAGGGTACGGCGGCCGACATCATCAAGCGCGCGATGCTCGAAGTCGCCGCCTGGCTCGAGCAGCACCGCCCGGAGACCAAGCTCATCATGCAGGTCCACGACGAGCTCGTGATCGAGGTGCCCGAGAGCTACGCCGACGAGGTCGGGGCTGCCGTGGCGCGGATCATGGAAGGGGCCGCGAGCCTGCGCGTGCCGCTGCGGGTCGATCGCGGCCTCGGCGCCAATTGGGACGAAGCGCACTGACCGCCGTTGGAACTTTTCAGCAGCCCCCCGGGACTAAATCTTCGGCACTCAGGACGGGTGCTCCCGCTATCCTCCCAAAGCGGGGTTTTGAAACCCTGGCTCACCCCGCCAGGGTTTGGCGCCCCGGGTGTGTCCCCTGAATCCCACACCCGGGGCCTCTTTAAGAATCGTCAGAAGCGCTGGACTCAAGCCAGTCCGTAAGCCAACCGCGCGCCCGCTCCACGCCTTCCCGGTCGATGGCCGAGAACCGCGTCAGATGCGCGGCCGCGCCGAGCTCCTTGCCGACCACCTGCTGCTGCGCGAGCCCCGCCCCGCGGCTCAGCTTGTCGGCCTTGGTCAGCAATACCATCAGGGGCAACGCCCGCGGCTTCAGCCAATCCAGCAGCTGCGTATCGAGCGGCGTGAACCCGCGGCGGATATCGACGGTCAGCACGAGCCCCACGAGCGACTGCCGCTCGGCGAGATACGTCGAGAGCACCTTCTCCCACTGCTCCTGGACGTCGGCTGGGCACGCGCGCAAAGCCGTAGCCCGGCAGGTCGACGAGCCGGCGATCCTCACCAGCCGCAAAGAAATTCACGAGCTGCGTTCGCCCCGGCGTCTTGCTGACCCGCGCGAGCTTGCGCACGCCCGCGAGCAGATTCAGAGCTGTCGATTTGCCGGAGTTCGAGCGGCCGACGAACGCCACTTCGCGCCCCGTGTCGGCAGGAAAGTCGGTAACGCGCGCAGCGCTCTTGATGAAAGTCGTGGGAACCACGGGCCTGGCGAACGCGCGGAGTCGCTGCTTTGGAGCGGGGGGCTAGTGTACAATCGGCCGCCGTTTCCCGGCTAAAACACTTGTGTCTTTCGAGCTTGGGCGGATTAATGATGTTGGCGACTAAGAACTCTCCGCGTTTCGGCTGGTGGATCACGCTGGTGCTCTCCGGCTCCGTACTGACAGTGGCGGCGCAGGCCCAGGAAGGGTCGGTCGACGCTGGCCGCGCCAAGTCGGCCACGTGTGCCGCCTGCCACGGGCTCGACGGCAATAGCGTGACTCCGGACTGGCCGAGCCTGGCCGGCCAACACACGGCCTACCTCGTGCGGCAACTGAAGGCGTTCAAGGCCGGCGACCGCGTGAACGTCACGATGAAGCCGTTCGCCGACATGCTCACGGACCAGGACATGGCCGACGTGGCGGCCTACTTCGCAGCCCAAAAGGCGCTGCCGAAGGGCGCCGACCCGGCACTCGTGAACTTGGGGCAACAGATCTATCGCGGCGGCGTGCCGCAACGCGGCATCGCCGCGTGCATCGCCTGCCACGGCCCGAGCGGCGACGGCAATCCGCTGGCCGCCTACCCGCGCATCAGCGGGCAACACGCGACCTACGTCGTGCGCACGCTCGGCGAATACGCCTCCGGCACGCGGCGCTCCGACGTCGATCTGAACCAGATGATGCGCAACGAGGCATCGCTGCTGCGCGACGACGAGATCAAGGCGCTCGCGAGCTACGTGCAGGGACTCAACTAACCACCATCGCGCGGGTCGCGAGGGATGTCGGCCATGCAACCGAGGACGCTCTGGCTCGTGACAGCCGCATTGGTGCTCGCGGCCTGCGGCCGCTCCGGCCCGCCGGCCAGCGCGCCGACCGCCGATAACGGCCAGCCCGCGGCCGAGGCGGGCGTCAGCACCGAGGCGGACGCGTCGCTATCGGCCGCCCCTGCGCCGGCTCTCGTGACGGACGAAGCCGCTGGCGCGCCGAACACGGGCCGGTTCCGCATCGGCGTCGACTATCAGCGACTGTCGCCGACCCAACCGACGAGCTCGCCGCCCGACCAGGTCGAGGTCGCCGAGGTGTTCTGGTACGGCTGCCCGCACTGCTATCACTTCGACCCGACCGTCGAAGCCTGGCGCGCCAAGAAGCCCGAGTACGTGAACTTCGTCCGTGTCCCGGCCGTCTGGAATCCGTTGCTGCAGTTCCACGCACGCGCGTTCTATACCGCCGAAGCGCTCGGCAAGGGCGCCGAGACGCACAGCGAGTTCTTCCGCGAGATTCACGAGCGTGGCAACGCGCTCGACACGGAGCAGAAGCTGCAGGAGTTCTTCGGCCGGTTCGGCGTCGACGCCGCGGCGTTCAAGACGGCGTTCGATTCGTTCGCGGTGCACGCGAAGCTGCAACGCGCGGACGAGCTGAACCGCCGCTATCGCATCGGCGGCGTGCCGACGTTGATCATCAACGGTAAGTACACCACCGAAGACAGCCAGACCGCGAACTACGACGAGCTTCTCGAGCTCGCGAACACGCTCGCTGCCTCCGAGCACGCCGGCAAGTAGCGTTCCCGCACCGTCAGAGCGCGCGCAGCCGCTGCGCGGCCGCATCGAGCGTCGCGTTCTCCTTCGCGAAGCAGAATCGCACGAGCTTCACAGCGGGCGGCCGCTCGTAGAACACCGACACCGGAATCGTGGCCACGCCGTGCTCGATCGTGAGCCAGCGCGCGAACTCGACGTCGGGCAGCGCGGAGATCGCGCTGTAGTCGGCGAGCTGGAAGTAGGTGCCCGGCGCGCGCAGCGCGCGGAACTTCGTGCGCCCAAGCAGCGCGGCGAAGTAGTCGCGGCGCTCCTGGTAGAACGCAGGCAATTCGCGGTGGTGCTCGGGATGCGCTACGAGGTATTCCGCGAGCGCCTGCTGTAGCGGCGTGGTCGACGAGAACGTCACGTATTGATGCACGCGCCGAAGCTCGGCCGAAAGCGCCGCCGGCGCCACGCAGTAGCCGAGCTTCCAGCCGGTGGCGTGGTACGTCTTGCCGAACGAGAACACGGCGAAGCTGCGCGCCGCGAGCTCGCGTTGCGCGAGTACCGTCGCGTGCCGCGCGCCGTCGAACACCACGTGCTCGTAGACCTCGTCGCTGAGCAGATAGCAGTCGTACGGCCGTAGCAGCTCCGCGAGGCGGTCGAAGTCTGCGGTACCGAGGAGCGCGCCGCTCGGATTGTGCGGCGAGTTCACGATCACGAGACGCGTGCGCTCGTTCAGGCTCGTCGCGAGCCGGTCCCAATCGATCGTGAACTCCGGCAGCACGAGCGGCAGATGCACCGTCTTGCCGCCGGCCAGCGTGATGGACGGCTCGTAGGAGTCGTAGCACGGATCGAACACGATGACCTCGTCGCCGCGACGGACGACGGCCTGGATCGCGTCGAAGATCGCCTCGGTCGCCCCGCTCGTGACGGTGACGTCGGTGCCGGGATCCACCGTGACTCCGTACATGTCCTTGAGCTTGCCGGCGATCGCGGCACGCAAGGCGACGGAGCCCGGCATCGGCGCGTACTGGTGGTTGCGGCCCGCCAGGCTTTTGTCGACCAACTCGAGCAAACCTGCGGGCGGCTCGAAATTCGGAAAGCCCTGCGACAGATTCACGGCGCGATGCTGCTCGGCGAGCTGCGTCATTACGGTGAAGATCGTCGTGCCGACGCTCGGCAGCTTGCTGACGAGCGGTTTCATTTGCGCGAACCGGACACCGCGACGCGATACAGCACGGCGGCCACGCCCGCCACGATCAGCAGCGCGACGACGCTCGGCACCTGGAACGGCAGCGCGAACACGTCCGGATCCTTCGTGAGGTAGATAGGAATCGCCATCAGAATGCCGATCATCGCTTCGCCCGTGATCAGGCCGGCCGCGAACAGCACGCCGTGGCGCTCGGCCTGCGCATCGGCCGCACGCGGCAGGCGGCGCGCCGCGAGGAACGCGATGAGGCCGCCGGCCAGAATAGGGATGGACAGCTCGAGCGGCAGATAGATGCCGACGGCTACCGCAAGCACCGGTGCGCGCCAACCGGCGCGCTGCCGCTCGAGATACACGTCGATCGCAATGATCACGGCGCCGATCACGGCGCCGGCCGCGATCATTCCCCAGGGCAAACCGCCGCGCAGCACGCCGAGCGTCACGGACGCCATCAGGTTCGCCTGCGGCGCGAGCAGCGCATTCGGATGCTCGGGGGTTCGCGCGCCGATGCCGTACGCGTTCAGCAGCAGGTTCAGGATCGGCGCCATGAACAGCACGGCCGAGATCACGCCGAGCGATTGGCCGAGCTGCTGCCGCCACGGCGTCGCGCCGAGCAGATAACCGGTCTTCAACACTTGCAGGTTGTCGCCGCCGATCGACGCCGCGCAGCAAACGACGGCGCCGACCAGGATCGCTGCGGCCGGAGCCGTGGGCGCGTCGCCGCCCATGAGCCCGAGCAGCAGCAACGACGTCAGCAGGATCGTCGCCATCGTGATCCCCGAGATCGGGCTGTTCGACGAGCCGACGATGCCGGCCAGATAGCCGCCGACGGCCGCGAACAGAAACGCTGCGAGCACCATGACGCCGGTCAGGGCCAGCGCGACGCCGACGCTGCCGACGATGGCGTGGTACAGGAAATAGATCGGGATCACGAACAGCACGATGCAGACCAGCACGAGACGCATCGGCACATCGCGCTCGCGATGATCGGTCACCGCGCCGCCTCGCTGGCGCGTGACGGCGAGGCCACTGCGGATCCCGGCCACGAGGGACCCGCGCATGCGAGAACAGCGTCCACACGCCGCCGATCAGCATCGCCCCGACGCCCAAGTAGCGGATCTTCGTGGACCAGATTGCGCCGGCCAGGTCGGCAGGCAACGCGCCGCCCGCGTGCTGCGCCGCGAGCGCCGGGTCGCTGGCGAGGAACCAGGTCGAGTAGATCGGAATCGCGACGTACCACGACAGCGCGCCGCCGACAAACACGAGGACCGCGATGTTCAGCCCGACGATGTAACCGACACCGAGCAGCGCCGGCGACAGATTCGTGCCGGCGTACAGGATCGTGCTCTTGCCGACGTAAGTGGCGGCTTGCGCGGTGCCGGACCAGAGACGGAAGCCGGTTTCGCCGATCTTGATCGCAGCGCCGATCACGGCGGCCAGCGCGAGATACGCCGCAGCGCGGCCAGGCGAGTCGCCGGCCTTCAATACTTCGACGGTGGCCGTGCCTTCCGGGAAGGCGAGCTGTTGCTCCACGATCAACGCACGCCGCAGCGGAATCGTGAACAGCACGCCGAGCAGGCCGCCGACACCTGAGATGATCGTGACCCACCAGTAGTCGAACGCGTGCCAGTAGCCCAGCAGGATCAGCGCGGGGAAGGTGAAGATCACGCCGGCCGCGATCGCCTCGCCGGACGACGCGATCGACTGCACCATGTTGTTCTCGAGGATGTTCGAGTTGCGCCATAGACGCAGCACTGCCATCGAGATGACGGCCGACGGAATCGACGCCGAGACCGTCAAGCCGGCGAACATGCCGAGGTAGGCGTTCGCGCCTGCGAGCAGCGCGGAGAGGATGAGGCCCAGCACCGTGGCCTTGATCGTGAGTTGGGGCAACGGTGCCGGTTCGGTCATTGCTTCGTCTTCTCCGGCAGCATGATCTTGGCCATGATCATGCCGGCCTCGTATAGCAGGTACATCGGCACGGCCAGCAGCGTCTGCGAGAACACGTCCGGCGGCGTCAACACGGCGCCGACGACGAACGCGCCGAGGAACACGTACCGCCGCCCGGTCTGAAGGGTCTTCAGCGAGACGAGCCCGCTCCAGATCAACATGACCGTCGCGATCGGCACCTCGAACGCGATGCCGAACGCCAGGAAGATGCCGAGCACGAAGCTCAGGTACGAGCTGATGTCGGGCGCCATCGTGACACCGCCCGGCACCACCTTCGCGAAGAACGAGAACATCAACCGGAACACGACGAAGTACGCGAACGCCATGCCGGTGTAGAACAGCACGATGCTCGAGACGATCAGCGGGATCGCGAACTTCTTCTCACGCTTGTATAGGCCCGGCGCCACGAACTGCCAGACCTGAAAGATCACGACGGGCATCGCGATGAACAGCGCGACGAAGAACGTGGTCTTGAATGGCGTGACGAACGGCGACGCGACGTCGGTCGCGATCATCTGCGAGCCTTCCGGCAACACGGCCATCAGCGGCGCGGAGACGATTTCGAACACGCGCTGAGTGAACGGCGTCAGCGCGAGAAACACCACGACGACCGCCACCGTCGCCTTCATGAGGCGCGAGCGCAGCTCGAGCAGGTGCGACATGAGCGTCCCTTCCGCGAGCGGTTCCTCCTGCTCGTGGTTGTCGGGCGGTTCGCTCATTACGCGTGCGGCGGGCGGTCGGTCGGCTCTGGCGCCTTCGCCGCTTCCGGTGCGGGCGCAGAGACCGGTTCGGGAGTTTTCGCGGTCGCGCTAGCGGTGGCCGCCTCGGGCGTCGGTGCGGCTGGAGCCGGCTCCGCGGCAGCAGCCGGCGGCGCGGTCGGGGCTTCAGATGCGGCGTCGGCCGGCGGCGGCGCGGCGCCCGTATCGGTCGGCATGTGGTGGAACGGGTTCTGAGTTTCAGTAGGTCGACGGCGGTGGGGGCGGCGGCTGAATGTCGTTCAGCTCGATCTCGCGCTCGAGCTGGCGGCGCAGCTCGGTCGCCGTGCGGCGCGCTCGGCCGATCCACTTGCCGATCTCGGCGGCCACCTTCGGCAATCGCTGCGGACCGAGCACGAGCAGCCCGATGATGAAGATGAGGACGAGCTCGTTGAAGCCGACGTCGAACACGGATCACCGCAACGTCAGGCCTGGCGGCTCTTCTGTTTTTGTTCGGGGAATTCTGCGTCCGGCTCGGGACTCGCGAGCGACTTGGCGGGTTCCTGCGGCTTCTTGTCGTCGTCGCCGGCCGTCGCCGAGCGGAAACCCTTGATCGCGCCGCCGAGGTCGGAGCCAATCGACTTCAGTCGCTTCGTGCCGAAGATCAGCACGACGATCACGAGCACGATCAAAAGCTCCGAGATACTGATTCCGCCGAGCCCCATCGTCTTGCCGCTCCGTTGGTTCGTCGATCCCTGTTAAGAGACCAATGATACGCCAAAGGTCCTCACACGGCGGTCGTCCCCCTCGACACTTGTAGCCAGAACGTCACTGGACCGTCGTTCGTGAGCGTGACCTGCATGTCGGCGCCGAAGCGGCCCGTGGCGCACTCGACACCGCTCGCGGCGACAGCGGCCACCAGATGTTCGAACAGCTCGGCGCCCCGCTCCGGCGCCGCGGCCGGCGAGAAACTCGGCCGCAGACCCGAGCTCGTATCCGCAGCCAACGTGAATTGCGGCACCAGCAGCAGGCCGCCGCCCGCGTCGCGGACCGATTTGTTCATCTTGCCCGCGTCATCGGGGAACACGCGGTAGGCGATGAGCTTGGCGGCGAGCCGGTCGGCTTCCGCGGGGCCATCCTCGCGCTCGACACCCACGAGCACCATCAAACCGCGACCGACTTGGCCGATGGTTTGTCCATCTACCTCCACTTTGGCGGCAGAAACTCTTTGAATAAGACCAATCATCGTAAATCGCTCCCTCTCTTACGCGAATCGCGCCGCTTAGTATCCGTATCGTCCATATTTCAGGCTGATGAACCGTTGAAGTGGGGATAACATCCACCGCTATCGCACGAATGGTATCTATGTGGGAACATTCGACTTTTCGAGTGCCCGACGCGATTCATTGTCCCAGATTCGCCTTTTCCGCCCCGCCCGACCGATTCTGACCGCGACCGCGACCGAAAGCGCGACCCGCGGCCGACCCCCTCGCCGTGTTCGAATTCCGTCGGTGAAATCGTTCGGGAGCCGCCGTTTTCGACCGGCCGCTCGGCCCGTGCTTCCGGTGACGAGGTTCTGCTACCATCCAAAAATTACAGTTCGTGTCCCGGGTTTAGGAGCGTATAGGTGATGAAACGGATGTTCTGGGTGCTGGCGTTGGCCGGTGGCCTTCTCAGTCAGCAGGCATGGAGCCAACAGTGTTCCCTTGCGATCGAAGCGAATGACCAGATTCAGTTCAATACCAAAGAGCTGCACGTCAAAAAGAGCTGCAAGGAAGTCACGCTCACACTGAAGCACGTGGGCCAACTCGCCGCCAACGTCATGGGCCACAACTGGGTGCTCAGTGCAACGTCCGATTACCAGGCGATTGCACAAGCCGGACAAGCCGCGGGTGCGCCGAATTATCTCCCGACTGGAGACGCGCGCATCCTTGCCTCCACCGATACGATCGGTGGCGGTCAGCAGGTGTCGCTCAAGTTCGACACCTCGAAGCTGACGGTGGGCGGCGACTACACGTTTTTCTGCTCGTTTCCTGGTCACTTTGTACTGATGAACGGCAAGTTGATCGTCGAATAAAGTATTTGTCCGCGCCACAGCGGGCCGCCGCTTCTTAAGTACATTTAGATCACGACGGCAGTCGTGTGCCTGACGTTTTGGGGGGTTGTTCGGTATGGTGGCTCTTGCTGTCGTCATCGTCCTGCTTGTTGTCGGCTCGCTGATCTTTCACTTCGCGAGCCCTTGGTACTTCACTCCGCTCGCTTCCAACTGGAGCACCATCGACTTCACCGTCGACGTCACGTTCTGGGTCACCGGCGTGGTGTTCGTCGCGGTCAACCTCTTCACCGCCTACTGCGTCTGGCGGTTTCGCGCTCGTAAAGGCAACAAGGCTCACTACGAGCCCGAGAGCACGAAGCTCGAGATTTGGCTCACGGTATTCACGTCGGTCGGCGTCGCCGCGATGCTGACGCCCGGACTGTTCGTCTGGGCGGCATTCGTCACGGTGCCGAAGGACGCGAAGGCGTTCGAGGCCGTCGGCAAACAGTGGAACTGGACCTTCCGCCTGCCGGGCGCCGACGGGCAGCTCGGCGCGAGCGACGTCCGCTACATGACGGCCGACAATCCGTTAGGTATAGACCCGACCGACGCGAAAGGTCAGGACGACATCGTCGTCGCAAGCCCGATCCTGCATCTGCTCCGGGACCAACCGGTCAATGCGCTACTGCGCTCGACCGACGTGCTGCACGACTTCGCCGTGCCCGAGTTCCGCGTGAAGATGGATCTGGTGCCGGGGCTCGTGACCTACCAGTGGTTCACGCCGACCAAACCGGGCACGTACGAGATCCTGTGCGAAGAGCTCTGCGGCTCCGGCCACTTTGCGATGCGCGGCAAGATCGTCGTCGACGAGGCGCCCGCGTACCAGGCCTGGCTCGCGACACAACCAACGTTCGCGGCCACGCAAGCGCGACCTGCCGGCAACGCCACCGCGGGCGCCGCCAACTACGCTGTCTGCTCCGCGTGCCACGGCGCACAGGGCGAAGGCAATCAGCAGCTGAACGCGCCGAACCTCGCGGGCCTCGATGGCTGGTACATCCGCCGGCAGATCCAGAGCTATCAGCAGCGCATCCGCGGCACCGACAAAGGCGATCAGTTCGGCGTGCAAATGGCGCCGATGGCCAACATCGTTGCCGATCCGGCCACGCTCGAGAACGTGATCGCCCACATCGCCACCCTGCCGGACAAGGCGCCGCAAGCCACGGTCACGGGCGACGCCGCGCGCGGCCGCAGGCTGTTCCAGACCTGCGCGCTATGCCACGGAGATAACGGCGCCGGCACGTGGGCCACGAACGCGCCGCGTCTAGCCGGGCGCAGCGACTGGTACTTGAAACGCCAGCTCGAATACTTCAAGAGTGGCGTGCGGGGCAAGCACCCCGACGACCTCTACGGCGCACAGATGAACTTGATGGTCGGCGCCTTGATTCGGCGAACACGCCATCGACGACGTCGTCGCCTACATCAATACGCTGCACGAAGCGAACTAAAGCATCGAGCTTCGAAAGGAAGAATCGTCATGGCCTACGTTGCAATTGCCGATCGGGATCATCACCTGCATGACCCGCAAACCTGGATCACGAAATACGTCTGGAGCCAGGACCACAAAGTCATCGCCATTCAGTACGGCAGCGTCGCGATCGCCGTGGGCCTCGTGGCGCTCGTGCTGTCACTCTTCATGCGGCTGCAGATCGGCTTCCCCGGAATGTTCAGCTTCATCACGCCGTACAACTATTATCAGTTCGTCACCATGCACGGCATGATCATGGTGATCTACCTGCTCACCGCTCTCTTCCTCGGTGGCTTCGGCAATTATCTGATCCCTCTCATGTGTGGCGCCCGGGACATGGTGTTCCCGTACATGAACATGCTGAGCTTCTGGGTGTACCTCGTGTCGGTCATCGTGCTGATGGCGAGCTTCTTCGTGCCGGGCGGCCCGACGGGCGCCGGCTGGACGCTGTACCCGCCGCAGACCGTGCTGCCGGGCACACCTGGCCATGATTGGGGCATCCTGCTGATGCTGCTCTCACTCGCGATCTTCATCGTGGCGTTCACGATGGGCGGCTTGAACTACGTCACGACCGTGCTTCAGGCGCGCTGCCGGGGCATGACGCTGATGCGTATGCCGCTGTCGGTGTGGGGCATCTTCGTCGCGACGATCCTGGGTCTTCTCGCGTTCCCGGCGCTGCTGGTCGCGGCCATCATGATGCTGCTCGACCGGCTCATCGGTACGAGCTTCTTCATGCCGGCGCTGCTGTCGCTCGGCGAAATCAACAAGACCGACGGCGGCAGCCCGATCCTGTTCCAGCACCTGTTCTGGTTCTTCGGCCACCCCGAGGTATACATCGTCGCGCTGCCGGCGTTCGGCATCGTGTCCGACTTGCTGTCGACGCACGCGCGCAAGAACATCTTCGGCTACCGCATGATGGTGTGGGCCATCGTCGCGATCGGCGCACTGTCATTCGTCGTGTGGGCGCACCACATGTACGTCAGCGGTATGAACCCGTACTTCGGGTTCTTCTTCGCGACCACGACGCTGATCATCGCGATCCCAACGGCCATCAAGGTCTACAACTGGGTGCTGACGCTGTGGCAGGGTAACATCCAGATCAATACACCGAACCTGTTCGCCATCGGCTTCATCTTCACGTTCGTGCACGGCGGCCTCACGGGCCTGTTCTTAGGCAACGTCACGGTCGACCTGCCGCTCTCGGACACGTACTTCGTGATCGGCCACTTTCACATGGTCATGGGCGTGTCACCGGTCATGGTGCTGTTCGGCGCCATCTACCACTGGTTCCCGAAAATCACAGGCAAAATGCCGAACGAGCCGCTGGGTCGCATCCATTTCTGGATGACGTTCCTCGGCACGTATGCGATCTACCTGCCGATGCACTACCTCGGCATCCTCGGTCTGCCGCGTCGGTACTACGCGTACGGCGACACCACCCTGCTGCAGAACGGCGCCCAAGCTGTCAACGAAGCGATCACGATCGCCGCGATCGTCGTCGCCACCGCGCAGGTCATCTTCCTGATCAACGTCTTCTACAGCCTGCGTAAGGGCAAGGACTCGCCGCCGAACCCGTGGGGCGCGACGACGCTGGAGTGGCAGACGCCGCAGAACCCGCCGGTGCACGGCAACTGGGGGCCGAAGCTGCCGATCGTCTATCGCTGGGCCTACGATTACAGCGTGCCCGGCGAAGCGCAGGACTTCATCCCGCAGAACGAGCCGCCGAAAGGCCACCACTCGCTCAGCTAGGCGGAGCCCGCAGCCATGATGACCGCCATGACGATCGCCATGCTCACGGCCGTAGCCGTGTGGTGGCTATTGATCCAGCGGCTGAAGGACAAGCCGTGGCTGACGCAGGGCGTGATACCGACGAGTCAGGAAGGCATCACGTCGTCGGCACCGAAGGTCGGTTTGTGGGTGTTCCTGGCGGTCGTCTCGAGCCTGTTCGGCTTGTTCGCGAGCGCCTACGCGATGCGCATGCACGGCCACGGCGGGCTCGCCGCTTGGCAACGGCTCGACGAACCGAGCATCCTGTGGGTCAATACGCTGGCGCTCGTGCTCGCGAGCGGCGCACTGCAGATCGCACGCAACCGCATCGACAAGGACCAGTTCGAGCACGGGCGCGCGCACTTCGCCGCCGCCGGCTTGCTGACCGTGCTGTTCCTCGTCGGCCAGGTGCTCGCGTGGCGCTTGGCTAACCCGAACGGCACGCTCGATGCGAGCAGCCCGGCGTACAGCCTGTTCGTACTGGTGACGGCGGCGCACGGCCTGCACCTGATCGGCGGATTGTTCGTGCTCGGCCGCACGGCCACCCACTTGTTCCGCGGCGTAGACAAAGCCGGTGTCGTCGCCCGTAGTCGGATTCGTCTCAGCGTGCAGCTCTGCACGACTTACTGGCACTGGCTGCTCTTGATCTGGCTCGGCCTGTTCGCGTTACTGCTCTCGACCTAGAAGGAATTCTTCGCAATGGCGCAATCGCAAAGCTACCGCAACGCACGCCGAAGCAGAGACGGCGTGGAAGTCCCTCGCTACCGACTGGTCCGCGGACAAACAAACGTTCCGCGTGCCATGGGGCAAGGCGATGATGTGGATCTTCCTGCTCTCCGACACGTTCATCTTCACGTGCTTCCTCACGGGCTACATGAACGTGCGCGTATCGACGGCAGTACCCTGGCCGAACCCGAGCGAGGTCTTTGGCCTCGACGTCTTCGGCGTCAGCGTGCCGTTGCTACTGATCGGCATCATGACGTTCGACCTCATCACGAGCAGCGGCACGATGGCGCTCGCCGTCAACTTCGGCTATCGCCGCGATCGCGGTCGCACGGCCGCGCTGATGTTCATGACGGCGGCGTTCGGTGCGATCTTCGTTGCGATGCAGGCGTTCGAGTGGACCAAGCTCATCACCGCAGGAAGGCATCCGCCCCTGGGGCAACCCGATGGGCGCGTCACAGTTCGGCGCCACCTTCTTCATGATCACGGGGTTCCACGGCCTGCACGTGTCCGCGGGCGTCATATATCTGTGCATCGTGGCGTTCAAGGTGCTGCGCGGCGACTACGAAAAGAGGGGCTACGAGATCGTCGAGATCGCCGGCCTGTACTGGCACTTCGTCGACCTCGTCTGGGTGTTCATCTTCGCGTTCTTCTATCTCTGGTAGGGGCCTACGATGTCAGCAGCGACCGGACAACAGCATCCGCTAAAGCTCTACTTCTGGATCTGGGGATTGCTGTTCCTATTCAGCGGATTTTCCTACGCCACGGACTTCATGCCGCACGGCTACTTCCGCTGGGGCTTGATCCTGCTGTTCATGGTGGCGAAGGCGGGCTTGATCATCGCGATCTTCATGCACATGGCGTGGGAGCGAAAAGCGCTGATCTGGGCCATCTTAGGGCCGCCGGTCGTGCTGCTCGTGTTGATCGCGCTCATGGTCATCGAAGGCGACTACACCGAATTCACACGCCTCACCTCGTTCTCGGCGCCGATCGTGCCCTCTGGGCACGCCGCCGCCGAGGAGGCGCACCACTAGCACGCGGCCCGCACGGCCCGGAAGGCTCATTCGATGTTGATCTGGTTGATTGGCGTCGTCGATCTTCATCCTGATCTGGGGCAAGCTCTGGCGCGCGCTGCCCGCGGCTGGCTTCGGCGTGCTGATCGGGTTACCGTTGGCGTGGGTCGCGTCGATTCTCATCACACCGTACATCACAGGCATGAAATCAATACCGGTTTGGTTACCGCCGCTGCCGCTCGTGATCATCGCGGTCACGTTGTTCGTGTTCGGCGTGATCACTTGGCTGCGCGCCGATAAGCTCACGCCGCTGAAAGACGCGGACGCGCACGACGACCACGGTCACGGCGACGGTCATCACTGACCATCGTCCGCGCTAGTCTGCGTTAGTCTTCCGTCGCCTTCTGCTGCGCCGCGGCGGCGCGCACGAGGCGTTTCACGAAGACGCGCATCTCGTTAGCCGCCTGCCGGTCACCGCGCCGCTCGGCCACTTCGATGCCGCGCTCGTAGGCCTGCTGCGCTTCCACGGTCTTGCCCGCCGCCGCGAGCGCCCTGCCGAGCGCCTTCCAGCCCGCCGAATACTCCGGGTCGATGCGCACGGCCCCCTGCGCGTGGCGCACGGCGGCGAGCGCATCACCGGCCTCGAGATAGCGGGACGCGAGCGCGAGCCGCAACGTCGCGCTGTCGCCACCCTTCACGAGCAGCGCCTCGAGATTCGCGATCAGATCCTGCGGCATAGCGGGCGTAACGATAGCACCTCGCTCCGACGCAAGGTCTTCTGGCAAACGCTACCGTAGGCTGGCTATAGTAATCGCACGCCTCCGCCGGCGATCTCGTCGCCGGCCGGGCGGAGCGGGGGAACGAACATGCGAGCGAATTGGCGAGTCATCGTGCCGGCAGTGCTATTGGCGACGCTCGGCGGCGCTGTCCAGGCGCACCACTCCTTCACGGCCACGTACTTCGAAGATCGCACGGTCGAGATCCAGGGCAAGCTGCTGCAGTTCCTGTTCCGCAATCCGCACTCGTTCGTGCACGTCGAAGTGCCGGACGAGAAAGGCGAGATGCATCGTTGGGCGGTCGAGTGGGGCGGCGCCGGGCGCGCTCGCGAACCAGGGCGTCACGAACCAGACGCTGCACGTCGGCGACGTCGTGACGATCACCGGTAATCCAGGCCGCGAGGCCGGCGACTATCGCCTGCGCATGCAGTTCCTGCGCCGCCCGGCGGACGGCTTCGAGTGGGGCCGCAAACCCGGCGAGACGTTCAACTGAGCCGGCCTCTGGTGCGCACACTCCTAGCCGGCGGCACTCTGCTCGTGGCACTCGCGGCCGCGAGCCCGGCGCTCGCGCAGATCAGCCTCGTCGGCGAGTGGACCGGCAAGTATCACGAGGATTTCGACGATCGCGTGCCGGGCGACTTACAGGGCGACTTCACGGGCGTACCGATGAACGACGCCGCGCGTCGCTACGCGGACGCGTTCAACGTCACGCGCGTCACGGTGCTCGAGCACCAGTGCCAGCCGTACAACGTCGCGCACATCTACCGCGGCCCGCTGCAGTTCCGGCTCTGGGAAGACAAGGACCCCGCGACGCAGGAGATCATCGCGTATCGCGCAGTACATCGGCACGTACCAGCAGTGGCGCACGATCTGGATGGACGGACGCGCCGCGGCCGCCCGATTACGCGCCGCACACGAACATGGGCTTCTCGCTCGGCGAGTGGCACGGCGACATCCTGACCGTCACCACGACGCACATCAAAAAGGAGTTCTATCGGCGCAGCGGCGCTCCGAGCAGCGATCTGACCACGCTCGTCGAGCACTACATCCGCCACGGCAATCTGCTGTCGCACGTCATGATCATCACGGACCCCGTGTACCTCACGGAGCCGTTCGTGCAGAGCGAAGAGTTCGTGCTGATGGACCGCGGCAACCAGAACTGGCTGTACAACTGCGAGTACGTCATGGAAGTGCCGATGGACAAGAACAAGGTGCCGTACTACCTGCCCGGCCAGAATCCGTTCATCCAGGACTTCGCGAAGAAATTCGGCCTGCCGTTCGACGCCGTGTTCGGCGGCGCGCCGACGACGTATCCCGATTACCTGCCGACGCTCGAGCGGCTCATGAACCGCAAATGACGCGCGCGCCGCTCATCATTGCGTTGCTGCTCGCCGCGGGGCTCGGTCTCGAAGCACGCGCGCAGCCGCGCATCGAAGCGTTCCACGTGCAGGGCAACGTCTACATGCTGGTCGGCGCCGGAGCGAACGTCGCGGTGCAGATCGGCGACGAAGGCGTGCTCGTGGTCGATACCGGCACCGCCGCCACGCGCGAGCCATTGCTCGCCGCGATCCGGCGACTCTCCACGAAGCCGATCCGCTGGATCGTCAACACGAGCGCGGACGTGGAGCACACCGGCGGCAACACCGCGATCTCGCAGGCCGGCCAGACCGTGAACGGCAATCCGGCCGCGATCATCGCGCACGAGAACGCGCTCGCGCGCATGTCCGCCGAGAATCGCGCGGCCACGGACCTGCCGCTGAACACGTTCTTCGAGGACGGCCGCGACTTCGCGTTCAACGGCGAGGCCGTGTTCCTGTACCACGTGCCCGCGGCGCACAGCGACGGCGACGTCATGGTCTACTTCCGCGGCTCCGACGTGCTCGTGGCCGGCGACCTCTTCGTGACGACGAGCTACCCCGTGATCCGCAGCGGACGCCGGGCGGCGGCGTCGACGGTTTCGTCGCGGGCCTGAACAAGCTGCTCGACATGGCGGTGCCGAAGTATTTGCAGGAAGGCGGCACGTACGTGATCCCCGGCCACGGCCGCGTGGGCGACGAGGCCGACCTCCTCGACTTCCGCGACATGGTCGTGATCCTGCGCGACCGAATCGCGAGCCTGAGTCGCGAAGGGCATGACGCTGGAGCAGGTCATGGCGACGAAGCCCACGCTCGACTACGACCGGCGCTACGCGACGGCCGCGTGGACATCCGCGATGTTCGTCGCGGCGTGTACCGCGACCTGCAGCAGCGCAAAGGCGGCCGCTGATGCGCGCACTTCGCACCTGCCGTCGCGCCGCGCTCGTGACCGGCCTGCTGCTCGGCGGCAGCGCCGGCCGTGCTCGCGCAGCGCGCCGCCACACCGCGCGAACTCGCCGCGTCGCAAGGCCGGCGCGCCGATCGACCTCACGGGCTACTGGGTGGCCGTCGTCAGCGAGGACTGGCGCCATCGCATGACCACGCCGCGCAAGGGCGACTTCGAGAGCGTGCCGCTGAACGCGAAGGGCCGCCGCGTGGCGAACACGTGGAATCTCGACGCCGACAACTGCGGCCGGCGAGCAGTGCAAAGCGTTCGGCGTCGGCGGCCTCATCGCGCCAGCCGGGCCGCCTGCACGTCACGTGGGCCGACGACGACACGCTGAAAGTCGAATTCGACGCGGGCACGCAGACGCGCCTCTTCGAGTTCGGCACACCGCCAGCCGCGAGCGGCGCCAAGACCTGGCAAGGATTGTCGCGCGCGCGCTGGATCAAGCCGCCGGGCGCCGGCGGCGGGCCGGTCCGCGCGCAGATCGGCAACAACGCGGGCCCGGTGCTCGCGGGCGGCGGCGGCCGCGGCCAACGCGGCGGCCCGGCGCCTTCGGCCGCGCTGAACGAGGGCGGCTCGCTCGAAGGTCACGACGACGGCGTTCCGCGCCGGCTATCTGCGCAAGAACGGCGTGCCGTACAGCGAAGCCGCGAAGATCACCGAGTACATCCACCGTCTGCCGGCCGCGCCGAACGGCGACATGTGGCTGCACGTCGTCACGATCGTGGACGACCCGCAGTATCTGAACGAGCCGTTCTACACGAGCACGATGTTCAAGCGCGAAGCGAGTGGCGCGAAGTGGCATCCCACCGACTGCCGCACCGCGCCGCCGCCGGGCTAGCGACGCACCGAACCCCTTCAGAACTGCCGGCAGAGTTGATATCGTCGGCGCATCAATCGATGAGGACGCACCGCCGTGGCTAAAGAACGCACTACCCAGAAGGAAGGAAAGAAGAAGCCCTTGCTGACTCCGAAGGAGCGCAAGGAGCAGAAGCGCGCCAAGAAGGCGGCGCGGCAGTCCCAGCACGGCTGAGTCGACAGTCGCGCCCGACGGCGCGCGGTGTCGAAGAACTCCGGCGACGGGCGGTCCCGCGGCTAGTCATCACCCGCCGCACCGCACCGCCACCGGGCCAGTACGCACATCTCTCGGTGCGCGGCTCATCGCCGCGAAACCGCCACGCGCGCGTGCCGATTGCATACAATCGTTGCACGCTCCCGGCATCACGGCCGGAACCCGAATTCTCTTCGCCCAAGGAGTCACCGATGTCCGTCTCGTTCACCCTAAACGGCGTCGCCGTCCAGCACGACGGCGATCCCGCGATGCCGCTGCTGTGGTTCGTCCGCGAGCGGCAGCAGCTCACCGGTTCGAAGTTCGGCTGCGGCGTCGCGATGTGCGGCGCGTGCACGATGCACCTCGAAGGCACGCCGATCCGCACCTGCATCACGCCGGTCAGCGCCGTGGAGGGCAAGTCGGTCACGACGATCGAGGGACTCAGCGAGCCCGGCCGCGCACGCCGTGCAGCAGGCCTGGCGCGAGCTCGACGTCGTGCAGTGCGGCTACTGCCAGTCCGGCCAGATCATGGCGGCGACGGCGCTGTTGACGCAGAACCCCGCGCCGACCGACTCCGATATCGACACCGCGATGCGCGGCAACCTGTGCCGCTGCGCCACCTATCACCGGATCCGCGCGGCGATCCACACCGCCGCGAAGACGCTGGCCGGCTAACCGCGAAGGAAATCACATGAGCATTCCCACTCTCGCTGCCGCGGCCCGCTTCACGACCACGCGCCGCACGTTCATCCAGGTCACCACGCTCGCCGGCGCCGGCTTCATCGTCGGCTGCGGCGAATCGCCGTCCGTCACGTCGAAGGCGCCGGTCGCTGCGGCGCCCACGGGGCCCGTCACGTTCAACGCGTTCGTGAAGATCGGCGCCGACAACAAGGTCACGGCCATCATCAAGCACCTCGACAAGGGCCAGGGCGTCACGACCGGCCTGTCGACGCTGATCGCCGAGGAGCTCGACGCGGCTTGGGACCAGATGGTCGCCGAGTTCGCGCCGGCCGATACCGCGAAGTACGCGAACCTGTCGCTCGGCCTCCAGGGCACGGGCGGCTCGAGCTCGGTCGCGAATTCGTGGCTGCAGTACCGCAAGGCCGCGGCCGCGGCGCGCGCGATGTTGGTCCAAGCGGCCGCCGCGCAGTGGAAGGTCGCCGCCGATTCGATCACGGTCGCGGACGGCGTGCTGAGCGCGCCCGGCGGCCACAAGGCCACGTTCGGCGAGCTCGCCGCTGCGGCGGGCGCCATCGCGCCGCCGGCCGAGCCGAAGATCAAGGATCCGGACAGCTTCAAGCTGATCGGCAAGCACGTGCCGCGCATCGACAGCCTCGCCAAGACCACCGGCAAAGCCATCTACACGCTCGACAAGACCGTGCCCGGCATGCTCGTGGCCGTCGTCGCGCATGCGCCGAAGTTCGGCGCGAAGGTCGCGTCGTTCGACGCGACGAAGACGAAGACCCTGCCCGGCGTCGTCGACGTCGTGCAGATCCCGACCGGCGTCGCGGTGCTCGCGGACGGCTACTGGACCGCGCTCAAAGGCCGCGAAGCGCTGACGCGTGCAGTGGGACGAGAGCACTGCCGAGAAGCGCGGCAGCGCCGAGCTCACCGCCGAGTACAAGGCGCTGGCCGGCAAACCCGGGCTCGTCGCACTGAACACCGGCGACGCGGCCGCCGCGCTCGGCAAGGCCAAGAAGAAGCTCGCGGGCGATTTCGAGTTCCCGTACCTCGCGCACGCATCGATGGAGCCGATGAACTGCATCGTCGCGTTGCAAAGCCGACGAGTGCGAGATCTGGACCGGCTCGCAGTTCCAGACGTTCGATCAGCAGAAGGCCGCCGCCATCACGGGGCTCAAGGTCGAGCAGATCAAGATCAACACGCTGTTCGCGGGCGGCAGCTTCGGCCGCCGCGCGGTGCCGGACAGCGACTACATCGCCGAGGCCGTCACGATCGCGAAGGCCATCGACGGCCGCGTGCCGGTGAAGCTCCAGTGGTCGCGCGAGGACGACATGCGCGCCGGCAAGTACCGCCCGATGCACTTCCATCGGCTCGCGGGCGGCGTCGACGCGAACGGCGACGTCGTGGCGTGGACGCAGACGATCGTCGGCCAGTCACTCGTCAAAGGCACGCCGCTCGAGGGGTTCCTGATGAAGGACGGCATCGATTCGTCGTCGGTCGAGGGCGCCGGCACGCCGTACGCGATCGCGAACCAGAAGATCGACGTGCATCATCCCGAGGTCGGCGTGCCCGTGCTGTGGTGGCGCTCGGTCGGTCACACGCATACGGCGTTCGCGACCGAGGTGTTCCTGGACGAGCTCGTGGCCGCCGCCGGCAAAGATCCGGTCGAGGTGCGGCGCGCGCTGCTGAAGGACCATCCGCGCCATCTCGGCGTGCTGAACCTCGCGGCCGAGAAAGCCGGCTGGGGCACACCGCTGCCGAAAGGCCGCGGCCGCGGCGTCGCGGTGCACGAGTCGTTCGGCAGCTTCGTGGCCGAGGTCGCGGAAGTCACGGTCAAGAGCGACGGCACGTTCTCGGTCGATCGCGTGGTGTGCGCGGTCGACTGCGGCATCGCGGTGAACCCGGACGTGGTGCGCGCGCAGATGGAAGGCGGCATCGGCTATGGGCTCAGCGCCGCGTTGCGCGAGCAGATCACGCTCGTGGGTGGCGCCGTGCAGCAGTCGAACTTCACGGACTACCAGCCGCTGCGCATCAACGACATGCCGGTGGTCGAGGTGCACATCGTGCCGTCGACCGAGGCGCCGAGTGGCGTCGGCGAGCCGGGCTTGCCGCCGCTGGCGCCGGCGGTCGTGAACGCGATTCGCTCGGTGACCGGCAAGTCGATCCGGCGGTTGCCGATCGGCGACCGCGTTCCAGTTTGAGATCGCGCGGCGGCTTCCGATAGCGAACAACGAGGAGTTAGGCTCGCGGTGGCCAGCGCCGCGTCATTGTTTCGCGTCGGGGTTCCAGTTCTGGATCAGCGTGATCGGCGCGCCGCGTCGTCGTCGAGCTCCGTGTTGATGAGAAACCGCCCGTCGGGGGCGACGTCGTACTGCCGGCCCTGCTGCACGTCGGTGCCGCCGCGGTAGATGCGCGTGGCGGAAAAGCACCTCGGGCGCGCCCGGCACGAGCGCGCTCCCCGGTGACGGTGATCGACGCCGCCATCATCGCGCCGGCCGGATTCAGGTAGTACAGCTCCTGGCCGTCCGGTCGCCATGCGGGATAGGTGCCGCCCGCCGTCGACACTTGCCGCTCGCCGCCAGCCACTGCCGCGCCTGTTCCCGTGGCTCCGGGCGCGACAAACGGTCGCACGTAGACCTCGGGCCGCCCCGATTCGTTCGAGTGGTAGGCGACCCAGCGGCCGTCCGGCGAGAACGCGCCATAGGCCTCGCGAAACGTCAGTCTGCAGGAACACCCACGGCGTGCGATCGGGATCGCCCGTCATCGGCAGCACCCAGAGGTCGGCGTTCGTCTGCGGGTCGATGCTCAGATACAGCAGGAAGCGACCGTCCGCCGACCAGCTGGTGGGGACTTTGAGCTGGTCGGAGGCAAAGAGCAGCTGCTCCGGATCCGCCCCGGTCAAGAGCTTCTGGTAGAGATCGCCTGAGCCCGTCCGGTTCGAGCGGAACACGATCCGCGTGCCGTCGGGTGACCACTGCGGATAATCGTCGCGAGCCGCATCGAACGTGATGCGCGTCATGCGCGTGCCGTCGAGCAGCCAGAGGTCCCAGTTACCCTGCACCGTCGCGGGACACGACCACGCGCCGGCCGTCGGGTGCCAACACGGGGAAGCGCGAGGTCGTTGCCGTCCGCGTCGCCGAAGGTGCCGCGCGTCGTGCCCGACCGGTCGACCCAGGTGAGTTGCCGCCGGCTTCCGCGCCTGCCCGGTAGGCCACGAGCCCGGTCGCGGCCACCGAGACGCCGCTTCGATAGCGAGCATCGGCCGCGACGCCGTCGGCGAGCGTCACCGGCTCGCCCGTGAGCGCCGGCTGCGCGAGGTCCAGACGCTGGGCCAGCAGCGTGCCCTGCGCGCACCCAGAGCAGCCACCCGGTGGGCAGATACACGCCGGCGCCGTCGGCGGGCGTGAGCCGAGTCGAGACGCTGCCGTCGAGCGCACCGAGGTAGATCCCCGTTCTCGTCCGGTCCGCCTCGCGCGTAGAACAGAAACCGGCGGCCGTCGGGCAGAAACTGCGGTCCGATGTGGCCGGCCTGCCGCGGCGCGAACGCCGTCACGACGGCGGCGGCGCCCCCAGCGGCGGACACGCGCATCAACGCGCTCGTTCAAGCTCGGCGCAAACACGATCACGCCGTCGGCATTCCACGTCCCGCCGGCGCCGTTGCTGGCCGGAGCCAGCGTCTGCGGGGCGCCGCCACCGAGATCGAGCCGCTTCAGCGCACCGTCGGCGAAGAAGCCGATGGAGCGGCCGTCGGGGGACCAGAACGGGACCACGGCTCCCTCGGTGCCCGACAGCGGCTGCGCCGTCGTCGTCGCGAGCGACCGCAGCCAGAGCTGTGAACCGCCCTCACCGGTGGCCACGAAGACGATCTGCCGGCCGTCGGGCGAGAGCGCGAACGAGTTGGGATCGTACGGTGGCGGGCGTGACGATGTCGACGCGCGTCTCGGGCGGCGGCGTCTCGCGCAGATGCCGCAGCGCGGGAATCGCGAGCGCGACCAGCCGCCAGCACCGCGACGGCGAAGGCCGCCATCCACGCCCGTCGTCCGCGTGGCGTCGACTGAGGCGCCGACGATCCTGTCGACGCGGCGCGTCTCGAACGCGCCTTCGAGCGCCAGCCGCACGTCGCGAATGTCGGCGACGCGCTTCTTCGAGGTCCTTCTGCAAGCAGAGCTTGATCGTCTGGCGAACGTCCGGCGAGATCGTCCGGCGGCAACGCGCTCAAATCCGCGCCACCCTCGAGCACGCGTGCGAGCGTGACCGTCACGTCCTCGTCGCCGAACGCCGGCTGCGCCGCGTGAGCATCTCGTAGAGCACGCAGCCAAACGCCCAGATGTCGGCGCGCTGATCGACGGGCTTACCGCGCGCCTGCTCGGGACTCATGTACGCGGCCGTGCCGAGCACGATGCCCGCCTCCGTCATCGCCGGGGTCGTGAGCGCGGCGGCCTGCGGCCCGCTCATCGCCCGCGTGTCGAGCGCCTTCGCGATGCCGAAGTCGAGCACCTTCACCGTGCCGTCGGGCGCGAGCTTGATGTTCGCGGGCTTGAGATCGCGGTGCACGATGCCGCGCTCGTGCGCGGCTTCGAGCGCTGTCGGCGATCTGCCGCGCGATGCTGCAGCGCTTCGTCGACCGGGATCGGCCCCTGCGCAATCCGGTCCGCGAGCGTCGGCCCTTCGACGAGCTCCATCGCGAGCGCCGTGACGCCCGTCGCTGCGCTCGAGGCCATAGATATGAGCGATGTTGACGTGATTGAGCGACGCCAGCACTTCGGCTTCGCGCTGAAAGCGCGCGAGCCGATCCGCGTCATTCGCGAACGGAGGCCGGCAGCACCTTGAGCGCCACGTCGCGCTTGAGATTCGTATCGGTCGCGCGATACACCTCGCCCATGCCGCCGGCGCCGATCGACGCAACGATCGTGTACGGACCGAAGCGGATTCCCGCCGTCAGTGCCATTAGCTCGCTTCCCAAAAACCCGAGCCGCCATGGGCGACAAGACAGCATACACAAACGACCGCGCGCGCCGCAGGCGCGCCGCCGCGCCCGGGCCTGTTACGAATGCCTAATGCAGCGCGATGCCCAAGGCGGGACGCCGGTATTGTGGGTAAACTGACGGTTCATGAAGGTCTCGAGTCTGGAAGCCATCCTGCGCGCACTCGCCGACGCGGAGGCGCGCTACTTGATCGTCGGCGGCCTGGCGGTAGCCGCTCACGGTTACGGGCGATTGACGTTCGACCTGGATCTCGTCGTACAACTGCAGCCCGATAACGTGGCCCGAACGCTGCGGTCGCTCGACCGATTGGGGTACGTCCCTCTGGTCCCGGTCGCGGCCGCCGACTTCGCAGATCCGGTGAAACGCGAGTCGTGGATTCGAGAAAGGAACGCCGTCGTCTTCCAGTTGCACAGCGAGCGCCATCGAGAGACGCGCATAGACCTTTTCGTTTCCGAGCCGTTCGATTTCGAGCACGAATATCGGCACGCCAAGACGGGCGAGCTTCTGCCGGGACTACCAGCGCGATTCGTGCGGCTCGAAACGCTCATACGAATGAAAGAGGCCGCCGGACGAGAGAAGGATCTCGAGGACGTCCGCCAGTTGCGACTGCTGATGGAGCACGCCGACAGTGGGCAATGAAGCCGACGCACAGCGGACGCGCGCCGACGACGCCTGGCGCGCCCACAATCTGTCGCAGCTCCTCTATTTCCGATCGCTCTCGCTTCGCGAAAAATTCGAGGCCGTTGAAGGTATGGCTGAGATCCTGCAGCTTCTCGAGGGCATGCGCGCTCGAGAGAGATCGAACACTATTCCTGCGGACGAGCCACCGCCATCGCCGCGTAACCCCGACTGACAACGCTCTTTGCGGAGTCGATGCTACTTGTCGGTAACCCCATCGCGCGCGCGCACCCGTTGCCGCAACTCCTCGAGCTGTGCCGGCGTGCCGGCGAACAGCCTTTCGGGGAACGTGGGGGACCTCGCGCTCAGGGCGCGCAGGATCTCGCCGGCCCGGTTGGCGTTCAGCTGCGCGCCGGCCAGGTATTGCAAGCGTAGGTTGCGGTCGGTGTTGATCGCGGCGCCCGGCAGCCAAGCCGTCATGTCGCTGGCCTGGCCCGCGAACGTGCCGACGAGATCGAGAGCCGACGTCGAATCCGACCTGGCGCAGCGAGGCCGCGACGTCGGCGTACTCGGCACTGCCGAGCCGTGCGCCGAGCCGCTCGACGTCGATCGGCGCGTCGCCGGCGCGGCCGAGCAGCACGGCGTCGTAACCCATGCCGTCGACGCGGTTCGCGAACAGCGCGCCGTTCGGGAACACGCTGAAGAACGTCGCGATCTCGCTCTGCACGGCGGCCGCGTCCGTCTCGTACAGCTGCACGAACGCGGTCACGACTCCGCCGTCGTTCAGGTGCGCCTTCGCGAGCTGCCAGAACTCGCGCGTGTAGAGCGTCGCGGCGCCTTTGACCCACGGGTCGAGCGGGTCCGACGTGATCGCATCGAACTTGCGGCTCGTCGTCGCGAGATAGTGGCGGCCGTCGTCGATGCGGATCTCGACCTTCGGGTTCGTGCACGACGCCGAAGTTGTGCGCGGCGAAGAACTGCGCCGCGAGCGGCGGCACGAGCGGCTCGATCTCGGCGACGACGACGCGCTCGACCGCCGGGTCGATGCTGACGGCGCCCGCCGTGATGCCGGCGCCGAGGCCGATCACGAGCACGTCGGCCGGCTTGTCCGCGACGAGCGTGCTCAGGTGCCCGAGCATGCGTTGCAGGCGCAGATCCTGCGGATACGTCGAGGCCTGCGTCTTGCCGGCGTTGTGATACGTCAGCACGCCACTCGGCTCGCGCGTGACGGCGACCGACGCCGTGAGCCCTTCGCCGACGTACACCACGTTCGCACCGACGCCGCGCGTCGGCAGGAAACGACCGTACGCCACGAGCTCGGGCGGCAACGCGGGCACGGAGTACGCGAGCGCAACGGCGACCGCGGCGGCAATCACCGCCTGCGTCGCGCACCTGCGCCCCGCAGCCGGCCGAGAGCCACAGCGCCACGCCGACGGCCGCGGCGAGCACCACCGCGAGCTGCTGCGCGCGCTGGCTGCCGAGCCCGGGGACGAGCACGAAGCGTCGTGAGCAGCGCGCCCGCGATCGCGCCCGCCGTGTTCACGGCGTAGACGCGCGCGACGGCCCGGCGCGAGTCCGTCGCAGGCGCGGCGACCGCGGCCAGCGCGAGCGGAAACGACGCGCCCCAGAGCAGCGCGGCGGGCAGCACCGCGAACGCAACGCGCAGCGCGTCGAGCTCGAGCGCCACGCTCGGCGGGCGTGGGCAGCGCAACGTCGAGCGGCCAGTACGGCAGCGACCGCGCGATCGCGTAAGCGGCCCACGCGATCGCGGCGGCCAGCAGCCACTGGCATACCGCCAGCGCACGGCGCGGATCGAGTCGCGCACCGAGCGCAGCGCCCGCGCCGCTGCCCGCGCCGAGCCCGAGCAGGAACACCGCGAGCATGAGCGCGAACGCGTACACCGTGCCGCCGATCAGAGAGCGCGAGATGCCGCGTCCACAGCACTTCGGCCGAGAGCGCCGTGAAGCCGGAGATTCCCGCGGCGACATAAATCGGCCACGCGGGCCGCGCGGGCGCGTGCGCAGCGGTAACGGCGCCCGGCGGCAGCGAGCACCGGCGCACGCAGGCGCCACGCGACGATCGCCACCGCAGCGTTCAGCAGCACCGCGACGGCCGTCGCGACGTACACGTCGTAGGAGCGCAGCAGGTAGAACGCGCTCGAGCGTGCAACCGAGCACGCCGCCCAGGATGTTCGCGGCGTAGCAGGCGCCGAGCCACGCGCTCGCGTTCCGCTCGCCCTCCACGCAACGCGCGACGGCCGGCAGCGTCGCGCCCATCAGAATGGTCGCGGGCAACAGGCACACGGCGGCCGTCACGGCGCGTAGCACGAGATCCGCAGTGCCGGACGCGGCCACATATAGATGGCCGACGCCCGGGATCACGATCGAGCGCCACGACTCCGAGCGCGCCGATGCCGAGCTCGAGCGCGGCGTAGCACGCGCAGCGGCTGCTCGCGCGGCCGCCACGAACCGCGGCAGCCACAGGCTGCCGATGCACATGCCGCCCATGAATACCGCGAGCGTGAGCCCGAGCGAGATCGCGGACGCGCCGATCACGAGCCCGAGCTGCTCGAACCAAACGATCTGGTAGATCAGGGCCGCGCAACCGCTTGCGGCGAAAAGTAGGGGCAGCACGTAAAGCGCGCGTCGGTCAGGCGCTGCGGCCACCGCCGAATGCGCTTGCTGCTCGACAGCCACGCGCGGCCTAGACGAACGCGCCGCCGACCTCGAACAGCCGTTCCACTTCGTCGATCTGCCGCCGATCGGCGATGAACAGGATCACGTGGTCGTCGGCCTGAATCCGCGTGTCGTGATGCGCCATCAGCACGTCGTCGCCGCGCACGATCGCGCTGATCGTGGCGCCCCGCGGCAGCTGGATCTCCTCGATGAGCCGGCCGACCACGCGCGATTCGCGCGCGTCGCCGTGCGCGACGGCCTCGATGGCCTCGGCCGCGCCACGCCGCAGCGAGTGCACCTTGACCACGTCGCCGCGACGCACGTGCGCCAGCAGGCTGCCGAGCGTGATCTGCTGCGGCGAGATCGCGATATCGATCGTGCCGGACTCGACGAGCTCCGCGTACGCCGGCTTGTTGATCAGCGCCATGACTTTATGGGCACCAAGCCGTTTCGCGAGCATGGCCGAGAGAATGTTCGCTTCCTCGGCATTCGTGACGGCCACGAACACGTCGGTGCTGTCGATGTTCTCCTCGAGCAGCAACTCCTCGTCGGCCGAGTCGCCGTGCAGCACGACGGCGCGCGCGAGCTCGTCGGAGATGCGCCGCGCCCGCTGGAAGTCGCGCTCGATGATCTTGACCTGGCAGCTGCCCTCGATCGCGCGCGCGAGATCGAGGCCGATGTTGCCGCCGCCGGCGATCACGACTTTGCGGATCGGGCTGTCGAGCTTGCGCATCTCGCGCAGCACGGTGCGCGTGTCCTTGCGCGCGGCGATGAAGAACACTTCGTCGCCCTCTTCGACCACGGTGTCGCCGTCGGGCAGAATGCCGCGGCCACCGCGATAGATCGCGACGACGCGGCATTCGACGTTCGGGATGTGCTTCGAGAGATCGCGCAGCGGATGGCCCACGAGCGCGCCCTCGCGGTTCGCACGCGTCGCAACGAGCCGCAGCTTGCCGTCGGCGAAGTCGAGCACCTGCAAGGCGCCGGGATTGCGAATCAGCTGCTCGATGTAGTTCGTCACGAGCGACGCGGGGCTGATCGCCACGTCGACCGGAATGCCGTCGGGGCCGAACAGCGCGTCGCGCGCGGTCAGCGCGCGGGCGCGAATCCGCGCGATGCGCGTGGGCGTGCGGAACAGCGTGAACGCGATCTGGCAGGCGAGCATGTTGATCTCGTCGCTGCTCGTGAGCGCGATCAGAATGTCGGCCTCGCGCTGCGCCGGCGCGCTCGAGCACGTCGGGGTGCGACGCGTTGCCGACGACGGTGCGCACGTCGAGCCGGTCCTGCAGGTCGCGCAGCACGTCGGCGTTGCGGTCGACGATCGTGACCTCGTTCGCCTCCTCTCGCGCGAGGCTGAACGCTGCCGTGCTACCTACTTGCCCTGCGCCTAGGATAAGAATCTTCATCGGCCGACTGCTTCGCGATCAATGGTGGTGCGCGCGGCCGCATGCTCGCGCGTCGAAGGCTCTTCCCGAGACACGCCGGAAGACCGTCCGGGGCTCGTGCGGCGCACATGCCCCATGTGGACGGTCTGCCGGCGGTCTCGGGAAGAGCCTTCGACGCACAAGCATGGGGCCGCGGTAGGCTCATCGGCGAAGCAGTCTACATCAGCTCTAGGTTGGCGTAGGCGAGGACGAGCCACTTCGTGCCTTCGCGCTCGAAGTTGACCTGCACGCGTGCGTGCGCGCCGCTGCCTTCGGCGTTCAGGACGATGCCTTCGCCGAAGCGGCCGTGCCGCACGCGCTGGCCGAGGCGCACGCCGCCCTGGCTCGGCAGGGCTTCGGGACGGCGGTACAACGGGCGCGAGACGACCATCGCGGGCCGCACTTCCTCGAGCAGCTCCGGCGGGAATTTCGCGCAGGAACCGCGACGGCGTCGCGAAGGACTCCACGCCGTGCAGCCGGCGCTGCTCGGCGTGCGTCAGGTACAGCTCGCGCCGCGCGCGCGTGATGCCGACGTAGCAGAGGCGGCGTTCCTCCTCGAGGCCCGCCGGGTCGTTCAGCGAGCGCTGGTGCGGGAAGAGGCCGTCCTCCATGCCGCAGAGGAACACGAGCGAAAACTCGAGCCCCTTGGCCGAGTGCAGGGTCATGAGCTGCACGCTGTCCTGGTATTCGTCGGCCTGCCCGTCGCCGGATTCGAGCACCGCGAACGACAGGAACTCGGCGAGCGGCGGCAGCTCGGTTTGCTCGCCGCGCATGACCTCGCGCGCGGCGTTCACGAGCTCCTCGAGGTTCTCGACGCGCGCTTCGCCGCCGGCTTCCGTGTTCTTGCCGTGGTGCGCCGTAAGCCCGCTCCTCTCGATCACGCGCGCGACCTGCTCGTGCAGGCTGTCCGCGTGCGTGTCGGTATCGAGCTTGTCGATCAGCGCGAGGAAGGCCCACAACGCCTCGGACGCGCGCTTCGCGAGCGGGCCGTCCGCGATCAGCGCGGCGGCCGCGCGCCACAGGCTCGTGCCGGCCGCGCGCGCCTGCTCGCGCACGGCTTCGACGGTCCGCGCGCCGATGCCGCGCGGCGGCGTGTTCACGACGCGCTCGAACGACGGGTCGTCGTCGCGGTTCGCGACGAGCCGCAGGTACGCGAGCGCGTCCTTGATCTCGGCGCGCTCGAAGAACCGCAAGCCGCCGTACACGCGGTACGGAATCCCGGCCGCGAGCAGCGTCTCCTCGAACACGCGCGACTGCGCGTTCGAGCGGTACAGCACGGCACAGTCGGCGCGCTTGTTGCCCTGCTGGACGTAGTCCTGGATCCGGTTGATGACGAACTCGGCTTCGTCGCGCTCGTTGAACGCGGCGTACACCTTGATCGGCGCGCCGGCCGCCCCGTCGGTCCACAGCGTCTTGCCGAGCCGCGACGCGTTGTTCGCGATCACGGCGTTCGCGGCGTTCAGGATGTTCGCCGTCGAGCGGTAGTTCTGCTCGAGCCGCACGAGCTGCGTGCCGGGGTAGTCCTGCTGGAACCGGTACAGGTTCTCGACGCGCGCGCCGCGCCAGCGATAGATCGACTGATCGTCGTCGCCGACGACGAAGGGTTTGCCGGTCGGGCCCGCGAGCATGCGCAGCCAGCGGTACTGGATCGCGTTCGTGTCCTGGAACTCGTCGACGAGCACGTGCTGGAAGCGCTGCTGGTATTGCTGCGCGAGCTCGGCGTTGTCGCGCAGCAGCTCGAGGCTGCGCAGCAGCAGCTCGCCGAAATCGATCACGGACGCGGCCGCGCAGACCTGCTCGTAGCGCGCGTAGAGATCGATCATCTGCCGCCGGCCCGCATTGCCCTCGTCGCGCAGATCCTTGGGTCGAAGGCCCTCGTCCTTCTGCGCGTTGATGAACCACTGAATCTCTTTCGGCACCCACACGTTCTCGTCGAGCTCGAGCGCCGCGCACCATGCGGCGGACCACGCGGTGCTGGTCCTCGGAGTCCATGATCTGGAAGCCTTCGGCAGACCCGCTTCGCGCCAGTGGATCCGCAGCAGCCGGTGCGAGAGGCCGTGGAACGTGCCGATCCACAAGTTGCGCGTCGGCACGCCGAGCAGCGCTTCGACGCGGTCGCGCATCTCGGCCGCGGCCTTGTTCGTGAACGTCACGGCCAGCACGTGCTGCGCGGCCACGCCGTTCGACGCGGATGACCCACGCGATGCGGTGCACGAGCACGCGCGTCTTGCCGCTGCCGGCGCCGGCCAGCACGAGCGTCGGGCGATCGGGCGCCGTGACGGCCTCGCGCTGGGCGTCGTTCAGGGGTTCGATGATGTCGGTGACGTCCATCGGCTCGCGATGCGTCCGTACGGCTACGGTGACGCTGACGTTTACTCCGGCCAGAAAGCCGGCACGTAGTGGTCGACGAGCAGGAACGTGAAGAGCGCCATCAAATACGTGATCGAGTAGCGGAACGTGACCATCGGCGAGTCCTGGCGCGGCGCGAACTTCAGCTTCAGCGCGTAGTACAGGAAGCCCAAGCCGAGCAGCACGGCGCCGACCAGGTACAGCATGCCGCTCATGCCGGTGATGTACGGCAGCACGGTCACGCACAGCAGCAGGACGGTGTAGTGCACGATGAACGACTTCGTGATCTCCTCGCCGTGAGTCACGGGCAGCATCGGAATGTCGGCGCGCTCGTAGTCGCTGCGGCGCGCGATCGCGAGCGCCCAGAAGTGCGGCGGCGTCCACGTGAAGATGATCAGGAACAGCAGCAACGCGTAGCCGTCGACGTGCCCCGTGATGGTGGTCCAGCCGAGCACCGGCGGCGCTGCGCCCGCGGCGCCGCCGATCACGATGTTCTGCGGCGTCGCACGCTTCAACCACAGGGTGTAGATGATCGCGTAGCCGATCAGCGAGGCGAACGTCAGCGCGGCCGTCAGCGCGTTCACGAGCAGCGTCAGAATACCGATGCCGGCGAGCGCCAGTGTCAGCGCGAACGCGAGCGCGTCGCGCTCGTGCACGCGGCCGGTGGGCAGCGGCCGGCTGCGCGTGCGCGCCATCTGCGCGTCGATGCGTTGATCGATGACCTGGTTCACGACGGCGGCCGCGGCGGCCGTCAAGCCGATGCCGACACTGCCGGCGAGCAACAAATCGCCACGGCACCATGCCCGGCACCGCGAGGAACATGCCGACGATCGCGGTGAACACGAGCAGCTGCACGACGCCCGGCTTCGTCAGCACGTAATAGTCGCGCCAGCGCGGAGCGGCGGCAGCGCTAACGTTGCCTAATTCTTTGGTTAGCATTGATGACAGCCAGAAGCAGGAGCGCCGCAGCGCCGTTGTGCGCGACGGCGACAGCCAGCGGAACACCGAACACCACGATACTAACACCGAGGCTCACCTGGAGAAGCACCAGGCCGAGCACCGCGAGCCCGTCGGCCCGCGTGGCGGCGTCGCGCGCGACGCGCCAGCCGAGCAGCACAATCAACACGAACGCCACGAGGGCGCCGAAGCGGTGCGTGAAGTGGATCGCGACGCGGGCCGGATGGTCCAGCACGCCGCCCTCATACGACACCCCAAGCCCGCGCCACAGCACGAAGCCGTCCTTGTAGTCGGCCAGCGCCGGCCACCACTGCGTCTGGCAGGTCGGGAAGTCGGGGCACGCGAGCGCGGCGTAGTTCGAGCTCGTCCAGCCGCCGAGAAAGATCTGCAGGACCAGTGCGGCCGCGGCGGCAAGCCCGAGCGCGCGGAGCGCCGGCGTCGGCGCACTGACGCGCGTCGTTCGCCAGCGTCCGAGCGACGCGAGCAGCGCGAGCGTGGCGAGGCCGCCGAACAGATGCGCGACGACGATCAGCGGCTTCAGCAGCAGCGTCACGGTCCACATCCCGAGCAGCGCCTGGAATACGATGAGCCCGACCAACGCGATGGGCCGGCGCCACGGCTGCGCGGGATCGCTACGGTTGCGCCAGGCGAGCACCGCGAGCGCGACGCTCACGAGCACGAGCGTGCCGGCGAGGTAGCGGTGGATCATTTCGCGCCACGCCTTCGCCTCGTCGAGCGGACGAACCGCACCCTGCGGACCGAGCTCCTGCAGCGACGTCGACTGGTCCGGCACCACGAGCCGGCCGTAGCAGCCGGGCCAATCGGGGCAGCCGAGGCCCGCGTCGTGCAGGCGCACCCAGGCGCCGAGCATGACCACGGCGAGCGCCAGCACCGCGCCGAAGCGCGCGAGTCGGACGAAGAGCGTGTTCATCAGCCTGTTCCGGATCCGGCCAGCAACCTTTTGAGGTCGCGTAATAGTTCTTTTTGTTCGACGCCGACGGGATAGCTCAGGATCACGCTACCTCGCGGGTCGGCCACGTACACGCGGCCGCTGCCGATCCGTTCGGGACCTAGCGCTGCCGCGATGCCGCGGCCCGCGCCTTCGTCGAGCCGCTGCACGCGAAGCTGCGGATCGCTGGGCAGTGGCGGGGCTTCACCCGCATGCCACAGCGCCCGTTGCACGCGCTCCTGGTCCTTGCCGAGAGCCTGCTGGACCCTCGAAAGCCGGTCCAACACTTGCGCGCATTGCTGCTCGCACGCAGTCATTCTTGCATAGATCAACAGCCAGGGGGACGCGCCGGGCGCGGCCGGCAGCCACTCGGCGGGCAGCGTCACGGGCGCGCTCAAGAGCTCGCGCTGGCCCGGCAGTTGCGGCAGCCAGTCGCGACCCCACGGGCTGTAGTAGACGAGCGTCGCGAGCCCGAACGGACCGAACACCGCGAGCGCCACGAGCCAAGGAACGAGGGACTTATGTCTCACGGCCGCCGCCTCAAACTCCGGATCGTGATCGTGACCGCGGCGCCCAGCGCGCCGACCGCCAGCAGCAGCCACTGGCCGGCATAGACCCAGTTCCGCTCCGGGCCGATACCGGGTGCCTGCCAATCGCGAGCGTAACCGCCGGGCTCGGCCGGATCGAGCAGCAGCTGGTAGTCGAACAACGGCTGACCGAGCTGCGCGGCGAGCTCGGCCATCGTCGGGTACTCGACCACCGCGACGCTTTCCGCCGTCGGTGCCGACGCCGGCCCTGCCGGCTCGCCGAGACGCATGCCGGGTTGAGGGAGGCGTTCGATGCGGCCCGTGAGCGTCCGCGGCTCGGTCGAGGCGCTCACGTCCGGCAGCGTGCGGCGATCGGAGCCGCCGCCGATCCAGCCGCGATTCACGAGCAGCCGGCGCGCCGAGCCCTCGACGCGCAGCATCGTCAGCACGTGATAGCCGGCCACGCCGTCGTGCAACATGTTGTCGAGCAGGAACTGCGGCGCCGCGACGTATGCGCCCCGCACTTCGACGCGATGGAACCGATTGCCGTCGGTGAGTGCCGCCGGCGGGTCAGCGAGCGGCGCCGCGCTGCCACCGGCCGCGAACTGCTCGGCCAGCGCGCGGTTCTCGTCGGCACGGCGCAGCTGCCAGAGCCCGAGCGCGGTGAACAAAACCGCGAACAGCGTGAGGCCCGCGATCGCGACCGCCGTTCGCCCCCAATGCCGCGCCGCGGTCACGCTAGAATGCCCGCAACCGAAACGTAGTCAGGAAACCGACCGTGGTCGCCGTCATCTTCTTCGTCGCCATCCTCGCGAGCTTAGGCATCGCGCTATTTGCGCTGTTTCGCCGCGGCGACAATTCGCAGCTCATGCTGCGCGCGCTCACGATTCGCGTGAGCCTGTCGGTGCTGTTCTTCCTGCTGCTGCTGCTCGGCTGGTATCTCGGCCTACTCAAGCCCCACGGCTTGGGCGGCTGAGAGCGCGCCGGCGCTTACAGCCAGTAGACGAAGAAGAACAGGCCGAGCCACACCACGTCGACGAAGTGCCAGTACCAGGCCACGGCCTCGAACGCGAAGTGCCGTTCGGGCGTGAAGTGGCCGCGCAGCACGCGCAACCAGATGATCACGAGCATCAACGCGCCGAGCGTCACGTGCAAGCCGTGGAACCCCGTCAGCATGAAGAACGTGCTGCCGTAGATGCCGCTATTGAGCTTGAGGCCGAGCTCGCTATACGCGTGGATGTACTCGTAGGCCTGGAAGCCCAGGAACAGGAAGCCGAGCACGAACGTCGCCGCCAGCCAGGCGATCAGCGTGCCGCGATGCCTGGCTCGCAGCGCGTGGTGCGCGATCGTGAGCGTGACGCCGGAGAGCAGCAGGATCGCGGTGTTCAGCGCCGGGACGCCCCACGCTTCCATACGCTCGACGGTGTGCGCGGCCCCCGGGCCGACCGACGGCCACGCGTGCTCGAAATTCGGCCACAGCAACGCGTGCGTGAAGAAGGCCTTGCCTTCGCCGGCCAGCCACGGCGTGACGAGCACGCGCGTATAGAACAGGGAGCCGAAGAACACGGCGAAGAACATGACCTCGGAGAAGATGAACCAGCTCATGCCCCAGCGGAACGACGAATCGACCTTCAGGTTGTAGAGGCCGCGCTGGTTCTCGCCGATCACGACGCAGAACCAGCCGACGATCATCACGAGCAGGAGCAGAAAGCCCGTCAAGCGCGACCCACGGCCCCGGCGCGAACTGGTTCAGCCACAGAGCGCTGCCGCCGAGCATGGTGAACAACCCGATCGAGCCTACGATCGGCCAACGCGTGCCGTGCGGCACGTAGTAATGGGTGGGCGCGTGTTCCATGCGGCTTAAGTCCTTAGTAGTTTTCGGAGACGGCAAAATAGGTATAGGACAAGCGACACCGTGTCCACGTCCGCCGGCAGTTCCGGCGCGAGCATGAACACGACTTTCAGCTCACGCTCCTCGTGCGGCTGAAACTTCTGGCTCGTGAAACAAAAGCATTCGGTCTTGTTGAAGTACTTGCGCGGCGGTGCCGGGCGCGACGCTCGGCACGGCCTGACCCACGAGCTCGGTGTCGCGCAGATTGCGTGCACGGAACTGCGCTTCGTAGAGCTGGCCCGGGTGCACGTCGAGGTGGCTCACGTCCGGCTCGAACTGCCACGACGAGCCGCGGGCGACCGAGCCCAGGAACTCCACGCGCACCGTGCGACTCGGATCCGGCCGTTCGACCACGACGGCGGCCGCGTTCGCGGTCTTGCCGCCCAAGCCCGTCACGACACAGAACACGTCGTAGAGCGGCACGAGCGCGAAGCCGAACACGAACATCGCCACGCCGAGACCGGCCAGCTTCAGCGTCAGGAGTCGATCGGGTGTGTCCGCCATGCCAAGACGCGCCGCCTAACGCGGCCCCTCGATCGCGGTCAGGACCATGAAGCCCACGTAGAACGCGAGTGGCGAGCAGGCCGAGCAGCCACGCGCGTGCGGCGTACGCGCGCTGCGCGCAGCGCGTCGTCCGCCGCGTCGCGGCTCGCGCTCGCGGTGACCGGATTGCGGGACGCTCCCGTGCTCATTTGACGACCGGCGGCTCGTCGAACGTGTGGTGCGGCGCCGGCGACGGCACCGTCCACTCGAGGCCGTGCGCGCCTTCCCATACCTGCGCCGTGGCCTTCGGTCCCCCGCGCGCGCACTTGATGATGACGTACACGAACAAGCAGCTGCGACAGGCCGAGGCCGAACGCGCCGATGCTCGACACCATGTTGAAGTCCGTGAACTGCGTCGAGTAGTCCGGGATGCGGCGCGGCATGCCGGCCAGACCGAGGAAGTGCTGCGGGAAGAACGTCACGTTGACGAAGATCGTCGTGAGCCAGAAGTGCCACTTGCCGAGCGTCTCGTCGTACATGTGACCCGTCATCTTCGGCAGCCAGTAGTACGCGCCCGCGAATGCGCCGAACAGGCCGCCCGGCACGAGCACGTAGTGGAAGTGCGCGACGACGAAGTACGTGTCGTGGTACTGGATGTCGGCCGGCACGATCGCGAGCATCAGGCCCGAGAAGCCGCCGAGCGTGAACAGGAACAGGAACGCCAGCGCGTACAGCATCGGCGTCTCGAACGTCAGCGAGCCCTTCCACAGCGTCGCGGTCCAGTTGAACACTTTCACGCCGGTCGGAATCGCGATCAGCATCGTGCTCAGCATGAAGAACAGCTGGCCGCCGAGCGGCATGCCGACCGTGAACATGTGGTGCGCCCACACGACGAGCGACAGGAACGCGATGCTGGCCGTGGCGTAGACCATCGCCGCGTAGCCGAACAGCGGCTTGCGCGAGAACGTCGGAATGATCTCCGAGATGATGCCGAACGCCGGCAGGATGATGATGTACACCTCGGGGTGGCCGAAGAACCAGAAGATGTGCTGGAACAGCACGGGGTCGCCGCCACCGGCCGCCGAGAAGAAGCTGGTGCCGAAGAACCGGTCCGTGATCAGCATCGTGACGCCGCCGGCGAGCACGGGCATCGCGAGCAGCAGCAGGTACGCCGTGATCAGCCAGGTCCACACGAACATCGGCATCTTGAGCAGCGTCATGCCCGGCGCGCGCATGTTCATGATCGTCACGATGATGTTGATCGCGGCCAGAATCGACGACACGCCGAGCAGGTGAACCGCGAACATCGCGAACGGGAACGCGTCGCCGGTCTGCAGCACGAGCGGCGGATACAGCGTCCAGCCGCCGGCGGGGGCGCCGCCCGGCATGAACAGCGTCAACAGCAGCAACGTGCCGGCGAACGGCAGCAGCCAGAACGACCAGTTGTTCAGGCGCGGCAGCGCCATGTCGGGCGCGCCGATCATCAGCGGAATGAACCAGTTCGCGAAGCCCGCGAACGCCGGCATGATCATGCCGAACACCATGATCAGCGCGTGCACGGTGGTCATGGAGTTGAAGAAGCTCGGGTTCACGAACTGCAGGCCGGGCTGGAACAGCTCGGCGCGAATCACGAGCGCCATCGCTCCGCCGACGAACAGCATCACCAGGCTGAAGCACATGTACAGCGTGCCGATGTCCTTGTGATTCGTCGTCGTGATCCAACGCATGATCCACGCAAGCGCACCGTGTGAAGGGTGCTCGCCGTGATGGCCGTGGGCGCCGGTGTCGATTGCGGTGCTGCTCATTGCCAGGTCTTCCTTGATCGTTACTGAGCGTCAACGAGCTCACCTGAGCCCGCTGCGTCTTCAGCCAGGTGTCGTATTCGTCACGGCTCGCAACGCGAACGACGATCGGCATGAAGCCGTGGTCCATGCCGCAGAGCTCCGCGCACTGGCCGCGGTACGTGCCTATGGTGTCGGCCTGGAACCAAGCTTCGTTGATGAAGCCGGGAATGCCGTCCTTCTTGACGCCGAACGCCGGCATCCACCACGAGTGGATCACGTCGGCCGCGGTGATGAGCACGCGGACCTTCGTGTTCACGGGCACGACGAGCGGATTGTCCACGTCGAGCAGGTAGTTCTCGACGGTCTTCGGATCGATGCCGGAGCCCTTCTTGCGGGCCGCGTTGCTGTCGCGCTTCAGCGTGCTGAAGAACCGCACGCCGTCGTCGATGTAGTCGTACTGCCAACGCCACTGGAAGCCGGTGACCTTGACGGTCAGCTGCGAGCCGCGAGTGTCTTCCATCTTGATGAGCGTCCGCGCGGCCGGAATCGCCATCGCGACGAGGATGATGGCCGGGATCACGGTCCAGATGACTTCGACCGTATAGCTGTGGGTGAACTTCGCGGGCACCGCGCCCTTCGACTTCCGGAACTTCACGATCGAGTAGATCATCGCGGCGTAGACGCCGACGGCGATCACGACGCAGACCCACAGGATCAGCATGTGCAGGCTGTAGATTTCGCGGCTCATCGCCGTGACGCCGGGGGTCATGTTCAAGCCGAGATCGGACCAGGCGGGGCCGGCCAGGGTGAGGCCGAAAATAGCCAATGCGAGGGGTAAGAAGCGCGTCCTGTTCTTCATGCGTCCTGCAATTTTTGATTGGTGCGGGCGCTAAGCGCCTACGCGGGCGGCGCGAATTCTAGCAGAATCGGTCCAAAATCCAGGTAGTAATTCGCGGCAAAGCGGCCTACGTACTTTCCGTCATGCGGCCGATACGCTCGATCGGCACCAAGATCTCCGTGGCCGCGCCGGCCCGCCGGCGCGTCTCTACCGGCCCGCGCCCGAAGGCCTGGCCGAAGATCAGCTCCACGGTTACGCCGAACCGCTCGCCCAATCGTGGTGCGAGCACCTGCTCGAACCGCGACCAGCGGCCACGCCCCGTCAGCTCCCGCCGCCGCCCACCGGCCACGTTGCCGGCCGCGACGGCCTTCAGATCGCGCCACAAGGCGGCCGGCTCCGCATACGTGACCGTCAGGCGATCCACGTCGAGCACGGGCTCGGCAAGCCCGGCTTTCATCGCGAGATCGCCGAGATCGTGCATGTCGAACGCCGCGTGCACGTGAATGCGGTTGTCGACGGCCGCGAACGCGCGGCGGATCTCGGCCAGCGAGTCGGGGCCGAGCGTCGCGAACAGCAGCACGCCGCCCGGCGCCAGCACGCGCGCCGCTTCGGCGAACACGATGTCGGGCCGACACCAGGGCAGCACGAGGTTCGCGAACAACAAGTCGACGCAGTGCGAGCGCAGCGGCAGCCGCTCCGCGTCACCGCCGATCGCAGCGACACCGCCGCCGTGCTGCGCGACCGCCGCACGCAACATCGCGGTGCTCGCATCGACCGCGAGCACGCGTGCACCGACATAGCGCGCGGCCAACGCGGCCGCGCCGCGACCGGTGGCACAGCCCAGGTCCACGACCGTGCGCGGCGCAAGCTTCACGAGCTCGAGCCTCTCGAGCAACCGCTCGCGGGCCGTGTCGTGAATGAAGCATGCGCCGTCGAAATCCGCGGCGCGATCGAACGCGCGGCGCGTCGCACGTTTGTCCGGCAGCGCCTGTTCGAAAGCCAAGCTCATGACGAACGGCGCACGCGCACCACGTTACGCGCCGGCCGACGCCGCTCCGGGCTCAGGATGCAAACCGAGGCGCGCGAACAGCCGTTGGTCGGCCGCAGTGTCGGGGTTGCCCGTGGTCAGCAGCTTCTCGCCGTAGAAGATCGAGTTCGCGCCCGCGAAGAAGCACAGCGCCTGCAGCTCGTCGGTGAAATCGCTGCGCCCGGCCGACAGGCGCACGTGCGAACGCGGCATCGTCACGCGCGCGACGGCGATGCTGCGCACGAATTCGAACGGATCGAGCGGTCCGGCCGCAGCGAGCGGCGTGCCCGGCACGGGCACGAGCTCGTTGATCGGCACGCTCTCGGGATGCGGGTTCATGGTCGCGAGCGTGTGCAAGAGGCCGGCGCGATCGGCGCGCGTCTCGCCCATGCCCACGATGCCGCCGCAGCACACGTTGACGCCGGCCGCGCGCACTCGCTCGAGCGTCTCGAGCCGATCGGCGTACGTGCGCGTCGTGATGATCTTGCCGTAGAACTCCGGCGACGAATCGAGGTTGTGGTTGTAGTAGTCGAGGCCCGCGGCCGCGAGGCGCTCCGCCTGGCCAGGCCGCAGCAACCCGAGCGTCGCGCAGGTTTCCAAGCCCAGCGCTTTGACCTCTTCGATCATCCTCAAGATCGGCTCGAGCTGCGAATCCTTCGGGCCGCGATACGACGCACCCATGCAGAAGCGCGTGGCGCCGGCCTCCTTCGCGCGCCGCGCCGCCTCGCGAACCTCGTCGAGCGGCATCAGCTCGTGACGATCGACGCCGGTATCGAAGCGGATGCTCTGCGGGCAGTAAGCGCAGTCCTCCGGGCAGGCGCCGGTCTTGATCGACAGCAACGTCGAGATCTGCACGGCGTTCGGATCGAAGGTCTGCCGATGCACCGAGTGCGCGCGGAACAGCAGGTCGTTGAACGGCAGCTCGTAGAGCGCCTCGACCTCGGCGCGCGTCCAGTCGTAGCGCGGCTCGGCCGTGGCGTTCAGATTCAGCGCTGTTTCTTTCTCGAGTGCGGACATTCGTCGCTCGCTCCCCCGCCCCGTGCGGCGTGACGCTGCAGTATCGGAATCGCCTGCCGCGCCTGTCAACCTGGCGCGGCGTTTGGAGTTTACGGGTCGTGCTCGGTGTGCTGTTTCGCGAGACTTGTCCCTCGTGCGGCGGCGTGAGCGGCGCCGGCTTCTGCTCCGTGTGCGCCGCGGATCTGCCGCGCACTTCAAATCCGTGTGCCGGCTGCGGGCTCGCCCGCCCGGTCGCGCGTTGCCCGCGCCAGGCGGCGCCGTGGCAGGTCGACGCCGTCGTGGCGCCGTTCGCCTATGCGCCGCCGCTCGATCACCACATCCAGCAGCTGAAGTACGCGGGCGCACGCTCGCTCGGCAGAGCCTTCGGTCTCACGCTCGCGCCGGCGGTTCGCGACGCATGCAGCGACGTGGACGTGCTCGTCGCGGTGCCGCTGCACCCCACGCGGCTGCGCGAGCGCGGTTACAACCAGGCCATCGAAATCGCACGTTCGCTCAGCCGCGCGCTCGACTTGCCGTTGTTGCTGCGCGGCATCGAGCGGCGCCACGCGAGCCCCTCGCAGACCGGCGGGAGCGCGGTGCAGCGGCGCGCCAGCGTCGCCGCGGCGTTTCGCGTCGCTCGCAGTCGTCGCCGGTCTTCGCATCGCGATCGTCGACGACGTGATCACGACGGGCGCCACCGTCAACGCGCTGGCCGCGGAGCTACTCGCCGCCGGCGCGGCGCGCTGCATCGCCGATCGCCGCCGCGCGCACGCCGGAAGCGGCGCGTCAGCCGCGGAACAGGTAGTCGAGCGCGATGCCGCAGAACACGGCGCCGCCCACCCACGCGTTGTTCAGGAACGCGCGGAAGCACTGGCCGCCGTCGCGGTCCTTGATCAGATAGGTCTGATACACGGCCGAACGCCGCCGCCGCGCCGAGCCCGCCGTAGTACCAGGCGCCGAGCTGCGCGCTATGGCCCACGAGCACGAGGCTCGCGAGGAGCAGCAGCTGCAGCCCCGCGATGAACGGACGATCCAGGTCGCCGAACAGGATCGCGGTAGAGCGGATGCCGACCTTCAAGTCGTCGACGCGATCGGTCATCGCGTACTGCGTGTCGTACACGACCACCCAGATCACGGCCGACAGGAACAACAGCCAGCCGAGCCGCGGCACGTCGCCCTGCGTGGCCGCGAACGCCATCGGCACGCCCCACGCGAAGGCGACGCCGAGCACGAACTGCGGCGTCGAGAGGAACCGCTTCGTGAACGGGTAGAGCACGGTGACCGCGGCACCGCCGAGCGCCAGCAGCAGCGTGAGCCGGTTCAGCGTCAGCACGAGCCCGAGCGCGATCAGCATCAGCGCGCCGAACAGGAGCAGCGCTTCGGCCGGCGTGACTTCGCCCGTCGCGAGCGGCCGATTCGCGGTGCGCGCGACGTGGCGGATCGATCTTGCGGTCGGCGAGATCGTTGATCACGCAGCCCGCCGAGCGCACGACGATGGTGCCGACGACGAGTATCAGGAACACCTTCTGATCCGGGTGCCCAGCCGCCGCGATCCACAGCGCCCAGAGCGTGGGCCACAGCAGCAGCCAGATGCCGATCGGCTTGTCGAGCCGCATCAGCCGAACATAGCGGGAGTAGTGCTGCAGCAGCAGTTCGCACGCTCATGCGACCGCCGGGCTGACTCTGCGGTGTGTCGTTCAACGCACGATTCCCGGAAAGAAGCGCATCAGCCCGATTCTAGCGGAGAAGGCAGACGGTTTGAGACGCCCGGCGCTTGCACCGTCTTCTCCCTAAACTTGCGCGTACTCGGCCGCACCGCGGATCCAGCGACGGATCAGCGGTCCCACGGCCTTCGGCTGCGTCGCGAGCAGCTGCTCCGATACCTCGATCACGGTCGGCAGCAGATCGGCGTCGCGCAGCAGATCGGCCACGCGCAGCTGCTCGATGCCGGTCTGGCGCGTGCCGAGCACCTCGCCGGGGCCGCGCAGCTCCAGGTCCTTCTGCGCGACCTCGAAGCCGTCGTTCGTCGCACGCAGCACGTTCAACCGCTCGCGCGCGAGCGCGGACAGCGGCGGCTTGTACAGCAGCACGCAGGTCGAAGCCTGGTGGCCGCGCCCCACGCGGCCGCGCAGCTGGTGCAGCTGCGCGAGCCCCATGCGCTCGGCGTTCTCGACGACCATCAGCGTGGCGTTCGGCACGTCCACGCCCACCTCGATGACCGTGGTCGCCACGAGCAGCTCGAGCGCACCGGACTTGAACGCGCGCATGACGGCGTCCTTCTCGTGCCGACTTCATGCGCCCGTGCACGAGGCCGATGCGGACCTTCGGCAGCGCGGCGGCCAGCTCGGCCTCGAGCGCGGTCGCAGCCTGCGAGTCGACGAGCTCCGACTCCTCGATCAGCGGGCACACCCAATAGGCCTGCTGGCGCGGTCGCGCAGTGCGGCGGCCACGCGCTCGACGAGCTCCGGGCGCCGCTGCTCCGGCAACACCACGGTCTTGACCGGCTGGCGGCCCGGCGGCAGCTCGTCGATCACGGAGTAGTCGAGATCGGCGTAGGCCGTCATCGCAAGCGTGCGCGGGATCGGCGTCGCGGTCATGATCAGCTGGTGCGGCACGCGCTCGCCCCGCGCACCCTTCTGCTTCAGCTTCAGGCGCTGCTCGACGCCGAACCGGTGCTGCTCGTCGACGATCACGAGCGCGAGCTTCGCGAACTCCACGCTCTCCTGGAACAACGCGTGCGTGCCGACGACGACGGTCGCCCGACCGTCGGCGATCGCGGCTAGCGCGCCGGCGCGGGTGCGCGCCGGTTGCGAACCGAGCAGCGGCATCACGGCGATGCCGAGCGGCGTGAGCCAGCGGTCGAAGCTCGCGAAGTGCTGCTCGGCCAGAAGCTCGGTCGGCGCCATGACGGCGGTCTGGAAGCCCGCCGGCCGCCGCGATCACGGCAGCCATGGCGGCGACGACGGTCTTGCCCGAGCCGACGTCACCTTGCAGCAGCCGGTTCATCGGCACGCGCGCGGCCAGATCGGCGACGACCTCGGCGAATGCGCGTTGCTGCGCGGCGGTCAGCGCAAACGGCAAGGCGGCGCGAAATTTCGCGAGCTCTGCTTCCGCGGCGGGCAGCGGATACGCGTGCTCGGTGCGCGCGACGGCAGCGGATTGGCGCAGCGACAGGCGCTGGGCGATCAGCTCCTCGAGCGCGATACGCCGCGAGCACGGATGCCGGCCCGTCAGCAGCAGGTCCGTGGCCGCGTCGCGTGGCGGCGTGTGCAGATACACGAGCGCCGCGGTGAGCTCTGGCCACGGCGCTTCCGTCTGCGCTCGCGTCGCGAGCAACGGTTCCAGAAAATCGGTTAGAGGCTCACGCTCGAGCAGGGCGAGAGCGCGCTCGACGAGCCGGCGCAACGTCTGCTGATGCAGTCCTTCCGTCGTCGGATAGACAGGCGTCAGGCTCTCGGCCGGCTCCGGCTCGTCCGTGCGCACGATGCGGTGCTCGGGGTGCACGAGCTCGAGCCCGGCCGGGCCCGCGCGGACTTCGCCATAGCAGCGTAGCCGCGTGCCGCGCGCGAAAGCTTGTTGTTGCGAGCGTGCGAAGTGGAAAAACCGCAGCGTGACCGCGCCGGTGCCGTCGGAGAGGCGGCACAGCAACGAGCGCCGTCGCCTAACGACGAGCTCGCTCAACTCGACGACGCCTTCGATCAGCGCCATGTCACCGACCGCGAGGCTGCCGATCGACTTCAGTGTCGTACGATCCTCGTAGCGCTGCGGCAGCAGGCACAAGAGATCGCCGATCCGCCGCACGCCGAGCTTCGCCAGCCGCTCGGCCACCTTCGGCCCGACGCCGGTGAGGCCCTCGACCGGCCGATCGAACGCGGATGCGAGCTGGGGTGCGATTCCGGCGGCCTACAACACGAGGATGCCGTCGACCTCGACGGCGGCGCCGCGCGGCAGGCTCGCCACGCCGATCGCGGCGCGAGCGGGGTACGGCTCCTTGCAGTACTCGGCCATGATCTCGTTCACGAGCGGGAAGTGGGCCAAGTCGGTCAGATACACGGTCAGCCGCACGGCGTTCGCGAGCGAGCCGCCCGAGGCTTCGGCGACGGCCGCGAGATTGTCGAATACCTGGCGAATCTGCGCGCGGATGTCGCCCTTCACGAGCTCCATCGACGCCGGCACCAACGGAATCTGGCCGGAGAGATAAACGGTGTCGCCAGCGCGAATCGCTTGGGAGTAGGGGCCGATCGCGGCCGGCGCACGTGGAGTGTGTATCGGTTGTTTGGACATGAAGGTCTCGAATGGATCAGCCGGCGCTGCGGGACACGCGCACGACACCCGGAATCGTGCGAATGCTGCGGACCACCTGCGCCAGCTGTCGGCGGTCGCGCACTTTGACACGGAACGTGAGCGCCGAGGCGTCGGCCTCGGTGTCGACACGCACGTGCTCGATGTTCGTATGCGTGGCGGAGATGCGGCCCGCGACCTCGGCGAGCAGGCCCACCCGGTCCAGTGTGCGCACCTGGATCTCGGAATCGAACTCGCCCTTCACGCCCTTGGTCCAGTTGACCGCGATCCACTTCGAGGGCTGCTTGCGGTACTCCGCCAGGTTCCGGCAGTTGCCGCGGTGGATCACGATGCCGCGGCCGCTCGACATGAAGCCAATGATCTCGTCGCCCGGAATCGGGTAGCAGCAGTGCGCGTAACTGATGACGGCGCCTTCCGTGCCGGCGATCTCGAGCGGCTTGCGCTTGTCGTCGTCCGTCGACTGCGACTCATCGCGCTGCTGCGCGAGCAGGCCCGCGACGACGGGCGCCAGGCGTTCGCCCAGTCCCAGCTGCTCGAACAGCGCTTCCTCGTTCGGAATGCCGAGCTCCCTACGCAGCGCCTCGAGCCGCTCGCGCGGCACCTTGCGGAGGGAAAGTCGAGTACGACATGAGCTCCTGGTTCAGGAGGCGACGGCCGAGATCCTGCGCCTCGTCGCGCTTCAGGTTCTTCAGGTAGCCGCGGATCGCGTTGCGCGCTTTGGCCGTGGTGACGAAGTTGACCCAGCTCGGATTCGGCCGCGCGCCGCGTGCCGTGACGATCTCGACGGTTTCGCCGTTGCGCAGGAGTGTCTTGAGCGGCACGAGACGGCGGTCGATCTTCGCCGCGACGCAGCGATTGCCGATGTCGGTGTGCACGGCGTACGCGAAGTCGACGGCCGTCGCGCCACGCGGCAGCCGCATGATCGCCCCTTTGGGGGTGAACACGTAGACCTTGTCCGGGAAGAGATCGGCCTTGACCGTCTCGAGGAACTCCTCGGAGTTGGCGGCGCGCTCCATCTCCATGAGGCCGGCGAGCCACTCGCGCGCGCGGTCCTCGGTGCTGTAGGTGAGCCGGTCCGCGGCTTTGTACTGCCAATGCGCCGCGACACCGCGCTCGGCGACCTTGTCCATTTCCTCGGTGCGAATCTGTACCTCGAGCGGCAGGCCGTTCGGCCCGAACAACGTCGTGTGCAGCGACTGGTAGCCGTTCACGCGCGGAATCGAGATGTAGTCCTTGAACCTTCCTGGCATCGGCTTGAAGACCTGGTGCGTGAGGCCGAGCGCGCGGTAGCAGCTGTCGACGTCCGGCACGACGACGCGCACACCGTAGACATCGACGATATCGGCCAGATGCGCCTGCTTGCGGTGCATCTTCAGGTAGATGCTGTACAGGTGCTTCTCGCGCGCCACCACACGCGCCGACAGCTTCGCGTCGGCCAGGGCGTCGGTCAGCTTGCTCTCGATCTTACGCAGAAACTGGCGCTGGTTGCCCTTCGCGCGCCGCAGGGACCGTTGCAGCACCTTGTAGCGAAACGGATAGAAGGTTCGGAAGCCGAGATCTTCGAGCTCGACCCGGAGGCTGTACACGCCAAGCCGATTCGCGATCGGTGCGTAGATGTCGAGCGTCTCGCGCGCGATGCGCCGCTGCTTGGCCGGCGGCAACGCCTGAATCGTGCGCATGTTGTGCGTGCGATCGGCGAGCTTCACGAGGATCACGCGCAGATCCTTCGCCATCGCGAGCAGCATCTTGCGGAAGCTCTCTGCCTGGGCCTCGGCTACGCTGTCGAAATGCAGGTGGTCGATCTTGCTGACGCCATCGACGAGCCGCGCGACGTCGTCGCCGAACAGGGTTTCGATCTCGGCCAACGTGCTCGGCGTGTCCTCGACCACGTCGTGCAGCAACGCGGCTTTGATCGAGCCGGCGTCGAGATGTAGCCCCGCGAGGATCTCCGCGACGGCTACGGGATGCGTGATGTAGGGATCGCCGTTGCGGCGCTCTTGGCCCTGGTGGGCCTTCGCCGCGAACTCGTAGGCCTGGGCTATGCTCGGGAGGTCGGTGCTCGGCAGGTACGCCTCGAGCTGCGCGACGAGGCGACCAAAGTCATCGGTCCGCCATACCGACGACAATCTGCGTTCGCGGATGGCGGCACCATAATCCATGGCGTCTAAGTCGCTACCGGCGTTTCAGCCGGCCCTCTGTCGATGATCGGTCAGTCACCGATCGAAATTGGCCTCGAGCCCAGCAAGTCCTCCGGAACCAACGGCGGCACCGCGGCCAGGTCGGCCGCCAGCAAATCCTCTACTGGCTTGTCGCGCTGCGTGAGGATCTCTTCGTTGACGTGGCCTTCGGCGATCTCGCGAAGCGCCACGACCGTCACTTTGTCGTTCTCCCAGTCGACCATCGCGTGGGAGCCGTTCGCGAGCTGACGCGCGCGTTTGGCGGCCACCAGCACGAGCTGGAACAGGTTCGGAATCTTTTGCAAGCAGTCTTCGACGGTGATTCTGGCCATGCGAACCTGGGACTCCTCGAGCGTGGACCTGAAAGTTTACTGCATGACCCCCTTGCGGGGCGAGCGGCGCACGCCGCCGGGGATGGCGGGAGTGCCGCGAGAGTGCAGGGATGCACGGAGCGGCCGACCGCCATGGATGGCGGGAGTGCCGTAGTTGCAGGAGCGAACTACGGCCGGCCAGCGACTATGGCCGCGGCAGCGGCCTGAACGGCGGGTGTGTCGGTCCGCGCGTTCTCGCCGGCGCCGGCGATGACGGCGGCGAGCCGCCCGAGCGCCGCGGCGAAGTCGTCGTTGACCACCGCGTAGTCGAATTCCGGCCAATGCGCCATGTCGCCGAGCGCGTCCTTGAGCCTGCGCAGGATCACGGCTTCGGTGTCGGTCTTGCGGCCACGCAGGCGGCGTTCGAGCTCGGTCACGCTCGGCGGCAGGATGAAGATGCTGCGCGACTCGGGCGCGCGCTCGCGTACCTGCCGGGCGCCTTGCCAGTCGATCTCGAGCACCACCGAGTGACCGCCGGCGAGCAGCCCTTCGATGTGCTCGCGCCCGGTGCCGTACCAATTGTCGAACACGCGCGCGTGCTCGAGGAACGCTTGGCGGCCCACCATCGCGAGGAACTCCGCTTCGGCTACGAAGAAGTAGTCGCGGCCGTCTACCTCGGAGCTGCGCTTCGGTCGGGTCGTGTACGAGATCGAAAACTTGAGGCTCGGGTCACGCTCGAGCAAGGCACGTACGAGCGACGTCTTGCCGGCGCCGGACGGCGCCGCGATGACCCACAATTGCCCACGGCGCGGGGCCACGCCGTCACGAGCAGGGTTGGCCTGCGATGCGCTCACTCGAGATTCTGCACCTGCTCGCGCATCTGCTCGATCAGGACCTTGAGCTCGACGCCGACGCGCGTGAGCGGCTCCTCCTGGACCTTCGAGGCGAACGTGTTGGCTTCGCGGTTCAGCTCCTGGATCAGGAAGTCGAGGCGCCGACCCACCGGCTCGGAACGCCGCAGGATGTCCGCGACTTCCGTGACATGGCTGCCCAGGCGATCGATTTCCTCGGCCACATCGGCGCGTTGCGCCAGCAGCGCGAGCTCCTGCTCGAGCCGTTCCGGATCGGCCTGCACGTCGAGCCGCTGCACGCGCTCGCGAAGCCGGTCGCGGTGCCGCGCCTGCACGCCGTCGAGCAGCGGCTGCATGCCCTCGATCAGCACCGTGATGCCCTTGTTGCGTTTGTCGAGCACCTCCGCGATGCGGCGGCCCTCGCGGCCGCGCGCGTCCTGGAGTGCCGCGAGACTTGCGGAAAGGCACTCCTTGATCGGCGCGCCGAGCTCATCGAGGTTTTGGACGGGCTCTTCGAGCACGCCCGGCCAGCGCAGCACGTCCGCCGTACTTAGGGGCGTCGCGTGCGGAAAACTGGCTTTGACACGGGCTTCGAGCGCGCGCAGCGCCTGCACCGCGTCGTCTACGAGCGCGGCCGGCGCCACGGCGCGATCCGCCGTCGTGACCTTCAGGGTGCAGTCGAGCTTGCCGCGTTTGACGACGTCCCCGACAAGGTCGCGGCATTCCGGTTCGAGCGCCCGGAGGTCGTCGGGCATCCTGAAGGAGAGATCGAGGAAGCGGTGGTTGACGCTGCGAATCTCCCACGAGAGGCGCAGCGCGCCACGCCGCGCTTCGGCGCTCGCAAATCCCGTCATGCTGTGAGGCATTTGGTTGAGTCCGTGCCTGGTTTAAGCCAATCTGAGCCGTTTCGCGCTGCGGGCGAGTGTACAGCAGCTGCCTTGCGACCGGTTCCTGCGGTCCGACTCGGGGCCGGCGCGATCTTTCGGCTATAGCGATTCGGTGAGCGGGGCGTGTAAGTGCAGGTTGATTACGCAAGGTTGAGCCTGGCCGGCAATCGGTCCGAGAACCAGGATCGCGTCGATGTCTTCGCCAAGGACAGTGCCCTACTCATGGCAGTGGTCGACGGCATGGGTGGCCACGCGCACGGCGCGCGCGCGGCCGAAGTCACGGTCACCACGCTAAAAGAATGCTTCGCAGAGATGAGCCTGCCGGTGTTCGATCCGCAAGGCTTCCTCACGCTGGCGCTCGCACGTGCGCACGATCGAGTCGTGAAGCTCGGCGACGGCGTCGCGCTCGATCACAAACCACGTGCAACGTGCGCCGTGTGCCTCGTTCAGGACGGCGGCGCATTCTGGGCGCATGTCGGCGACAGCCGCATCTATCAATTGCGTGGCGGCGCGATCACTGCTCGCACGCGTGATCACAGCCACGTCGAGCTGCTGCTGCGCGAGGGGCTGATTGCGGAAAGCGAGATGCGCGGACACCCGATGCGCAACTTCGTCGAGTGCTGTCTCGGCGGCGACACGCCGTTGCCCGACATGAGCGTGACCGCGCGTCGCAAGCTGGTGCCGGGCGACGTGCTGCTCGCGTGCACCGACGGGCTGTGGTCCGGCGTCGAGGACGACGAGATCGCGAAACTCTCGGCCGACGGCCGCGAGCCGCTCGAGCGCGTGGTTCGGACGCTGGCCGAACGCGCTGTCGCGCGCAATTCCCCCTACAGCGACAATACGAGCGTGACGGCGGTGCGCTGGCTCGGCGCCTGATCCTGCCGAACCGCGACGCGCGGCCGAGCTGCTAAGCTCTCGCCATCGAACCAACCCCGGAGCTCTTTATGCGGCCGAGCGGACGCCGCCCCGACGAATTACGCCGCGTGCAGTTCACGCCGCACTTCACGCGCCACGCCGAGGGTTCGGTCCTGGTGGAGTTCGGCGACACACACGTGCTCTGCACCGCCTCGTTCGAGGGCGAAGGTGCCGCAGTTCCTGAAGGGCAAGGGGCAGGGCTGGGTCACCGCCGAGTACGGCATGCTGCCGCGCGCGACTCATACGCGAACGGCGCGCGAAGCAGCCAAGGGCCAGCAGAGCGGCAGGACGCTCGAGATCCAGCGTTTGATCGGCCGCAGCCTGCGCGCGGTCGTCGATCGCGGAGCGCTCGGCGAAGCCACGATCACGATCGACTGCGACGTGCTGCAGGCCGACGGCGGCACGCGCACGGCCGCGATCACGGGCGGCTATGTCGCTCTCGCGCTTCGCCGTGGCGAATCTCGTGCGTTCAGGAAAGCTCGCGCGCAACCCGATTCACGGCCAGATCGCCGCGTTATCCGTCGGCATGGTCGACGGCGTGGCCGTCGTCGATCTCGACTACGCAGAAGACTCCGAGGCCGAGACCGACATGAACGTCGTCATGAACGACGCGAAGTGCTTCGTCGAAGTGCAGGGCACGGCCGAGGGCCATGCGCTGCAACGCAGCGAGCTCGACGCACTGCTCGATCTCGCGAGCCGCGGCATCGAGCGCCTGCTGGCCGCGCAGGCTGCCGTGCTCGGCAAGTGAGCCTGCCGCCGCGCTGGGTGTTGGCAACCGCCAATCGCGGCAAGACGGCAGAGCTCGCGGCGCTGTTTCGCGAATCCGGGCTCGCCATCGATCTCGTCGCGCAAACCGAGCTCGGCGTGCCGTCCGCTCCAGAGACGGCGTCGACGTTCGTCGAGAACGCATTGCTGAAAGCGCGACACGCGGCGCGTGTCACGGGGCTCCCCGCGATCGCCGACGATTCCGGTCTCGCCGTCGACGCGCTGGGCGGCGCGCCGGGCGTGCTGTCGGCGCGCTACGCGGGACCGGCGGCCGACGATCGCGCGAACGTCGCGAAGCTGCTCGCGGCGCTCTCCGCCGAAACGAGCGGACGCACGGCGCGGTTTCACTGCGTGCTGGTCGCGCTGCTACACGCGGACGATCCGGCGCCGGCTATCGCGACCGGTGAATGGTCCGGCGAGATTGCGCGCACCGAGCGCGGCAGCAACGGCTTCGGCTACGACCCGGTGTTCTTCGATCAGCGGCTCGGCAAGACGGCAGCGGAGCTATCTGCCCGCCGAAAAGAACCGCGTGAGCCACCGCGGCGCGGCGCTGCGGCAGTTGATTGAATTGCTGAAAAAACGCTGACTTGCGGGAGATTTGCACGCCGCCGAGGCCGTTTTATGCACACGCCGCCCGGCCCCTACCGCCGATTGGGCCCATAACGCTCCGCTCTTTCGTATGTGACTGTCAAAACACCTGTAAGTCGTTGATATAGCTGACTATACGGTGTTTGATCGTTTTTTAACCAAAACTAAAGAAATCCTTTGCGCACGCGGATTCGGCATCGCTCTCCGCCCGCTCTCCACAGAGTTATTCACAGATTTTGTGGATAAGCCCACGCGGTCGTCATATCCCGGGGCCGGCTTGTGCTCCGCCCCTTCGGGGCAGTATTCTCTCGCGCCCGCTGGGAGCCGCGATCATGAAGCCAGAGATTCATCCGAACTACGCCGATATCAAAGTCGTCTGCAGCTGCGGCAACGAGTTCACGACGCGCTCTACGCTCGGTCAGGATCTGCACGTCGAGGTGTGCTCGTCGTGCCATCCGTTCTACACCGGCAAGCAGAAGATGGTCGACAGCGGCGGCCGCGTCGACAAGTTCCGCAAGCGCTACAACAAGGCCGCGGCGAACTAAGCCACGCTCGCTACACCGTCGATGCTCGGCGACTACGGTCGCCTTGCACGCGCGGAAACCTCAGTCGTCAGCCGTTGAATCGAGCAGCGCAATGACCGCCGCCCGCGACGCGCGACGCATCGGGCGGCCGTCGACCGGGCTCTGCGGCGCGTGATGCGCCCCGCGCTCCGGAAACACCATGACCTGCACCTCCTCGTCGTCGAGCATGAGCTCGAAGCCGGGAATCTGCGTGTTTTCGTCGCGGCCGAATCGGTAGCGGCGCTGACTGTCGTAGGGGCGGCTGCCGCCGGCCTCGAGCGCCGCGGCCACGAGCTCCGGCGCGTCGGAGAACACGTGCAGCTCGATCGCAGAGTTGATCGTGGCCGTGCCGTCGAGCACGGCGCCGACGAGCCGCGGCCGGAACTGCTCGAGCAGGTCCATGACGTCGGCCGCGACCCGCCGCAACTTCGCGATTCGCGCGTCGTGCACGTCGGGCTCAAACAGCCGCTGCCGCGCAGCGAGACGCTCCTGAATCTGAGCGTTGCTCGGCAACGCGCCGCGCGCGCCAAGCCCGAGGCGCTCGGCCGCCTTACGTTTCGCGAGCGCGAAGTCGCGTATGCCGTGCTCGGCCATCACGCGCGCCGCCTCGTCGGCGACCTGGTCCAGTAGCTCGACCGGCACTGCGAACCGTCCGCGACCACCCATCGTCGGCACACCTCGAATAGCGGGTCAGAAAATCGGCTCTCCGGCGGAGCGAGCCGGCGTGGTTCCGGGCTCGAGCTGCGTGAACGGGCTCGCCGCAGCGTCGGGCTCGCGGTCCGGGAGATTATCGATGTCGAACTTCTCGAAGATGCTGTTCGGCGCGCCGTCACTCGCGATGAGGCCGGTCGTGGGATTGATGCGGTACTCGACGATGCCGGGCGGCCGGGCAAGAAGGTGCTCGGCCTTGCCGGTCAGCGCTGCGCGCATGTAGTCGATCCACATCGGAATCGCCGTCACGCCGCCCTGCTCGTAGGCACCAAGTGGGCGGACCTGGTCGAAGCCGACCCAGGCCGCCGCGACGATGTCCGCGTTGAAGCCGACGAACCACGTGTCGCGGCCCTCGTTCGTGGTGCCCGTCTTGCCCGCCAAGTCGCCACGCTTGAGCTCGCGCCCTGCGCGCTCTCCGGTTCCGCCCGGCGCACGACGTCCTGCATCATGTCGGTCATCAGGTAGGCATTCTGCGGCGAGATCACGCGCGGCGCAGCGAGTTGTGCGGGGTACAGTTGCGTGATGTCGCCGATCAACTCCGGCGTGGCGGGCTCCGCCGTGCGGCGGCGTCTCTCGCGGCGTGTTGCACTCGGGGCAGATCTGCGGCTGCGCGGAATACAGGAGCTCGCCGTTCGAGAGGGTCACACGATCGATGAAGTACGGTTTCACGCGATAGCCGCCGTTCGCGAACACGGCGTACCCCTCTACGAGATCGAGCGGCGCGACACCGCCCGCGCCGAGCGCGAGGGACAGGTCCTCCGGAACCGCCGTGTCGTCGAAGCCAAAGCGATGCACGTGCTCGACCGCCGTCGGCACACCGATCCGCTGCAGCAGGCGAATCGATACGGAGTTCAGCGATTCGAGCAGCGCGAAGCGCAGCCGCACGTCGCCGTAGTACTTGCCGCCGAAATTCTCGGGTTTCCAGACGCGCTCGAGCGCGGGCTGGTAGCCAATGTCGGGCGGCGCGTCGGTCACGACCGTCGCCGGCGTGAAGCCGTGGTCGAAGCCCGCGGAGTACACGAACGGCTTGAATGACGAGCCGGGCTGGCGACGCGACTGCGTCGCGCGGTTGAAGTTGTTCAGGAAGAAATCGAAGCCGCCGTTCAGCGCCACGATCGCGCCGTCGAACGGGTCTACGGAGACGAATGCGCCTTGAACCTCCGGGATCTGCGCGAGCCGCCAACGGCCATCCGCCGAGCGCCGGAACCGCACGACATCGCCTGCGTGCAGCACTTGCGCCACAGTGGTCGGCTTCGCACCGACGGTCTCGTCGGTCAGAAACGGCGCAGCCCACGAAACGGCCTCCAGATCGACCGCCTGCTCGCCTTCGGCCATGAAATAGACGCGCGCGCTCGTATCGTCGGCGTGCAGCACGATGCCGGCTTCGTAGTCGAGCAAGGTCGGATAGTCCTCGAGCAGCGCTCGGAGTCGATCGGGATCGGCCAACACGCTGCCGTGCTCGCGGTCGGCGCCGCCCGGCGCAGGCGGCGGCAGCTCCACGTGCGCCAACGGACCGCGATAGCCGTGCCGCTCGTCGTAGGCCACCAGCGTGTCGTGAATGGCGCGGTTCGCGACCACCTGGAGGCGACTGTCTATCGTAGTCGTGACCTTCAGGCCGGCGGTGTACGCGGCCGGGCCGAACCTGCGGATCATTTCCGCGCGCACCATCTCCGCGACGTAGGGCGCCCGGATCTGGTTCGGTGCCTCGAACCGTCGCGCCACGACGGGCTCGGCCATGGCGGTCTGGTACTGCGGCTCGTCGATCGCGCCGGTCTCGAACATGCGGCGCAGGACGTAGCTGCGGCGCGTCGCGGTGCGTTCGGGGCTGGCGATGGGGTTCACGGCCGGCCGCTGAGGAATACCCGCCAGGATCGCGACCTCCGATACGGTGAGCTCGCCGAGATCTTTGCCGAAGTAGGTGCGGGCCGCAGTGGCCACGCCGTACGAACGCTGACCGAAGAAATAGGTGTTGAGGTAGAGCTCGAGGATCTCCTGTTTCGTGAACTCGCGTTCGATCCGAAACGCCAGGATCCACTCTCTGAACTTCTGGACGAACTTCTGGACACCCGAGCTCAGGCCCGAGCGCTGGAACACGTTCAGGGTTCGGGTGACCTGTTGCGTGATGGTGCTACCCCCGACCGTGTTGCCGTTGGGGGTGAGCTCGTTCAGCACGCCGCGGATCACGCCGCGATAGTCGACGCCCGGGTGCTCGAAGAAGTGCTCGTCCTCGGCCGCCAGCACGGCCTTGATCAGCAGCGGTGGGATGTCTTCGTAGGCTACGGGCGTTCGTTTCATCTCGCCGAATTCGGCAAGCAGCCGGCCGTCGCGGCTGTAGACCTGCAGGGGGACCTGGATCTTGATGTCCCGCAACTCCGCGGCCTGCGGAAGGCTCGGCGCGACGTAGTAATACCCGCCCACGAACACCGCCACGACGGCCAGAATTGCGGCCGCCGCAACACTCGAAAATGTGAGCAGAATCTTGATGTAAGGCTTCATTTGCGAAGTTGGATTCTACGCCCTTGCCAGGTATCGGGGCTTTGTGCATAGTCGCCGGCGTTAGGGCAAACCCATCGAAAGGTGGGGACGCAAAGCCTCCGGTCTACAGGCGCGGCGAGCATCGTCGCACCAAGGATAGCGGGGCTGCCGAAGCAGTTGAATATCGCGCACCCGTCCACGGGGCCAGTCACCGCTTCGCCAGCTTACTCCTCCGTCTCGCCGCCGGAATGTGACGCGTCCCAGCCGAGCGGGAAATCCGGTTATCTCCGGCATTTTCTGCGACAGCGGGCTCGCTCCGATCGGGCTAACCTCGATGCGCAGATCGAGATAGCCATCACACCGGTGGGAATCTGCGTCGGGTTATAGTTAAATTGGGCTGTTGAAGGCACGTATAGGATTCTAAGCCAACCTCGCGTGTTGGAAAGGAAAAGCTGTGTTCGCGACCCGTGGGAAGGGATCCTTGATCGGCCTTGATATTACGACCTCATCGGTCAAGCTCATCGAGCTCGTGCCGAGCGGCCGGGGTTTCCGCGTCGAGTCGTATGCCGCCGAAGCCATGCCGCCGAACGCTATCAACGAAAAAGCGATCGTCGATGCTGACGCCGTCGGCGAAGCCATTCGCCGCGCTCACAAGCGAGCCGGCACCAAGACCCGCGACGCAGCAGTGGCGATCAGCGGCGACGCCGCGATCACGAAAGTCATCCAGATGCCGAAGAACCTGAGCCACAGCGAGCTCGAGGCTCAGGTCGAGCTGCAGGCCGATCAATACATTCCGTTCCCGATGGAGGAAGTCAGCTTCGATTTCGAAGTCATCGGCGACAGCGAGCGCGATCCCGACATGGTCGACGTGCTGTTGGTCGCGACGCGGACAGAAAACGTCGACCAGCGGCAGGTGGCCGTCGAGGCTGCCGGGTTGCGCGCACGCGTGGTCGACGTCGAAGCGTTCGCGGTCGAGAACGGTTGCCAGCTGCTGACTCATCAAATGCCCGACGGCGGTGCCGACAAGTTCGTCGCGATCTGCGACTTTGGCGCGAGCACCACGACCTTCAGCGTGCTGAAAGACCTGAAAGTCATTTACACGCGCGACTTCGCGTTCGGCGGCCAGCAGCTGACCGAAGAGATCATGCGCACGTACGGCTTGAGCATGGAAGACGCCGGTCGCGCCAAGAAAGAAGGCGGCCTGCCGAGCAACTACCAACCCGAAGTCCTCGATGCGTTCATCGACGACATGTCGCAGCAGGTCAGTCGCTCGCTACAGTTCTTCCTCGCTTCGGGCAGCGGTCGTGAGCAACCGGACCAGATTCTCGTGTGCGGCGGCTGCGCCAATATCCCGGGCGTGGCCGACGTCATCGGCAGCCGGGTCGGCGTAGCGACCGCCGTCGGCGATCCGCTGGGACAGATGAAGATTTCTGGTCGCGCCAAATCCCAGGGCGTAGATCGGGACGCGACCGCGTTGCTGACCGCCTGCGGGCTCGCGCTGAGGAGCTTCGACTAACATGCCCCGAATAAATCTACTGCCCTGGCGTGCAGAGCTACGCCAGAAGCGCAAGAAAGAATTCCTCGTGGCGCTTGATGGGCGCCGTGATCGTCGGCGCCGGGCTCGTGTACGTCTCGAAGCTCACGGTTCAGGGTTGGACGAGCTCGCAGCGCGGGCGAAACGAGATCCTGAAGACCGAGATCACCGTCCTCGACAAACAGATCGAGGAGATCAAGGGCTTGAAGAGCCAGCGCGAGCGGCTGCTCGCGCGCATGCGCGTCATCGATCAATTGCAGCGCTCTCGCCCCGAGGTCGTGCACCTGTTCGACGAGATCGTGAAGGCCGTACCCGAAGGCGTGAATCTGACGGACATCGCGCAGGCAGGGCAGCGCATCGAGCTGCGCGGCGTGGCTCAGTCGAGCACTCGCGTGTCGGCGTTGATGCGCAACATCGACGGTTCGCAATGGATGAAGGAACCGAGTCTCGACATCGTCGAGACCGTCCGCCGGCGTCGATAAGAACTCCAAGTTCAAGCTGTTCGCCCAGCAGATCCCGATGGCGAGTTCGGAAGAGGGCCAGGAGGCGGCGAAATGAGCATCGTCGACGATCTACGCGCACTCGACATGAACGACCCGGGGCGTTGGCCCATGCCGATTCGCATGGCGGCGGTCGGCATCGCGTTCGCAGCCGTGTTCGCGTTCGGCCTCTACATGTTCGTGATCCAGCAACGAGAAGCCTCTGCTCGACCGCGCGAAACAGGACGAAACCGACTTGCGCTCCACGTTCGAGGAGCGGCAGCGCATGGCGGCGAATTTCGATTCCTACCGCACTCAGCTCGCCGAGATCGAACGCGACTTCGGCGCGATGCTGCGCCAGCTGCCGGGCAAGACCGAGGTACCGAGCCTGCTCACGGACATCGCCCAGACAGCGCTCGGCGCGGGGCTCGACGAGGCGCTGTTCCAGCCGACGGGCGAGATCCAGAAGGACTTCTACGCGGAGCTGCCGATCAAGCTCAGGTACACGGGTAACTATCACGAGCTCGGCAATTTTGTGAGCGGCATCGCGGCGCTGCCGCGCATCGTGACCTTACATGACATCGGTATCCACCGAGGCGACAAAGCATCGGCCGACGAACTGACCTTCGACGTCACTGCAAAGACGTATCGCTACCTCGACGAAGAGGCGGCGGGAGGAGCAGGGAAGTAAATGGCGACGCGCACGACAATATTGACGCGTTCGCTCGCCGTGACCGTTGTCGCGGTGGGCTTAAGCGCTTGTGGGGGCGCCAACGACGACCTCCACAGCTACATCGATCAGGTCAAGGCGCGGCCCGGTGGCCGCATCGAGCCGCTGCCGCAGGTGCAGCCGGCGCCGACCTACGTCTACGAGGCGGGGCCGCGACGCTCGCCGTTCGTTCCGGAGGCGCCGCAGCGCCGTCCGCGCAGCGGACCAGGCGCCGTGGATGGTCCGGATCCGAACCGGCCGCGCGAATTCCTCGAGCAGTTCTCGCTCGACACGTTGCGCATGGTCGGCACGTTGGCGGATCGCCGCGCGAGCTTCGGGCTCGTGCAGACGAGCGACGGTCTCGTGCACCGGGTCACCGTGGGCAACCACCTGGGCCAGAACTATGGCCGGATCGTGGCGATTTCCGATTCCCAGATTCAATTGGTCGAGATCATCCCTGACGGTTTGGGCGGGTTCCTTGAGCGGCCCGCGGCTATTGCACTGGCCGATTGAAGCGCAGGGGAGCTAGTAGGGAGTGAAACGTATGTATAAGTCAGAGCCCGTTCGTCGCGGGATGGTTTCAACGTGGCTCGGTCGGGTCGCAGGCCTAGGTTGGGTCCTCGCGATCGCCTTGTCCGCCGCCACGGCGCACGCCCAAGGTGATGGCGCGTTGCGTCTCGAAGCCATCGACGTGCAACCGCTACCGGGCCAGCAGGTCGAGCTCAAGCTCAAGCTGAGCGGCGCGGCACCACAGCCGATGAGCTTCACGATCGAGAACCCAGCGCGGATCTCGCTCGACTTGCCGAACACCACACTCGGCCTGTCGTCACGTCGCCAGGAGGCCAACATCGGCCCGCTGACGTCGATTCTGACGGCCGAGGCCAACGGCCGCACGCGCGTCGTGCTGAATCTGAACCAGATGGTGCCGTACGAGACGCGCGTCGAAGGCGACAGCGTCTACGTCCGCATCGGCCAGTCGCCGGGCGGCGCAGCAGCTCCGGCATTCGCCGCGCAACCTGCCCCGAGCACTCGCGGCGGCGCAACCGCGCCCGCTGCCACTGCAGCGGCCACCGATCGGTCGATTCGCAACATCGATTTCCGTCGCGGCGCGAACGGCGCCGGCCAGATCGTCGTCGATCTGAGCGACCCGCGCACGACGGTCGACGTTCGCCAGGAGGGCGGCCGAATCGTGGTCGACTTCCAGAACACGAGCCTGCCGCAGGAGCTGATGCGCCGGCTCGACGTCACGGATTTCGCGACGCCTGTGTTCACGGTCGACGCGTTGCGCGCAAGTCGTGACGCTCGGCTCGTGGTCACGGCCGCAGCCGAGTACGACCAGCTTGCCTACCAGTCCGACAACGTGTTCACGCTCGAGCTCAAGCCGCCCGTGCAGAAGCAAGCGACTGCGACGCCCGGCGTGTACGACGAGAAGCGCGAGTACAACGGCGAGCGTCTGACCCTGAACTTCCAGGACTTGGAGACGCGCGCGGTGCTCCAGCTGATCGCTGACTTCAGCGGTCTGAACATCGTCGTCAGCGACACGGTCATGGGTAGCGTCACGCTGCGCCTGCAGAACGTGCCGTGGGATCAGGCGCTCGACATCGTCATGACCACGAAGGGTCTCGACATGCGGCGCAACGGCAACGTGATCATCGTCGCGCCGGCAGAGGAAATCGCCGCTCGCGAGCAAAAGGCGCTCGAAGCGGTCAAGGCTCTGCAGACGCTCGAGCCGCTGCGCTCCGAGTTCATCCAGGTGAACTACGCGAAGGCCAGCGAGCTCGCCGACGCTCATGAAGGGCTCTGGCGGTAAGTCGTTGCTGTCCGAGCGCGGCAGCGTCGCGATCGACGCGACGGACGAATACGCTGCTCGTCAGCGACACGCGCCACGAGCCTCGCGAACATTCGCCGGCTCGTGACCACGCTCGACATTCCGGTCCGCCAGGTCACGATCGAGACGCGCGTCGTCATCGTCAACGACGACTACAGCCGTCAGCTCGGCGTGCGCTTCGGCTCGAACGTCGTCAAGAACCGCAACAACGGCAACGGGCTGTTGTCGATGACGGGCAACGGCACGGGCTCCGACACGATCGTGAACTCCGGTATCGCGAACATCAACACGAGCGGCTCGCCGTTCCCGGTCACGCTGCCGCCGATCAACCAGCGCTACAACGTGAACCTGCCGGTTGCGAACGCGGCCGGCTCCGTGGCGCTCGCGATCCTCGACAGCGACTACCTGGTCGACCTCGAGCTGACGGCCTTGCAGGCCGAAGGCGAGGGTCGCGTAGTGTCGACGCCGCGAATCGTGGCCACGAACCAGCGCGAGGCTCGCATCCTCCAGGGTACGGAGATTCCGTACCAGGAATCGGCGTCGAGCGGTGCGACGACCACGCAGTTCAAGGAGGCCGTGCTGAGCCTGACGGTCACACCGCAGATCACGCCCGACGACCGGATCATCATGGATCTGAAGATCACCAAAGACTCGGTCGGCACGGAAGTCTCGACGGCCACCGGCGGTAAGGTCCCGAGCATCGACAAGCGCGAGCTCGTGACGCAGGTCGTCGTGAACGACGGCGAGACGGTCGTGCTCGGCGGCGTCTACGAAACCGAACTGCGGAAGACCGTGAACAAGGTGCCGGTGCTCGGCGACATTCCGGGCCTGGGCTACCTGTTCCGGAGCAAGAGCAAAACCGATAACAACGCCGAGCTGCTGATCTTCGTCACACCGAAGATCTTGCGCGACGGAGCGCGGGTCAACTAGTCGTGGGGAAACGGACGTCTACCGACGGGTTGCGCAAGGTTAAAGGATCAGGGATATGAACAAGCTAAGGATGTTCTTGTTGGCCTCGTTGGCGGCCGTGCTTACGGCATGCGGCGGCGGTGGTGACAACTCGATCGTCGGCAAGGGCCCGGCGGGCGGCGCCGCGGCGGTGGGTACGCTCACGCTGCTCACGTCGAGCCCGCAGATCCCGTCGGACGGCACGGCCGCTGCGACGATCACGGCACTGGTGCGAGACGCCAACAACAACGTCATGGCAGACGTGGCGGTCACGTTCCAAGCGAACTCCGGTGTCCTGTCGGTGTCGCAGTCCGCCAAGACCGACCAGAACGGCGTCGTGACGGCGACCCTGAATACCGCCGGTGATCCGACGAACAGGGCCATCACGGTGACGGCTCTGGCCGGCGCGAATACACAGGCCACGGTCACCGTCAACGTCATCGGCACGGCGTTGACGATCACCGGGCAATCGAGCTTGCCGCTCGGCAGCGCCGGCAACTACTCCGTCGCCTTGACCAACTCAGGCGGGCTGGGGATCGCGGGCCGGGTCATTGCGGTCACCTCCTCCAAAGCCAATGGCCTGTCGGCGACCCAGCTGACGACAGACTCGCAAGGACGCGCCAGCTTCACGCTGAGCGCTACCAACGGCGGCAATGACACATTGACGGCCACGGCACTCGGGATTTCTGCGACGCAGACCGTCGCGGTCTCGGCCGACGTCTTCAAGTTCACGACGCCTGCGGCCAACACCGAAGTCACGCTTGGGAGCAACGTCGTCGTCACGGTCCAGTGGCAGCAGAGCGGCGCCGGCGTCGCGAACCAACCGATCAACTTCTCCGACCACCCGAGGCACGTTGAGCGCTGCTACGGTCAACACCGACGGCACCGGCAGCGCGAGCATCACGGTATCCGCGAACAACGCGGGTCCGGCCGTGCTGACGGCCGCGAATCCGAGCGGCACTAGCGCACAGCTACAGATCGAGTTCGTCGCGACGACGCCTGCCACTTTGGATCTGCAGGCCGAGCCGTTCACGTTGCCGACAAGCGGCCAGAGCACAATCACGGCGACCGTCCGCGACGCGGCCGGTAACCTCGTCAAGAACAAGGCCATCAACTTCGTGTTGACGGACACCACGGGCGGCTCGCTGTCGGTGGCACAGGCAATCACGAACAGCCAGGGCCGCGCGCAGACGTTCTATAACGCGAGCAACTCGACGAGCGCGGTGGACGGTGTCCGCATCGATGCGACCGTGCAGGGACTGCCGGCGGTCACGGACTTCGTGGCACTGACGGTCGCCCAGCACCAGGTCTTCATCAGCCTTGGCACTGGCAACGAGATCTTCGAGGACAACCCGGTTCAGTATCGAGACCCGTGGGTGATCCAGGTGACCGATGCTCAAGGCAACGGCGTGGATCTCGTCAACCTCACCGTCAGCGTGTTGTCCGAGCGGTACTGGGACGGCACTCGGGTTTGGAACGGGACCGTTTGGGCGACGCAGGCCGGGCATCGAGGCACTGCCGGCCGTTGGTTGCCCCGACGAGGACATCAATCGCAACGGTGTGCTGGACGCCGGCGAGGACCTGAACGCGAATCAGCCGCATCGAAGCCGGCAACATCGCCACCGTCGCCGCACACACCATCGGCGGTAGCACGGTCAAGACAGACACCAACGGGTTCGCGCTCGTCGATGTCTTCTATCCGCAGGAGTTTGCCTACTGGGTCGAGGTCACGCTCGACGCCCGCGCATCGGTGCAGGGCACGGAGTTCTCCAAGCGCGCGACGTTCCTCCTGCCGGGGTCGGCGACCGACTTCAGCGATCAGAAGAAGGCGCCGCCCGGGTTGACCAGCCACGTTCGGCACCGACGGCCTCTGCGCCACGCCGCCGCCGCCCGACGGCCCGTAACGACATCGCCGGCGGAAGTGTATTCCGCCGACGTCCTGCCAAGAAGGCCAGCCTCGCGCTGGCCTTCTTCTTTTCCGCCATGCGGAAGGCCCGCGTCTTTGACTACACTTGCCCTCGTGAAGGGCAAACCGCACAACATTTATCTCATCGGCCCGATGGGCTCCGGTAAGACGGCGGTCGGGCGACGGCTCGCCACGCTGCTCGACAAGCAGTTTCTCGACACCGACGCCGAAATCGAGAAACGGACCGGCGTCGACGTCCGCTACATCTTCGAGAAGGAAGGCGAAGCCCGTTTCCGCGAGCGTGAGCGCGAGATCATCGCGGAGCTCACGGGGCTCGACGGCGTAGTCGTCGCCACCGGCGGCGGCGCAGTCCTCGACCCCCACAATCGCGAGCGCCTCGCCGCCACCGGCACCGTCGTGTACCTCGAGACGAGCGTGGACGCGCTCGTGCAGCGCACGCGCTCGAACAAGACCCGGCCGCTGCTTGATGAACGCCGACCCGCGCGGCGTGCTCGAGCGGCTCATGACGGCGCGCCAGCCGCTGTACGAGGAAGTCGCCGACTTGAAGGTCGAGACCACGGGCCGCACGGTGCGCGCCGTCGCCGCGGACATTCGCGACCGGCTCACCGCAGCCCCTTGAGCGCGTTGCAAAGTTCGGCCCCGCCTGAGAATCTTCGCCGCGTGGAAACGATCACCGTCGCCCTGGGCGACCGCAGCTACCCGATTCACATCGGCTCAGGTCTACTCGACGACACGGCGCTGTACGGCACGGCCGCGCGCCAGATCCTCGTCGTCACGAACGAGACCGTGGCGCCGCTGTACCTCGCCCGCGTCGAGGCCGCATTGCGCGGCCGGCACGTCGAGACACTGATCCTGCCCGACGGCGAGCGCTACAAGACGCTCGCGACGTTCGGCACGGTCCTCGACCGACTCGTCGACGCGAACTTCCACCGCGACGCGTGCCTCGTCGCGCTCGGCGGCGGCGTGATCGGCGACCTCACGGGCTATGCCGCCGCGAGCTACCAGCGCGGCATCGACTTCGTGCAGATACCCACCACGTTGCTGGCCCAGGTCGATTCGTCCGTCGGCGGCAAGACGGCCGTGAATCACCCGCGCGCGAAGAACATGATCGGTGCGTTCCACCAGCCGATTTCGCGTGCTGGCCGATACGAGCACGCTGAAGACGCTGCCGCCGCGCGAGCTGTCCGCCGGCCTGGCCGAGGTCATCAAGTACGGCGTCATCGTCGATGCCGAGTTCTTCGCGTGGCTCGAGCAGCACATCGACGCGCTGCGCGCGCTCGACGCGAAGGCGCTCGCTCACGCGATCCGCCGCAGCTGCGAGATCAAGGCCGAGATCGTCGCCGAGGACGAGCGCGAGCACGGCCGGCGTGCGCTGCTGAACTTGGGCCATACCTTCGGCCACGCGCTGGAGGCTATCGGCCACTACGAACGCTGGCTGCACGGCGAGGCGGTCGCGATCGGCACGGTGCTGGCCGCGCGCACGTCGCTCGGCCTCGGGCTGGCTCGACGCGGCTGCCTGCATGCGCATCGAGAAGCTGCTCGAGCGCGCCGGTCTGCCGACGCGCGCGAGCGGCGTCGATCCCGGCAGCGTTGCTCGACGGCATGCGCGGCGACAAGAAAGCCGACAAAGCCGGGCTGAAGCTGATCCTGATCAAGGCGCTCGGCAACGCCGTGGTGACGAGAGCTCCGGCGGAGGCGACGCTGCGCGCCGTGCTGGCCGAGCAGCTCAAGTGACCGAAGCCGCAGACAGGCTCGCTGGCCACCTACGCCGCCCAGGCTTCGACGTCGCGCGGCCGCCGTTACCCGGAGCCGCCGCCCGCCCTGCGCACGGAGTTCCAGCGCGACCGCGACCGCGTCATCCACGCGACCGCGTTTCGCCGGCTCGTGTACAAGACGCAGGTCTTCGTGAACTACGAAGGCGATCTGTATCGCACGCGCCTCACGCACTCGCTGGAAGTCGCGCAGATCGCGCGCACGGTCGCCCGCGCGCTGCAGCTTGAACGAGGATCTCGTCGAAGCGATCAGCCTCGCGCACGATCTCGGCCACACGCCGTTCGGCCACGCCGGCCAGGACGCGCTGAACGACTGCATGCGCGACTACGGCGGCTTCGAGCACAACCTGCAGTCGCTGCGCGTCGTCGATCAGCTCGAGGATCGCTATGCGAGCTTCCCGGGCCTGAATCTCACGTTCGAAACGCGCGAAGGGATCCTGAAGCACTGCTCGCTGAAGCATGCTCGAGAGCTCGGCGACGTCGGCAAGCGGTTCCTCGAGCGTCGCCAGCCCGGGCTCGAGGCGCAGCTTGCGAACATCGCCGACGAGATCGCGTACAACAATCACGACGTCGACGACGGCCTGCGCTCGGGGCTCATCACGCTCGAGCAGCTCTCGTCGCTGCCGTTCTTCGCCGAGCATTTGCAGTGGGTCGATCGCGAATACCCTAAGCAGAAGCCGCAGCGGCGCGGCAGCGAGACCGTGCGGCGCATGATCGGCGAGCTCGTGGCGGACCTCGTGCGCACGAGCGAGGCTGCAATCGCAGGGGCCGCGCCGCAGCACATCGACGACGTGCGTGGGTTGCCAGAGCCGCTGGTTCGGTTCAGCCAGCCGCTGCACGAGGCTCAGCAGGCGCTGAAGCGCTTCCTGCGCGACTCGCTCTACAGCCATCCACGCGTGCGCCAAATGACGGAGCAGGCGCAAGATACCGTGCGCTTCCTGTTCGAGCAGCTGATGGCCGACTATGAGCGCATGCCGGAGGAGCACGCGGCGCGCGCTCGCGCGGCGGCGACGACGGCTGGCACGGCCGGGGCCGCGCGCGTCGTGGCCGATTACGTCGCGGGAATGACCGACCGATTCGCGTTGCAGACGCGCGACGCGTTGCGCGCGAAGGGTTAGCGACTACGGTACCTCTGCTAGAATGCTGCGCGTGTCCGCTGCAGCCGCCAAGCCCGTTCCTGAGATCGCCCAAGCGCGAACGCCTGATCTTCGCGCTCGACGTGCCCGATCTCACCGGCGCGAAGAAGCTCGTCGCGCAGCTCGCCGACACCGTCCAGTTCTACAAGATCGGCCTCGAGCTCGCGACCTCGCCGCACTACTTCGAGCTGCTGCGCTGGCTCATCGATCACGACAAGAAGGTCTTCACGGACCTGAAGCTGTACGACATTCCGGCCACGGTCGCGGCCGCGGTTCGACAGCTCAGCAAGTCGGGCGCATCGTTCCTGACCGTGCACGGCGATCGCGCGATCATGGCCGCGGCCGGCGCGGAGAAAGGCGAGCGGCTACAGATCCTGGCCGTCACCGTGCTGACCAGCATCGCACCGCAGGATCTCGTCGACATGGGCGTGACGTTGAGCGTGGAGGAGCTCGCGCTGCTGCGCGCGCGCCAGGCCGTCGCCGCCGGTTGCGACGGCGTGATCGCATCGGGCCTCGAAGCCGCGCGGCTGCGCGAGGCGCTAGGACTGGGCCCGCTGATCGTGACGCCGGGGATTCGCCCCGCCGATGCGGCGCGCAACGACGATCAGCGGCGCGTCGTCACGCCGACGCTCGCGTTTCGCGCCGGTGCAAACTACATCGTCGTCGGCCGGCCGATCCGCGACGCCGCCGATCCGTACCAGGCCGCGGCGGCCATCCAGACCGAGATCGCCGCGGTCTTTGGATGAACGGCGGCACGAGCGCGCCGACTCCACCTCCGGATCCCAAGCTCGTCCGCCGCCTGCGGCGCATGCGGCTCACGGCCACGGTGCTGCTCGCGGTCATGGCGGCCGTGTTCGCCGCGACGACGTGGTGGCTGCCGAAGACCGGTTGGGCCGGCGCCGCGCGCGCGTTCGCCGAAGCCGCGCTGATCGGCGGCCTCGCCGACTGGTTCGCCGTCGTGGCATTGTTCCGCCGGCCGCTCGGCCTGCCGATCCCGCACACCGCCATCATCCCGGCGCGCAAGAACGACATCGGCCGCGCGCTGGCGCGCTTCATCCGCGATCACTTTCTGGTCCGCGAAGCGATAGAGCGGCGGCTCGACCGTAGCGATCTCGCGGAACGTTTGGGTGCATGGCTCGACGACGACGCAAACTCCGCGCGCGTGGGCCGCGATGTGTGCGCCGCGCTCAACTGGGCGCTGCGCTCTAGCGACGGCGGCGAACTGCGTTCCGCACTCGGCGGCAGCCTGCACGGCGCGTTCGACGCCGTTCCGGTCAACCGGGCCGTCGGCACGTTGCTCGACGTGCTGATGGCCGGCAACCGCACGCAGGTGCTGATCGATCAGCTCGTGCGGTTCGCGCAGACGCAGCTCGACCAGCACCGCTTCGAGATCCGGCTCAAAATCCACGAGCAGAGCCCGTGGTGGCTGCCGAAGTTCGTCGACCAGGAGATCTACGACAAGCTCGTCGGCGAAATCGAGGAACTGTTGCGCGCGATCGCGCGCGACCCGAAACATCCGGCGCGTGCCGATATCCGTGCGCAGATCGAAGCGCTGCGTCAGTCGCTCGTGACGGACACCGAGCTCGCGGCCAAGAGCCGCGCGTTGCAGCAGGAGCTGATCGCGCATCCCGCGGTGCGCAGCTACGCGGAGGACCTGTGGCAGCGGCTCGCCGACGAGCTGAACGCGGCGCTGGCGGACGCAGACTCCCCCCTCGCGGTCGGGGTCATGCACGAGCTTCGCAAGCTCGGCGCGACGCTGCACACCGACAGCCAAGCCGCGGCCCGGCTGAACGGTTGGCTCCGGCAGGTTCTGCTGTACGTGGTCGAGAACTATCGCGATCCGCTAGCGGAGGTCGTGTCCGACACGATCGAGAGCTGGGACCCACACGAGACTTCGCGGCGCATCGAGCTGCACATCGGCACGGATCTACAGTACATCCGCATCAACGGCACGCTGGTTGGCGGGCTCGTGGGCCTCGCGATCTACTTGCTGGTCGGGCTCGGCGGCGGCTGACCGTCGGCGCGCTCTTTCAACGCGCGGCGCAGCACCTTGCCGACGTTCGACTTCGGCAGCTCGGCGACGAACTCGACGTGCTTCGGCCGCTTGTAGCCCGTGAGGTTCGCCCGGGCGTGCGCGAGCACGTCGGCCTCGGTCAGGTTCGGGTCCTTGCGCACGACGTAGAGCTTCACGGCTTCGCCCGACAGCTCGTCCGGAACGCCGATCGCGGCCGCCTCGAGCACACCAGGCTGGCGCGTCGCCACGTCTTCGACCTCGTTCGGGTACACCTTGAAACCGGACACGACGATCACGTCCTTCTTCCGGTCTTCGATGAACACGTAGCCGTGCCGCGTTCATGCGGCCCAGGTCGCCCGTGCGCAGCCAGCCGTCGCCGAACAACACGAGCGCCGTTTCGTCCGACCGCTGCCAATAGCCGGCCATGACCTGCGGCCCGCGCACGCAAATCTCTCCGACCTCGTCCGTGCCGAGCACCGCGCCTTGCTCGTCGAAGATCGCGACTTCCGTCGACGGAAACGGCAGGCCCACGGAGCCATCGAACTCCTTACGATCGAGCGGGTTGCCGCACACGATCGGCGAGGCTTCGGTCAGGCCATAGCCCTGCGCGATCGGCACGCCCGTCGCGGCCTGCCAGCGCGTGGCGACTTCGCGTTGCACGGCCATGCCGCCGCCCATCGACACGCGCAGCGCCGAGAAATCGATCGAGTCGAACCCCTGCGCATGCAGCAACGCGTTGTACAGCGTGTTGACGCCCGTCATGAACGCGAACCGCGTCTTACGCAGCTCGCGCGATGAACGAGCGCAGGTTGCGCGGATCGGTGATCAGCAGGTTCTGGCCGCCGAGCTCGACGAAACAGAACAGGTTCGCCGTCAGCGAGTACACGTGATACAGCGGCAGCGGCGTCACGACGACGCCCGCATCCGGCGTGAAGAACGGCCGCGCCCAGGCCGCGGCCTGCAGCGTGTTCGCGACCATGTTGCGCTGCGTCAGCATGGCGCCTTTGGCGCGTCCCGTCGTGCCGCCCGTGTACTGCAGGAACGCGAGGTCGCCGCCGCCGATCGTCGGCCGCTTGTACTGTAGCGACGCGCCCCTGGCCAGCGCACTGCGGTAGTCGACGGCCGCCGCGAGTCTGGTACGGCCGCACGAGCTTGCGCACGTACTTCACGACGAAGTTCACGACCCAGCGTTTCGGCGCCGGGCAGTGATCTCCGAGCCGGCTCACGATCACCGTCGTGAGTGCAGTCTCAGGCAGCGCCGCGGCCACGGTGCTCGCGAAGTTCTCGAGCACGATGATCGTTTTCGCGCCGCTGTCGGCAAGCTGATGCGTAAGCTCGGGCACCGTGTACATCGGATTTACGTTCACGGCCACGCAGCCCGCGCGCAGCACTCCGAACAACACCACGGCGTACTGCAACGTGTTCGGCAACATGATCGCGACGCGCTCGCCCGGTGCGAGTCCAGGCACGGACTGTAGATAGGCCGCGAAGGCGCGGCTCTGCTGCTCGACCTCGGCAAACGTCAGCGTCGTGCCGAGATTCGTGAACGCGGGCTGCGCGGCGAAGCGCTCGAAGCAGGACTCGAGCAGCGCGACCAGCGACGCGTAACGGTCCGGGTCGATGTCCGTCGGCACGCCGGGCGTGTACGACTTGAGCCAGGGTCTAACGGACATCACGCGCCGCAAGCAGGGGGCCGAGCACCCGCCAGACGTTGGCAAACACGATCTTCTGACCCGCGGCGTTCGGGTGAATACCGTCGCCCTGCATGAGCTCGGGCTTCAACGCCACGTCGGCCAGCGAGAGGTCCACGAGCGTCGCTTTGAAGCGCTGCGCGAGCTCGGGATAAACGGCGGAGAGCGCACGCGTATACGTCGGCCCATAGTTCGGAGGGATCTGCACCGCCGCGAGTGCGACGCGCGCGCCGGAGCGCTGGCTCTGCTCGATCATCTTCGCGAGGTTGTCGCGCAGAGCGTCGATCGGCTGGCCGCGCAGGCCGTCGTTGCCGCCAAGCTCGATCACCACGACTGAGGGCGAGTGCGCCTGCAGCAGCCGCGCCAATCGCGCGAGGCCGCCGGCCGAAGTGTCGCCCGCGATACTGGCGTTCACCACCTCATACCCGTAACCTTCGCCGACGAGCCGCTCTTTTAGCAAAGCGACCCACGACTGCTCGGCGGCCATGCCATAGCCGCTGCTCAACGAGTCGCCAACCACGACGATGGTTCGCCCGGCGCCATACGCCGCCGGCAGGCAAAGGAGGGCCGCGAGCACCACGGCGACCAGGCGTTGAACGATGAGCACGCGCGAATTCCTGTTACGAGCCGAGCATCTGACGAAAAAGGTTAGCAGCCCCGAGGGCGAGCTGACCATTCTAGACGACGTCACGCTCGGCGTGCCGCGCGGCGATACGGCCGCGATCGTCGGCCCTTCCGGCGCCGGCAAATCGACGCTGCTGGCACTGCTCGCGGGCTTGGACGAGCCCACGTCGGGCAAGGTGTGGCTGAACGGCGCGGAGCTCACGGCGCTCGACGAGGACGGCCGCGCGGGCCTGCGCAATCGCGAGGTCGGCTTCGTATTTCAGTCGTTTCACCTGTTACCGTCGTTGACGGCGATCGAGAACGTGATGTTGCCGCTCGAGCTTTCCGGCACGCCCAACGCAACGGCACGCGCCCGGCAGGCGTTGACCGACGTGGGCCTCGAGCAGCGCCTGAAGCACTACCCGAAGCAACTGTCGGGCGGCGAGAAGCAGCGCGTGGCGATCGCGCGCGCGTTCGTCACGGGACCCTCGCTGCTCTTCGCCGACGAGCCCACGGGCAATCTCGACAACAAGACCGGCGCGCGGATTCTCGATCTGCTGTTCACGCTGAACACGGCGACCGGCACCACGCTCGTGCTCGTGACGCACGACCTCGAAGCCGCAGCGCACTGCCGGCACGTGATCGAGCTCGGGGGCGGCCGCATCGTCGCGGCGCGCTCGAACGGCGTGGGATCCTAGCAGCGGATCACACCACCATGGCCGCGTTCTGGCAGTCGAAACGGCTCGCGGAAATGACGCCCGCGGAGTGGGAATCGCTGTGCGACGGCTGCGGCCGCTGCTGTTTGAAGAAACTCGAAGACGAGACCACGGGCAAGGTCGTCGTACACCGACGTCGCGTGCCGCCTGCTCGACCGCGAGCGCTGCCGCTGCACGCGATACAAGCAACGCCATGCGTTGGTGCGGGACTGCGTGGCGCTCGACGCGAGCAGCACCGAGACGATGCGTTGGCTGCCGACCACCTGCGCGTATCGGCGGCTCGCCGAAGGCAAACCGCTCGAGTGGTGGCATCCGCTCGTGTCCGGCGACCCAAAGACCATGCATAGCGCCGGCATCTCGGTTCGCGGCCGCACGTTGCCCGAGAGCGCCGTCGGCGACGACGAGCTGCAAACGCGCGTGATTCGCTGGATCAAGACCGCGCCGCTGCGCCGGCGCCGCTAAGCTGCAGGCGAAGAAGCGGCGGATCATCGATCCCCCTTGCTCTCCGCCCCGTTGGTAAGCGCTAGATCTCGCTCGTTCCGCGATCACGGTTGCCGCGAGGCCGCAGTGCTAGAGACGGCCTGTCGCGGTGAACACTGATTTCTTATCGACCACACAGAAATAGACGGGTATCTGGGGTGAAGGTATCCGCAATTGTGTTTTCACCGCCGGTAACGCTATCGTGCGCCTAGGGGGGCGAGGCTCCTTCAACGAAAAAAAAGACGTCAGGGGGAGTACGCCGTGAACTACAACGACACGTCCGCTGCTCGGTATTCGCAGGTCGAAACCGGTTACACCGTGACCATCAGCAGCCGCACGGCTCGGTAAGTGAATGACCTGCGCCGCATGCCGGGAGTTAGGTTTCTCCAGCCCCCACGATTGCGGGAAACAACCGCCGGCGGCGCAGCCGGCTTCTAACCAGAAAACCAGGAGGGATTAAAACCATGAACCAGAAATGGCCCGTGAGCTACAAGAGGCTTGCGCGAGCGGTAGGCGTGGCATGTCTCGGGTTGACAGGGCAGCACGCGGTCGCGCAGCAGCCAATCGAGGAAGTCACGGTCACGGGCTCGCGCCTCATCACTTCCGGAGCGAACACGCCCACACCCGTGACGTCGATCAGCGGCGCCGACCTGCAAACCATGGCGCCGAGTACGCTCGTCGAGGCGCTGAGCCAGCTGCCGGTATTCGACAACAACCTGTCGAGTCAGCAGGCGGTCGGCGGCGCCGTCGCTCCCGGCGGCAGCAATCTGAACCTGCGCGGTCTCGACGCGCCCCGCACCCTGGTGCTTCTGGATGGGCACCGTCTCGGCCCCAGCAACAAGTTCGGCACGGTCGACGTGGGTGTAATCCCCGAGACGCTCATTCAGAACGTCGAGGCGGTCACGGGTGGCGCATCGGCTGCGTACGGTGCCGACGCCGTCGCAGGCGTCGTGAACTTCCGTCTCAATAAGAAGCTCTCCGGCATCAAGTACTCGATCCAGGGCGGAGCGACGACGTACAGCGACGACAGCACCTATAAATTCGGTGTTGGGTACGGTACCGACATCGGCGAACACGGGCACATCATTACGGCCTTCGAGACCTACCACAAAGACGGCATCGACGTCCTACAAGTCGCTCCAGGACCGCAGCAGCTTCCTGAATCTCAAAGCCCAGGTCACGAATCCGGATCCCACGGGGCCGAACTTCCTGACACGGCCGTTCGTGAGTCCGACGAATTTCACTGCCGGGGGCATCCTCTTGCAGGCAGGTTCGGCGCTCGATCACGTGGAGTTTCTGCCGGGCGGCAGTGGCAATCACCGGCCGCTCCCGTTCAGCGGCGTTGGCCAATTGACGGGTGGCTGCAATTGCCAGGCGCGCCCCACCTTGGACTACGGCGTCAACTCGGACTTCGAAATCGACACACCCGCCGACCGCGGAGTCCTCTTCGCTCACTACGACTACGACGTGAACGCGCGCAACAGTTTCTACGTCGAAACCCTGCTCGCAGACACGCAGCAGAGCAACCGTTGGCAAACCGCCGCGCTACTCGGACCGTGGCAGGCCAGACTGTACGTCGACAACCCGTTCCTACCCACAGACGTGCGCCAGCAGATGCAGACCGAAAACCGCCAGTTCGTCGGCTTCGGAATTTTTACGCCGAACGTGACCGGCAACCCTTTCGACGGCGGCCAATTGATCGCCAAGAACCGATACGGGCAACTCACGGGCGGCTTCAGTCACAGCATGGCGGACGGCTTCCTCGCGGGCGGCTGGGTGCTGGACGGTTACGTCCAGCACGCGGAGAACAGGCAGGAAACGGTCGTTCCCGGCGGTATGCGCACGGACCGGCTGTTTCTCTCCATGGACGCGGTGACCGGCCCGAACGGACAACCGGTCTGCCGCGTGACGCTGTTCAACCCGGGAGTCTTCGATTCGTGCGTGCCGATCAACCTGATCGGCGGCACTGCCGCCGTAACGCCGGGCGCGGCCAATTACGTCATCGATAACGGCAAGATCGCGCGTGGCAGAGTCACGGAGGACGACGCCGAGGTCACGCTCCGCGGTAACCTCACGAAGGGCTCGGGTGGCGCGTTGGGCGCCATCACGGCCGCTTTCGGTCTCTCCTGGCGACAGGAGCAACTGGCCGTGCGCACGGTGGACCCTTGCGACGAGTTTCCGTGCACGATCGAAGGTCGCTTGATGAGCGATCTGGGCTTGGCCCCGGTAGGTTCGCGTGGAATCCTTGCGCAATTCAATCCTGTTACCGGCGCCCCGCAAGCCGGCGGCATCCCCGGTCTCAGGTTCGTGCCCGGCGGCTTCGCCGGCGACGCGAACTCGAGCACCGTGCTGTTCTCGAGCCAGCGCGCGGTCGGGGGCGGATACAACGTGCGCGAGGCGTTCTTCGAGTTCGGAATTCCGCTGCTGAAGAGCGGTAAGTTGAACCTCGATGAGGCGTTCCGGATGGCCGAGTACACGGGCAGCGGCAGCGCCGACGCCTGGAAGTCCGGTGTGTCCTTCCAAGCCACGCCGAAATTCAGAATCCGCGCCACGACTTCGCAGGACGTGCGCGCCCCGACGCTGCGGGAACGCTTCGAGTCCCAGCGCGGCGGCGTCAACGTCACCGATCCCGCGAACGGCAACGCACTGATCAGCACGGCGTCGTTCCAGGGCGGCAACCCGAACGTCGGCCTCGAGACGGCGCGGACCAACGTGTTCGGTTTCGTCTATGAGCCTACGGACAAGCTCTCGGTGACGATCGACAAGTGGGACATCAACCTGGACGGCGCGATCGGCCAGCTGCTTTCCCAAACCATCGTCAACAACTGCTACGCCTCCCCGGGCCACAACTCGTCGTCGTTGTGTCAGTACGTGATCCGCGACGGGAACAATCAGATCACTCGCGTCGAAGCGCTGTTCATCAATCTGGCCAACCAGCGGGTCAGAGGCATCGACCTGGAGCTGAATTACAGCGGCATCAGCGTGGGAGGCGGGACACTGAGCTGGCGCTTGCTGGGCTCGCGGCTCGACGAGAATTCCGTTCTGACGCCCGGTTCCCCACGCGACGAGCGTTCCGGCGACCTCGGATCGGGTCCGCCGGCGGGGGGCTTACCGAAGAACAAGTTCACGACTACTTGACCTACGCACACGGGCCGTTATCGGTCTTCCTGCAGGAGCGCTACATCGGTGGCGGCGTGAACGACCACACCAAGGTCGAAGCCACCACGCGTCTGCCCGGTCTCGTCACCGTCGACGACAACAGGTCGACTCGGTCTCTACACCGACCTGTCGTTCAGCTTCACCGGCGGAAGAGCGGCGCGACACGCCCTGGGAGACGTTCTTGACGGTGAACAACCTGACGAACGAGGAGCCCCCGGCGACGTACCCAAGTCGTCGGTCGCGCAGGAGTGGCGGGACCCAACACGTACCTCTACGACACACTGGGCCGGCGATTCACAGCTGGCGTGCGCGTGAACTTCTGACCCGCATCGGAGCTGCGTCGAGCGCGGAACGGGCTCTGTCGGTCTTGACCGGCAGAGCCCATCGTGGCGCCCGCGGGAAGGTCGTGTGATGGCGTTCAACTGCGTCGACAAGGTGGCGTCTCGGTTGCCCTGCGGCCTCCAGCCCCCGGGGCGCGTCGGCGCCGTGTGCGGGCCTGGTGTTTTCACGTAGATTCCGGCGCACGCGAACGGTCGCGAGCTAGGATGTCCTCGCGACTCGCAGGCAACGAGGCGCTCAGCGAGATCGACCTCTACCAATGGCGCTGGGCCGAGGTCCGCCAGAGGTCCCAGAGGTCATCATCAGGTTGCTCGACATTCTCCATGGGTACGGCCGGATTGGCCGCCGCGCAGACGCCGAGCGTTTTTTTGCCGAAATCAAATCGCTCGCCGCGAACCAAGAGATCGGCTCGGGTGGTTGGGCGTCCGCTATCTCGGCATCGGGGATCCGGCGCAAGCGCTCGAGTGGCTGTGCGTCGGTGCCCAGCGAGCCCACGACAAAGTGCTCGATCCGAAAAGTGCTCGATCCGAGCTTTTTCACGCTGATGAACATCCGCATGAACGTCGCTGGCGATCCTGTGCTCGAGCAGCCCGAGTCGTTGCGGTTCGCACCGCGCTCACGGGCGACCGTTCGTCAGCCCGTGCTCTGCATCGCGTGCGCGATGCCGTTGATGCTCGCCATGAGCGCCTGGAACGTCGCGTCGTCCTGTCTTCCGCCCGCTCGCCAACGTTCGAGCAACCCCACTTGTAGGAAGCTGATGGGGTCGACGTACGGATTGCGCAGCCGTATCGCGCGGCGCAACGTGCGCGACGCTTCGAGCAGCTCTTTCTGGCGCGTGAGCTTCAAGATCAGGTCGACGCAGTTCCGGTACTCCGTCCGGGAAGAATTTCTCGTGTCGCTCACCCGCGAGCCTCGAGTACTGCGACGCGATGTCGAGGTCGGCCTTCGCGAGTGCCGTCGCAATGTCCGTCAGCAGCACGCGGAAGAAGTGCCCGAGTGGTGGCATCCGCTCGTGTCCGGCGACCCAAAGACCATGCATAGCGCCGGCATCTCGGTTCGCGGCCGCACGTTGCCCGAGAGCGCCGTCGGCGACGACGAGCTTCAAACGCGCGTGATTCGCTGGATCAAGACCGCGCCCCTGCGCCGGCGCCGCTGAAGATCGTTCGTCAGGGTCCAGAGCCTAGGTACCAATGTCCTTGATCCGAACAAACCGATTGTGATCTTCTGGGTGGAAAATCAAGTCAGCATCATCTCGCTCGATATAGCCAGCGGACCAAGCTCGTTCGGTACGGATGGTGCCGGTCAAGAGGGCGGTTGGTGGAACACAGCCAAGCCTCAAACCCGGCTTCGTCCCCCTACTGAATGCTTCGGGGGCCGGCCAAGAGTCGTTTCTAGGCGCCCGGCGTCAGCTTCCTTGCCGCGTACCATGCGAACAACGCGGCCAACACTGCCGACAGGGCGCTGCCGACCACGAAAGACGGTATTCCCGACCCCAAAGCCGAGATCAGCGAAACAAGGCCGCCAAGGCATGATGCAACGAACGCCGGCGCCGTCAGCCGCGAACGAAGGAACAGCAGAACTGCGCCCAAGACCCCGCCGGTCGCCGAGACGACAAAAGCCAGAAGCGCCCAAAGCGGTCTGGTCTCGATATAGGCCTGATAATCTGCGGGCAACGTTGCAAGTCCTGCGCTGCTCATCTGCTGGATCAAGTTCACGCAGCTCAATCCATTCCACGCCAGCGCGACTATCCCGACGATCCAGAAAAGAGGTCCGGCAGAGTTGGTTGACAGCCCTTTGGATTTTTCCATGTCTGTTATCTCAATCGATATTCGCTAAGTGGAGCAGTGGTCCCTGCAGAATGGGCGGCGTTTGATCGCAGATCAAGCTTCGCCAATCAGGCCGTTAAGGCGACCCTACATCACGCGCGGAAGGGAGTGAACGGCTCGTGCCGAGCTGTGAAGCCGTCGCCGCGGGTAGTCGCCGCGCCGCGGTTTCCGCGCGCTTCGCCGGAAAACTCGCTCCGACCGTTCGTCAGCCCGAGCTCTGCATCGCGTGCGCGATACCGTTGATGCTCGCCATGAGCGCCTGGAACGTCGCGTCGTCCTGTCTGCCGCCCGCGCGCCAGCGTTCGAGCAAGCCCACTTGCAGGAAGCTGATGGGGTCGACGTACGGATTGCGCAGCCGTATCGCGCGGCGCAACGTGCGCGACGCTTCGAGCAGCTCTTTCTGGCGCGTGAGCTTCAAGATCAGGTCGACGCAGTTCCGGTACTCCGTGCGGATGGCCGGGAAGAATTTCTCGTGTCGCTCACCTGCGAGCCTCGAAATTGATCACTGCGTGCAGGACGACGCGCGGGCGGTGGTCGCGGCGTGAACGACTCCTGCCGATCTGCCGTGCGGTCGCCGCTGCGCGATTTCTGCTCGCTTCGCTTGGAAGCCACCGGCGCCCACTTCTTGTCATCGAGCCACGGGCGCTCATGGCCGAGGGGGACGCGCAAGCCACCAGGCGACCCACGCCAACGCGCAGCCATACACCACATCGACGATGTAGTGTTGCTTCACGAACACCGTCGAGACGCTGATGCCCGCGGCCACCACCCCGATGCCGACCCGGGATCCGCGGGATGCCTGCGACGCATGGACGGCCAGCCAACTCAAGGCCACATGGAGGCTCGGAAAGTTGTTGTAGGGCTTGTCCAGATACTCGAGCGAGAGGAGCCATGTATGCAACGACGACACCTCGAGGTGAGGCCGCGCGAAGTAGACCGGAAACAGGAGATACGTCGTGTAAGCGGTCAGCAACGTTAGGCCGTATGCGCGGGCCAGGCGCTGAAACGTCTCGCGATCGCGTATCGTAAAAATCAGGAGCCCCGGCAGGAAATACGTGAGGACATACAGGTATTCGAAGACCGGCAGCATGGGCAGCCGCTCCTCGTTGGGAAGGAAGAGCGTGTGGGCGGCGCGCCCCACGCTGAAGGCATTGATCGGCAGGTAGGTCGCCGCAAACAGCACATACCATCCCGCCAGGATGACGGCGAAACGGCCCTTGCGCAGATGCCCCTTGGGGTCGCTGAGCCAATGGCCGAGAGCATCGAACGAGGCCATGCGCTACGACACTGCGCGGAACTTCATCGAGACGGCGCCGCTTGGCCGCAGCAGCATCATGGGCTGGATCGCGACGGGGCCGTCCTTCGTCAGTGTGAAATCGTACTTTCGCACAAAGGCCACAATGATCATGAGCATCTGCGTAATGGCCATGTTGTTGCCGATGCAGATCCTGGGGCCCCCGCCAAAAGGGATGTAGGCGAAGGCGTGGCGCTCCTTGCATCGTTCGGGCTCGAAGCGACGCGGATCGAAGGATTCGACGTCCTGCCAATGCGCAGGGTTGCGGTGCGTACCGTAGATGTAGGGAATAACCAGCGTTCCGGCCGGAATGTGGACGCCACTGATCTCGTCATCTCGGAGCGCAATGCGGTCGATCATCCAGAAGGGCGGGTAGAGCCGCAGCGCCTCATCGATAACGCGCATGGTACCGTCCAACTGGCGCAGGTTGCGAAAATCCATCGCGCGCTCGCCGATGACGGCCGCGATCTCGTCCCGGATCTCAAGGATGTGCTCGGGGTGCCGAGCCAGCAGATAGAAGATCCAGGTCAAGGCGTTCGACGACGTCTCATTGCCGGCGACCATCAACTGGAGGCTTTCGATCAGCGCCTGCGCCTCGTCCATGGGCTGGCCGGTGTCGCGGTAGGGCGTCTCGAGCAAGATCCGGAGGAAGTCATGGTCGCCAGTGCCCCGCGCCAACCGAGCCCGGATATGCCTCAACACGATCGTGTCGCCGTCCTGGCGCAGTCGCTGGTGCTTGGCTGATAGGCCGCTGAATCGGAACCATGGAATCTTGTAGGGCTGAACGATCTGACGAACGATGAAGGCTTGGATCGCGGAGATCGTGTCTCCGATCTTCTCCAGCTCCTCATCGCGCATACTCTGACCAAAGAGCGCCTTTCCGACCAACCGCAGAGTGAATCGCACCATCTGCTGGTGCACGTCGATGGGCCCGCGCCGTGCGTCATGGTCGAAGCCACTCATCAAATCCTGCAACACGTCCTGTTGCATCGGCAGAAGCTTGGCGAGATGGCTGGGTTTGAAGCCCTGGGCGAGCAGCCGACGCTGCCGCATCCATGCCTCGCCATGGCTGTTGACCAAGCCTTTGCCTTGAAACTCCACCATACGTTCGACTTGGATATCGGACTTCTCGTAGTTGCTCCGGTTGCCATGCAGCACGTGCTCGACAACCACCGGATCACTCGACACCACCGATGCTTTGACGCCGCCAAAGTGAAACGTGAACGTCGGCCCGAGACGCGCCCGATAACTCTCGAACACCGCGACCGGGTTGCGGACCATCTCGCGCGAGTCCAGGAATGCGCGGGCACGAGGCACGTGCGGAGCGTTGCTGATTCTTCCCTCGAACATGGTCTGCCGCCGTGGGTGGCTTGCCCTCAGACGTTGACGAGGCCGTGCTTGCGCATGAATCGAAGCATCCCCAGTACTACGTCGTGCAGCGGCGGATCAGCCTTTCCGAAGATCGACGCGTCGCGGAGTTGTCGGTAGTTACGGTTGTCGTAGCGCTTGAATTCCATCGCCGTGATGTTGTCGACGGAACGAACAAGGAAGTCGCGCAGTGGAAACAGGATGTCACCGGAGTGGCAGCGCTTGATCACCTCCGGCACGAAGGCCGGCAGCGCATAGTTCCGGAATGTCCGGCCGGTCAACTCGCCCAGGATCGTCGTGATATCCACCATGCTCGCGTAATCGTCGCGCGTGACATGGTAGGTCGCGCCGACACTGTCGGGAACACGAGCGATGGCGACGATGTTGCCGGCGGCGATATCCGCCGGAGTGAAGCTGACCTGATTCTGGGCGGTCGTGCCGATGCCGTGGTTGATCATGAACGCCAGCAACCGGATCGAAATGTCGAAGTTGTAGCCGCCGCCGTGCACAGACGGGGTTAGCAACGCGGGACGAAAGATCCGCGCTTGCAGCCCCCGCTGCATGGCGTCGCGCACCACCTGTTCGGACACCCATTTGCTCTGGCTGTAGCCGAAGTCGAGGCGGTCCAAGTCGGCGTTCGTGTCGCTCTCAAAGAGCGCCTCCTGCACTGACCAGCCAAACACAAACGTCGTCGAGATATGGTTCAGGACTTTGGCGCGGTGGCTCATCGCGAGGCGAACGATCTCATTGGTACCGCCGACGTTCGCCTCGCGCATGGCTTGGTAATCAAGGAGGTAGTTCACCAGCGCACCGTTGTGGTAGATGGTGTGAACGCCATCCGCGAGAGTGCGCCAAGCCTCGGCGCTGAGTCCCAGGTTCGCCTGCCGATAGGTCGCCGCAGACCGGATGCACGCGACGCTCCCATCCATCAGGGCAGGAAGCGCCGGCCGCTGTGACAGACTCCAACCCTTGGCGGATCCGTTGCATCGCGTCGCCGACATTCGCGCGGACCAGCACATAGACGTCGTCGGCGCCTTGCTCCAACAGGCTCGCGAGAAGAAACGGACCGAAAAAACCTGTCCCGCCTGTGAGTAAGACGCCTCCTTCCCCCGTGGAGGCCACCTCAGGCGCCATCGGCAGGGCGGCAACGTCGACGCGAAGACCTGTGTCTCGGCGCATCATCTCCGTCTCGAGCGCACGGTGCTCGCCGCTGAGATCGGAGAGAGCGCGCTTGAGGCGAAGCTTGGCGTTCGGAGCCGCCGCCGCAACTTGATCGAGCAAGTCGAAGAACTCGCAGATCGCAATCTTCTGCAACACCCGCAGATCGATCGCCCGCGACAGGTCATGTTCGCCGCGCATCTCCAGTTGCTCCTTGAGCACCTCCGCAAACTCGACCAGCTTGAAAGAATCGAAGCCCGCGTCTCGCAACGTGCACGTCTCGGCGCCGCTCAAGCCGAATCGACGAAACCAAGCGGCTGGCCGCTCGATGCCAGGAGTGTCCGCCTCGCAGACCGGGTCGACCTGACTGAGCACCTGGAGCCGACCCTCGAACCATCGCTCACGCACAAGATGGCGGACGATCTTGCCCGAGCTGGTCTTGGGAATCGTGCGCGCCTTGATGAAGACGAACGACGCCGCAGCCACACCAAGCCCCTGCAGCAGGCGCTGGTTCAGCACACGGGCATCAGGCGCACGCTGCGGATTTCTCAGCTCCGCGACGACGACTAGCGTCTCGCGGTTCTCCCCTTCGCAGGCGAAGGCGGCGACGCAACCCTTTCTCACGCGGTCGTCCTCTTCCACGAGCGCTTCAATGTCCTGCGGGTAGTAGTTGAGCCCGCGAACGATGAGCATGTCCTTGGAGCGACCGCAGATATACAGCTCACCGTCGTTGAGGAAGCCCAGGTCGCCGCTGCGCAGCCAGGTTGGCCCGCCCTCACCGGGAAGCTGCGCCTCAAAGATCGCCGCGCTCAACTCCGGTCGTCGCCAATAGCCGCGGCACTTGCTCGGACCCCGAATCCAGATCTCGCCGACCTCGCGTTCGCCCGCTTCGCGCGGAGTGGCTGTCACGACGACGATCTTCACCTCTGTCGTGCCCAACGGCCTGCCGCAGCTGACGAGCGTCTTGGTGTCGGCGGCGACTGCGTCGGGACTCGCCGGCTGAACGATGTGCTGCCGAAGCGCTGCGCGCTCAAAGGCTTGGTGGGTCCTGCCATAATTCGACACCGCCAAGGTAAATTCGGCGAGGCCATAGGCCGCGAAAAAGCTCTGGGGGTTGAGACCGCACGGTTCGAACTTCCCAATGAAGTCACGGAAGACGTTGGCACGCACCGGCTCGGCGGCAGTCATGAGGAACTGAAGGGAGCTCAGGTCGAGATGCTCCAGAGTCGCCGCCGGCACCTTCTCTGGCCGCAGGCAATACTCGAAGGCGAAGTTCGGCGCCGACGACGCGGTGCCGCGATACTTGCTGATCGTCTCGAGCCACAGCGCCGGCCTCTGGATGAAGTCGAGGGGCGAAAAACCGTACGTCGTGCCGCCCTTCAGTGCGAAAAAGATGTAATACCCGATCAGCCCCATGTCGTGGTACTGCGGCAGCCAAGACACCCCGATCGGGCGGTGATCGACGACCGCCTTGCAGTTCTCCAGGATATTGTCATGGGTCACCATCACGCCCTTGGGATCACTGGTCGAACCCGAGGTGTATTGCAGAAACAGGACGTCGGAGTGCGCTTCGGAAAAGTCGGCGCGCGCGCTCTTGTCCGCGTCCGTGCTGATGATCCATTTGAGTCTCGAAAAGTTGGAGCGCCTGAGCGATAGCGTCGCGACGCTATTCCTCGTCTCGTTCAGCTTCATCGACCAGTAGTAGGAGCGCCCGGTGAGCACCGCGGCGGCTTGGCAGTCGCGAGCGATGAAGTCCGTCTTGTCGAGCGCGGCCTCGAATCCGTGGCCGGTTGGCGGGTAGACCGGCACGGGGATCAGGCCGAGGCGGACACAGGCGAAAAACGCACAGATCATCTCCACGCCCGGCGGATAGGCGAGGAGCACGCGCTCGCCTGGATCCATCGGGTACGTGCGCCTGATATGCGACGCGATATCCGTGGTGCGCTGCAGGAACTGCGCGTAGCTATAGGACTCGGTCGTGTGCCCTTCGACATCCAAGAAGGCGTAGAGCAACTGGTCGGGATTGCGCTCGGTCCACTGGTAGAAGGGGTCGAGAACCGATTGCATTATGCGGCCCCCGGCGGAGCGCCAGTGGCGCCATGATGAGTGGCCGCTCCAAAGCGGTAGCCCTGCGTCCCCTGCCAGCGCCCCCGGATCGCACGCCACCATGGAGTGTGCGGCAGAGGTAGCGAGGCGTCGCCATGCCGATCGACGTAGTAGCTGTTGGCTGCGGCACACGAGCCAGCCTTGAACACCGTGCCTTCGGCGCGCTGCCACATGTGGCGCATGTAACGCTCGTGCACTTCGCGTCTCACCTCGACCCGGGTGACACCCCGCGCGCGTGCTCCGTCGATGCACGCCATGATGTGGGCCAGGTGGGCCTCCAGCATGGCGAACCAGTTGAAACCGCCGGAATAGGGGCCGGCGGTTAGGAAGAAGTTGGGGAATCCGGGCACCGACACGCCAGCATAAGCCTGCAGGCGATGCTCCTCCCAGAACCGCCCCAGCTCGACGCCGTCACTGCCCACCACCTCGAAACTCGGGGCGTTTCCCTGCTCTGTTGTCATGAAGCCGGTCGCCAGGATGATCGTGTCCACCGCGTGCAAGGTTTGGTCATCCGTGACGATTCCTGCCGGGCAAATGTGCTCGATCGGTTGCGTAACCAAGAGCACGTTGTTGCGATTGAACGCGGACAAATATCGGTTCGAGGTCGTCGGCCGCTTACAGCCCAGGCCGTAGTCGGGCAGGAGCTTGGCGGCCGTCTCGGGGTCCTTGACCTGTCGGCACATCCAGAAGCGGACGCATCGCTGCACCAACCGTACGACGAACGGAAACCGCCGGTAGTTGACGATCGAGAACGTGAGGAACTCGAGACCCGACTCGCAGACCAGGCGTAACAGCGAACGAATCAGGGAAGACCTGCGCAGCGACAGGCCCGATCCGGGTTGCACGGGTCGGTCCAGTCGCGGACCGATCCAAATCGGCGTGCGTTGGAAGACGCGCAGCTGCTCGACCCGCGGTGCGATCTCCGGCACAACCTGCACGGCCGATGCACCGGTCCCGATCACTGCGACGCGCTTCAGAGTCAGGTCATGGTCGTGGTCCCAGCGGGCCGTATGCATTACTTTGCCGGCGAACGTCTCGAGTCCACGGATCTTCGGCAGCTTCGGCTGGCTCAGCAGCCCGGTCGCCGCGATCAGATAGCGGGACGTGATGACGGTGCCATCGTCGAGCTGCGTCGCCCAGGTGTCACGAGCCGTGTCGAACTGGGAACGGAGCGCGCACGAACCATAGCGAATACGTCCGGTCACGCCGTATTTCTCGGCGCAATGCCTCACGTAACCTTGGACTTCGGCGCCAGCAGCAAACTCGCGCGACCATGGGTAATCGGTCTCAAACGGGAAGCAGTACGAGACCGCGGGGATGTCTACCGCGATGCCCGGGTAGGTGTTGTCCCGCCAAGTGCCACCAAGCTCGTTCGTGGCCTCGATCAAGGCGAAGGATAGGTTGGCACGACGCAGCAACTCGATGCCTGCGCCGATGCCGCTGATGCCGGCGCCGACAATGAGAACCTCGACGTCCGGCATCATCGTCATCAAGGTCCGCGCCCTTGGTCAGCATCCGGCTCGCCTGCGACCATGGTCTCGCGCCACTGCTTGATCCGCTTGGCGCGCATGTCCTCCACGCCAATCACACGTATTACCGCGTCGCCGAACAGTTTGTTGCCGATGACAGGCAGCAAACGCTTGAGGACATCGCCGAACACCACTTCCGGCGTGATCAACAGGCGTGGCGTACCCTTCTCGACCGCCCGGATGATCTCGGCGGCGACCCGTTCCGGCGAGATCGCGTGGCGCTCATACCAGCGACTGAGCCGCCGCAGTAGCTCGGGGTCGTCGCCCCGGGCGCGCTTCATGATGTTGGTCGCCACCGCACCGGGGTGCACGACGGTGAGGCCGACTGAGGTCGCGCGAAGCTCCTCCCAGAGCGACTCCGAAAGGCCGCGGACAGCAAACTTGGTGGTGCTGTAGGCGGACTGACCCGCCATCGCAACGATGCCGAACAGGCTGGAAAGGTTCACGATGTGGCCCCGTTCGACCTTCGCCAGGTGCGGCATGAAGAAGTGGCAACCGTAGATCACTCCCCACAGGTTCACGTCGATGATGCGATCCCAGTCGTCGAGGCTCGTCTGCGGAAACGCTCCCTCATAACCGATCCCAGCATTGTTGATGAGCAAGTGCACGGCGCTGTGCGCCTCTGCAACCTCGCGGGCGAGCTCCCTCATGCGCGCCCTGTCGCCGACGTTCGCGACGTGCGTGGTCACTGTCTGCTGACGCCCGGATCCGCCGAGCTCAAGGTGGAGGCGTGAAAGACCGTCTTGGTCCAGATCGACGAGTGCGAGATGGCAGCCCTTGTCCCGGAGCCCGAGGGCCAAGGCCCGGCCGATTCCGCTCGCAGCCCCCGTCACCACGGCGACCTTGCCGCTCAGCCGGCGGATGCCCTTGCCTGAGTTGAACCATGACGCAAAGGACATTTCAGGACCTCGTCTTAGGCTGCCAAGCGCAATCCTTGCACACCGCGGCCTGCGCATCCTGAGGAAAATCAGATGTTTCTATGCGCTCAGACGCGGTATCAGTGGAAAGAGTGGGCACGGAACTGGAAGGAATACTTCGAGGACGGCATGACGCGGCCCAAGGGCTGACGGCGATTCGCCCGGTAGCACGCGAAGGAATTGCGTCCGGTCGAGGTGGTGAGTGTTACCGTGGTACCGAAAAGCGCGTCCGTCGCGTGAAACGGCGCCACAGCTTTGCAGGTGAACGGCGGCTGCGCGGATTAGCGGCTGCGCACTCTCAGGCGACAATCTTCAGCGGCACTAATCCTCACAGCGTACGCGCAGAAATCCGTGCCCACTCCGACCGTTCGTCAGCCCGTGCTCTGCATCGCGTGCGCGATGCCGTTGATGCTCGCCGTGAGCGCCTGGAACGTCGCGTCGTCCTGTCTTCCGCCCGCGCGCCAACGTTCGAGCAACCCCACTTGCAGGAAGCTGATGGGGTCGACGTACGGATTGCGCAGACGAATCGCACGTCGCAACGTGCGCGACGCCTCGAGCAGCTCTTTCTGACGCGTCAGCTTCAAGATCAGGTCGACGCAGTTCCGGTATTCGCTGCGAATGGCTGGAAAGAACTTCTCGTGGCGCTCACCCGCGAGCCTCGAGTACTGCGACGCGATGTCGAGGTCGGCCTTCGCGAGTGCCGTCGCAATGTCCGTCAGCAGCACGCGGAAGAAGTGCCACTGCTCGAACATTTCGACGAGCACGTCCTCTCCGTGCACGTCCATCGCGCGCTTCAGGCCGCTCGCCAACCCGTACCAGCTCGGCAGCAGGCAGCGACTCTGCGTCCACGCGAACGTCCACGGCGCCGCACGCGTCTCGGTGTCTTCCTCGCCGACGTGCTCGGCGCGCTCGGACTTGCTCGTGATGCGCTCGATCACGTCGAACGGTGTTGCGGCGCGGAAATATTCCATGAAATCGCCGGGGTCCGAGAGCAGAGTCTGATACGCGCCGCGACTCGCGGCAGCGATCTCTTCCATGATGCCCTGCCAGCGGTGCTCGGCAGGATTCTCGGCCGGCGGGCGCAGCGTCACGAGCAGCACGGCCGACAGCGTCTGCTCGAGCGTCCGAATCGCGATGCCCCGCAAGCCGTACTTCGTGTTGATGTTCTCGCCCTGCTCCGTCATGCGGAGGCGCCCGTCGATCGCGCCGCGCGGCGCCGCGAGGATGGCTTCGTGCAACGCGCCGCCGCTGCGGCTCACGGTGCTGCCGCGGCCGTGGAATACGGTCAGCGCAATGCCGTGCTGGCGTGTGATTGCCACGAGAGCCTGCTCGGCCTTTTGCAGACTCCAACGCGCGGCGGCGATACCGCCGTCGCGATGGCTGTCGGAGTAGCCCAGCATCACGATCTGGTGATCGCCGCGCGAGCGCAAGTGCTCGCGATACACCTTGTCGCCGAGCAGGTTGTCCATGATCTTCGGCGCACGCTCGACGTCCTCGCCGGTCTCGAACAACGGCGCGATGTCGAGCGGCACGGCCTGGCCCTTCGATCCCAAGTGGCCCCACTTCGCGAGCAACAGCACCGACAGCACGTCGTCGATGCCGTGCGCCATGCTGACGATGTACGGGCCCACCGAGTCGCGCCCGTACTTGCGCCGGCAGTGCGCGATTGTCTGGAACACCGCGAGCGTGCGGCGTCCTTCGGACGACAGATCCCCGAGCGGCGATTCGCGCCGCTCGAGCGCCTCCTCGAGCCGGTGCGCACGTTCCTCGTCGTCGAGCATGAGCCAACGCGGCTCCTGCAACGCCGCGCCGATCACGCGCCGATGCACCTGCGCGGCCTGCCGGATGTCGACCGTGGCCATGTGGAAGCCGAACGTCCGCGCACGCCGCAACAGCCGGCGCACGCCCCACAACCCGGCATTGCGCCCTTTGTGGGCGCGCAGACTGTCGGCCACGAGCTCGATGTCCGCCACGAATTCGTCCGGCGATTCGTACGGAAACGCCGCGTCGTCGTAAGTCGCGCGCAACCGCGCACCGACGAGCCGCAGGAACGCGCGGTACGCCATCTGCCGGTGGCGGATCGGCAGCGAGGCCGCGGTCTCGGGGAAATGGCCGGAATACAGGTGCGTGCGCCGTTCGAGCTCGTCGGACACACGCACGCGATCGGCGCTCTGGCTCAACGCCCAGCGAGCGTCCATGCACTCGCGGTGGTACAGCTCGATCACGAGCGAGCGCTGGCGAGCGAGCGTCTGGCGAATGCTCTTCGCCGTGACGTGCGGATTGCCGTCCATGTCGCCGCCGACCCAGGTGCCGAACTGCGCGACGATCGGCACACGAATCCGCGTGCCGCGCTCGGCGAACGCTCCCGCGAGCGCGCTCTCGAGGTTCTCGTAGAACGGCGGCACCATGCGATACAGCACGTCCGTCATGAAGAACATCACGTGCTCGGCCTCGTCGCGCAGACGCACGCCTTCGTCGGCGCGCTCGGCCGTCTGCCAGCCGGTCGTCATCTCCTGGCGCACTTTGCCGAGCATGGCCTCGAGCTCGTTCGGCGTGAGGTACGGGTCCATCATGTCGACGAGATAGCGCGCGATGCTGTGCTCTTTGCGCAGCAGCGTGCGGCGCGTGACTTCCGTCGGATGCGCCGTGAACACGGGCTGGATCCTGATCGTCGCGAGCGCGCGCTCGAGCTCGTCGGCATCGACGCCTTGCGCCTTCAGCTTCTGGCAGATGTCGATGAAGCCGAACGGCTGCGGCACGGTCGCGTCGCGCAGGTACGCACGGCGGCGGCGTATGCGGTGCACCTTCTCCGCCGTGTTGACCATCTGGAAGTACGTCGAGAACGCGCGAATGAAATCGCGCGCGGTGCTCGGCGCCAACGCGCCGATCAGCGCGGTGAGCTCGCCGTTGGCGCCGCGGTCGCCCTCGCGCTGCGCGATGGCGAGCTTGCGCGCGGTCTCGACGAGGTCGAACAGCGCTTCGCCGCCCTGCTCGCGCACGAGCTCGCCGACGAGCGTGCCCAGGCGGTGCACGTCCTCGCGCAGCGCGCGGTCCTTCTCCGCGAAGAAGATGTTGGCGCGAATCGTGGGTGAGTTGGCGGACATGCAACCGCCAGTTTAGCGCGGAGTCAGCGGTAGGCGCGCGCTTGCAGGTCGAAGAGACGCGCGTAGCGCCCGCCGAGCCGCACGAGCTCTGTCGTGCGTGCCGTGCTCGAGGATCTGCCCGTCGTCGAGCACGACGATCTGGTCGGCGTAACGGACGGTCGAAAACCGGTGGGAGATCAGGATGGCGATACGGTCTTTGGTCAGCGAGCGGAAATGCTCGAAGATCTGCGCCTCGGTCTCCGACGTCCATCGCCGCCGTCGGCTCATCGAGCACCAGGATCTCGGCGTCCGTACGCATGAACGCACGGGCGAGCGCGACGCGCTGCCACTGCCCGCCCGACAACTCCTGCCCGGCGTTGAACCAGCGCCCGAGCTGCGTGTCGTAGCGCGTCGGCAACGCCCCGATGAACTCCGCCGCCTGGCCCTTCTCGGCCGCCGCAGTCCAGCGCTGCCGATCCTCGTACGCGGCCACGTCGCCCGCGCCGATGTTCTCGCCGACCGTCAGCTGATAGCGGTTGAAGTCCTGGAAGATCACGCCCACGCGCCGGCGCAGCGCCACCGGGATCCCACTCGCGCAGATCGCGTCCCTGGTAGCGGATCGTGCCGCCGTCGGGCGCGTACAACCCCGCCAGCAGCTTCACGAGCGTGGTCTTGCCCGAGCCGTTCGAGCCGACGAGGGCCACGCTCTGCCCGGGGCGCACGGTGAGCGTCAGATCGCGAATCACGGGCTTGGTGGCGCCGGGGTAGGTGAAGCTCACGTGGCTGAACTCGATACCCGCGCGCTCGTCGATGCCGCTCTGCGCGGTGCCGTGCACGCCGTGCGCCGGTTGCTCGAGGTAGTCGTACAGGTTCGACAGATACAGGTTGTCCTCGTACATGCCGCCGACGGCGCTCAGCATCGCGGCGACGGACGCCTGGCCCTGCTTGAACAGCAGCAGGTACATCGTCATCTCGCCGAGCGAGATGACCTGGTCGATCGTCGCAAGCGCGATCCAGGCATACGCGCCGTAGAACGCCGCGCTGCTGACGAGGCCGAGCACGAAACCCCAGCCGGAGCGGCGGATCGTGAGCCGTTTCTCCTCCGCGTAGATCCGCCGGAAGATGTCGCGGTAGCGTGCGAGCAACCGCGGACCGAGATCGAAGAGCTTGACCTCCTTGGCGTGATCCTCGCGCGCGAGCACGATCTCGAGATAGGCGAGCATGCGCCGATCGGCGCTGCGCCACTGGAACGCGCGGAACCGCTCGCCCGAGAATCGGGTCTCGGCGACGAACGCCGGAACGCCCGCGACGGCCAGGATCGCCACGGCCCACGGCGAAAGATGGAACAAGCAGGCCGGCATAGCTCACGAGCGACACCGCGTTCTGCGCGAGCGCAAACGTGCGGTTCACGAGACTCAGCGGCCGGATCGACGCCTCCTGCCGCGCGCGATTCAGCTTGTCGTACAGCTCCGAGTCCTCGAACTGCGCGAGCGTGAGCGTCAACGCCTTGTCGAGAATCAACAGGTGCACGCGCTGCGACAGCAGCACGCGCAGCAGCGATTGACAGAAGTCGATGCCCCGCTGGGCGGCGGCCACGGCCGCGACGATCAGCCCCTCGAGCGCCACGAGCTCGAGCACGGTGCCGTAATCGGGCGGCACGCCGGCCTGGTGGGCCGCGAGCGCCGCGACCACCGCGTCGACGATCAGCTTGCCCAAGTAGGCCACGCCGGCCGGCAGCAGGCCGGCCACCAGCGTCAGCGCTCCAAGCGTCACGGTCAGCGTTCGGTGCGTGGACCAGACGAGCAAGAGGGCGCGGCGGCTATACCGCCAGAAGCCCAAGTACTGGGCAAAACCCGCCGCGACCTGCCGTTTGTTCAGCCATGCTCGATCTTGACCGCCAGGGAGGCGGCCGGACATACTGCCTGACCATGAGTGGACTGCGAAGTGATCGTGCACGCAATCGTCGCTGGTGGCGCGGGCCAACAGCGGAGCGGGTAGTGCGCGCGTAGAAGACCCTTAAGTCCTCTCTCGACCCATGCAGACCCATCTCGCGGATAACGGAGATGGGTTTTGTGTTTCTGGACCCTGCAAAACCGAGGCAGCTCGACGTCATGGAGTCATCGTTCGACATCAGCCGCCGATCTCGATACACCGGTATCGGCGTACATGAAGCTGAAGCCGTTTGGGCCGTGTTTCCTGCTCGAAAGCGTGGAAAGCGGCGAGCGGCTCGCCCGTTATTCGTTCCTTGGCTTGGGCGCGCGCCTGACGCTCGAGCTCCACCCCGATCGGCTCACGATCGACGGCAAAGCCGAGCGCAGCGCCCGACGAGCGCAGCCGAGTGGCTCGCGTTGATGCGCGACGTGCTGCACCGCGCCCCGGCGCTCAAACCGGAGATCGAAGGCATCCCGTTCAACGGCGGGCTCGTGGGCACCACGGGATACGACGTCGTGCGATTCTTCGAGCGCCTGCCGCCGAACAAGCGCGAGCTCGCGGGGTTGCCGCAAGGCGTGTACGTCGCGCCCGAGTCGCTGCTCGTGTTCGATCACCTGACGCGCCGCGTCGCGCTGCTGCACGCGGGCTCCGAGAGCGAGCGGCAGGCGCTGCGCAAACGCGTCGTGCAGGCGCTGCGCGGCGGTCTCGACGCGCCCGATCATCAGGGTGATTTCACGCCGGCGGCCGCGAGCATGACGCAGCGCGAGTTCGTGGCGGCCGTGGGCCAGGCCAAAGCGCACATCAAGGCGGGCGACATCTATCAGATCGTGTTGTCGGTGCGCTTCAGCGGCCGCACCGACGTCGATGCGTTCCAGACGTATCGCGGCCTGCGCCTGCTGAATCCGTCGCCGTACATGTTCTTCTTCGAGGTCGGGAACTTACGCGTCGCCGGCTCGTCGCCGGAGGCGCTCGTGCGCCTGACCGGCCGCCACGCGAGCCTGCGGCCGATCGCCGGCACGCGGCCGCGCGGCGCCACGCCCGAGCACGACTTGGCACTCGAGCGCGAGCTGCTCGCGGATCCGAAAGAGAACGCCGAGCACGTGATGCTCGTGGATCTCGCGCGCAACGATCTCGGGCCGCGTCGCGAGCGGCGGCTCGGTGCACGTGGACCCGTACCGCAAGATCGAGCGCTACAGCCACGTGATGCACATCGTGAGCGGCGTGCAGGGCGTTGGTCGCCGCGGACCGCGACGCGTTCGATCTGTTCGCCGCCGCGTTCCCGGCCGGCACGTTGGTCGGCGCGCCGAAAGTCCGCGCGATGCAGCTGATCGCCGAGCTCGAGCCGACGGCGCGCGGTCTCTACGGCGGCACGGTCGGCTACTTCGCGAAGAACGGCAACATGGACCAGGCCATCACGATCCGCACGCTGGTGCTGCACGGCGACGAGTACAGCTTCCAGGCCGGCGCCGGCATCGTGTCCGACAGCGTGCCCGACACGGAGTATCAGGAAGTGCTCGCGAAGAGCGCGATCCTGCGGCGAGCGCTCGAGCTCGCGAAGGAAGGACTATGAGCGTGCGACTGCTCTTGATCGACAACTACGACTCGTTCACCTACAACCTCGTGCAGGCGTTCCTCGTGCTGAAGGCCGAGGTCATCGTGCATCGCAACGACGCGCTGACGGTGGCGGAAGCGCGAGAAGCTGAAACCGACGCACCTCGTGATTTCGCCGGGCCCGGGCCGCCCCGACGACGCCGGCGTGTCGCTCGAGATGATCGGCGCGTTCGCGGGCAAGATCCCCGTGCTCGGCGTGTGCCTGGGCCACCAGAGCATCGTGCAGCACTTCGGCGGCGAGATCATCGGCGCGGCCGCACTCATGCACGGCAAGACGTCGATCGTTCAGCACGACGGCAAGACGCTTGTATCGGGGTCTTTCGAACCCGTTCGAGGTGGGCCGCTACCATTCGCTGGCCGCGAATCGCGACAAGATGCCGCCGGAGCTCCTCGTCACGGCGCGGACCACGGACGGCGAGATCATGGGCGTGCGGCACACGCGCCTGAACGTGGAAGGCGTGCAGTTCCACCCGGAGAGCGTGCTGACCCCCGAAGGCCCGCACCTGTTGCAGAACTTCCTGAATCCATGAGCGTGACGCCGCAGCAAATGCTCGAGCGCGTGCTCGCGGGGCAAAGCCTCGACGAGCCGACGGCCTTGAGCTTGCTGCGCACGATGGCGAGCGGCGAGCTCGCCCCGGCGCTCGCGGGCGCCCTGCTCGTGGCGCTGCGCGCCAAGGGCGAGACGGCCGCGGAGATTCGCGGCTTCGCGCGCGGCATGCGGGAGCTTAGCCTGCGCCCCGCGATCGCGCCGGGACCCTACGTCGACATCGTCGGCACGGGCGGCGACGGTTCGAGCAGCCTGAACTTGAGCACTGGCAGCGCGCTGCTCGCGGCCGCGTGCGGCGCGCCGGTCGTAAAGCACGGCAACCGCTCGGTCTCGAGCAGGAGCGGCAGCGCGGACGTGCTCGCGGCGCTCGGCCTACCGATCCCGCTCGACGAAGCGGAGTCCGGCGCGTGCCTGCAACGCTTCGGCTTCACGTTCCTGTTCGCGCCGCACTACCACCCCGCGATGAAGCACATCGCACCCGTGCGCCAGGCGCTCGGCGTGCGCACGGTGTTCAACATCTTAGGACCGCTCGTGAACCCGGCGGCGCCGCCCTATCACGTGATTGGCGCGTTCAGCGACGAGATCGCGGCCGTCATGGCCGAGACGCTGGCCGGCCTGCCGCTCACGCGCGCGTTCGTGGTCCACGACCTCACGGGCTGGGACGAGGCCACGCCGGCCGGTCCGTTCGTTTGCTACGACGTGAGCTTAGGCCGCGTCGAACGCAGCGTGCGCGACCCTCGCGACGCCGGCATTGCGCGCTGCGCGCAAGACGAGCTGCGCGGCGCCGACAGCGCGACCAATGCCGCGCGCCTCAAAGCCGCGCTCGCGGGTGGCGACACGCCGGGGCACCGCGAAGCGCTCGTGCTCGGCGCCGCGCTCGCGCTCGAGGTCACGGGGTTGGCGCCGGACGCAATGAGCGCAGTCGCGCGCGCTCGCTTAGGCCTCGCGAGCGGCGCGGCGACGCGGCTCGTCGAAGGCCTCGCGACGTTCGGCAAGGAACGCACGGCATGACGTTCCTGGAACGCATGGCCGAAGCCAGCCGCGCGCGCGTGCGAGCAGCGCGCGCCGTCGAAAGCGACGCCGTGCTCGAGCGCCGCGCGCGCGCCACGCCGCCACCGCCACCGCTCGTGCTGCGCGGCTTCGACGTGATCGCAGAGATGAAGCTGCGCTCGCCGGCCGCGGGCGGGCTCGCGGCCGGCGACTTCGACAAGGCCGCGCAACTCGAGAGCTACGCCACCGGCGGCGCCGCGGCGGTGTCGGTGCTGACCGAACCGACGGAGTTCAAAGGCGAGCTCGCGCACCTCGTCGATGCGGCCAAGTTGCTCGCCTCGTTCGGCCGGCCCGCGATGCGCAAGGATTTCCTGACCGACCCGTACCAGGTGCTCGAAGCGCGCGCAGCCGGCGCGGGCGGCGTGCTCGTGATCGTCACGATGCTCGACGACGCGACCGTGCGCGCGCTCGTAGACGAAGCGCGCGCACTCGGCCTGTTCGTGCTGCTCGAAGCGTTCGACCGCGCGGATCTCGAGCGGCTCGCGCCGTTCGATACGCCGGCCGACGGCGGCCCGGCGGTGCTGGCCGGCGTGAACTGTCGCGACCTGCGCGACTTGAACGTGCGTTTCGAACGCTTCGCCGACCTTGCGCCGCATCTGCCGCGCCACTTGCCGACCGTCGCCGAGAGCGGCATCGGCACGGCGGATGACATTCGCAGCGTCGCAAGCGCAGGCTATCGACTGGCGCTGATCGGCTCGTCGCTGATGCGCGCACAACACCCGGCCGCGGCACTCGCGGCATTGATCACCGCCGGCCGCTTAGGCCTAGCACAAAGGCACTGATATGTTCGTGAAGATCTGTGGCATGAACAGTCCCGAGGCCGTGGCGGCCGCGGTACGCGCCGGCGTCGACGCGCTCGGCTTCGTGTTCTCCGAATCGCCGCGCGAGGTTACGCCGGAGCGCGCGAAGGAACTGTGCGCCGGCCTGCCCGGCCATGTCGTGCGCATCGCCGTCATGCGCCATCCGCACGCCGAGCGTTGGCAGCGTGCACTCGAGGTGTTCGCGCCGGACTGGCTGCAAACGGATGCCGATGACCTGCCCTTGATCAAGCTTCCGGTTGGCTGCGTGGGACTGCCCGTCTATCGCGACGGCAACGCGCCCGCCGACTCCGATCTGCCGGATCGCCTGCTGTTCGAGGGCACGCACAGTGGCAGCGGCCGTCTCGCCGACTGGGACGAGGCGCAGGGGCTCGCGCACGTCGCGGAGGTCATCCTCGCGGGCGGCTTGACGGCCGACAACGTCGCCGACGCCGTGCGCTTCGTGAAACCGTGGGGCGTCGATGTGTCGAGCGGCGTGGAGCGCGCGCGCGGCGAGAAGGACCCGGCCAAGATCGAAGAATTCGTGGCCCGCGTGCGGGCGATTCAGGAGTGAGTTGATGGAGACTGAAAGTAGCGAGGCCTTGCTCGCGGCGCTACTCGACGGCCGGTTGCCCGACGCGAACGGCCGCTTCGGCCCGTTCGGCGGCCGGTTCGTGCCGGAGACGCTGATGCCCGCGATCGAACGCCTGACGTACGGCGTGCAGCACATCCTGCCGTCGGCCGAGTTTCAGCGCGCGCTCGTCGGCGAGCTGAAGTCGTGGGTCGGCCGGCCGACGGCGCTCACGCACTTGCCCGCGGTGTCGAAGAGCTGGGGCGCGGACGTGTGGCTGAAGCGCGAGGACCTCGCGCACACGGGCGCGCACAAGATCAACAACGGCATCGGCCAGGCGTTGCTCGCGAAAGCGCTGGGTGCTGCGCGCGTGGTGGCCGAGACGGGCGCGGGTCAACACGGCGTGGCGTCCGCCGCCGCCTGCGCGCGCGTGGGCTTGCCGTGCACGGTGTACATGGGCGAGATCGACGTCGCGCGTCAGGCGCCGAACGTCGACCGCATGCGCCGTTTCGGCGCGACCGTCGTGCCCGTGAAGTCCGGCGATCGCACGCTGCGCGCGGCGATCGACGAAGCGATCCGCGACTGGGTGTCGGATCCCGTCGGCACGTATTACCTGCTCGGCTCCGCGATCGGCCCGCATCCGTACCCGTACCTCGTGCGCCAGCTCCAGGCCGTGATCGGCCGCGAGGCGCGCGCGCAGATCGTCGAAGCCGGCGGCTTGCCGGACGCCGTGTTCGCGTGCGTCGGCGGCGGCTCGAACGCGATCGGCCTGTTCCATGGCTTTCTCGCGGATCGCGGCGTGAAACTCTTCGGCGTCGAGGCCGGTGGGCGCGGGCCCGCGCTCGGCGAGCACGCGGCGACGCTCTCGCACGGTAAGCCCGGCGTGCTGCACGGCACGTACACGATGTTGCTGTACGACAAGCACGGCCAGATCCAGGAGACGCATTCGATCTCGGCCGGCTTGGACTACCCCGGCGTGGGCCCCGAGCACGCGCTGCTGCAGTCGATCGGGCGCGTGGAATACGTGACGGCCAGCGACACCGAAACGCTGGCCGCACTCGAGGAGCTGTGTGCCAGCGAAGGCATCCTGCCGGCGCTCGAGAGCTCGCACGCGCTCGCGGGCGCAAAGCGTTGGGCCGCGCAGCATCGCGGTGCGCGCGTGCTTGTCGGCCTCTCCGGCCGCGGCGACAAGGACATGCCGATCCTCGCGCAGTATCCGATGGCAGTGGCCGGGAGTCAGCATGCTGCCGCGTGACCGGATTCGCGCCGCCCTCGCGCCTGATTTGAAAGCAGGCGCCAAACCGGCGCTCGTCGCGTTTCTCACCGCGGGCTATCCCGAGCCGCGCGAGTTCCTGAAAACATTGCGCGCGGTCGCGGGCGCGGCGGATGCGGTCGAGATCGGCGTGCCGTTCTCCGACCCGATGGCCGACGGCGTCACGATTCAGCGCTCGAGCCAGATAGCGATCGAGAAAGGCGTGACCTTGAGCTGGATTCTCGACGAGCTCGCGCGCCGCGACTTCGAACTGCCGGCCCCCGTGCTGTTGATGAGCTACTTGAACCCGCTGCTCGCGTACGGCTACGAGGCGCTCGCGGAGCGCGCGGCCATGGTCGGCGTCAGCGGCTTCATCGTGCCTGACCTGCCGTACGAGGAGCGCGCGCCGGTGGCGGCCGCACTCGACGCGCACGGCCTGGCGCTCGTGCAGCTCGTGACGCCCGCGACACCGGCCGACCGCTTGAAGCGCGTGTGCGGCGCGAGCCAGGGGTTCGTCTACGCCGTCACGCGTACCGGCATCACGGGTGGGGAATCGACGCTACCACCGGGCACGGCCGAGTATCTCGCGACCGTCAAAGCGGCGTCGCCGTTGCCCGTGTGCGCGGGCTTCGGCGTGCGCCGCGCGGACCAGGTCAAGGTGATCGGCAAGCACGCCGACGGTGTGATCGTCGGCTCGGCGCTCGTCGAAGTGCTCGAGCGCGGCGAAGATCCCGCCGCGTTCCTCAAAGCGTTGCGAGCGTGAAGCAGGCGCCGGTGCCCACGATGAAGCGAGTGTGGAGCGGCAGCACGCTGCACGACACGGCCCACTTGCAGAACCTGCTCGAGCAGGCCGGCATCGGCTGCTTCATCAAGCACCGCGAGCTCGGGTCGGCGATGGGCGACCTGCCGTTCCTCGAATGCTCGCCGGAGCTCTGGGTGCTGCGCGACGAGCAGGCCGTATCCGCCGCGGCCGTGATCCGCGAAGCGCTGCGGCCGGAGTCCGGCGCGCCGGCCGCGCGGTGGCACTGCAGCGAATGCGGCGAGGACAACGAAGCGCAGTTCGCCGCGTGCTGGCGCTGCGGCCAGCGCGACACCGCGACGCCGGAGTGATTCAGGATGGCGCGCTGGCTCGACTCCCTGCTCGTGTCCCTCGCCAGCATCGCCACGGGGCTCGGGCTGCTGCCGCTCGGTGCGCGCCTGTGGTGGATCTTCGATCTCACGACGCACTTTCGCCTCCAGTTTCTGGGCGCGGCCGCCGGGCTGCTCGTGCTACTCGTGCTGCGGCGCAAGTGGCTGCCCGCGGCTTTTCTGCTCGTGATCGGTGCCTTGAACGCTTGGCCCGTGCTGCCGTATCTGCCGCGGCCCGTGCTGACCGTCGCCGCGGCACCGACTGGCACGCCGCTGAAGGTGCTGACGGTGAACGTGTCGTTCCGGCAATTCTCCGTGCGCCGCTTCCGCGAGATCGTGGCCGAAGCCGCGCCCGACGTGCTGCTCGTCGTCGAATTCACGCCGCACGCCGAGGAAGTCCTCGCTGAGTTCGACAAGCTGTTCCCGCAGCAACTCAAAGCGCCGGCCGAAGGGCCGTACGGCATCGCGCTGTGGTCGCGGTTTCCGCTAGAACGCGCGGTCACGTTTCCGCTGGGCCCCGTGCCCGCCGTCGAGGCACGCATACGAACGCCCGCCGGCGCGTTCACGTTACTCGGCGTGCATCTCAGTGCGCCGACGCTGCCGCGCCGCGCCGAGCAGCGCAACGAAGAGCTCGACCTGCTGGCCGAGCGCCGCGCCGCGATCACGGGGCCCATGATCGTGGCCGGCGACTTCAACGTCACGCCGTACTCGCCGTATTACAGCGACTGGCTCGCAACCACGCGCTTGACCGACTCGCGCTACGGCCGCTCGCTGAGCGCGAGCTGGCCCACCGTCTTGCCAATTCTCGGCATCCCCATAGATCATGTCGCGGTGAGCAACGAGTTCGTGATTCTCGCGCATCATCGCCTGCCGGCTTTCGGCTCCGATCACTGGGGCATCATGGCCGAGCTCGCGCTCGCAACCGGCCAACGCATCGCCATGACGCAACCCACGGCCTGCGTGCTGATCATCGGCAACGAAATCCTGTCCGGCAAAACGCAGGACACGAACTTACAGTTCCTGGGATTCGAGCTTGCGAAGCTCGGCATCCGGCTCGCCGAAGGGCGAGTGGTGCGCGACGAACCCGCCATCATCATTCGCCACGTCAACGAGTGCCGCAAGGCGTTCACGTACGTGTTCACGACCGGCGGCATCGGGCCCACGCACGACGACATCACCACCGAGTGCATCGCGCAGGCGTTCGGCGTGTCGCTCGTGTTGAACGACACGATCGTCGAGACGATGAAGCGCAGCGGCCGGCCACTGAACGAGGCGCGGCTGAAGATGGCGCGCATTCCGCAGGGTGCCGAGATCGTCGAGAACACCGTGAGCTTGCCCGGGTTTCGGATCGAGAACGTGTTCGTGTTCGCCGGCATTCCGAGCATCGCGCGCGCCATGTTCGTGGGCGCCGTGCCGATGCTGCTGACGGGCACGCCGATCCTGTCGGCCAGCGTCGACGCCTATCTTCGCGAAGGCGATTTCGCCGAAGCGCTCGAGAAGCTCCAGCAACGCCACCCCGACGTCGAGATCGGCAGCTATCCGTTCAACCGCGACGGCAAGCTCGGCGCGGCGCTCGTCGCGCGCGGCACGGACCGCGCGCTGCTCGGCAGCGTGATCGACGAGATCGTCGCGATCATCACTGCGCTCGGCGGCGAGACGAAGCTGAACTGACCCGCGTGCTCCGCGGATTCACCGCCTATTTGGCGGGAGTAACGATGGCGACTTGGTTCACGTACGCAATGCCGGCATGGTTTTCGATGATCTTGATGGCATTCGTATGCGTAAACGTATGGGTCAGCGTGTGATGCAACGTCAGGACCAGGTCCTGTAGCCGTTGGTCCCCTTCGAGCGGCGTGACGTTGATCCCAAGGCCACGGGCCGTGTCTGGATTGATGTGCCTATTGTGGCTCTTTGACGTCTTTTGCTTGCCCAGGAGATTGGCGATCTTCTTTATCTTTCTGGCCCGCGTCTGCTTGCTATCGCTCTTGAACATGCACTGCGTCAGATACCTGCGCAACAGAGAATCCGACCAATCAATCGCGTGCTGGGATGAAGTAATCAACGTTGGCCAATATTTCGCGATTATTGGCTGCCACACTCCCACGCGAGACGGATCCTGCTTGATCTCTTTGGCCGCGAGCTCGAATTCTTCGAGTATCCCCTGCGCGGGCATGAAGCCAATCTGCGGATCGATGGGTCCAAGACTCGAATGCCGGCCCATGACGATCTCTTTGCACGACAACGCCATCAGCGTGCCTCCCGACATCGCCATCTGAGGGACGATGGCGCGAATGTCGCCTGCATAGAGAGAATGGAGATAGTCGATAATCGACTCGGTGGCGGCCACGTCACCGCCCGGCGTGTGCAGAATCAGATCGAGCCCTTTGCTTCGGTCGATCTGATGCGAGCAGGTCATGAACCCCGTCTTGTCGGCATCCGTTATACCGAACTCAATACCGGGGCTCTGCCGAATGTGTGGCTTCTGAAGCCATCCGGAATAGTAGACGAGGATGTTTCGACCCGTGTGGTCGCAAAGCTGGCCTAGATACTTCAGCCGGATGAGGTCATGCGGACCTTTGTTGTTTGACTGAAGCTCTGCGAGTACTTCATTCCAGTTCGGCATCGAAGCGCGCGACCTTACCCGTGCCGTTCGACAATGTCGTTCGGTAGATGACCGGCGCGCCAGCGTTCGGCCACGCAATCAGGGGCGTTGGGAACCCGCTCTGCCGTTGGTCCACGGGTTCGATTCCGAAGTCCCGAAACACTTTGCGAACGTCTACTTTGGAACGCTTTTTCCGCATACGCTTGCCCCGGCGTCCGGTGGTCTCTGGCATGTTATTCGGCTCCTGAGGGGGAGTGATCCTAAACGCTTCACAGTTTGGAGGCCAGTTACGAAATCTCGCGCGATTCGGCAGTTTCGCCAACGTCAGCCGGTAGCCCACGCGGCGCTTAGCACTTCCGCCTGCTCCAACACCGTCTGCGTCGCCTTCTCCTGCTTGTCCGGCGGGTAGCCGCCGTCACTGACACGTTCGTCGCGAATATCGATGCGCTGATGCGGGGAGGCTTCGAAAATGATCTAATTGCAAACAGCCAAGCAGCCCCATTGTGCGGCGCCCTAAAGAAATTCGACCAGCGCCACGCGTACCAACACGAGTCCGTGCGGCGCATCGAGCTCCTGGGTCATAGCACTATTCATGGCCTCATGGACTTGCTGTGGCCAGCGATAACGAACAGAACAACAGCAGCAGACCTCCGCTCCGCTAGAAGGACTCCCTTCGATGCCTATGTGTACAGCCGAATCTCGGAAAACTACAGAAGAGTCTTCGAAAACCCGGCTAACCAGATGCCCACGCGATACAAGGAAGCTCAGCTGCTCACCGACATGATTTCGGGCATGACAGACAAATTCGCTCTCGACTTCCTGAAGGAACTCAGGCGCCATGCCTCGTGAAGCCGTCGCAACGGATGCAGCCTCGCTCCGCAAGAGGGTGGCGCGGTTCGTCAGCAAAGAACTCGCCGTTCTGCCACCGTTCCTAGAGCTCACGAAAACGGCGAAGTCCTTTGGCCCGATTATCATTTTCGGCGGCCTGATTCGTGACTTGGCTCTGGGCTATTCCCGCGAGTTCTCCTCCGACGTCGATGTCGTTCTGAAGGACATGCCCGTTGAGGTACTGGCGCGCCACCTGGCGCCCTACCGTGCAGTCCGCAACGCGTTCGGCGGATTTCGGGTGCAGTTCGGACGCTGGGGGTTCGACGTGTGGACGTTCGAGAGCACGTGGGCCTTCGGCAAAGGCTTCGTCCCGGGCAAAGAGCTAGCTGACCTGCTGCGAACGACGTTCTTCAACTGGGACGCCGCGCTTTTCGACCTCGCTGACGAGGAGCTTCTAGTCCGCCCTTCCTATTTCGCGGAAATCGAGGCTCGCTTCCTGGCCATCAACCTGCGCGAGACGCCCAACGAGTTCGGCGCAGCGGTGAGGACACTGCGTTACCTAACCGAAGGCGGCGTGTCGGTGGCACCTGATTTGGCGGCGTTCCTGCACTCGCAGATCACTGCCCATGGCTTGGACGAGATCGCGGGAGCCGATGCCAAGCGCGTGGGCCGCCGTCGGCTTACCAAAAGCTTTATCGGTAGCGTGGCCATCGCGTTAAGCGATCACCAAGCGAAGCACCCCGAGACGCCTTTCACCTTCTTCGACTTCCAACCCGATCTGCCACTCCCGGTGGCAAATCGCGTCGGGTGATGCAGACGAGGTCAGACCAGCGGGCGGCGGATGTAACGCTTCCGCGGAAGCGCGCACCAAAGAGGTGCGAAATCCCTCGCGTGCGGGGTTCTCTGGCCCGGCGCACCTAGCTATAGCTGAGGGCATGCGCGGCACGACAGGAACGCAGGAAATATGAGAACAGAGTACAACTTCTCGAAAGGTAAGCGCGGTGCCGCGCGACGGCAGAGCGGCAAGACCCGCCTATCGATCCACGTCGACAACGCTGTGCTCAACGCGTTTCGTGCGCTCGCGGAAAAGAAGGGAGCCGGCTACCAGGCGATGATGAACGAGGCGCTGCGTCAGTACCTCGGCGGTTCCACGCCCAAGTTCGTCACGAAGCAGCAGCTGCGAGAGGTACTTCGCGAGGAAATGGCGCTGGCGGTGCGCGAACTCGCGAAACGTCCGCGGACGCGGCGCGAGAGCTAGCTGCGCCGCGGCGCGAGCGCGAGCACCGCGAGCCCGAGCGCGGCGCCCACCCAGCCGAGCCACGGCGGCTGACCGAGGCCGGTCCACAGCACGCCGGCGATCAACAGCGCACCGCCCTGCACGAGTTGCTCGAGCCGCGTCGCGCGGCGGCGATCGCCTCGCGCACCCGGCGGCCCGGACTGCTTGCGTTGCTCGGCTGCGACGTCGGCGTCCATCTTGCGCACGGCGCGATGCAGCATTCGCGGCAGCATCGCGAGATCCTCGCTGATCTCCGGCCACGCGGCGAACAGCTGCTTCAGCTGCGTGCGCGGGTCGCGCCGCTCGCGCATCCAGGCTTCCAGCACCGGTTTCGCGGTCTTCCAGAGATCGAGCTCGGGATACAGCTGCCGGCCGAGCCCTTCGATCGCGAGCAGCGTCTTTTGCAGCAGCACGAGTTGCGGCTGCACCTCCATGTTGAACTGGCGCGCGGTCTGGAACAGGCGCAGCAGCACGAGGCCGAACGAGATGTCCTTCAGCGGCTTGTTGAAGATCGGCTCGCACACGGCGCGCACGGCGGCTTCGAGCTCGTCGACGCGCGTTCCCGCCGGCACCCAGCTCGAGTCGACGTGCAGCGTCGCCACGCGGCGGTAGTCGCGGCGGAAGAACGCGAGGAAGTTCTCGGCGAGGTAATGTTGATCGCGGGCATCCAGCGTGCCGACGATGCCGAAGTCCACGGCCACGTATATCGGCCGCGCAGGCGTCGTCACGTCGACGAAGATGTTGCCGGGGTGCATGTCGGCGTGGAAGAAGTTGTGGCGGAACACCTGCGTGAAGAAGATCTCGACGCCGTTCTCCGCGAGCCGCTTGATGTCGGCGCCCGCCTGCTCTCAGCGCGTCGATGTCGTCGACCTGAATGCCGAAGATGCGCTCGATCGTCAGCACGTTCGGGCGGCACCAATCCCAGTAGATGTCCGGCACGTACAAGAGCTCGGAGCCCGCGAAGTTGCGCTTCAGCTGCGCGGCGTTCGCGGCCTCGCGCATCATGTCGAGCTCGTTCGCAAGCGTCTTCTCGAACTCGGCCACGACCTCGGTCGGATGCAGCCGCCGCGCGTCCGGCCAATACGCTTCCGCGAGACCGGCGATCGCGTACAGCACTTCCACATCGCGCTGAATCAGGCCCGCGACGTTCGGTCGCAGCACCTTGACGACCACGGCTTTGCCGTCCGGCAAGCGTGCCGCGTGCACCTGCGCGATCGATGCCGCGGCGAGCGGCGTGCGGTCGAATTCCGCGAACACCTGCGCGAGCGGCCGGCCGAACGCGGCTTCGAGCGTGGCCACCGCCTGCTCGCCCGGAAACGGCGGCACCTGATCCTGGAGCTTCGCGAGCTCGGCCGCGACCTCGGGCGACAGCAGATCGGGCCGCACCGACAGCGCCTGGCCGAACTTCACGAAGATCGGCCCGAGCTCCTCGAGCGCCTCGCGGATCCGCACGCCGAGCGGCTGCGAGCTGCGGCCGAATGGCAGCAGACGCCGTATCCACACGATGGACCGGAACATATGCGTGCGCCACACGATCTCGTCGAGCCCGTGGCGAGCGAGCACGCGCTGGATCGTGAACAACCGCAGCAGTTGGCGCAGTCGGCGCAAGGCCTTATCTCACCGGCGCTCGAGCCGCGCGAGGCGCGCGGCCGTGCGTTCGACGTCGTCGCGCAAGCGCTCGACGTCGGAGTAGAAGGCGTCGGCCTCGAGCGGGGCCGGCATCGCCCGACTCTCCTCCTGCAGATACTCGGCCGTGTTCATGCGCAGCGCACCGGCCGCGCGCGCAAGCCACGCGCCGGCGCCGCGCGCGATTTCACCCAGCGCATGCGCGGGAACGTCACCGAGCCACTTGGCGACCTCGTCCTCGATGTCGGGACGCGCGAGCTTCAGGAGCTGCGAGTAGCGCTCGGCCACCTGCAGGTCGCCGCTGAAGTTCGCGTGCGTGCGCTTCACGTCGCTCACACTTCCGGCGCGGGCGAGCTTCAGCAGATCGAGCGGCGTGGCGCGCAACGTGGCGGTGGCGCCGTCGGCGTCGGTGCCGACGCGCAGGTGCTCGGCTTCGGCGTGCAGCACGGCGGTGATTCCCAAGCCTTCGACGTTCACCGCGAAGCTCGTGCCGTTCAGGCGTTCGAGCAGATCCTTCGCAGCGGTAGATTCGCCGACGAGGCGATTCAGCTCGTGCTCGACGAACGAAAGGAAAGGAGCGACGGCAGACATCTTGAAGGCTAGAGCCGAAAGCCCACGTGCACCGCGACGATGCCCGCGGTCAGATTGAAGTAGTCGCAACGCTCGAAGCCGGCGCTCTGCATCATGGCCTTCAGCGTTGCCTGATCCGGATGCTTGCGGATCGACTCGGCGAGGTAGCGGTAGCTCTCGGCGTCGCCGGCGAGCAGTTGCCCGAGATGCGGCAGCACATTGAACGAGTACGCCTCGTACAGCGGCGCGAGCGGACCGAGCTGGGCTTTGGAGAACTCGAGCACGAGCAGCCGGCCGCCGGGTTTCAACACGCGGTACAGCGAGCGCAGCGCCGCGTCCTTGTCCGTGACGTTGCGCAGCCCAAAGCCGATCGTCACGCAGTGGAAGCTGCCGTCCGGAAACGGCAGATTCTCGGCGTCCGCGAGGACGTACTCCACGTTGCCCGCGAACCCCGCGTTCAAGAGGCGATCGCGGCCTTCGGCCAGCATCGCAGCGTTGATGTCGGTGACCACGACGCGGCCGGTTTTGCCGACCTGGCGCGCGAGCCCGGCGGCGAGATCCCCGCTGCCGGCCGCGACATCGAGCGCCTGCTGACCCGGCCGAAGCCCCGTCTTCGCGAGCGTGAAGCGCTTCCAGAGCCGGTGCAGCCCGCCGGACATCACGTCGTTCATGAGGTCGTAACGCGGGGCGACCGAGTCGAACACGCCGCGCACGCGCGCTTTCTTGTCGCCCCACGGGACGCGTGTGTAGCCGAAATCGGCTTCGCGCGTTTCGTGATCGTCCGGCTGCATGGCGTAGAGTATAGCCGAGCACCATGCTACCGCTGCCGACACTTCAACACGCGACCGCCAGCGACGGCGTGAGGATCGCGTTTCACACGCTCGGCCACGGTCCGGCAGTCGTGATGTTGTTCCCGTATCACGTGAGCCACTTGAGCCTGAACTGGCGTGTCGGCCTGCATCGCCACGCGTTCGAATTCCTGGCGCGCCGATTCATGGTCGTGAACCTCGACCTGCGCGGTGGCGGTGAGTCCGAGCGACGCGTCGCGGGCGTATCGCTCGAGGCGTTCGATCTCGATATCGACGCGGTGCTGGCGCGGCTAGCCATCGACCGTGCATGCCTCTGCGCCATGGGCCCTGCGGGCTTGGTCGCGTGCCATTTCGCGCTGCACGCGCCGGAACGGGTGGCCGGCATCGCATTCGTCCAAGGCGGCGACTCCGTGGCCAACGGGCAGCTGTTGAAGCTGCGTAGCGTGAACACGGATCTCGAGGCGCGGCTGCGCGGCGGCCTGCTCGGCGGCCCCGACGATCAGCAGAACGCGACCGCGCTGGCGGCCGCCGCACGGCAGGCGCTCGACCCCGAGACACTCGAGGCGTGGCAGCGCGTGCTCGATGGCACTCGTGTCGATGCGCTCGCTGCGAAGATCGCGGCGCCGGCTCTTTGCTTGCAGGCTCCGGACGACGAGCTCGTTCCCGCCGCGGCCACGCAGAGCCTGGCGCGCAGCCTGTGCAACGCCACTCTGTTACCGGTGCGCGCTGCGACGGGCATGCAGATCTGGCGGGACGACTCGGCCCTCGATGCGTTGGACACCTTCTTCGGTGCGCAGCTTGGCCTGAGCCCGGGTGAACCCCCGCGCGTGCGCCGCCCGCGCGAAACGCCCGGTGGGCTCACGCCCCGGGAGATCGCCGTGCTCAAGCTCGTCGCGGCCGGTAAGACCAACGAGCAGATCGGCGCCGAGCTCTTCATCAGCGGCAACACCGTTTCCCATCACCTCCGCGGCATCCTCGCCAAGACGCGCGCCGCGAATCGCACGGAGGCGGCAGCGTTCGCCCACCAGCGCGGGCTGGCGTAGAGCGCGGCGAAAAACTACAAGAATTGACGATGCGCCGCGGGTCCTCTGGCTGGCATCCTTCGGCCAGCACACTTCGAGGAGGCAGCGACATGACCCGCAAACACCCGATCGCGACCATCCGCCCACTCGCGCGCGGCGGCCCGCCGGGTTACGGCCACGAGCTGCACGTGGAGCCCGCGCGCACCGCCGTCGTGATCGTCGATGTGCAGCGGTTCTTCGTCGAGGCCATGCCGTTCGAAGCCATGCGCCGTGCGATCGAGCCGATCGCGCGCTTCCTGCCAACCGCACGCGCGGCGGGAATGACCGTAGTCCACGTCAAGAGCGAGTTTCGCGCCGACATGGCCGACGCCGGCCGGCCCGGGTCGCGGACGCGGCAGATGATGGATTCAGTCGGGCACGGTCTCGCGCGCGGCGGCCAAGGCGCCGACATCGTGCCGCAGCTCACGCCGCAGCCCGAGGATCTGGTCGTCGTCAAACGGCGCTTCAGTGGTTTCGTCGACACCGACCTGCATGCGTTGCTCTCGGCACGCCGGATCGAAACGCTGCTGTTCACGGGCGGCACGACGACCGTTTGTGTCGAGTCCACGCTGCGCGATGCCGTGTTTCTCGACTACAACCCTGTCCTGCTGTCAGATTGCACGGCCGATATGAGCGACGAGCTGCACGCGAGCGCAGTCGCACGGATCGACATGTTCTTCGGCTGGGTGTGCACGTCGGTCGAGCTCGCCACGATGCTCGCCCCCGGGAGCGCCGGGATTCGCGCAGCAAGCTGAAGATCAGGCTCGCAGCGCCGCGAGACGCGACACGCGCACCGCCGGAGGCGGGTGCGAATCGTAGAACGCCGAGTGGAGAGTGTCGGGCGTCAGCGTCGCGGCGTTGCCGCCGTACAGCTTGACGAGCGCCTGACCGAGCGCGGCGCCGTCGGCGTGGCGCACGGCGAACTCGTCGGCCTCGAACTCGTGCCGGCGCGACCACGCGGCCATCAACGGCGTGGCGAAGAAGGTGAACGGCTGCGACGCGAGCGCGGCCAGCAGCAGCGCCGCCTGCGGCGTCGGCGCGGCGACGCCGAGCGCCGCGTAGATCTCGGGTTGCTGCGCGGCCCACGCGAACGCCGCCAGCGCCGCGAGCGCCAGCAGCAACGACGCGAGGAGGCGATGGCGGACGTGGCGCAAGCGAAAATGCCCGAGCTCGTGCGCGAGCACGGCCTCGATCTCGGCCACTCGGAGCCGGTCGAGCAGCGTGTCGAGCAGCACGATGCGTTTGTGCCGGCCCATTCCCGTGAAATACGCGTTGCCGTGCGCCGACCGCCGCGACCCGTCCATCACGAACACGCCGTCGGCCGCGAAGCCGCAGCGACGCAGCACGTCCTCGACGTGCGTCTTCAGCTCGCCGTCCGCGAGCGGCGTGAACCGGTTGAACAGCGGCGCCACGAAGCGCGGCAGCGCCCAGGTCAATGCGAACGAGAACGCCGCCCAGCCGACCCACGCGACGAGCCACCACGCGCGGCCGCCGTGCTGCATGAGCCACAGCGCGCCGAGCACCACCGGCGCGGCGAGCACGCCGGCCAGCAGTGTGCGCTTCGCGAAGTCCGCAGCGAACAGCGCCGGCGTCGCGCGGTTGAAGCCGAACCGGGCCTCGAGCACGAAGACGCGCCACGCCGAGAGCGGCACCCTTACGAGCTGCAACGCTAGCCCGACGCTGCCCATCACGAGCGCGCCGAGCCACGGCTGCGCCAGGCCCGTCGTCTGCCACGCGGCGTCGGCCACCGCGATGCCACCGCCCAGCGTAAGGACCAGCCACACCAGCGCGTCGACCACGGCCGCGATGCGCGAGAACCTGGAACGCGCGGCCGTGTAGTCCGCGGCCTTGCGTTGCTCGTCGAGCGTGATGCGCTGCGCGAACAATTCCGGCACGCGCTCACGATGCGCGCGCACGGCTGCGATCTGCCGCGTCGCGAGCCACAGACGCGTCAGCGTTGCGGCGAGCACCGCGCCGACGAACACGCCGGTGATCCACTGCATCAGGAGATCGCGCGCGAGTTCTTCGCGTCGCGGAAGAACAGCAGCGGCTTCTCGACGACCGCGGGCTTGTCCGCGCGCGCGACGGCGTCGGTCACCAGGTGATGGTGCGGCGACTTGTCGCACACCGGGTCGGCGTTCGCGGCGTCGCCGGTGAGCAGGTACGCCTGGCAGCGGCAGCCGCCGAAGTCCTTCGTCTTCTCGGGGCAGCTGCGGCACGGCTCCTTCATCCAGCGCATCGCCGCGGAAACGGTTGAAGCCTTGCGAGTCGTACCAGATCTCGCTCGACGCCGGCGTCGCGCACGTTCGGAAAGTTCAGGCCCGGCAGCATGCGCGCCGCGTGGCACGGCAGCGCCGTGCCGTCCGGTGTGATCGGTGAGGAAGATCGAGCCCAGGCCGTTCATGCAGGGCTTCGGCCGGTTCTCGAAGTAATCCGGCACCACGAAGAACACCCGCATCTTGTTGCCGACGCGCGCGCGGAACTCGGTCGTCACGCGCTCCGCGCGCTCGAGCTGCTCGCGGCTCGGCAGCAGCTGCGTCGCGGTTGTGCCACGCCCAGCCGTAGTACTGCGTGTTGGCGAGCTCGACGTACTCGGCGCCGCATGCGCTCGGCCATCTCGAGGATCTCGCCGACGTGATCGATGTTCATGCGGTGCAGCACGACGTTGAGCACCATCGGATAGTCGTGCTGCTTGATCAGCGCGGCCACGCGCGACTTCAGTTCGAAGGTGCGCGTGCTGCTCAGGAAATCGTTCATCTCGCGCGTGCTGTCCTGGAAGGACAGCTGGATGTGGTCGAGCCCGGCGTTCTTCAGCGCCGCGATGCGCGTCTCGTTCAGCCCCACGCCGGAGGTGACGAGGTTGATGTAGAAGCCCAGGCGGTGCGCCTCCGCGACGATCGACTTCGAGGTCGTCGCGCGGCAGCGGCTCGCCGCCCGAGAGGCCGAGCTGCACGGCGCCGAGCGCGCGCGCCTCGCGCAGCACGCGCAGCCAGTCCTCGGTCGGCGAGCTCCGTCGTCGTGTGCGCGAAGTCCGTCGGGTTGTAGCAGAACACGCAGTGCAGCGGGCAGCGGTAGGTGAGCTCGAGCAGCAGCCACAGCGGCGGCCGGACGGGCGATACGGCGCCAGCGCGACTCATCCGCGCGAACTCCAGCCAGTGCTTCGTGCCAGCGCGAACTCCACGAAGCGACATCACGTCCTCCATGAGTCCGGTGGCGCCGAAGGCGCGCTCGAGATCGGCGACGATGTCCTGCGACCGTGCGCCGCGCCGTCGCAGCGCTTCAGGATCTCGCCGGCGCTGCCGTTCAGCTTGACCATGCCTTCCGGGTACAGCAGCACGTGCGCATCCTGCGCCGGCTCCCATTGCAGGCGGAAGCCGTGGCCGATGCAGCCGGCGTGGCGGTCGCTGCGATGGCGATGTCATCGCTCATGCCTACACTCCGTAGCGCAGCGCCAGCGCATCGTTCATCTGCCACAGCACGTCGAGCTTGAACTGCAGGATCTCGAGCGCCCGCTCCTGCTGCTGCGCGCGTGCGGAAGTGGTCGAGCGTGAACGGCGAGCCCGAACTCGACGTCGCGGCGCGCGAGGCTCACGCGGCTCTGAAAGTACTGCAGGCCCGCCGGCTCGATCCACGGATAGTGCTCGGGCCAGTTCGGCGAGACGCTGCTTGTGGATCTCGGGCGCGAACAGCTCGGTCAGCGACGAGCACACGGCTTCCGGCCACGGCGCGCGGCGCGCGAAGTTGACGTAGGCATCGACGGCGAAACGCACGCCCGGGCAGCACGTCCACGAGACTCTCGACGTCGCGCGCGTGCAGCCCCACCGCCTCGGCGAGGCGCAGCCACGAGTCGATGCCGCCGGGATCGTCGCCGTAGCCGTCGTGATCGAGGATGCGCTGCACCCAGCTGCGGCGCACGGCGCGGTCGGCGCAGTTCGCGAGAATCGCGGCGTCCTTGATCGGGATGTTGATCTGATAATAGAAGCGGTTCGCCACCCAGCCGCGGATCTGCTCCGGCGTGGCGCCGGCCGGTGTTCAGCATCACGTTGAACGGATGATGGATGTGGTAGGCGCGTGCCGCGCTCGCGCAGCTGCGCCTCGAACTCCGCGCGAGTCCAGGCAGCCGCCGCTCACAGCACGATCTCCATGCCGTCGAAGGCCACCTCGATGCCGCGCTGTGCGAGCTCCGCGCGCTCGGCGGAGTCCTCGTCCAGAATCGGATTGGTGTTGTTCACGTGGATCAGCACCTTGCGCGTGCGCGGCGGGCAGGCGCCCGAGCCACTCGAGCATGCCGCCCGGCGCCGCTCTGCGGCAGGTGGCCCATGTCGCGCGCGCGCTTCTTCGAGACGCCGAGCGTGATCATCTCGTCGTCCGTCCAGCACGTGCCGTCGACCAGCACGCAGGCCGCGGCTTTCATAGCCTGCCCACACGCGCGTCGTCGATGGCGCCCAGGCCCGGCGCGTACAGCACGGAGCGGCCGCTCGCGGCGTCCGTCGATCACCAGCGCGACGTTGTCGCCGGGCGCCGCGGACTCGCGGTTCGGCGAATACGGCGCGGGCTTGCTCGCGACCGGCAGGGCGCGCCAGCGCACGCCCGGCACGCCGTCGACCGTGAACGCCTCGCCTTCGAGGTCGATGCGGCGGCGGTCCACGCCGCAGTAGTGAGACAGCACGCGCAGCACCGGGTGGCCGCGTGGTCAGGTCCGCGTAGGCGCTGGTCGGTGCACCAGATGGGCCACGGGCGGCTGGCTTCGCGCAGCATGAAGAGGCCCGTGGTGTGATCGATCTGGCCGTCGACCAGCACGATGGCCGTCAGTGCGCGTGTCGCGCAGCGTCCGTACCCGGCTGCAGGAACGGACTGCGCCTTGAGCTGCGCGAGGATATCGGGCGAGGCGTTCACGAGCGCCCACGCCAGGTCGTCGGCGCCGGCGACCGCGATCGACGACTGCGTGCGCGGGCGCGCGCGCAGCGTGCCGCAGCGCACGCCCGCACAGTTGCGACAGTTGCAGTTCCATTGGGGAAAGCCGCCGCCGGCGGCGGACCCCAGGACTCGGATTTTCACGCGTCGGGAGAGCGGTCAGGAGCGAGGCGCGGGCCCGCTTGCGCGGGCCCCGGCCAGGTCGCTTCTCAGCGATTCGCCACGTACATCGTGATTTCCATGCCGAAGCGGAAATCAACAGCCGGTCGGGGTTTCCCATTTCATGGTCAAAGTCCTTTCCAAAACAGCGGCCAGGTTGGCGCCGCCAACCCCGATGTTCCGCGCAAGCGCGCCGGCGCGACACGGGCCCATCATTGAAAGACACCTCAAGATTTTCATGAGTCCGCTGAGGCAGGCGCGCTGCTACCATCGCTAAGTCGCATGAAGCTACGCACGCGCCTGAACCTCGTGCTGGCCGGGCTCACGGCCACGTTCGTGGTCGTGCTGCTCGGCGCCGAGGTCCGCAGCATCCGCGTATCGCTGCACGAGGAGATCGAGGCCGCGAATCGCGTGGCGTCGCAGCTGCTGGGCAGGCTCGCCGAGATCGACTCGCGCGAGGGCGGCACGGACCGCGTGCTCGATTTCCTGGACAACTTCGGGCGCGTGCGCGCCAACGACATCACGCTGCAGGCCGAAGACGGCACCGTGCTGTACCGCTCGCCGCAGTCGACGTACAAGGCCGGCCGCACGGCGCCGCCCTGGTTCTCGCGCTTCCTGGCGCCCGAGGTCGAGCGCAACGTGTTCACTCTGCCCGGTGGCACGCAGCTCGCGGTGCAGGCCGAAGTCTCGCGCGCGGTGCTCGATGCCTGGGACGACCTGCTCGGCCTGGTCGCGCTCTCCGTCGTGATGCTCGTGGTCGTCAACGGTCTCGCGTTCTGGCTCGTGGGCCGCGCGCTCGCGCCCTTTCCCGTGATCGCGGCCGGCCTCGAGCGCATCGAGAGCGGCGACCTCGCGTACCGTCTGCCGCCGCTGCGGGCCACGAAGCCGGCACGATCGGCGCGGCGTTCAATCGCATGGCGCAGGCCGTGCAGGACAAGGTGCAGGCCGAGCGCAAGGCGCGCGACGCCGAGCGCGGCTCGAGGAACGCCGCGAGCTCGCGCGGCTCGTCGAGCAGAAGGTCGAGGAAGAGCGGCGACTGATCGCGCACGAGCTGCACGACGAGTTCGGCCAGTCGGTCACGGCGATCCGCAGTCTGGCGCGAAGCGATCGCCGCGCAGGGCGGCACGCGCGACGCGGCCACGCGCGAAGCCGCGCAGCTGATCTCGGACGAGGCCGCGCGGCTCTACGACGCCATGCACGGCCTGATTCCGCGCCTCACGCCGTTGTCGCTCGACACGCTGGGCTTGCGGCCACGCTCGAGAGTCTCGTGCGCGACTGGCAGCGCCGTTATCCCTGCGAGTGCGCTCGTCGCTGCGCCACGACCTGCCGGCCGATCTCGGGCCGAGCGTCTCGCTCGCGATCTACCGGGTGGTGCAGGAGGGGCTGATCAACGCGCTGCGTCACGCGCAGGCGTCGCGCGTGGACATCGACGTGCGCGCCAACGGCGAGCGGATCGCGGTCAGCGTCACGACGACGGCGTCGGCCTGCCGGCCGACTGGGCGCGCCCCGGCCACTTCGGCCTGCGCGGGCTCGCCGATCGCGTCGCGCAGCTCGGCGGGACTGTTCAACGTCGGCAATCACGCGGCCGCGGCGTGCAGCTCTCCGCCGACATTCCGCTTGGAGGGGCGTCATGATTCGCGTGCTGCTCGTCGACGATCACGCCGTGGTGCGCATGGGATTTCGGCTGCTGCTGCAATCCAGGCGGACGTGTCGGTCGTCGGCGAGGCCGAATCCGGCGAAGTGGCCTGCCAGCTCTATGTCGAGCTCATTGCCCGACGTGGTCGTGCATGGATCTCGCGATGCCGGGCATGGGCGGACTCGAGGCGCTGCGGCGTATTCGCGCGCACCACGCGCACGCGCGCGTGCTGACGCTGTCCGCGCACGACGATCCGATGCACGCGCGCCGCGCGCTGCAGGAAGGCGCGCTCGGTTTTCTATCGAAGCGCAGCGCCCCCGAAGCGTTGCTCGAAGCGGTGACGACCGTGGCGGCGGGCCGGCGCTACCTCGACGCCGACGCTCGCGCAGAAGCTCGCGCTGGCGGAGATCGACGGCGGCGCCAAGTCGCCGGTCGAGCGGCTGTCGGAGCGCGAGTTCGAGGTGTTCATTCGGCTCGCGCCGGAGCGCGACGGTGCAGCGGATCGCCGACGATCTGAAGCTCTCGGCCTCCACCGTCGGCACGCATCTCTACAACATCAAGCAGAAGCTCGGCGTCGTCAACCAGTCCGAGCTGACGTTGATCGCGATCCGTCACGGGTTGATCCAAGCGTAGCCAAACTGCTCTGGCTAGCTTTGAAACGCCCCACGCGGACTGTCTCGCTCGCCCTACGAGGCCGAGCGTCACGCGCTCAGGCGGTCACGTCGATGAGAGTTCCCTTGGTGCCGTCGTTGTCGCCGTCGCTGTCTGTGCCACTCGCAGCTGGCTTAACGGCTGGCGCTACCGAGGGGGCTGGCGTAGATGACTTGTGCGTCTGAGGCGGGGAGACCACCGAGGGGACCGCAGACGACACAGGTGCGATTGACATAACGTTCTCCGGAAAAGACAGGCCTCACGTGATCACCAAGTTGTCGGCTTGGATCCCAGGAACTTGAGCAAGCGCATGCTGCGGCTTCTGCGCCTTCAGAACCTTCCCACCCGATCTAACCGCCCACGGGCAAGTGGGAGTGGCATCATGTTCACTGGTCGCAGTGCCTTCGAGAAGACGTCCTAACGACCCGGAGCGGAGGCTTTCCGGGAGCGGGTACTATGAAACCTCGTCGCGTAGCAGTTCGAGTCGTCGCGGTGCTGGGAACCTCCACGCGTCACCGATCGTGTGCAGCCGCGCTCAAGGCGGCCTGTTGGCTCTTTGTAGCCGCTGCGTGCGCGAGCTGCGGCGGGAGCGGTGGCGGGAGTCCGCCTGCACAGAACGTCGTGGTGCCTCCGAACTCCGCGCCGGTCGCGCTGAAGCCGAATCGCGTCGTCCACCAGCCGATTCAGTACGCGATCAACTACGACGTCACGGAGAACGGCACGACGTTCGCCGATTCAGACGGTGACGCGTTGATGTACTCGGTGAGTCTCGATACCACCGTCGGCCTCAGCGTCCAGGGCAACCGAGTCGTTGGTCTGTTCACGAGCACGGGGGACGTGGGTGTGAAAGTCGTCGCCAACGACGGGCACGGCCACGAGGCCGTCGATCGGTTCCAGATTCACGTTTCGCCGAACACGCCGCCGGCGCTGGTGAGCCCGAACTACGCCTTGATGACGACGCAGGGCGCGCAGATCAACTACGACCCGACCAAGGGCGGCTCGGCCTTCACGGACGCCGAGGGCGATCCGATTACCTACACGCTGGCGTTCGCATCTCCGGCGCGCGGGTTGTCGATCACCGGCGGGCGTATCGTCGGCGCGCTCCTCGACGTTGGCGCGGTGACGTTCGAGCTGACGGCCGCTGATCCGTTCGGCGCGAGCACAACGGATCGGTTCCTGATCGCACTCGCGGCACCGGAGCCGGGAAGACCCACGCTTCCCGCGTCGAGTTTCGTCTACGCGGACGAAGAGCTCCCGCGGCCATTGCCCGTCATTCTCGAGGACCTATTCCGATATCCACCGGGCCTGCTGTGGGATACCGAGACTCCGGACAACCCGATCACGAATGCCGGCGCGACCCTCGGCCGCGTGCTCTTCTACGACAAGCGCCTGTCGCTCACCAACACGCATGCGTGCGCAACGTGCCACCAGCAGGCGCATGGGTTCGCGTCTCCGCAACGCTTCGACGTCGGCATCGAAGGCGTGCCGATGAAGCGCAACACGATGGCGCTCGCCAACGTGCGTTTCAACAAGTTCCGTGCGTGGTTCTGGGACATGCGCGCGCGGAACCTCGAGGCGCTCGTTCTGGGTCCGATCGAGAATCACACCGAACTCGGCAACTTCCTGACGCTTCTCGAGCAGAGGCTGGCCGCCACGAATTTCTATCCGCCGCTGTTCGAGGCAGCGTTCGGCACGCCGCAGATCACGAGCGAGCGCGTGTCGAAGGCGCTCACGCAGTTCCTGCGCGCCATCATTTCGTACCGCGCGCGGTGGGACGAAGCGTATTCCGGTTACCCGCCGGATGAGACACGGTTGACTGCTCAAGAAGTTCGCGGCGGCCGTCTGTTCAACGATCCGACCACCGCTCGCTGTGGCCTATGCCACATCAAGAGCGCGCAGGTGGTGGAGGAGCCGCGGAACAACGGACTCGACGCCGACCCGGATCCCGCCGTCTTCAACGGCCAGTTTCGGGCACCGTCGTTGCGCAACATCGCCGTGAGCGCGCCGTACATGCACGACGGCCGCTTCGCGACGCTCCGCGAAGTCATAGACCACTACGATCACGGCGTGCAGAAAAGCGCTGAGCTCGACTACTTGCTGCTCATGGGCAGTCCGGCGGGCCCTGTTCCGAGGCAAATGAATCTAACGGAAGACGACAAGGCCGCGCTCGAGGCTTTCTTAGGGCTGCTGACGGACAACGCGCTGTTGACCGATCCGAGGTTTGCCGACCCGTTTCAATGAGGTGGGCGGCGGAATTGGGTTGCGGGCAGGTCAACGCGGGGTGGGCGCCGCGGGCGCGAGGTGTTCAGCCGCGGAAGGCTACGTCTGGAACTGGCCCGAAAACGGACATCGGCGTCTGCCGAACGGCTATTCGTCCGCCGAAGTCACTCGGCCCACTTCGGCTCGGGGTGGCGCGCCTTGCCGGCCTGGGCGAGGCGCTCGAGATAGCGCGCCCACATGCGATCGCGCTCGCCGCACATCTCGTACAGGTACGACCACGTGTACAGGCCCGTGTTGTGGCCGTCGTCGAACACGAGGCGCACGGCATAGAGCCCAATGGGCTCGATCTGCGCGATGCCGACGTGTTCCTTGTCGGTCACGAGGATGCCCTCGCCCGCGGCGTGGCCTTTGACCTCGGCGGACGGCGAGTGCACACGCAGGAACTCGGCAGACAGGCGCGCGTTCATGCCGTCGGCGAAGCGGACCTCGAGCTCGCGCGAGCGCTTGTGATACTTGATGTCGGTGGGCGGCGGAATCTGTAGCTCGGTCATCGGCGCTTCTCTCCAACTACAGAATGTAGCGGCTCAGGTCCTCGTTCTGCACGAGCGTGCCCAAGTGCGCGTCGACGTAGGCCGCGTCGATCACGACGCTCTGCCCGCCGCGATCCGCGGCTTCGAACGACACGGTCTCGAGCAGCCGCTCGAGCACGGTGTGCAGGCGCCGCGCGCCGATGTTCTCGCTGCGATCATTGACCTGGAACGCAACCTCGGCGAGCCGGCGCACGCCACTCGGCTCGAACGTGATGTCGAAGCGCTCGGTCGCGAGCAGGCTCTTGTACTGCTCCGTCAGCGAGGCCGACGGCTCCGTGAGGATGCGCACGAACTCGTCGACACCGAGCGCCGTGAGCTCCACGCGGATCGGGAACCGGCCCTGAAGCTCGGGGATCAGGTCCGACGGCTTCGCAACACTGAACGCGCCGGACGCGATGAAAAGAACGTGGTCGGTACGCACCATGCCGTATTTCGTGGTGACGGTGCAGCCTTCGACGAGCGGCAGCAGGTCGCGCTGCACGCCTTCGCGCGACACGTCGGCGCCGTGCGCCTCCGCGCGGCGCGCGATCTTGTCGATCTCGTCGATGAACACGATGCCGTCCTCCTCGACCGCGCGCACGGCCTGCAGCTTCACGTCCTCTTGATTGATCAGCTTGCCGGCTTCGTCTTCGGTGAGCTGTTTCAGCGCGTCCTTCACCTTCAGCTTGCGGCGCTTCGACCGGCCTTCGCGCAAGTTCTGGAACATGCCCTGGAGCTGCTGCGACATTTCTTCCATGCCCGGCGGCGCCATGATTTCGACACCGAGCGCGGGCCCGGTCACGTCGACTTCGACGTCGCGGTCGTCGAGGCTGCCTTCGCGCAACATCTTGCGGAAGCGCTGGCGCGTGTCGCGGCCGTCGTCGCCGACGCCGGGCAGCAGCGCGTCGAGCAGGCGGTCCTCGGCCACCTCCGCGGCGCGCTCGGCGACGCGCGTCATGGCTTCCTCGCGCGTCAGCTTCAACGCCATCTCGACGAGGTCGCGGATGATCGAGTCGACGTCGCGGCCCACGTAGCCGACTTCGGTGAACTTCGTGGCTTCCACCTTGATGAACGGCGCGTGCGCGAGCTTCGCGAGCCGGCGCGCGATCTCGGTCTTGCCGACGCCCGTAGGACCGATCATCAGGATGTTCTTCGGCGTGATCTCGCTGCGCAGCGGCTCCTTGACCTGCGCGCGCCGCCAGCGGTTGCGCAGCGCGATCGCGACGGCGCGCTTGGCGTCGTGCTGGCCGATGATGTGCTTGTCGAGCTCTTCGACGATCTCGCGCGGTGTCATCGACATCGGCGCTAGAGCTCTTCGACGGTGAGCGACGTGTTCGTGTAGATGCAGATCTTGCCCGCGATGTTCAGCGCCTTCTCGACGATCGCGCGCGCGTCGAGCTCCGTGTTTTCGAGCAGCGCCAGTGCCGCGGCCTGCGCGTACGCGCCGCCCGAGCCGATCGCGAGCACGTCGTGCTCGGGCTCGATCACGTCGCCGGTGCCGGACACGAGTAGCGAGTTCTGCGCGTCGGCCACGATCAGCACGGCTTCGAGCCGGCGCAGCATGCGGTCGGTGCGCCAGTCCTTCGCGAGCTCGATCGCCGCGCGCATCAGATTGCCGTGCTTCGTGAGCTTGGCCTCGAAGTATTCGAACAGCGCGAACGCGTCCGCCGCGCCGCCGGCGAAGCCGGCCAGCACCTTGCCGTCGGCGAGGCGCCGCACCTTGCGCGCGTTGCCCTTCATGACCTGATTGCCCGAGCGTGACCTGGCCGTCGCCGCCGAGCGCGACACGGCCGTTGCGGCGCACACAAACGATGGTAGTGGCGTGGAATGTGTCCATGCGTCTCGAACCTCTCAGGGAGCGGCGCGCGTGGCGCCGCGGCGGCTCACTCCGGGCGACGCCGTGCGCGCGGATGCGCCTGGTCGTAGACCTGAGCCAGATGCTGGAAGTCGAGGTGCGTGTAGATCTGCGTGGTCGACAGGCTCGCGTGGCCGAGCATTTCCTGCACGGCGCGCAGATCGCGGCTCGATTCCAGCACGTGCGTGGCGAACGAATGCCGCAGCATGTGCGGGTGCACGCCGGTCGGCGAACCTTGGCGACGCGCCCACTCGTTGACGCGCTGCTGCACCGTGCGCGGACTCACGCGCGTGCCGCGTTGCGACATGAACATCGCGAGCTCGCCGGAACGCGAGAGCTCGGAACGCACGGCGAGCCAGTCTTTGAGCGCCGCGAGCGCCTGCTTGCCGACCGGCACGATCCGCGCCTTCGAGCCCTTGCCGACGACGCGTACGGTGCGATCCGCGGCATCGACGTCGCCGAGATTCAGGCTCACGAGCTCCGCGAGCCGCAGCCCGGACGAATAGAAGATCTCGAGCATCGCGCGATCGCGCAGCGTCAGCGGATCGTCGCCGCTGATCGCGAGCAGGCTCGCCACCTGATCGGCGTCGAGCGTCGCGGGCAAACGGCGCGCCGGCTTCGGCGCCTGCACGTGCACGCCGGCGTTGGCTTTCACGACGCCGATCTCGATGAGGTAGTTCAGGAACGTGCGCACCGCCGACAACCGGCGCGCGACGCTGCGCGCGCCGAGCCCCTGCGGTGGCTCTCGGCCGCGAAGCGGCGCACGGCGTACGAATCGAGCGCGTGAGCTGCTCGATCTGTTCGCGTTCGCAGAACTGCAGCAACGCGTTCAGATCGCGCGTGTACGCCGTCACGGTGTGCGGCGACAGCCGCCGTTCCGTGGAAAGCCGCTTCAGGAACGCGGCCAGCTCGTGCTGCCCCACGTTACAGCTGCTCGCGCGACAGGCTGACGGCCAGCAGCTCGCCGAGACGCGCGAGGAAATCCATGCGCTTGCCGGGGTGGAAGTGATCCGCGTCGCGGCTGCCGATGATCAGGAAACCCGAGGCTGGCTTCGGCGCCGAGCGGCACGAACGCCGCCGAGCTCACGAGGTCGGCGTCGCGCTCGAACACGTTCTTCTGACGATCGCGCAGCGGACCGCAACGCGGCTTGGCCGCGCGCAGGAACGCCGCGAACGGCCGCACGTCGGCGTCATCCGTCGCGAGGCGCTTCACGAAACCCTCGCGCATCGCCGCGGCCGGCGCACTCGGGAACAGCACGAGCACCGCACGTTCGGCGGCGAAATCCTCGCGCAAGCTCGTCTCGAGCTGCTCGAGCCGCGCGGGCAGGCTCGATGCGCGCATGAGCTTCAACGCCAACTGATGAATCTTCTCGACGAGCGCGTCGTTTTGCTTGGCGACGGAGACGAGATCCTTGAACTGCCGTTCGAGCTGCGAGTTGCGCGTCCGAAGCACGGCGACCTGGCGCTCGACGAGCGAGATGGCGGCGCCGCCCGTGCGATGCGGCAATTTCAGCGACAACAGCAGCAACGGGTGGCGCTCGAAGAACTCCGGGTTGCTCTTCAGATACTCCGCGATCGAGTCGTCCGCGAACGTGTCGCCTGGGGGTGCTCCGACTGCCGCGCCGACTTGCTGTTGACTCATAGCTCGATGTATCCCTCGTACACGGCCGTGGTAGCACCAGTTTGCCACAGTGGCGAGCCTGGTCCAGGCCAACTGACGGTCAGGTCCCCGCCGGGCAGGCTCACGACGACGTCCGGGCCAAGCTGACCCCACTCGACGCCCGACCGCGACGGCCGCCGCCGCCCCGGTGCCGCACGCGAGCGTCTCGCCGGCGCCGCGTTCGTAGACGCGCAACCGAATATGCCGGTCGCTCTCGACCTGCATGAACCCGACGTTGACGCTCTGCGGGAAGCTCGGGTGGCGCTGAAACTCGGGGCCGAGCGTGCCGACCGGCGCCGTGTCGACCGACTCGACCGGAATCACGACGTGCGGGTTGCCCATCGACACGGCGCCGAATTCGACGGCGCGACCGCCGACGTCGAGTCGGTAGCCGATCGAGCTCCGCGGTAGCAAGGAACGGCAGCGCCGCCGGCCGGAAGTCGGGCACGCCGAGATCCACGCTGGCGCGGTCGGCCGAGAGCACCTTGGCGGCCACGATGCCGGCGGGGCTCACGAGCGTCAGCTCGCTGCCGAAGCGCGGCGCGAGCAACGAGGCCACGCAGCGCACGCCGTTGCCGCACTGCTGGACCTCACCGCCGTCGGCGTTGAAGACGCGGTAGCTCACGTCGCCGGACGCCGGCGCCTCCGCTTCTATCAACATGAGCTGATCGAACCCCACGCCACGGCGACGGTCGCCCCACCGGCGCACGAGCTCGGGCGTCGGCGGCGGCTGCCCCTGTGGCCACTCCACGACCATGATGTCGTTGCCGAGGCCGTTCATCTTGGTGAACGCGAGCTTCATGGTGGGTGGCAATGCAGTTGCGTGCGGATTAATGTCGCGGCCAGCGGCCGCATCGCGTGGATGTGGGGGCGAACTTAGGGTCAGAGGCAAATTATAGTGGATTCCATCTGGTCGAAGCCGCCCCGCGTGTTCCGCGATTTGCGGGAGTTCCTCGCGCACCTCGAAAGCCGCGGCGAACTGAAAACCATCGCCGCCCCCGTGAGCCCGGCGCTCGAGATCACCGAGATCTCGCGGCGCGTGCTGGCCGAACGCGGCCCGGCCCTTATGTTCACGAACGCGAGCCCGCGCGGCATCCGCGTGCTCGCGAACCTGTTCGGCACCGAGGAGCGCGTGGCGGCCGCCATCGGCGCGGACAGCCGCGAAGCGCTGACGGAGCTCGGCAAGCTGCTCGCCGCGCTGCGGGCGCCGCAGCCGCCAAGGAGCATCGCGGAGGCCTGGCGCTCTTTGCCGCTCTTGAAAGAGATCCTGAACATGGCGCCGCGTCACGTTCGCGGCGCGGTGTGCCAGGAGGAAGTGCTCGAAGGCGACGCCGTGGATCTTTCGGCCTGGCCCATCCAGACCTGCTGGCCCGAGGACGTCGGGCCACTGATCACCTGGGGCCTCACGACCACGCGCGGACCCCTGCACGACCGGCAGAATCTGGGTATCTATCGCCAGCAGGTCATCGGCCGCAACCGGATCATCATGCGCTGGCTCCCGCACCGCGGCGGTGCGACGGACTACCGCGCGTTCCGCGAGAAGAACCCCGGCGAGCGGTTCCCGGTGGCCGTGAGCCTCGGCGCCGACCCCGCCACGATCCTGGCCGCCGTCACGCCGATTCCGAACACGCTGTCCGAGTACGCGTTCGCCGGCCTGCTGCGCGGCCAGCGCTCCGAGGTCGTGAAAGCCTTAAGCTCCGACCTCGTCGTGCCGGCGAATGCCGAGATCACGCTCGAAGGCTACATCGAGCCCGGCGACGAAGCGGCCGAGGGGCCGTTCGGCGACCACACGGGCTACTACAACGAGGTCGAGCGCTTCCCGGTCATGACGATCGAGCGCATCACGCACCGCAAGAACCCGATCTACCACACGACGTATACCGGCCGGCCACCCGACGAGCCCGCGATTTTGGGCCTCGCCTTGAACGACGTGTTCGTGCCGATCTTGAAGACGCAGTTTCCGGAGATCGTCGATTTCTACCTACCGAGCGAGGCCTGCTCGTACCGCGTCGCGGTGGTCAGCATCAAGAAGGAGTATCCGGGCCACGCGAAACGGTTGATGTTCGGCATCTGGTCGTACCTGCGCCAGTTCATGTACACGAAGATCGTGATCGTCGTGGACGAGGACATCGACCCGCGCAACTGGGCCGACGTGATCTGGGCCATCTCGACGCGCGTCGACCCGCAGCGCGACAGCACGTTCGTCGAGCACACGCCGATCGACTACCTCGACTTCGCGTCGCCGGTCGCGGGGCTCGGCTCGAAGCTCGGCATCGACGCCACCACGAAGTGGCCGGGCGAGACGGATCGCGCGTGGGGCCGCCCCATTTCCATGCGGCCCGACGTCGTCACGCGAGTCGATGAATTATGGGCGCAGCTCGGCCTCTGACAGCCCGCGTCGGCGTTGGAGATTTGTCATAAGCCTGTTACCTTATGAGCATCCATTTCGCTACCGAATAACAACAATCCGCTTCCCCTCGGAGAGCCCATGCGACACATCTTGGTGACCAACGCCAAAGGCGGCTGTGGCAAAAGCACGATCGCGACGAGCCTCGCGGCTTACTTCGCGTCTGAAGGCTATGCGACGGCGCTCGTCGACTACGATCCGCAAGCCTCGGCGTTGACCTGGCTCCAGCAAAGACCCGCGGACTACGCGCCGATCACGGGTGTGGCAGGGTTCGAGAGCGGCCTCAAAGGCGTGCCGCGTACGACAGAATACGTCGTCATCGACTCACCGGCCGGTGCACGCGGCAAAGACCTGATCGAGCTCGTGCGCAAAGCGGAGACGATCATCGTGCCGGTGCTGCCGTCGCCGATCGACATCAAGGCCGCCGAGCGGTTCGTGGAGGAGCTGCTCGACGTCGCCAAGGTGGCCGACAAGAAGGCCAAGGCCGCGCTGGTCGCGAACCGCGTGAAAGAGAACACGCTGATCTTCGAGGAGCTCGACGGCGTGCTGTCGCGCTTGAAGGTGCCGTATGTCGCGAGCTTTCGCGAAGCGCAGAACTACATCCGCGCGTATCAACGCGGGCTCGGCATCCATGAGCTGCCGCCCTATCTCGCGTGGCCGGATTGGGAGCAGTGGGATCCGCTGATCGAGTGGCTCGACTCGCGCCGCTCGCAGCCTAAGAGCTAAGCGTTCTGGAGCCGTCGCCGTAGCTCGGCGACTTGCCGCCGGCTGACCGCGAGCGGCTCCGGCTCACCGCGTAACCGCAGCACGTAGTTGTCCTCGCCGACGCGCTCGAGCGCCTCGACGTGCGCGATCGCGACCAGCACGCTGCGGTGCGCGCGCACGAAGTCGCGCGCGAATTCTTCCTCGAGTTGCTTCAGCGGCTCGTCGAGCAAGTCCTCGCCGCCCGTGTGGCGCACGGTGACGTATTTCTGGTCCGCTTCGAAGTAGCGAATGCTCTTCACGGGAATCAGCTTCAGCTCGTCGCGCACACGCACGGCCACGTGTTGGCGTGCGGCCAACGGCTGCTCGGTCGTGCTCAGACCGATGCAATTGCGAAGCGCTGAGACGCGACGCGTGCTTCAACGCTTCTTCGAGCCGTTCACGGCGAACGGGCTTCAGCAGATAGCCCACGGCCTGCGCCTCGAACGCCTCGAGTGCGTACTCGTCGTAAGCGGTCGTGAACACGACCGCCGGCGGGTTCTCGAGCGCGCCCAAATGGCGAGCGACTTCGATGCCCGTCATGCCGGGCATGCGGATGTCGAGCAGCACGATGGCCGGATCCAACTTGCGGACCAGCGCGAGCGCGTCCGGGCCGTTCGCGCACACGCCGGCGACGGCGCAGCCCGGCAGCTCGCTGACGAGCCGTTGCAGCCGCTCGCGGGCCGGCAGCTCGTCGTCGACGATCAGCACGTTCAGCGCCGCGCTCATTCGGAGAATGGAAAGCGAACCGTGACGCGGTATTGCTCCGGCTGCTGCTCGACGCTGAGCGAGCCGCGGGCGCCGTACGCGAGAGCCAAGCGCTGGCGAATGTTGTCGAGCGCCAGGCGATTGCCGGATCGTTCGCGGGTCACGGCACCCGTCGAGCGCCACCGGGTTCGTGACGACGATCTCGATCTCGCCGTTCACGACGCGCCCCGCGACCGTCACCGTGCCGCCCGTCGGCAGTGGCTCGATGCCGTGGTAGATCGCGTTCTCGAGCAACGGCTGCACCGTGAGCCCCGGCACGAGCGCGCGCATCGGCAGCTCTGCCACGTCCCAGGTCACCTTGAGCCGGTCGCCGAGACGCAGCGCTTCGATGCGCTGATAGATGCGCGTGAGCTCGAGCTCCTCTTTCAAACGCAGCGGACTGTGCGAGTCACGCAGCGTGGCGCGAAACACGTCCGCGAGATCCTCGACCGCTTCCTCGGCGCGCGCCGGATCGCTGCGGGTGAGCGCCGCGATCGTATTCATGCTGTTGAACAGGAAGTGCGGCCGAATGCGCGCCTGTAGCGCCTGAATGCGCGAACGCGCTTCGGCGTGCACGTGCGTCTGCCACTGATGCGTGACGAAGAAGTAGCGCAGCAGCAGCGCCGTGACGATCACGCAGATGCCGCTGTTGCGCAGCAGGAACGGCCAGCTCGCGCTCGGCGCGAGCACGGCGCCCACCGCCGTGCGGTCGAACCCGGTTTCGAACCACAAGGCGAGCTCCGAGATCACGACCGTGTTCGCGACCAGCAGGCCGAACACGATGAGCGAGCTCCGCGCGACCGTGAGCCCCTTCAACCAGCGCCGCGCGTAGCACAACACGGCGGCGCTCGTGAGGCCGACCCACTGCAGGAACATCGACACGCGCGCGAGCTCCGTCAGGAAATCGGCGGCGGGGCGCGCAAGGCTCAGCGTCACGGCCAGAAGCTCCGCGACGAGCACCACGGCGAATACCATTCGCGTGGCGCAGAAATCCGGGATGAAGAAGTCGTCGTCGGACGCATCGAGCCGGCTCACGGCCGGCGCAACGTCGACAGTGTCGGACGGCGGAGTGGCGTCGGGAGGCGCTAGCGGCCGCAACGGCGCGGATACGCGCTCAGCCGCACCAGTCTTTGACATCCTGCGCCGCCTTCGCACGAGCTTCGGCGACCGCTTTGTCGTCCAGATACTCGCGCTCGCCTTTGTCGTTGGTCTTGAACAGGCGGCGAGACAAGTCGTACCGCTGCTGGCGCTCTTTCGAAGTGTCGCAATTCTTCTGCCGCTCGGCGCGCAGCTCGGTCGACGTCGGCCCCGTGGCAATGGCGTCGGCGTCGCCGCCGCCTGGGGCGCACTGTCGGCGCGCGCCCCCGAGCCTTGCGCGCCCGTCCGGGGCTGGCGCGCGGGCGCGCCGTTGGCGCGTGGCTGCACGACCGTCGTAACGGGCTCGGAGTTCTCGCTCGGTCGGCCGGTCGCTATAGATGACGCTACCGTCCGCAGTCTTCGAGCGATACACCTCGGCGCCTTGCGCGGCCGCGGCGAGCAACGCCAGCAACAACACGGACCGAGCTATACGCACGTCAGTAATCTCCGGCCGGAAGTGACCTTTCTCGCGCGAGTCTAGCAGCGCCGTCACAGGCCCCGCGTGACTCATTTCCGCTTTTTCGACACATAAATAGCTACGCCACGCCGGGGCATTAAGTCAAATCATAGGCCCCCGCCCGCCCCGGCGATATGATCGTGTTTCTCGCCAGGTTCGCGAGAATCAAAGCTGGCCCGAGGCCCGCGGAGGACGGTGCAATGGACGACAACAAATCGACCCGTTTCAGCTTAGACGAGCTCGCTCGCCAGCTGGCGGCGTCGGTGCCGCAGAACCTCAAGGTGCTCGGCCAGGACCTGGAGCGCAACTTCAAGACGCTGCTCCAGTCGGGCATCGAGCGCATGGAGCTCGTGAGCCGTGAGGAGTTCGATTTGCAGCGCGCCGTGCTCGAACGCACGCGCGGCAAGCTCGAGAGCATGGAAGCCCGCCTCGCCGAGCTCGAGAAGGTCTTCTCCTCCAAGTAGTTGCCGGCGGCCGCACCGCGCGCCGGCGCGGTGCGCCTAGTGGCGCTCGCGAGCCTCTTGAGCCGCGGGCAGGCAGGGCTCGACGCCTATCTCGTCACCGTCGAGGTGCATCTCGCCGGCGGGCTGCCGGGTTTCGCCGTCACGGGCTTGCCGGCCGGCGCCGTGCGCGAGAGCAAGGACCGCGTGCGCGCCGCGCTCGCGAGCTGCGGCTACCCGGTTCCCGTCAGCCGCATCACGGCTCACTTGGGCCCCGCCGACATCCCGAAACAGGGCGGCCGCTTCGACTTGCCGATCGCGCTCGGCGTGATCATGGCCGACCGCCAGGCCCGCTGGCGGGTCGGCGCGCTCGAGTTCCTGGGTGAGCTCGCGCTGAACGGCGATCTGCGGCCGATCACGGGCGCGCTGCCGGCCGTGCTGGCGGCGCAGAAGGCGGGTCGCGCGCTCGTGCTGCCGGCGGCGAACGCCGGCGAGGCGGCGCTCGTCGACCGAGCGCCGAGGTTTACGTCGCTGCGACTCTGACGGAGGTCGTGCAGCACCTCGACGGAGCGCAGCCGCTGCCGCGCGTCACGGCGCGCGCCGAGCCGTTCCGGTTCGGCGTGGCGCCGGACTTGGGCGACGTGCGCGGCCAGGCGTTCGGCAAACGCGCGCTGACGGTGGCGGCCGCCGGCGGCCACAATCTCTTGATGATCGGCCCGCCCGGCAGCGGCAAGAGCATGCTGGCCGAGCGGCTCGCGGGCTTGCTGCCGCCGCTGGCTTACGCCGACATGCTGCACGTCGCGAGCATCGCGTCCGTCGCCGGCGAGCTCGCGACTGCGGAGCCGACGCTGACGCCGCCGTTTCGCTCGCCGCACCACACGACGTCGGCGCAGGCCCTCGTCGGCGGCGGCACGCGGCCGCGGCCGGGCGAGATCTCGCTCGCGCATCGCGGCGTGCTGTTTCTCGACGAGCTGCCGGAGTTCTCGCGCACGGCGCTCGAGGCGCTGCGCGAGCCGCTCGAAAGCGGCGTCGCGCGCATCTCGCGCGTGCACGAGCAGCTCGCGTTTCCGGCGGAGTTCCAGCTCATCGCCGCGATGAATCCGTGTCCGTGCGGCTTTCGCGGCGACGGCACGGATCGCTGCCACTGCTCGCCGGGCAGGCTCGAGCAGTACGGCGGGCCGGATCTCGGGGCCGTTGCTCGATCGCTTCGATCTGCACATCGAGGTGCCGCGCGTGGCGTTCGCGGACATCGCGGAGCCGTCCGCGACGAGCGAGTCCGCGCAAGTGCGCGAGACCGTGACCGCCGCGCGCACCGTGCAGCTCGATCGCGGCGGGCGATTGAACGCGCGGCTCGATGCGCGCGGGCTGTGGCGCGTCGTGAAGCTCGGGCCGGAGCAGCGCGAGCTCCTGAAGCGCGCCGCCGATCGCTGGCAGCTGAGCGCACGCAGCTCGCTGCGCGTGCTGAAGGTCGCGCGCACGATCGCGGATCTCGCGGGCAGCGCGCACGTCACGGCCGAGCATGTGGCTGAAGCGTTACAGCTGCGCTGTCGCGACCGCGGGTGACCGATCCGAGCACGGGTCCGAGAGCGCCTCCAGGGGCGTTCCGACCGGGTTGGTTTACAGTGCCCAACACTGCGGGGGAGCAACTGATGAACAAGACGGCGCGCGTTCTTTCTTGGCTAGGCGCTTGCGCCTTGGGCTTGGCGACCGGAACGATCAGCTCGACGGCAGCGCGAGCGGCGGACAGCGCCGCGCCGAAGTACGAGGTCGATCCGTCGTGGCCGAAGCCGTTTCCTAACCAGTGGGTGTTCGGCGGTCTCGGCGGCATTTGCATCGACGCGCAGGACCACGTGTTCCTGCTGCACCGGCAGGACCCGGCCGAGGAAGACCTGAACTCCGGCAGGCTCGCGCCGCTGATCATCGAGCTCGATCCGGCGGGCGCCGTCGTGAACTCGTGGGGCGACCCGAACGTGCTCGAAGCGCGCCTGCACAGTTGCGTCGTCGATCGCGCCGGCGACATCTGGGTCGCGAGCTCGCCGTCCGGCATGATCCAGAAGTTCTCGCACGACGGCAGCAAGGTGCTGCTGCAGGTCGGCAAGAAAGGCGTGTTCGATTCCGCCGACGGCACGGCGAAGGGCAAGCCGCTGAACTCGAGCGCGGCGCGGTTCTTCATGCCGTCCAGCCTCTACGTCGACCCGCAGAACGGCGAGGTGTTCGTGGCCGACGGCGAGAACACCGGCGGCAACCGTCGCATCGCGGTGCTCGACGGCAACGGCACGTTTCTGCGCCAGTGGCTGCCGGACATGGAGACCGTGCATTGCATGAGCGTGGCGAAAGACGGCCTCGTCTACGTCTGCAACCGGCTCGGCGATCGCGTGCAGGTCTACGACAAGACCGGGAAGTCCCTCCGCAACATCGAGATCCCGTGGGCTCCGGTCACGGCGCGCAGCGATGGAAAACCGAAAGCGAGCGGCGGCGCGGCCGTGTCGCTCGCGTTTTCGAGCGATGCGAATCAACGGCTGCTGTTCGTCATCAATCAGAACAACACGCGCGTCGAGGTCATCGAGCGCGCCACGGGCAAGATCCTGTCGAGCTTCGGCAGCCTCGGGCACTACCCCGGCCAGTTCGATCAGCCGCACGGCATTGCCGTCGATTCGAAGGGCAACGTGTACGTGGCCGAAAACCGCGGCAAGCGCGTGCAGAGATTCAGGGTCGTCGGCCCGTAGCAGCCCGACTACAGACGCGGACCGGATCCCGCTTTACAGACCCGCCGCCGGCTGGTTCCATAGGCCATCGCCCGCCGACGGAGAACGCCGATGCGCCGTTGCCTCACCGTCCTCGCTCTCGCGATTCCGACCCTTGGCCTGGCGCCGTTCGCCATGGCGCAACAGGCCGTTGTGCCGCGCACGTCGTGGGGCGACCCGAGCGCTCGAAGGCACGTACACGAACAAGGACGAGTTCGGCACGCCGTTCGAGCGCCCCGACGAGCTCGCGGGCAAAAACCGCAACGAGTTCGGCCCCGAGCAGCTCGCGGAACTCATGAAAGCTCGCAGCGAGCGCGGCCGCGCCATCGCGGCGCGCATCGGCGGCAGCGCCGACAACGACACGGGCGCCGGCCCGCCGCACTGGTACGAGTACCTGGACGCGATCAACGGCCGGCCGTGGTCCGTGTCGGAGCCCGCGGACGGCAAGGTGCCGGCGCTCACGGAGGAAGGTAAGCAGCGCGCGCAGCGGCGCGCCAGGCGTTCGCGAAAAGCGAATCGCCGGACACCTACACCCAATTCGGTCTCTACCAGCGCTGCATCACGATCGGCCTGCCGGGCTCGATGATGCCGATGATCTACGGCAACGCCTACTCGATCACGCAGTCGCCGGGCGTCGTCGCGATCCAGTACGAGATGGTCCACGAGACGCGCGTGATCCCGACCGACGGCTCGCGCATGTGGGCAAGACGATCGGCTTCTACATGGGCGACGCGCGCGGCCATTGGGACGGCGACACGTTCGTCGTCGAGACGACGAACATCCGCGAGGCGTCCGCGTACCGAAACGCGAGCGAAAACTTGAAGATCACCGAGCGCTTCAAGCCCGATCGACGCGGACACGCTGAGCTGGACCGTGCGCTTCGAGGATCCCGCGACGTGGACCGCACCGTGGGCATCGAGATGCCGCTCAAGCGCAGGCCGATGCCGCACCGTTCGAGTACGCGTGCCACGAGGGCAACCTCGGGCTGCAGGACATCCTGAGCGCCGCGCGGACGACGGATCGCGCCGCCGGCGCGAAACGCAGCGGCCGTTAAGTCCGTCACACGCCGCCGGGGCAACCGGCCGGCGCCGAAGTCGCTGTAACGTCGGTCCTGGCGCTTGAGCCCAAGGCGCGGCGGGGCTTTCGCCCTGGTTACGGTGTGACACGTCCACGGCGCCTCCTTCCGCCCGATAGTGCGCGCCCTTTACCGGATTACCCCGGGAGACGCATGGTCACGACCCGCGATAGCGGCGCGGATCTGTTCGGCGCGCTGGCCGCACTTTGCAACCGATTTCGTGCCGAGGGAGGGATCGATTGCCACGTCACGATCGGCGAGGCGCATACGCGCTTTCCCGCCGATCTGTCCGACGTGATCTATCGAACCGTGCGGGAGCTGCTGACGAACGTGCGGCAGCACGCCCGCGCCACGCGCGTCGCCGTGTCGAGCGCCCGCGCGCGCGACGGCTCGGTCCTGATCACCGTGGCCGACAACGGCGTCGGCTTTCCGGAGCACTGGCGCAATTCGAAGCCGTTGGCCGCCTACAGCGGGGTCGGCCTCGAGAGCCTTGAGCAGCGCCTTCGCAAGTTCGACGCCTATCTCGACATCCATTCCACCAAACAGGGCTCGCGTGTAACGGTCGTTCTGCCCGCAAGTCTGCTGACCGGCGACTAGGCGCCAAGTTGGGCCGCTTCGGCGCGCCGCGTTGCCGCTGTGTTACCGTTGGGCGCACAGGCAGCGGGCTGCCGCCCGCCGGGAGGGGAGCATGCGCACTCAGTTCAAGTGGTTGTGTCTGGTGGCCGGCGCCGCGGCCTTCGTGACCGCGAGCCGCGCGGACGTCGATCCGAAAGCCGTGCTGGTGGTACCGCCGAGCGAGGTCAAGTGGGTCCGCAATGCGGCCGGCACGAACGAGACCGCCGTACTGTTCGGCGACCCGAGCAAGCCGGGCCCGTACGTGATGCGCATCAAATGGCTGCCCGGCAACTTCAGCCGGCCGCACATTCACAACACGGATCGGTTCTTCGTCGTGATCTCCGGCACGTGGTGGGTCGGCAGCGGCACGAAGTTCGACCCCGCGAGCACCGTGCCGGTGAAACCCGGCAGCTACGTCGCCCACTTCACCGGGCAGCCTCACTACGACGGCGCGAAGGACGAAGAGGCCGTGATCCAGGTGTTCGGCACGGGGCCTCTCACGACCGAGGTCGTAGAGAAGAAGTAGCAGCGAGTGCGCGCGGCACTATCTCGGCCCGCGCGGCTGTCGCTATAATCGCCGCGGATTCAGCGAGGGAGCACGGCGTTGCGCCATCAAGACCAGCAGTTTTTCGACAGCTTCATGCTCGTGATCGGCATTTTGATGGGCGCAGCGGCAGGCTTGTTCTTCCTCGCTCGGGCCGTCTCGATCGACACGCAGGGCAAATACGTGGCGGCCGACCCGGCCGTGATTGCCGCCGTCGGCGCGCGCATCAAGCCCGTCGGCCACGTGCTGCTGCTCGGCGACGCCGAGCTCGCGGCCGCGGCCGCTGCGGCCGTGGCTCATCGAAGCCCGCCGCCGCGCCGTTGACCGGCCCCCAGGTCTACAACGCCGCCTGCATCGCCTGCCACGCCCCGCCGGGCTTGAACGGCGCGCCGCCGCTCGGCGACACCGCCGCTTGGGCGCCACGCATCGCGCAGGGCGTCGATACGCTGCATCAGCACGCGCTCGCCGGCTTCCAGGGTCAGAAGGGCTTCATGCCGCAGAAAGGCGGCCGGGTGGATCTATCGGACGCCGAGATCGTGGGCGCCGTCGATTATCTGCTCGAGCAGGTGAAGAAGAAGTAGGGCCTTCGCTACTTCACGCCGGCATCCGACCGATAGGCCGTACGGGCCTTCTCGACCAGCGGGGCAGGCATGACCGTCGCGCGGATCTTGAACGGGACGTGATCCTCGACCTGCGCCTTGGAGGACGGCTTGTTCTCGCCCCAGACGAGTGTCACTTCGGTGCCGGGCTTCGCGAACTCCGCGTCGATAGGGCCGAGCGACAGCATCGCGCGCTCGTTGGCCGAATAGCCCGTCCAGGTCGACATTCCGACCACTTTGCCGTTCGCTTCGATGCGGTCGGCATGGAACGTGTCGTATAGCGCCACCGGCAGGTTGATGAACTTCGCGCCCGGGCCCTGGTGGAACATCGAGCCGTAGGCAGCGGCGACGTCGTCACCGTTCCACACGAACGTGACCTTCTTGCGCCGCTCGCTTCTGCCGCTGGCGACCATCTTCTCGAGCGCCTGGCGGCCAATGAAATCGTGGTCGAAGCCGATGATGCGGCCGTAGTCCAGGTCGTAGGGCGTGAAGTAGTAGTCCTCGATGTTGTCCGAGTAGAAGCTGCCGCCGAGCGGAGACGTCGTCTCGTACGCATTCTCGGTCAGCCATTCGCGATAGGGCTTCAGCTTTTCGCCGGAGTAGATGGCGGGTAGCGGGCGCGGCAGCCAGCCGGACTCGAGCGCGTTCGTGTGATACGCGCGGCCGCCGACCTGGACCATGCCGTGCTTCTTGCCGGCCGCGAGCAGCGCCGCCTGGACGGCGTCGTTGTCCTTCCAGGGGCCCCACATCTCGAAGCCGGGCTCGCCCGCCATGCCGTGGCGCAGCGCACGCACTTCGCAGCCCGCGATCTTGAAGCGGGTCATGTAGAAGAACTTCAGCTTCGGGGCTTCCTGGCCCGTGGCTTCGCGGATGACATCCATCGCGCCGGGGCCCTGCACCTGGCAGCGCCAGAGGACCGGATCGCCCTTACGGTAGAAGGAGTTGTCGTCGCGCCAAACGCGCACGTCGTAGCCGCCGGTGACGGCGTGATAGTGCAGCCAGTTGATGGACGGCGGAATGCCGACGGCCTGGTATTCGTCTTCCTCGAGGTGGAAGAGGATGTTGTCGCCGATGACGTAGCCGTCGTGGTTGACGGCCACGAACTGCTTGGCCATGTCGACCGGGAACTTCGCCACGCTGTTGACGGCGAGCTTGCTGATCAGCTTGAGCGCGTCCGGGCCTTTGATGTTCAGGTTGGCCATGTGGTGCGACTGGTCGAACAGCACGGCGGTACGGCGCCAGGCCATCTGCTCGTCGCGCCAGTTCGTGAATTCCGGCACGACGCGCGGCACCACGGCCGGCGGAGTCTTCGATTCCCACAGCAACTTGACCGGGCTGCCGGCCGCTCGGATCGCTTCTTCTAGGTTCTTCGCCATGCTCGTGTGTCCAATCTCTTTGTCTATGTAGGGCGAGGCCGGGCCTTGGCGGCCAACGAAATCGCCCCGAGATTGTACTTCACGCTTGGAGGGAACGGCCTCGGCCCAGAGCCCCCTCGACGACCCGAGCGCCGGTTGTGCGACGCCGTTCACAGACTCGGATGAAGGGATTGGGTTATTCAGGTTGAGCGAACGGCCTGCTTATGTCAGAAGACTTCCCATTCCGGGGGGTCTAGATGAGCGCCAGGTAGATTCATAGATGTTGGCTGGCTCGGTGTTTCGACGGCTTTCGGTAGTTCCTCTACTCTGGACGCTGGCTTGCGCCTCGGTCTCGGGTCAGGAGACCGGTGTGCTGCGCGACCCCATGATGCCCTACAGCCACGCAGGCGCTGCCGCCGAGCGCGAGGAGCCCGCTTACCGCGTCAGCGGCGTCGTCATTTCCCCCTCGAGGCGCGTGGCGCTGGTCAACGGCACCGTTTCCGCAGAAGGGGATCGTGTGGGTGACGCCGAAATCCTGTCGATCGACGCTGGCGCCGTCCGCCTACGCAAGGGCTCACGGGAACTCACGGTCTATCTGGGATCCGACGCCGTCCAAGAGCGGCAAATGGGGCCTGCGACTGCGACTTCGCCCCCGCCTTCCCCAGAGCCATCTGACCTAGAACCCAAGCCCGCTGCGGGTTCGGCGCCCTCCGAGGCCCCGTTACTCGCCGCAGTTGATCCGAGTCGGCAGTACGGGCCCGTGCAGCGAGGCGAGACGCTTTCCGGCGTTGCGCACCGCTATTTGAGCGACGGCATTACCATGAACCAGATGATGATCGCGGTGTTCGAAGCGAATCCCCGGGCTTTTAGCGGCAATATCAATGTCTTGCACGAGGGCGCCGTCTTGCACATCCCCGGCGCACAAGAGGTCCGCCAAGGTTCGCCGGAGACGGCTACGGCCAAAGTCGAACGGCAACATATTGATTCTCGAGGCAATTTTGCGCAAAACGCGCCTACTGCAACCGAGGCGACGCACGGCCCCGTGACCTGGGGCGAGACCCTTTCCGGCGTCGCGCGGCAGCATCTGAGCGATGGCGTCACCCTGGACCAGATGATGATTGCGGTGTTTCAAGCCAATCCCCGGGCCTTTGGCGGCAACATCAACGTCCTTTACCAGGGAGCCGTGTTGCGCATTCCGGGTGGGGATGAGGTACGTCGACAGTCCCCGGAGAGCGCTGCGGCCGAAGTCGTGCGGCACCATATCGATTGGCGGGACAATGACCGCAAGCAAAGCTTGGCGAACGTGTCGGTCGAGGGGGCATACGATCCGCTGACCGGTGGCCAACTGCTTTCCATCACAGCGCTGCCCTAGCGGCCACTGCCGGCCCAAGCCCGCACCGGCCGTTTCCCAAGCCACCGAGCTCTTGCCGCCCCCGCCCCAACGGCGGGTAGTACGCCGATTTCAAATACTTTCGGCCGACCCTTTCGGCACCCTGAGAACCCCAACCTTCGTCATGGGCGCTCCTCCACTTTCAGCAGGCGACAGCCTTGGCTGCATGTGGGCGCGGGCCTTCGCGGGGATCTTAGACATCCACGCCATGCTTTACATCGATGTATAGTAATAATTAGACATCTTCGGGACCCCCACATGGCTGCTCCTCGCGCTGCCGAGCCAAGGGCCGTCGAAGCTTTCGTCCTCGAGGCGATAGCGGCCGGCCAAAGAAGTCTCGCCGCCCAGCTACAACGCCAGTTCGGCGTGTCGCGGCCAACGGCGCACAACTATCTGCGCTCGTTGTCGGACCGCCGGCTGATCGTTCGTATCAGCCGAGGGCATTACGGGCTCGACACTTCTGAACACGTCATCGAAGAAACCGTAGCAGGACTGGCTGAACGCGACCTGTGGGAGCAGAGGATTCAGCCGCTCCTGGCTGGGTTGCCGCCGAACGCGCTCGCCATCTGGCACTACGGCTGTACCGCGATGATCGACAATGTCGTCGATCATTCGGATTCAGCCCTCATTGGAGTCCGGACGAAGCGGACGCCGCTCTCGACCACCGTCGAGGTGCATGACTATGGCGTGGGACTCTTCCGAAAGATCGCCCGGGCACTTCGGCTGGACGATGACCGCCACGCAGCTTTCGAGCTGTCAAAAGGCAAGGTCACCACTGACCCTGCGAACCACACGGGCGGGGGCATCTATTTTTCTGCCCGAGCCTTTGACGAGTTCTCGATTCGATCTGGCAGCGTCTACTTTGATCACAAGGACAGCGACGGCGAGGACTGGATACTGGGTGAAGCGAAGCCTTCCGCGACGGTCGATGGAACAACCGTGTTCATGACCCTGAGCAACGCGACGCAAAAAGAGCTACCCGACATCTTCGACGCGTACGCGACGGATCCAGAGGAATACCGTTTCGACAGAACCGTCGTTCCCGTCAAACTGCTGCAATACGGCGACGACCTTCTCGTTTCGCGCTCGCAGGCCAAACGACTGCTGACTCGTTTTGATCGGTTTAGGACGGTCCTGCTCAACTTCGACAAAGTCGAATCCATCGGGCAAGCCTTCGCTGACGAGGTCTTTCGCGTGTTCCCGTCGCACCATCCCGACGTGGAGCTTATCCCGATACGGGCGAACGAACAGGTCACCAGAATGATCGGCCGCGCGATCAGCGGCCAACTGCCTCAGGCAGACTTGTTGGGTTCTACCCCGAACAACGAGACAGATCAGGCCCCGTAGGGGAAGCGACGGGTGGCGCGCCCGGAGGGATTCGAACCCCCGACCCCTGCCTCCGGAGGGCAGTGCTCTATCCACTGAGCTACGGGCGCGTGCCCGCAGTATATCGCGACCCTCGCTTCCGAGCCCGTCAGAGCGCGGCGCCTACTACTTCAGCAGTTCCGCGGCCTTGGCCAGGCCCGCGCGGGCGCACTCGTCGTCGTCCTTCTGGCTCGAGCCGGAGCTCGCGACGCCGCCTAAGATCTCGCCGTTGACCGTGATCGGCACACCACCGCCGAGCGCCAGGATGCCCGGCACGTTGCGCTGCGGCGCACGAGTGGGGTCGTTCGCGGTGGCCTGCTGGAAACTCGAGCGTCGAGGACCGAAACACCATGGCCGTGTACGCCTTGCCCCGTGCCATGTCGATCGTGGCCGGGTTGGCCAGCTCGTCGCGCAGCACCACGAGCAGGGTCCCGGAGCGATCGACGACCGCCACGCTCGTGTGGAAGCCGCGTCCCCTGCATTCGGCGAGCGCGGCCTCCGCGATGATTTTCGCGGCATTCAGCGACAGGATCTTCTGGGTCACCACACCCTGAGCGCCGGCCTGGAAGGCACCGAGCAGCGCCGCGGTGAGAACCACGCACGGAGTCGCGACACGCATCCTTTGTCTCCTACGCCGTTACTTTCGCTCCGGCAGCGCGAACACGTACAGCGCGTTGCCATTGGCGGGGTGGTGGATGTCCGGGGTGATCAAGGACGGCACCACGCGCGGGCTGCCGCCGCCGGTGCCGGTCGGCACGGCCACGAACTGCCGGCCACCCGACACTGAACGTGATCGGGAAGCCCTGCACCGACGTGCCGAGCCGCGTCTGCCACAAGATCTTGCCGGTCTGGACGTCGACGGCCTTGAACTCGCGGTTCAGGTCGCCGACGAACGCCACGCCGCCGCGCGTGGAGAGCACGGCGGTCAGGAACGGCGCGCGCTGCTGGATCGACCACAGCTCCTTCAGCGTGCGCGTGTCGTACGCCGCGAGCTTGCCGACGTTGCCGTTCGTGCCCGGCATCTCGTAGAAGCGCCGGTCCGCGGCCGTGCCGCCGCCGCCGATCACCTTCTCGACGTTCAAGCCGCGCATCTCCATGCAGCTTTGGCTCAAGGGAATGATGAGCCGCTGCGTCGGGGCGTTGTAGCTGATGGCCTGCCAGTTGTGGCCGCCCTCGGTGCTGGGGCACGCCTGCACCCATTCGCCGACTTTGCCGGCGACGATGTCGGCGCGATAGCGCGGCTGCCCGGTCTCGGGATCGAACTTGTCGAAGACGTTCTGCAGCACCGTCTCGTGATGGTCGATGTACGCGCCGGTCTGCCGATTGAGCTTCCACAGGATGCCGGGCTTGCCGATCGTGAACACGGCCTTCTCGCCGCCGACGTCGACGAGCACGCGCTCGTACACCTCGTCCAAATCGAGCGACTCGCCGGGCGCGTGCTGGTAGTACCACTTCAGCGCGCCGGTGTCCGGATCGAGCGCGACGGTGCTGCTCGTGTAGAGGGCGCGGTCGAGCGCCGAGTTGCCGCGGCTCGCGGGCACCCACGGCTTCGGCTGCGCCACGCCCCAGTACGTGGTGTTCAAGTCGGGGTCGTAGCTGCCCGTGATCCACGTATCGCCGCCGGTGCGGTACAGGTCCTGAATGTCGCCCCAGGTGTCCCCGCCCGGCTTCTCGCTCGTGGCGACCGTCTCGAACCGCCAGAGCTCGTGGCCGTCCTTCGCGTCGTACGCGCTGATGAAGCATTTCTCTTTGCGGTACAGCGTGCAGTTGCTGAGTCCCTGGATGACCTTGCCGCGAACCACGATCGGGCCGCTCGGCGCCTCGTACGCACCGTTCGTGCGGTCGCCGATGATCCTTTCCCACACGATCTGGCCGGTCTTCGCGGACAGCGCGACGAGCCGCGCGTCGGTCGTCGCGATGAAGATCTTGTCCTCGTACATCGCGATACCGCGTGTAGCCTTGTTGGCCACGGCGGGCCGACGCGGTTCTCCCAGATCAGCTCGCCGGTCGCGGCATCGAGTGCCTGGATGACGTTGGTCGAGTTGTTGAGGTACAGCACGCCGTCACGCACGATCGGTGCGGGCTCGCTCCAGCCGCCGTCCGTCATCGACCAGACCCACTGCAGCGTCAGCTGGCTCACGTTGTCGCGCGTGATCGAGGCGAGCTCGCTGTAGTTCCACGCGCGATAGTTGCCGCGGATCATGAGCCAGTCGGCGCCGGGCTGCGCCCGCAGGTCGGCGTCGGTCACGGGCCGGACGCGCTCGGCGTTGCCGGCCACGCTGATTCCGGTCCGGCCGCCGGCCGAGGGTCCCGCGGGCACGGCGCTCGCGAGCGCGGCGCGAAACGCGTCGGTCATCGTGCCGGTCGCGACGCTGCCGATGCGAACGGCCGTCGTGGCGGCGAGCTCGGAATTGCCGGGCAGCGCCCCATTCGCCGCGAGCACGAACGCCGCGAGGTTCACGTAGGTCTGCGTGCCTAAGCCGCCGGGGCTCGCGGGCGGCGGCGGCATCGCCACGCTCAGGAACGCCACGAGGTCTTGCGCCGTGCGGTCGGTCCACGTGCGCATGAAGTCCGGGCCTGCGAGCGGCTTCGCCTCGTTGGCGCCGCGCAGATCGGGCTGGTGGCAGCCGGCGCAGTTCGCGAGGTACGAGGCTCGGCCCGCGGCCGCCTGCTGCGCAGTGAACGGCCCGCCTTGCGCATGAGCCAGCGAAGCCGCTGCACCGAGGACCGTCGTGAGCCCGACTCGCACGAGCATGCTCATGGCAGTAACCAGCCCCAGAGGTTGCCGTCGGGAGCGCTGGCGCTCGCGATCTGCACGTAGACGTGGCCGCGGCGAACGCTGTCGGCCTGCGCGGCCGTCAGCGTGAGGTCGGCTGTGAAGTTGCCGCTCTGCGCCGCAGGCACCATGAAGTCGGCGATGGCCGGGCCGCGGACGCCCGTGACCGCGCCCTCGTGCAACCGCGCGACGGTGGCGGCGCCTTTCAGGCCAGCGAAATTGCCCTTCAGCGTGAGTTTCGTGCCGTCGAGCTGCGCGGTCGCGCTGCCTTGGCCAGTCGTGGCGGCGGCCGTCGACGCTTCGATAGGCACCGGCGCGAGTCGAATGCGGAACGTGTCGGCGGCGCTTGCGCCGGCCGCAACGCCGCCGGCAGTCACGACGACGAGCAGGCGTTGGCCAGCGGAATCGCAAACCCATGGCACCCCCCGGTGACAACGTCGCCGGTCGTCCGTCGACCGTTCTTTTAGGCGATTCTACCGACCGCCGCACCGCGGGCGATAGCGGCCCCGCGCTGACCGGCGCTACGACTCGCGCGAGCGCACGGCGCCCGCGTGCCACAACGACTCGAACTCGGCCTTCGTGACGTTGCTGTCGAGCATCGCGAACGACAACCTCGCCAGGCCAAACCAGCCAGGCCGCGCGTCGCGTAGGGATCAGTTGGTGGGTGATCAAGCCGTCGTCGCCGATGCCGAGCTCGCGTTGCACCCAGCCGTCTTCGTCGACTTCCGTGTAGAGCGCCCCCACTCGCAGCGTGGCGAGCTCGCTCGGAGTCCATTTCAAATAGAACATTCGCCGCCGTCTATTGTTGTTGTAACGGGTACGGCGATTATAGCCAGCGAACCCGAGCCGACGCGCGGCACGACATAACTCACACCACCGAACGACGCGCCTCTTCCTCCTCCCCACCTCAAAGCATCTTAAGCAGCGTGCGCGTGAAGCGGTTGGCCCCTCGCGGCGCTCGCGCGCAGGGATGTGCGCAGCCGAGCCACAGGGACGCGACTTCCGGCGTGTCCCGCGAGGAGACCCTCCGCGCGCACGCTGCTCGAGATGCGGGCCGCTCGCTATCGCCGTTCGCGAGGCCGCGCTTCGTTGATGCGTAGCGGCCGCCCGCCGACGTCTTTGCCGTTCAGCTGCGCGATCGCGGCTTCCGCTTCGCTCTGGTTCGGCATCTCGACGAAACCGAACCCGCGCGAGCGGCCCGTCTCGCGATCCATCAGGATCTTCGCGGACGAGACTTCACCGTGAGCGGCGAACGCTTGGCGAAGCTCGTCTTCGCTCATGCCATACGACAGGTTGCCAACGTAGATATTCATCACCAGGACTCTCACGCCGTTGCACGACATGCGAGCGACTCAACCAACGGCGTGGGATTGAGCGCCGAGCGACGATCGGTTCTAGTTGTTGTTCGAGCGCCTCAGCACCAGACGCCCAAGGGGCGCGCCGTAGACTCTACGGCGGCGGTTTTGGCCGGTCAATCCCGGACTCAAGATGATGACGGACTGCGGAGGGCAGCAAGTCCGGGCCGAAAGGCCACCTTGCGGCGCGGCGGGCAGGCCGCTAGCGGGGCAGCGGCGTGACGCCCGTGAGCTTCAGATCGAGCTCGTCGCCGATCAGGTTCTTGTCGTAGTCGATGTGGATCTCTGTCGGATAGCCGACCGTCGAGTCATATTGAGCGCGGACTTCCACGTGCCGCATCTGTGCCGCCGCGATCAGCTCGAACAAGCCCGTCGACGGTCCAGTAGTACTCGAAGTTCTTCTCGGCGGCCGGCACTTCGGTCGTGGACCCGACGGGCCTGTGCCGCACGTTCACGACCTTGCCGTCGCGCACGCTGACCACGGTCTCGGGCGGGGAGTCGCGGTGGCACTCGCAGAACTTGTGGTAGCCGTATTCGTAGCTGCCGAGCTTCGCCGCGCGCCACTTCGCGCGCGCCGCGTCGAGCGCGCCGTCGGCGCTTGCGGACACCGGCAGCGCCGCACCGAGCCACCGTGGCGACCAGCCACAACGCTGCGCGCGTCACTTCTTGTCGTCGTCGCCGGCCAGCACGCAGTGGCGTGCGAAATCGAGCGCCTCGTTCGCGGTCCAGTCACCGCGCGCCTTGTCGCGCATGACAGCGCACCAGCGTTTCGAACCGACCTCGGGCGCGCACGCGGCCACCGCGGCCACGAGACTCGCGATCAGGACCGCACGCACCGCCATCGTCGCCACGCGACTTCGCATCGACCTTCTCCGGAAACTAGAGCGTCGTCGCCATTCTAAACGCGGCGGCGCGCAGTCGCCCACATCAGAACGGCCGCGCCGAGCAAGCCGAGATCGCCCCAGCCGACCCACTTGTGCCAGTCGGGCTCCATCAGAAAGGTGGCGCCGATCGGAAAGAACGACGCGAGGAAGAACAGCACCAGCACCACCGCGTGGCCGTACGCGGATGCGATGCCGGCGAACACCGCGAACGCGACGAACGCGAGCGCCGTGATCACGCTGACGCCGGCGGGACAGGCCGGCCGCCGGCACCCACAACGCGATACGCCCACGCAACCGCGAGCGCGGCGGCGCACAGCATGCCGAGAATGCGCCCGACCCAGTTGATTGTTTTAGCCATGACTACAGTTTCGCGGACGCGACGACAATAGCCGCCGCGAACAACGTGAGGCCGACTGCCGAGCCCCAGCCCCGCCCCGATCATCGTTCCAATCACGATGTTGCCGAACAACATCCCCGCCAACGCGCCGAGCGCGGTGCCCCACAGCACGCCGCCCGGAATCGCGAGCATGCCCCAGATCGGGAAGATCTCGGGCCGGTGCGGCGTGCGCCATTCGCCCGCTTCGGAGCGTCGGCCATCAGCCCACCTGCCGCACCGCAGCTCGTGTGCTCATCGGCATGCCCTCCCCCGAAGCGAATGCGCCGCGCGCGTCAGAGTCTCCGTGACGATCAGCTTTGCCTTTCGGCGGATCGCGCAGCTCTTTGTCTTTGTACATCAGACGGTCGGCGGCGGCCACCACGACCTGCAGCGCGTTGCCGTGGTCGGGGAACGTGGCGGCGCCGACGTTGGCCTTGATCCGGACCATCTTCACGTCGACCTCGAGCGTGGTCGAGAACACCACGTTGCGTATTCGTTGGGCAACTTCTTCGGCGATGGCCTTGTCCGCGTTGCTGAGCAGCAGCACGAACTCGTCGCCGCCGTAACGTGCGACGAGATCGGTGGAGCGCGTGAGCCGCGTCAACGCCTCGCCCACGAGCTTCACGGCGCGATTGCCGGCGTCGTGCCCGTAGGTGTCGTTGAGTTCTTTCAGGTGCTCGATGTCGACCATCAGCACCGAGTAGCTGCGGCCCGCGCGGTTCGCGGCGTCGTGCTCCTGCTCGGCGAGCCGCGAGAACGCGCGCAGGTTGTAGAGACCGGTCAGCTCGTCGCGATCCGACAGCGCGCGGATGCGCCGCTTGGCCGTGTTGATGTTGTCGACCAGGAGCGACGTGCAGAACGCCACGAGCGCGAACGGCGCCAGCACGCCGATCGCGGCCAGCGCGAACGCCGTGTCCAAGCCCGACGCTGCCGATCGTGAGCCACTCGACGAGCGTGTAGCAGCCGCAGACCAGGATCATCACGAGCGCGGTGGCGCGTTTGCCGAGCGCCAGCGCGGCCGTCACGATCGGCAGCAGATACAGGTTCACGAGCGGGCTCAAGACGCCGCCGGCGAACGCGAGCACGGCCGTCAGGAACGCGAGCATCGCGAGAATCTCGATCGCGAGCTTCACGTGCACGCTGGCTGCGAACGGCCGCGCGTAGCGGAACACCAGCACGAACGCCGCGAAACCGAGCAGCACGCCGAGCACGCTCGGGCTCCTCGCCAGGCTCGGGTTGCCGATGAAGAGGTACAGCACGACGAGAATCAGCAGCAGCCATTCGACTTCGGCGATGCTGCGCGCGAACCCGCGCAGTTGCGCCTGCTCGATCTCGAGACTGCGCTCGATCGGATCGCGGCTCACGGCGCACCTCCGATCAGCAACGCGGACAACGGCACGAGCACGACGCCGCTCGCCGTCGAGCGCCGGCAGCTCGCGCTCGAGCAGCGCGAGCGTCGCAGCGTACGGATGACCGATGCCGACCGCCGCGCCGTGCGTGCGTGCCCGCGCGAGCAAACGCTGCCACTGCGCTTCGATCGCGGCGGGCGCCGGATCGGCATCGAGGAACACGTCGCGGCGCAGCGCCGGCACACCGTACTCGCGCGCGGCGGCAAACCCCACGCTGGCGGCGGTCGTATAGCTGTCGACGAAGAACAGCGGCTCGCGGCGGCGCAGCTCGTCCATGAGCCAGCCCATCTGGTCGGCCTGCTGCGTCAGCAGGCTGCCCATGTGGTTGCTGACGCCGACGACGAACGGCACGGCGGCGAGATCGGCTGCGAGCACGGCAACGAGCTCGGCGCGCGACTGGCCGATGTCGAAGCGCGCCGGGGCCGGGATCCTCGGCGCCGGCCAGCGGCTGCATCGGCAGATGCAGCACGACTTCTTTGCCCTGCGCGTCGGCCTCACGCGCGAGCGCGACCGAATGCGTGCCGAACGGCAGCACAGCCACGGCCACGGCGCCCGGCAAACGCACGGCGCGCTCGCCTTCGGCCAGGCGATAGCCGACGTCGTCGATGATCAGAGCGACTTTCGGCAGCGGGTCGGCAACGGCGGGAGCGGCGAGCCAGGTCGCCACGAGAAGCACGATGTGGGTGACGACGGCCTCGACCCGACGCATCACGGCGCGGCGGTCTGCGCGATCGAGTCGTAGCTGATGAGCCTGATGGCTTCGAAGAGTTGTGAGTCGTCGCGCAGCGAGACCGCGCCGCCGGCGCCACGGTATTGCGCGTTCGCGTCGGCGTTGTGGACGACGACGTCGGGCTCTATCCCCGAGCCGTTGATCGAGCGACCGGACGGCGTCAGGTAGCGCGAGGTCGTGAGCTTGATGGCCGTGCCTTCGCCGAGCGGCATCACGGTCTGCACGGAACCTTTGCCGTACGTCGTCTCGCCGACGATGCGCGCGCGGTGATGATCCTGCAGCGCGCCGGCCACGATCTCCGACGCCGAGGCCGAGCCGCGATTCACGAGCACGACCGTCGGCACGCCCTCGAGCACGTCGCCCGGATGCGCGAACTGCTCGAAGCGCGCCTGCTGCACGCGGCCCGAACCGCTGACGATCAGGCCGTCGGCCAGGAATTTGTCCGCAACGCGCACCGCAGCGTCGAGCACGCCGCCCGGGTTGCCGCGCAGATCGAGCACGACACCGAGCAACCTGTCGGTGCCGGAGTTCGCGAGCAGCTCGCGCACGGCGGCATCGAGATCGCGCGGAGTGCTGTCGGTGAACGACGAGAGCTTCAGGTACGCGAGGCCGTTGCCGAGATACTCGCCGGTGACGGATTTCACCTGCACCGAGCTGCGCGTCAACGCGAAGCGCAGCGGCACCTCCGTGCCGTCGCGCACGACGTCGAGCGTCACGGGCGTGCCGGGAGCGCCGCGCATGCGTGCGACGGTGGCGCTGACGTCTTTGTCATCGACCGGCACGTCGTCGACCGACACGACGACGTCGCCCGGCAGGATGCCGGCGCGCGCCGCGGGCGCACCGTCGAGCGGGTTCACGACGGTGACCTTGCCGCCCTCGAGATTCACGTCGAGACCGATGCCGGTGTAGTTGCCCGAGGTCGTGATGCGAATCGCTTCGTACTGCTCGGCGTTCAGGAAGCTCGAATGCGGGTCGAGGTCGGCCACGATGCCGCGGATCGCGGCCTCGACGATGCGCTTGTCGTCGACGCGATCGACGTATTCGTGCCGGACGCGGTCGATGACCTCGGCGATCATGGCGGCGGATTCGATCGTGGGATCGGTCGGGGTGATCGTCGTTTTCTGGTGCGCGGTGAGCGCGGTCCACACGGACGTGCTGAGGGCCAATCCTAGGCCCAACACCACGCCGATCAAGAGAACGAGAGCACCGCGCAGACTCAGGGTCATTGTTATTTTTCGATCCCCCGGGGGATGCGAATCACCTTAGCACGGACCCCCGCGAGGCGGCATCTCAGGTTCTTTATGTTATGCGCGCCCACGTGCCCGCTCGGCGGCTCACTTCTTGTGGCGTAGCGCTTCGAACTTGTCGGGCTCCGGGACGTCCTCGCCCCACAGCACTTTGCCGTCCGCGAGAATCAGCTTTTCCCAGTGCACCACGTTGGTGCCGTCGCGCGCCGGGTTACCGACGATCTTGACCTTGTCGCCGGACTTGACCTCGTCGCCCTTGAAGCCGTTGCGCAGCAGCACGGTCCGCGAGCCGCCTTCGGCGAGCCATTCCTGATCCTTGCCGTCGGCGCCTTTCACGGTCATGTAGATCCGCGCGTGCGGGTTGCCCAAGTTGTAGGTCTTGACCACACCTTCGACCGTGATCTCCTTGTCGAGCTGATAGAACACCGCCGCGGAGTGATGCGCGGCCGCCGGCAGCGCCACGGCGCCGAGCACGAACGTCAGTAGAGCGGTCCTCATGGGCGGGGTCCTCACGGCTTCGTTGGATAGTCTTTGCAGCTGTCGTGCACGAGCTCGAGATCCGGCGTGTGCAGCCAGACCTTCCGGAACTTGTAGGGCTCCGTCAGCATCTTCGGGTCCTCGATCGTGACCTCGACTTCGAGACGGCGCGGATTCCTCGGCGACGGTATACCGCTCGACGGCGTGTGCCTGCTCGCTGTAGCCGCCGCCGGAATACGCGGGGTAGAAGATGTCCGGCGCGAGCCCCACGGTGTCGACCACGAGCGCGCCGTTGTCGTAACGGCCGATCGAGTGGCCCATCATCGTCGGCGCGATTTCCGTCGGGTGGTCGCGGCCGTCCATGTAGATCGTGCGCGTCTGGCTCCACTCCTCGTAGTCGATCACGAGGTTCGCGCCGTCCTTGCTGATCTTGATCGGCAGCGCGTTCACGATCTCGCGGGCAAAGCCGTAAGGCTCGCAGTTCAGCGTGGGATCGGTCTCGTCGTTGATCTTGTCGAAAATCTCGAGCGAGGGCGGGGTCAAGCGCGATTTCATCTCCGCGCGCGCCATGCCCCAGCTCCGCCCGACCAGCGCCATGACCGGAAGTTTGTCGTTGGCCGGGTCGTTCAGCAGCTCGCGAATCTGGGCGACGGTCTTGTCGGTGCAGCCGTTGAAGCAGGCCCAGTCCTCGACGCGCCAGAAGTCGTGGTCGCGAGTCGTCATGACGCCGCTCCACGTACCTTCGAGGCTTACGGCGGCCGCTGGCGCGGCGGCCGATTTTGCAGCCGTGGGCTCGGCGGGCTTCGAGCAACCGCAGAGCGTCGCGACGAACGCGACGGCGATCAGCGTGAATCGGGTGTACTGCATGCGTCCTCGCCAGTGGCCGGCGCGTGCCTCGAAGGCGCCGCACGGCGTGCCTAAATTTGGCGGAATCATAGCAGACCGTGCCCCGCAAACCTCGGTGGCGCGCGGGTTAGCGCCCCGTGATCGGCCGCGTGATCCAGGTGTGCGGATTAACAGGCTCGCCTTTGAAACGGATCTCGAAGTACAGCGCCGGCCGCGGCGCTCCACCCGTGTCGCCGACCTGCGCAATCGTCTCGGCGGGCTGCACCCAGTCGCCGGCTTCCTTCAGCAGCGCCTCGTTGTGCCCGTACAGGCTCATGTAGCCGCCGCCGTGGTCGATGATCACGAGCAGGCCCAGGCCCGGCAGCCAGTCCGCGAACGCGACGCGGCCGTGATAGACCGCCCGGACCGCCGTCCCGGCCGGCGCTTCGAGCAGCACTCCGTTCCATTTGACGACGCTGCCGGCACGCGGTTGACCGAAGTCGCCGGCCAGGCGGCCCTGCACCGGCCAGGCGAGCTTGCCCTTCAGCGTCGCGAACGGCTGATCGCCTTCGACGGGCAGACCGGCCATGAGGTGGCGCAACTGCTCGACCAAGTCCGTCAGCCGTTTCTCCTCGCCACGCAGCTTCGCGACAGCCGCGTTGTCGTCCTTGATGCTCGAGTCCAAGCGCGTGACCACGGCTTGCCGCGCGTCGCGCGCTTTCGCGAGCGCGGCGACCTGCGTGGCCTGCGCGGCTTCGAGCTCCTTGAGCTCGGCTTCCACGCGCTCGGTGTCGGCGTTCAACGCCGCAAGCCGCGTAAGGTCCGTGCCGACGGCCGCGATGCGCGCGGTGCGCGCGCGATTCAAGTAGTCGTAGTAGACCAGCATGCGGCCGAGCGTCGCGGGGCTCTCCTGCGACAGCAACAGTTTGAAGACCTCGGAACGCCCGGTGATGTAGCTCAAGCGCACCTGTGATCCGAGCGCGGCGCGCTCGGCCGCGAGCCGCTGGTTCGCGCGGTCCGTCTGCTCGCCGAGCGAGCGGCGGGCGGCGCGCTGATCGTTGAGCTTCGCGCGCACGTCGGCCAGTTTGCGCGTCGCGTCCGCGTTCTCGACCTCGGCCGCGCGCAGCGCCTTCGCGCCTTCGTCGCGCCGCGCAGTCTCGCGCGTGAGCCGCGTCTCGAGCTCCTTGATCTCTTTGCGCACGGTGTTCAGTGCGGCTTCGCTCTTGCGCTGGTCCTGCGCACTCGCAAGCGACCACGCAGCCGCGGCGCCCGCGAGCACGAGCACGGCGCGTTGCCACGACGACGATCTGCCCCCCTGCATGCGCGGGAGTCTAGAACGGCGCGAGCTTCAGGCGATAGCCGAGCCCCGTTTCCGTCACGAGGAACTTCGGCCGCTGCGGATCGGGCTCGAGCTTGACCCGCAGGTGCTGGATGCATACCCGCAGCGTACGCGTGTCGCCGGCTTTGTCCGGCCCCCACGCCTCGCGCAGCAGTTGCTGCGGCCGCACGATCATGCCGGCGTGCCGCACGAGGCATTCGAGCACGCGGTACTCGAGCGGCGTCAGATGCAGCTCGCCTTCGGGGCCGGACGCGAACACGCCGCTCGAGATCGATCTCGGCATGGCCCACGCGCAGCGTCGCGACCTGCTCCGTGCCGCGCACGTTGCGACGCAGCGCGGCGCGCACGCGCGCGAGCAGCTCGGCGGCCGAGAACGGCTTCGTGACGTAGTCGTCGGCGCCCGCGTCGAGCGCCGCGATCTTCTGCGCCTCCTGCGTGCGCGCCGACAGCACGATGATCGGCACGGGCGACCAGGCACGCACGCCCTTCACCACTTCTATGCCATCGACGTCGGGCAGACCCAAGTCCACGAGCAGCAGATCGGGCTTGTGCGAGCGCGCCTCGATCTCGGCGCGCCGCGCGGTCTCGGCCTCGACGACGCGATAGCGCTCCGCCGTCAGCAGCACTCGCAGCACCTCGCGAATCGCCGCATCGTCTTCGACGACGAGGATCTGATGCATGGCCTGCGTCACGGCGCGGCTTCCGTCGTCGGCAGCGTGAACGTCAGACGCGCGCCGCCGCCAGGCTCGCGGCCGCGCGCCGATTTCGCCGCCGTGCGCAGCGACGATTGCGCGGCAGATGGAAAGGCCGAGGCCCACGCCGACGATCGTGCCTTCGTCGTTGCCGCGCTGGAACTTCTCGAACAGCCGCTCCGGGTCGCCCGGGCGGCAACCCGGGCCCGTTGTCATCGACGGTCACGCGCACGAAGCCGTCCTCGGCCGCCGCGCCGATCGCGATCGACGTGCCGGCCGGCGTGTACTTCGCGGCGTTGTCGAGCAGGTTCGTCGAGCACCTGCACGACCAGAGTCGCGTCGACGAACACGAGCGGCAGATCGGCTGGCAGCGCGAGCTCGACGCGATGGCGCTTCAGTCGCTCGTCGTCGTGCTCGAGCGCGGCGGCGACGAGGTCGTCGACCGATTCCCAGTCGCGCCGCAGCGTGAGCTCGCCGGAATCGAACCGCATCAGGTCGAGCACCTTCGACACGAGCTCCGACATGTCGCGCGCCTTGCTCTCGATCGAGCGCGCGAGCGCGGCCCGCGTCGCTTCGTCGAGCGTCGTCGCCGCGCGTCGCCGAGCGTCGACGCCGCGCCGGCCATGACCGCGAGCGGCGTGCGCAGATCGTGCGAGATCGACGCGAGCAGCGTGTTGCGCAACGTCTCGCGCTCCGCCGCGACGCGCGCGCCGGCGGCGACGTCGGCGAGCCGCGCGCGCTCGAGCGCGAGCCCGATCTGGCCCGCGAACGTCTCGAGCAGATGCCGCTGCTCCGGCAGCAGCACGCGGCGCGGGTTGCGCGGCCGCACGGCCAGCACGCCGAGCCCGCGGCCCGGCTTCCGCGAGCGGCAGATACAGCGCCGGCGCGGCCGGCAGCGTGTCGGAGCCGAGACCGGCGCGGCGGCCGTGGTCGGCGACCCACTGCGCGATCGCGAGATCCGCGCCGCGGAACGCACTGTCGCTCGGCGGCTGCACGTCGGGTAACGCAGCCGGCCCGCACTCGTTCGGGCAGCAGCACCACGGCGTCGCTCTCGAAGACCTCGGCCACGTGCCGCACGGCCACGCGCGCCATGCTGTCGACGTCGCGCGTCGCGGCGAGCTCGCGGCTCATCGCGTACAGCAGCGCCGTGCGCCGCTCGCGCGCACCGGCGACGCGCGTCTGCTGCCGCACGCTCGCCATCAGCGTCGCGATCATGAGCGCGATCGTCAGCATCACGGCGAACGTCACGAGGTACTGCGCGTCGGACGACGGCGAACGTGAACTGCGGCGCGACGAAGAAGAAGTCGAGACAAATGACGTTCAGCACGGCCGTCAGCACCGACGGCAGGCGCCCGATCCGCAGGCTCGCGACGACGACGCCGAGCAGGTAGACCATCACGAGGTTCGACAGCTCGAAGTACGGGATACATCGACCGCGGCGATCGCCGGTGCAGCACCGCCGAGATCGCGCCGCGGCCAGCATAGCGCTTCCAGTGCACCGGGCTGGCGCGGCACCCGTAGCCGCCGCCGCTCGACGGCGCGGCGCTCCGCTCGGCCCGCCTCGTCGCGCTCGGCTACCGTCACGACGTCGAAGCCCTCGCGCGCGCCGCACGAGCTCGGTCGCGGTCGACGCGCCGCCAGCAGCGCACGCCAGCCGCGGCGCTTCGGCGCGCCGACGATGATCCGCGTGGCGCGCCGCGTGCGCGCGTACTCGGTCAGCGCCGCGGCGGCGGTCGGGCCGTCGAGCGTCACGGTCTCGGCGCCCAGCGACTCGGCCAGCCGCAGCAGGTCGATGCGGCGGTTGCGCTGCTGCTCGGAGAGCCGCAGCAGCGCCGGTGTCTCGACGTAGACGACGGTCCACTGCGCGCGCAGCGCATCGGCCATGCGCTTGCCGGCGCGCACGAGCTGCTCGGCCTGCGCGGTCGGGGCCGATGGCGACGAGCAGGCGATCCTGCGCCAGCCATTCGCGCGAGGTCCGGTCGCCTGCAGCGAGGCGCGCGCCGCCGCTTCGACGCGGTCGGTCATGCGCCGCAGCGCGAGCTCGCGCAGCGCGATCAGGTTCGGCTTGCGGAAGAACCGCTCGACGGCCGTGCCGATCTCTTCCGGCACGTAGACCTTGCCGGCGTGCAGCCGCGCCAGCAGGTCGTCGGGCGGCAGGTCGATCAGCTCGATCTCGTCGGCCTCGTCGAAGATCCGGTCCGGCAACGTCTCGCGCTGCCGCACGCCGGTGATCTGCGCGACGACGTCGTTCAGGCTCTCGAGGTGCTGGACGTTCACGGTGGTCCAGACGTTGATGCCGGCCTCGAGCAGCTCCTCGATGTCCTGCCAGCGCTTCGGGTGGCGCGGCGGCGGCTCGCCGCCGACGAGGTTCGAGTGCGCCAGCTCGTCGACGAGCAGGATCGTCGGGCCGGCGCTTCAAGCGCCGCGTCGAGATCGAATTCCTGGCGCACGATGCCGCGGTAGTCGACCGGCAGCGTCGGCAGCCGCTCGAGCCCCTCGAGCAGACGCTCGGTTTGCGCGCGGCCGTGCGGCTCGACGTAGCCGACGACGACCTCCGTCGTGAGCCGCACCGCGTGCGCGGCGCTCAGCATCGCGAAGGTCTTGCCGACACCGGCGGAGGCGCCGAAGAAGATGCGCAGCTTGCCGCGGCGCGCGCGCGCCTCCTCGGCCTTGACCTGCGCGAGCAGTGCGTCGGGATCGGGCCGCGATTCCGCCATCATCACGACAGCATCATCGGCCTTCGCGGCGGTCGAGCGCCAGATTCAGCTCGAGCACGTTCACGCGCGGCTCGCCGAGCACGCCGAACGTACGGTCCTCGGTGTGCTCGCGGACGAGCGCCGCGACCGCCGCCGGGTCAGGCCGCGCGCGCGCGCGACGCGCGCCATCTGATACTCGGCCGCGGCGATGCTGATGTGCGGATCGAGCCCGCTGGCGGACGCCGTCACGAGATCGACGGGCACCGGTCGGCTATTGCCGGGGTCGGCCGCGCGCAGCGCCGCGATCCGCGCCGCGACCGCCGCGGCCAGGCGCTGGATTCGACGGGCCCAGATTCGAGCCGCTCGACACGGCGCCGTTGTACGGCATCGGCCCCGTCGCGGACGGCCGGCTCCAGAAGTACCCGGGCGCCGAGAACGGCTGGCCGAGCAGCCGCGAGCCGACAGCGCGACCGTCGCGCTCGATGACGCTGCCGTCGACCTGGCTGGCAGAACGCCAGCCGCCCGACCAGCGTCACGACCGCCGGATACAGCGACGCCGGTGACGACCGTCAGCAGCGCAGAAATCACCACGAGCGCGGTACGGAGTTCTTTCAACATGGTCGAGTACCTCCTCAAGCCAGCCCAGCGGCCGACCGAGCAGCACGTCGATCACCTTGATGCCGACGAACGGCACGATGATGCCGCCGACACCGTAGATCAGCAGGTTGCGCCGCAGCAGCGCGGCCGGCCGACGCCGCGCGCGTCTTGACGCCGCGCAGCGCCAGCGGCACGAGCGCGACGATGATCAGCGCGTTGAAGATCACCGCCGACAGGATGGCGCTCTCCGGGCTCGCGAGCCGCATGACGTTCAGCGCATCGAGCACCGGATAGGTCGGTCGCGAAGGCGGCCGGAATGATCGCGAAGTACTTCGCGACGTCGTTCGCGACCGAGAACGTCGTCAGCGCGCCGCGCGTCACCAGCATCTGCTTGCCGACGTCGACGACCTCGATCAGCTTGGTCGGGTTCGAGTCGAGATCGACCATGTTGCCGGCTTCCTTCGCGGCCTGCGTGCCGGTGTTCATCGCGACGGCCACGTCGGCCTGCGCGAGCGCGGGCGCATCGTTGGTGCCGTCGCCGCACATGGCGACGAGGCGGCCCTCGGCTCTGGTGCTTGCGGATCAGCGCGAGCTTGGTCTCCGGCGTGGCCTCGGCCAGGAAATCGTCGACGCCCGCTTCGGCGGCGATCGCCGCCGCCGTGAGCCGGTTGTCGCCGGTGACCATGACGGTCTTGATGCCCATCTGCCGCAGCTCCGCGAAGCGCTCGCGGATGCCGCCCTTGACGATGTCGCGCAGCTCGATGACGCCGAGCACGCGCGTCGCGGCCGCTCCGCCACGACCAGCGGCGTCGCGCCGCCGCGCGCGACCGTCTCGACGGTTTCGCCGACCGCCGCCGGCCACGTGCCGCCGTCCGCCTCGACGAACGCGCGGATCGCATCCGCCGCGCCCTTGCGCAGCTGCCGGCCCTCGAGGTCGACGCCGCTCATGCGCGTCTGGGCCGAGAACTTGTGGAACGTGTGCGGCAGTCGACGCGAGGTCGCGGCCGCGCAGCTGGAACTGCTGCTTCGCGAGCACGACGATCGAGCGGCCCTCGGGCGTCTCGTCGGCGAGCGAGGCGAGCTGCGCCAGCGTCGGCGAGCTCGCGCTCCTCGACGCCGCGGCGCCGGGTGAAACGCGCGTCGCCTGCCGGTCGCCGAGCGTGATCGTGCCGGTCTTGTCGAGCAGCAGCACGTCGACGTCGCCGGCGGCCTCGACGGCGCGGCCCGAGGTCGCGATCACGTTGGCGCGGATCATGCGGTCCATGCCGGCGATGCCGATGGCGGACAGCAGGCCGCCGATCGTGGTCGGAATCAGGCACACGAGCAGCGCGACCAGCACGGTGAGCGTGACGACGGTGCCGTGCCCGGCGCTCGCCACGGCGTATGCCGAGAACGGCGCCAGCGTCGCGGTGGCCAGCAGGAAGACGAGCGTCAGCATCGCGAGCAGGATCGACAGCGCGATCTCGTTCGGCGTCCGGCCGCGCTTGGCGCCCTCGACCATGGCGATCATGCGGTCGAGGAAGCCCTCGCCCTCGCGGCTGGTCACGCGCACCACGAGCCAGTCCGACAGCACGCGCGTGCCGCCGGTGACGGCCGAGAAGTCGCCGCCCGCCTCGCGCAGCACCGGCGCCGACTCGCCGGTGACGGCGCTTTCGTTGACCGAGGCCACGCCCTCGACGACTTCGCCATCGGCGGGAATCGTGTCGTTCGCTTCGACGAGCACGAGGTCGCCGCGCTCGCAGCGCGCTGGCCTCGACGAGCTGGTAGTCGCGGCGGCCGCCGGCTCGAGCAGCTTCTTGGCCTGCACGTGCCGGCGCATCGAGCGCAGCGTCGCGGCCTGCGCCTTGCCGCGGCCTTCGGCCACGGCCTCGGCGAAGTTCGCGAACAGCACGGTGAGCCACAGCCAGGCCGCGATCGCGAGCACGAAGCCCGGGTTGCCGGCCTCCGCGACGGTCACGGCGCCGGTCGCGGCGGCAATGCCGATGCCCGTCGTGAAGATGCTGCCGACGTAGACGACGAACATCACGGGATTGCGGAGCTGCACCCGCGGATCGAGCTTCGCGAACGAGCCGCGCAGCGCGCCGACGATGATCGCGCGGTCGAGGAACCCGTCGCGGACGTCGGAACGACTGGAGTCGTGGTCATCGTTCAACCTCCGCGAAGCAGCTGCAGGTGTTCGACGATCGGGCCCAAGCGCCAGCGCCGGCACGAAGGTCAGCGCGCCGACCAGCAGCACGACACCGACCAGCATCGCGACGAACAGCGGCGTGTGCGTCGGCAGCGTGCCGGCCGTGACGGCCGTGGCGCGTTTGCCCGCGAGACTGCCCGCGATCGCGAGCACCGGAATCATCAGCCAGTAGCGCGACACCCACATCGCGATGCCGAGCGCGAGGTTGTAGAACGGCGTGTTGGCCGAGAGGCCCGCGAACGCGCTGCCGTTGTTGTTGCCGGCCGAGGAGAACGCGTACAGGATCTCCGAGAATCCGTGCGCGCCCGGGATTGCGCGACGCTGCCGCGGTGCCCTGCGGCACCACGCTCGCGATCGCCGTGCCGACGAGCGCGACGAGCGGCGGAATCAGCAGCACGATCGAGGCCATCTTGACCTCGTAGGCCTCGATCTTCTTGCCGAGGTACTCGGGCGTCCGGCCGACCATGAGGCCCGCCGAGAACACCGCGACGAGCGCGAACATCAGCATGCCGTAGAGCCCGCTGCCGACGCCGCCGAACACGACCTCGCCGAGCTGCATGAGCGCACATCGGCACGAGCCCGCCGAGCGGCGTGAAGGAGTCGTGCATCGCGTTCACGGAGCCGTTCGACGCCGCGGTCGTCGCCGACGCCCACAGCGCCGAGTTCGCGATGCCGAAGCGCACCTCCTTGCCTTCCATGTTGCCGCCGGCCTGGGTGTCCGACGCGGCCTGATCGACGCCGAGCGACGTCGAGCACGCGGATTGCCGGCCTGTTCCGCGGCGATCACGCCGATCGTCAGCGGCACGAAGATCACGAGCATCGCGGCCAGCACGGCCCAGCCCTGGCGCGTGTCGCGGACCATTCGGCCGAACGTGTAACAGAGCGCCGCGGGAATCAGCAGGATCGCGAGCACCTCGAGAAAGTTCGCGAGCGGCGTCGGGTTCTCGAACGGATGCGCCGAGTTCACGTTGAAGAAGCCGCCGCCGTTCGTGCCGAGCTGCTTGATCGCGACCTGGCTCGCGGCCGGGCCGAGCGGCACGGTCTGCTCCGTCACGACCTGCGGCTGCGAGCACCGGTTTGCCCGCGGCGTCGAGCGTGGGCTGGCCGGCCGCATCCGTGACGGGCATGTCGACCGTCTGCGGCTCGAGCAGCGGCACGCTGCGGTACGGCCGCGAACGTCTGCACGACGCCCTGCGACATCAGGACGACGGCGAGCAGCAACGACAGCGGCAGCAGGATGTAGAGCGTGCTGCGCGTGAAGTCGACCCAGAAGTTGCCGATGGCCGTCGTCTCGCGACGCACGAAGCCGCGGATCAGCGCGACGAGCACGGCCATGCCGGACGCGGCCGACAGGAAGTTCTGCACGCCGAGCCCGAGCATCTGGGTCAGATAGCTCATCGTCGCTTCGCCGCCGTAGCCCTGCCAGTTGGTGTTGGTGGCAAAGCTCACGGCCGTGTTGAACGCGGAGTCGGGGCTCACCGCGGCGAAGCCCTGCGGGTTCAGCGGCAGGACTCCCTGCAGCCGCTGCAGCAGGTACACGACGACGAAACCGATGAAGTTCACGAGCAGCACCGCGAGCGTGTAGCGCCGCCAGTCGCCTTCGCTCTGCTCGGTCACGCCCGCGAACCGGTAGATCGCGCGCTCGAGGCCGCGCAGCACGGGCGTCAAGAACGTGCGCCGGCCTTCGTAGACGGCGGCCATGTACAGCCCGAGCGGCTTCGCCAGCAGCACCAGCACGGCCACGTACAGCCCGAACTGCAGCCAGGATTGCGCGGTCATTCGAACTTCTCCGGATACAGCAGCGCCACCACGAGGTAGACCGTGAGCGCGAGCGCCAGCACCAGGCCAATGACGCTGACGACGCTCATCGCCGCACCTCGCGCGTCGCAACGGCGGCGCGATAGACCAGCCACGTGGCCGCGACCAACAACAGCAACACGACGAGCACGACGAGCTCCATGGCGTCTCCCTTAAGGGATGAGTGACCGGGCGGCAGTCTAGGTGCCCCGGTGTAGCCACGTCGTTAAGAAAAAGTACGTATGCCCCGGGGGGCGGCGGCCGCGCGCCCAGGGGTCGAGTGCGAGCTAGTCCGACTTACCTCTTCGGCGCGCGCGTGAGCGTGCGCCACTTGTCGCGCCAGCTCACGCGTTCGTCCGACAGGGCGTCGAGGAAGTCGGCCAGAACCTTGGACTTCACGACCGAGTAGAGCGTGACGCCCGCCGTCAGAGCGAGCACCAGCAGGAACAACAGGACGCGGTACGCGAACGGTTCGCCGGCTTCCGCGATCAGGTTCATGCCGAGAAAGCCCGTGGCCACGGTGCCGATCAGGCCGACGACGGTCACGACCGTGAGGCGCAGGATCGTGTTCGCCTGCCTGCGCACGCTGTCCGTGTCGAGGTAGGTGGTCATGTCCGCGACCTCCGTCCGGACTTCATGGTAGAGCTCGTCGTTGCGCAGGTGACGGCTCAGTCGGCTGAACATGGTGCGCGCGAGCTCCTGGTTCGAGACCTCGTGGAACCAATAGCGATGCGTGAAGCGCAGGAAGATCTCCATCGACTGGCGGATCGTGCGCTTGAACTGGCGCACCGACTCCGTCTCGCCGACCTCGAGCCGATTCATCGCGACCGCGAGCTCGTCGGACATCGACAACAGCGCGGCCCGGTGGAAATGCGCGATCAGAAACAGCAGGAAATATTGGTGCCGGAACTGGCCGAACATGCCCGTTTCGCGGCCGTCGAAGAACGTATCGCCGTGCCGGCCGACGGCCGCGAGCATCGCGCCCGTGGAGATCAGGCGTGCGTCGCCGGAAAAGTTCTCGCCTTCACGCCCCCAGAAACGATCGTCGCAGTACTCGCTCTCGAACGACGCGAGCGAGCGCTCGGAGTACGGCGGTGTATCGCGCGGACCGGGGCGCGTGACGAGCGCGAGCCGCACGAAGTCGGCGCGCGTGAGCTCGCTCGGATCGTCGAGCGCCAGGTAGGCCATGATCGGCATGCGGTAGTACTCGAGCTGCCGGTAGCGCAACGCCGCGGTCTGGCCCGGATACTCGAGCGCGAGCGGCTTCAGCAGGAACTGCCAGTGCGCGGCTAGATAAGGAGTCCGGTACTTCGCGACGTGCGCGAGATAGTCCGCTTTGCGCTCGTAGTCCGAGGTGGCGAGCACGGCGCCGCCGGCGTCGAGCCACTCGACGCGCTTCGGGCAGTTGCCGCCCTCGCCCGCGGCAGTCCACCACGCCGGATACGCACGGCCGAAGCGGAACAGCGTGTCCTGCACGCGATCGAGCGAGATGTCGTTGGCATACAGCTCGACGACCAGGATCGCGACATCGGCGTCCAGAAAGAAGTACAGGTCGACGTGCGCGACCTGGAACGTCTCGACCACGTCGCCGTCGTAGACGATCCGCACGCCGAAGACGTCCTCGCGGCGGAACACGCGCATGCTCGGCTCGCCGTGCCGGCTCGGCGTCTCCTGACCGACGGTCGCGCCGTGCAGGAAGCGCTGCACGTAGGGTAGGAAGGTGATGAACTCTTTGTAGTGGCGTTCGCGAAACTCGCGCGGATCGACATCGAACTCGTCGCGCACCTCGCGCCAGCGATTGTCGTGACCGAGCCCTTCGAGCGACTCCCAATGGCGCTGGACCTGGACGCCGGACTTCAGCGGCATCAGCTGCAGCGGCCAAAGGACGATCTGGCGGAAATGGCGAATGACAGTCATCGGTTCTTCTCGTCAATCAGTGTTCGCGACCGCGCACTCGACATTGTGTATCCACGTCAGCACCGGCGACAGGAGCCGCCGCTGCGGCCCTACTCGGGCTGTTTCGGCACGAGCCCGAGACCGGCTCGCGATCCGCACGAGCTGCACCGCGGATTCGGCGCCGAGCTTCTGCTTGATCGCGGACTGATGGTTCGACACGGTCTTCGGCATGAGCCCCAGCGTCTTCGCGATGTCGCTGATCGAGAGGCCCTGCACGACGAGTCGCAACACCTCGAACTCACGCGCGGACAACGCGTCGGCCGGCGCCGCCGCCGCGATCGCGTTGCGCTGCGCGAGCGCCTGTGCGATCTCGGCGGACAGATACGGTTTGCCGCGCGCGACCGTGAGCACGGCCTCGACCAGCACGTTCGGCGCGCTGGCCTTCGTCACGTAGCCGCAGGCGCCGGCCTGCAGCGCGCGATTCGCGAAGATCGCGTCCTCGTACATGCTGAACATCAGCACACGCGTCGCGGGGTTCGCAGCCAGCATGCGCCGCATCGCTTCGACGCCGCTGACGCCGGGCAACGCAATGTCCATGACGACGACCTGCGGCGCCGAGCTCGCGAAACCGTTCGAGGGCCGCGTCGGCGGTGTCGGCTTCGCCGATGACATCGATGTTGCCGCCGCGCTCGAGCAGGCGGCGATAGCCCTCGCGCACCACGGCGTGGTCGTCGACGAGCAGCACGGTGACCGCGCCGTCGCTCACGCCGCGTGCTCCTGCAAGGGCAGATGCGCCTCGAGCTTGAGGCCGCGGCCAGGCTCGCTGAGGAGACTGAACCTGCCGCCCATCATCTCCACGCGCTCCTGCATGCCGCTGACTCCGAAGCCCGGCGTCTGCGTGCCGAGCTGCATGCCGCGCCCGTCGTCCGCGACGCTGAGCACGAGCTCGTCGGCGCCCGCTGCCGTGTGCCGCTGCAAGGATATATCGACGCGACCGGCGGCGGCATGGCGCTGGCAGTTCGTCAGTGCTTCCTGGATCAAGCGATACACGGTGAGATCGACCGATTCGCCGAGGCCGTCCAACTTGCCGTCGAACGTCAGCGAGAAGCGAGTGCCCGGCACGCGCTGGCGCCACGAGTCCACGCAGCTTTCGATCGCGGCGGTGAGGCCGAGCTCGTCGAGACCTACGGGACGCAGGCGGCGGATCATGTCGCTGACGGCGACGTGCACGTGGTCCGCGCTCGCGACGATCGCCGCGGCCGACTTCACGGCGAAGGCCGGGTCGCCCGCGGCGTGATCGCGAATCGACACCGCGTCGAGCTTGATGGCGTTCAGGTATTGGCCGAGCTCGTCGTGCAGCTCGCGCGCGAGATGCTTGCGCTCCGCTTCCTGGATCAGCAGATGGCGCTGCCCGAGCTCGCGATTGTCGGCCAGTGCACGCGCGAGCCGCGCCTCGGCCTGCTCCCGCGCCGCGAGCTCGATCCGCGTGCGGCGGTGCCGCCGGTGCGAGAACCACACGAGCCCGAGCGTCAGCGCGATCAGCGCGACGGGCAGCTCGTCGAGCTGCAGCGCCTCCCATCGCCGCGTGCGCGTGTAGAGCCATTCGCTGAGCTCGAAATACGCCGACACCGCGCTGCTGAGCAGCGTGACGATCGCGACGAGCACGACGTCGCGCACGACGTCGCGCCGCGGCGTTGGCTGCACCTGCGCTGCTGGCATGGGGTTCACCTCGTTCACCGGCGACGGGGTGCGTCGGGAAGAATTCCCGGTCGCCCCGGGAAGGGCTCTCTGGCCCTCGAGCCACCGTTGGCCGACACTCGCGGCGCCGATTTCACTGCGGGAACGCGAGCACTCATGGCCCGATTCCGGATTTCCGCCCTCATCGCCGCATGGTATGCATTCGCGGCGCCCGTTCCTACGCTGGCGCAGGCCGCCGATCACGCCAACCCGCCGGCCGACCTGCCGACGGTCTACGTGATCGGCACGATGCCGCTGCCGGGCCAGGAGCTCGACTCGCGACTCGTCGCCGCCCCCGTCCAAACGGCGACGGCCGAAGACCTCGACCGCAGCCTCGCGATCGACCTGACCGCTTACATGAACCGGCGGCTTGAACGGCGTCTACGTCAACGACATTCAGAACAATCCGCTGCAGCCCGACATCAACTATCGCGGCTACACGGCGTCGCCGCTGCTCGGCACACCGCAGGGGCTGTCCGTGTACCTCGACGGCATGCGGTTGAACCAACCGTTCGGCGACGTCGTGAGCTGGGACCTGATCCCGCGGGCCGCACTCGAGTCGCTGACGTTGTTGCCGGGCTCGAATCCGCTGTTCGGCTTGAACACGCTCGGCGCGGCGCTCGAGCTGCGCACGAAGGACGGCTACACGAGCCCGGGCAGCAGCGTGCAGACCGCTTACGGCTCGAACGGGCGGCTCGGCCTCGAGGTGCAGACCGGCAATCACACGGAGAACGGCTTCCACTGGTACGCGACGGCGAACCGTCTCACGGACGACGGCTGGCGCGACGCGTCACCGACCGAGGCCGCGCAGCTGTTCGGCAAAGTCGGCTGGCGCCACGGCGCGAACGACGTTTCGCTGACCGCCGCCTACGCCGACACCGATCTGACCGGCAACGGTCTGCAGGAGCAGCGCTTCCTCGCAGCGCGACTACGCGAGCGTCTACACGAAGCCGGACAACACGCAGAACCGCTCGGGCTTGCTGAGCCTCGCGGCTGCGCCACGAGTTCAGCGATCGACTCTCGCTTTCGGGCAACGCGTACTACCGCGAGATCAGAAGCTCGACGCTGAACGGCGACATCAACGACGACTCGCTCGGCGAGAACGTCTACCAACCGAGCGCGGCCGAGCGCAACGCGCTCGCGGCCGCCGGCTACACCGGCTATCCGCTGGCCGGCGAAACGGCGGCGAACACGCCGTTCCCGTCCTGGCGCTGCATCGCGAACGCGCTGCTGAACACCGAGCCGAACGAGAAGTGCAACGGCCTGCTGAATCGCACGCGCACGGTCCAGAACGACAGCGGCATCAGCGCGCAGATCACGCGGGCGGTGCAGAACGGCGTGCGCAGCAACCGGCTCACGCTCGGCGCCGCGTACCTCACGAGCCACTCGCAGTTCGCGCAGTCGTCGCAGTTCGGCTATCTGACGCAGCGACCGCGGCATCACGACGGTCGACGGTCCCGGCGCGTTCGCCGACGGCTCGCAGAATTCGGAGAACGCGTTCGACGCGCGCGTCGATCTCACGGGCCGCGTGCATACGTCGAGCGTGTTCGTCAGCGACGCGCTCGGGCTCACGCGCTCGGTCGCGCTGACGCTGTCGGGCCGCTACGACCGCAGCACGATCGACAACGCCGATGGACTGACGCCGGGCGGCGGGCCGGGGTCTCTCGACGGCCATCACACGTTCAGCCGCTTCAATCCCGCGATCGGCTTGACGTTGAATCCCTCGGACAGCGTCGGCTTCTACGTCGGCTACAACGAGGGCAGCCGCGCGCCGTCGGCCATCGAGCTCGGCTGCGCCGACCCGGACAATCCGTGCCGCTTGCCGAACGCGATGGCCGGCGACCCACCGCTCGATCAGGTCGTGACGAAGACGTTCGAGGCCGGTGTGCGCGGCAACGAGGGCGGCACGCTCACGTGGAGCATCGGTGTGTTTCGCGCCGACAACCACGACGACATTCTGTTCGTCGCCGACCAGCAGGCCGGTTTCGGCTACTTCAAGAATTTCGGCGCGACGCGCCGGCAGGGCGTGGAGCTCGGCGTCGACGGCCGCGCGGGCAAGTTCGGCGTCGGCGGCAGCTTCACCTATCTCGACGCGACGTATCGCAGCGACGAGATCGTGAGCGGCGAAGGCAACAGCAGCAACGACGCCGACGCGCCCGGCTTCGAAGGCAACATCGAGATCCACGCGGGCGACCGGATCCCGCTGACGCCGCAGCAGCTAGTCGCGCGCCTACGTGGAGTGGTCGCCGACGGCGAAGCTGTCGTTCGACGCGGATGTGCTGTACGTCGGCGGCTCCCTCGCGCGCGGCAACGAAAACAACGCAGCACGAGCCCGACGGCGTCTACTATCTCGGCCCCGGCGCCACGCCCGGCTACACCGTCCTGAACCTCGGCGCCCACCTTCGGCCGGCGCGCCACGTGCTCGTGTTCGCGGAAGTCACGAACCTGCTCGACCGCAAGTACTACACGGCGTCGCAACTCGCCGCCACGGGCTTCACCGACACCGGCGCGTTCAACTCCCGGCCGTTCGCCACGCCCGTCATCGACGGCGAACGCCCGCTCCTCCACGCAACGTTCTACGCCCCCGGCGCCCCGCGCATGCTGTGGCTCGGCGTCCGCGTCACCTTCGGCCGCTCTTCCTCCACCCCCTAAAGCCGCGCGAGCCCCAAGCGCCGCGGCCAGGTCCGCTCGGGGCGTTTCGCGTGCGCCGAGGGCCCCTCGCGGGACCGTCTGCGCACAGGGATGTGCGCAGCCGAGCCGCAGGGACGCGATTTCCGGCGTGTCCCGCGAGGGGCCCTCGGCGCACGCGAAACGCCTTACGCGATGACGCCGCCGCGGCGCTTGGGACTTGCGCCGGCCACCCCCACATCCCGCTGGTATACTGCCGCGTCCGAAAACGCCGCCCCCCCTAAGAAGAAAGATGAATCAGCTCGTCGAATTCGCCAGCCACCACGCTTTGATCGTCGCGGGTCTCGTCGCGGCACTACTGGCCGTGGCGTTCTACGAGCTCGGCTGCGAGCGACCAGCGCGCTCCAGGTGTCGGCCGCCGACGCCGTCCGGCTGATCAACCGCGGCGCACTCGTGATCGACGTGCGCAAACCCGACGAATACGCGGCCGGCCATATCGTGAATGCGCGCAACGTGGGGCTCGACAAGCTCCAGCAGGGCGACGACGCGATCAAGAAACAGAAAGGACAAGATCCTGCTGACGGTCTGCGACACGGGCTCGACCGCGGGCAAGGCCGCGGACCTGCTGCGCCGGGCCGGCTACGCGAACGTGTTCAACATCCGCGGCGGGCTCGCGACCTGGCGCGCCGAGAACCTGCCGCTGGTGAAGTGACGTGGCCGAGTCGCGCATCCTCGTGTATTCCACGCCGTTCTGCGGCTACTGCTCCGCGGCCAAGCGCCTCCTGACCGCGAAGGGCGCCGAGTACACCGAGATCGACGTCATGATGGACCCCGACCGCCGCCAGGAAATGCTGGCCAAGAGCGGCGGGCGCCGGACCGTACCGCAAATCTTCATCGACGGCCGCCACATCGGCGGCTTCGACGAGCTGAATGCGCTCGACAAGGCCGGCGACCTCGACCCGCTGCTCGCAGCGCCGACTTTGAGCACCTAGATTTCCAACCACCGAAACGACTGGACGAACGATGGCAGACGAACAAACGAACAACGCATCCCAACAGCAGCTGATGCTGCAGAAGATCTACGTGAAGGACCTGTCCTTCGAGTCGCCGAAGGCGCCGATGGTCTTCACGACCAACGTGCAGCCGCAGACGCAGGTCAACATTCGCTCCGGCTCGGCGGACGTGGCGCCGAACACGCAGGAAGTCACGTTGACGCTGACGATCGAAGCCAAGGACAAGGACTCCACGCTGTTCCTCGCCGAGGTCGCACAGTCCGGCATCTTCTTCATCGAGGGCTACACGGCGGAAGAGAAGGCCGTGCTGCTCGGCAGCTTCTGCCCGGCCACGCTGTACCCGTTCGCGCGCGAAGCGATCGCCGATCTGGTCACGCGCGGCGGCTTCCCGCAGCTGCTGCTACAGCCGATCAACTTCGACGCGCTGTACCAACAGGCCCTGCAGGAACGCACAGCGCGCGACGCCGGTGCTACAGCCGCTCAACCGGCCGGCAGCGGCGGGACTCATTAGCCCGACGAGCCGCATCGCCGTACTCGGCGCCGGCTCCTGGGGCACGGCGCTCGCGATCCAGTTCGCACGCGCGGGCCATCCCGCCGTGCTGTGGGGCCACGACCCGGCGCAGATCGCGACGATCTCCCGCGCGCGTAGCAACGCGCGTTACCTGCCGGAGCGCAGCGTTTCCACCTCTGCTCGAGGTGACGGCGGACCTCAAAGCCGCCGTGACCGGTGCCGACCACGTGTTGATCGCGATACCGAGCCACGGCCTGCGCGCTCTGTTCACGGCGCTCGCGGCGCTACCGGTGCGCCGGCTCGCGTGGGCCACGAAAGGCTTCGAAGCGGACACCGGCCTGCTGCCGCATCAGGTCGCGGCGCAGCTGCTGCCGGCCAGCGTGCCGACCGCGGTGCTGTCGGGCCCGACGTTCGCGCGCGAAGTCGGCGCCGGCCTGCCGACCGCGATGACGATCGCGTCCGCGGACCAGGACTTCGCGCAACGCCTGGCCGAGACGATCAGCACGGACACGTTCCGCGCGTACACCTCGACCGACATCGTCGGCGTCGAGGTCGGCGGTGCCACGAAGAACGTCTACGCGATCGGCGCCGGTATCTGCGACGGGCTTGGCTTCGGCGCGAATACGCGCATCGCTTTGATCACGCGCAGCCTGGCGGAGATGACGCGGCTCGGCCTGGCACTCGGCGGCCGCAGGGAAACGTTCATGGGCCTCGCCGGCATGGGCGATCTCGTGCTGACGTGCACCGACGACCAGTCGCGCAATCGCCGGTTCGGCCTCGCGCTGGCGCGCGGCGAAACCGCTGCCGCGGCGCTGCGCGGCATCGGCCAGGTCGTCGAAGGCTACAACGCGGCGCGGGCGGTGCTCGGCGTGGCCGCACGGCTCGCGGTGCCGATGCCGATCGCCGAGCAGCTCGCCAAAGTGCTGCACGAGGGCGCAGACCCACGCACGGCCGTCGCGGCGTTGATGCGCCGGCCGATCAGCGCCGAGCTCATTTGACGGCCGCGCCGCCCGGAAAGCCGAGCTGGCGCCAGGCTTCGTAGACCGTCACGGCAGCGGCATTCGACAGGTTCAGGCTCCGATTGCCGTCCCGCATCGGAATTCTTAGGCGCGCCTCGGGCGACGATCGTCTCGAGCACGTCCGCCGGTAACCCACTGGTCTCGGGGCCGAACAGGAACGCGTCGCCAGGTGCGAATTTGCCGTCGTACAGCGAGCGGCTCGCGCGCGTCGTCAGCGCGTAGAGACGCGGTGGCGCGAGCGAGGCGAGGCAGGCCGAAAGATCCGCGTGCTCGCGCACGCTCGCCATCTCGTGATAGTCGAGGCCGGCCCGTCGGACACGGGCGTCGTCGATCGCAAACCCGAGCGGATGGACGAGATGCAGCGTCGCGCCGACGTTGGCGCAGAGCCGGATCAGGTTGCCGGTATTCGGCGGGATCTCGGGTTTGAACAGGATGACGTGGAACACGGCCACGAGAATAGCGGATAATCGGCGCGATGATTCGCGTCGCCTTGGGTTAGCTCGATGAGCCGCCTGTCCCTCGATTTCTGCGGTTTGAAGCTGAATTCCCCGATCGTGCTGTTGTCGGGCTGTGTCGGCTTCGGCGAGGAATACACGCGGATCGAAGGCTTCTCGAACGCGGACGTCGGCGCCATCGTGCTGAAGGGCACAACGCTCGCGCCGCGGCTCGGCAACCCGGCACATCGCGTGTGGGAAACGCCGCACGGCATGTTGAACGCGATCGGTCTCCAGAACCCGGGCGTCGAGTACGTCGTCGGCAAGATCCTGCCGACGTTGAACTTCAAAGAGACGCGTTTCATCGCGAACGTCTGCGGCTCCACGATCGAGGAGTACGCGGAGGTCGCACGCCGTTTCGACGATTCGCCCATCGACGCGATGGAGATCAACATCTCGTGCCCGAACGTCAAGGAAGGCGGCGTGGCGTTCGGCAACTACCCCGACATGTCGGCACGCGTCGTCGCCGCTTGCCGCAAGGTCACGAAGAAGCCGCTGATCACGAAGCTGTCGCCGAACCAGACGGACATCCGCGCGAACGCGCGCGCCTGTATCGACGCCGGCACGGACGCGTTCGCGGCCATCAACACGCTGATGGGCATGGCCGTCGACGTCGAGACGCGCCAGCCGATCATCGGCAACGTTCAGGGCGGCCTGTCCGGGCCCGCGATCCGCCCGATCGCATTGCTGAAGGTGTACCAGGTGTATCAGGAGTGCCGCGAGCGCGGCATCCCGATCATCGGTCAGGGCGGCATCGAGACCGCGAACGACGCACTCGAGTTCGTGCTCGCCGGCGCCACGACGGTCGGTATCGGCACGGCGCTGTTCTACGATCCGCTGGCGCCCACGAAGGTGAACGCCGGCCTCGAGGAGTATCTTCGAAAACACAAATTCGCCTCGATCACGGATCTGATCGGCGGCATCGATCCTGCCAAGGCGCTGAACCAGGCGGCGAGCGGCTAGCGAACCGCGGAAATCACGCGTTGAGCATCCATCCGACCGTCATCGTCAGCGAGCGCGCGAAGATCGCGCCCGACGTCGAGATTGGCCCGTACTGCGTGCTCGAGGGCGAGGTCGAGATCGGCGCGCGGACCGTGGTCGAGTCGCACGTCCGAATCGGCAGTCGCTATGGAAGCGTCACGATCGGTACCGACAACCACATTCAATACGGCGCCGCGATCGGCGGTCCGCCGCAGGATTTGACCTACAAGAACGGCGCGTACACCGCACTGACGGTCGGCTCGCACAACCGCATCGGCGAGTTCGTCACGATCCACGTCGGCACCGCGAAAGGCGGCGGCGTGACGCGCGTCGGCGATCACTGCTTCATCATGGCTCACGCGCACATCGCGCACGACTGCCAGATCGCCGACCACGTGATCCTCGTCAACAGCGCGCAGCTCGGCGGCCATGTGATCGTCGAGCACCACGCGCTCGTGGGCGGCTGCGCGATCGTCACCCAGATGAATCGCGTCGGCGCGTATGCATTCATGGCCGTCGGCGCGATGGCGAACAAGGACCTGCTTCCGTACACGATCATCGAAGGCCATTGGGCCACGCCGCGCGCAACGAATCGCGTGGGCCTGAAACGCGCGGGCTTCGATGCCGCCGAACGCCGCAACATCGACAGCGCGATCCGCCTGCTGCTGCAACGCTCGTTGACCGTCGAGGAAGCGACGGCGCGGATTCAGAGCGAATGCGCACCGAGCCCGCAGATCGAGCACCTGCTCGACTTCGTGCGCAGGTCGGAACGGGGCATCGCGCGCGGGTGAGCAAGCTGCGCACAGCCGTCGTGGGCGTGGGCTACCTCGGGCGCTTCCACGCGCAGAAGCACAAGGCCGTCGAGGGCATCGAGCTCGTCGGCGTGTGCGACCGCGACGCGGCGCGCAGTGCGACGGTCGCGGCGGAAGTCGGCACTGCGGCGTTCACCGATCATCGTGAGCTGCTCGGTAAAGTCGACGCGGTCACGATCGCCGCCAGCACGGCCGAGCACTTCGCGCTCGCGCACTTCTTCCTCGACCACGGTGTACACGTGCTGGTCGAGAAGCCGATGACGCGCACCAGCGCCGAAGCCGCGACGCTGACGGCGCTGGCCGATGCGCGCGGCTTGAAGCTGCAGGTGGGGCATGTCGAGCGTTTCAATCCGGCGCTGCTCGCGGCGCGCCAGACGTTGACGACGGTGCGTTTCATCGAGTGCCACCGGCTTGCGCCGTTCAAGGGCCGGGGCGCCGACGTAAACGTGATCTTGGATCTCATGATTCACGACCTCGACGTGATCCTGTCGCTCGTGCAGTCGGAGCCGGCTCGCGTCTCGGCCGTCGGCGTGCCGGTGCTGACGGAAGAAGTCGACATCGCCAATGCACGCATCGAATTTGCGAACGGTGCCGTCGCGAACGTCACGGCGTCGCGCGTGTCGACGAGCGCGCAGCGGCGGTTTCGCGTGTTCCAGGCCAATCAGTACGTGTCGATCGACTTCGGCAGCGGCGAGGTACGCCGCGTGACGAAGGTCGGCGAGTGGCGCGACGGCGCCCCGCCACTCCAGGAAGAAGCCTGGAATCTCGAGAAGGGCGACGCACTGCTGGCCGAGACGAAAGCGTTCGTCGCGTCGATCCGCGACGACAAGCCGTGCGAGGTGTCCGGCGCCGATGGGCTCGCCGCGCTGCGCCTCGCCGAGACGATCAACGCCGAAATCGCGCGCTGGCACCCGCGTTAGCGGTCGCTCGCTACACTCGGCCTTCGAGCCCGAGCTCTTTGATCTTGCGAGTGAGCGTGTTGCGGCCCCAGCCGAGCAGCTTGGCGGCCTCGAGCCGTTTGCCGCGCGCGCGGCGCAGCGCCGTGATGATCAGCGTGCGCTCGAACGCCGGCAGGGCATCCGCCAGCAGCGGCGGCGGCGCGGCCCCCGCCAGCTGGGCTTCCGCCCAGTGCGACAGGCCCGTGGTCCAGTCGGCGCCGAGCGTGGCGCTTAAGCCCCCTAGCTCCGGCGGCAGATCCTGCGCAGCGATCTCGCGGCCCGCAGCCGTGACCGTGAGCCGCCGGCTGACATTCACGAGCTCGCGCACGTTGCCGGGCCAGTCGTACTTTTGCAGCACGTCCGCGGCTTCGGCGCTCAACGTCTTCGGCGCAACGCCGAGCTCGTTGGCGGCCTGCTCGAGGTAGAACCGCGACAGCTCCTTGATGTCCTCGCGGCGCTGTCGCAGCGGCGGAACCTCGATTCGCATGACGTTCAGGCGGTGATACAGATCCTCGCGGAACCGGCCGCTGCTAACGGCCTGCGCGAGATCCTGGTGCGTGGCCGCGATCACGCGTACGTCGACGCGGAGCGGGGTCTGCCCACCGACGCGGAAGAACTCGCTCTCGGCCAGCACGCGCAGCAAGCGCGTCTGGAGCGGCAACGACATGTCGCCTATCTCGTCGAGAAACAGCGTGCCGCCGTTGGCCTGCTCGAAACGGCCGATACGCCGCTCCGTGGCGCCCGTGAACGCGCCTTTCTCGTGGCCGAACAGCTCCGATTCGAGCAGCTCGGCCGCGATCGCGGAAGTGTTCAGCGCAATGAACGGCTTGTTCGCGCGCGGTGAGTTGTCGTGCAGGGCGCGCGCGACGAGCTCCTTGCCGGTGCCCGATTCGCCCGTGATCAGCACGGTCATGCTCGAGCGCGACAGGCGGCCAATGGCTTTGAACACGTCCTGCATCGCCGGCGCCTGACCGATGATCCGCGGTGTCGGCTTGCTCGTGGTCGGTTGCACCGCACCGCCATGGCGTGTGCGCGCGGCACGCGAGACGAGCTCCATGGCTTCGTCGATGTCGAAGGGCTTCGGCAGGTATTCGAACGCCCCGCCCTGGTACGCGGACACGGCGCTGTCGAGATCCGAGTGCGCGGTGATCACGATGACCGGGATGTCGGGGTCCTGCTGACCGAGACGCTCCATGAGCTCGAGCCCGCTCATGTCGGGCATCCGGATGTCGGTGATCAGAACGTCCGGTCGATCGCGCTCGAGCGCACCGAAGAATTGGTGGCCGGACTCGAACGCCCGCGGAATCATGTGCGCCTGCTTGAGCGCCTGCTCGAGCACCCAACGCACCGACTCGTCGTCATCGACAATCCACACGCTCAATCCCGGTGTCGCCATCAGTGTCGGCCTCCGTTCGGCACTGGCAACCGCAGCTGGAACACCGTCCGCCCCGGTTGGCTCTCGAATTCGATGAGTCCGCCGTTCCGGCTCACGAGATCTTGAGCGATCGTGAGGCCTAAGCCCGTGCCCGTAGCCCGGCCCGTGACCAGCGGATAGAAAATCGTTTCCCGAAGCTCGTCGGGAATCCCGGGCCCGTTATCCTCGACCTCGGCGGATAGCACCAACCGGTGGCGCTCGCCGGCCAGCGTCACGTTCGTCAGCGCGCGCGTGCGGAAGGTCAACCGGCCCCGTTCACCGAGCGCCTGCATCGCGTTGCGCGCAATGTTTAGAAACGCCTGGATCATCTGATTGCGGTCGACGGTGATCGGCGGCAGGCTCGGGTCGTAGTCCCGGACCAGCTCGATCCCTGCCGGCTTCTCCGCTTCTATCAGTTGCGCGACGTGCTCCGTGATCCGGTGCAGATTGAGCGCTTCGGGGCGCGGCGCACCGCCGGCGCGCAGAATACCGTCGACGAGCGCGGCGAGCCGATCGGCTTCCTCGATGATGACGCGCGTGTAGGCCTTCTGCTCGGCATCGGGCAATTGCCGCTCGAGTAGCTGAGCCGCTCCCCGCAGGCCGCCGAGCGGGTTCTTCACCTCGTGCGCAAGCTGGCGAATGATGCGGCGCGACAGCTGCTGCTGCGAAACGAGCGCCGCTTCGCGCCGGACTTTGCGATCACGTTCGGTGTCGAGCAGCTCGAGTACCAACGAACGCTCGCCCTCTAGCGGCGCGGCGCGACAGTCGAGTACGAGTTGGCGGTCGGCCACGCGGGCCGTGAGCTCGCGCAGGCTGAAGGTCAACCCGCTCGCGAGGGCGCGCTGACACAGCGCGACCAACTCCCCGGCCGGATGCAGCAGGTCGCCGATCGGTCGCCCGACGATGCGGCGCGAGCTGACACTGAACAGCGCCTCGGCGGCGCTGTTCAGAAACGTGATCTTGAGCCCTTCGTCGAGCACGACGAGCGCGGTCGTGAGACCCTGGAGAATCGCGTCCGACGACGGCGAGCGTCGCGGCTTACGCGCCGCGCCGAAGATCTCGGGTGCCGGCGCTAGCCCCCGTTCGCTCGCCGCTGTCGGACGATCGGCGAGCTCGGGTTCTGAATGCTGTTCTGCTGAACGATGAAGTTGCGCGTTGGCGAGCGCATGACTTCGGCGCCGGTCGCGTCGATGACGACCACCTGCAGTGTGTGCGTGCCGCGGAACACGTCGGGCAGCGTCACTTGCAGGCTGCGCCGTGTTCAGATTCCGGCGCTGGCCGTCGAGGATCAGGTCCACCCGATGCGCCGCCGTCAACGGCGGATCCATCTCGATCTGGACGTTCAGCACCGTGCCGATGTTCCAGAGCGTCTGTTGCTCGGTGGGGCTCGAAATGTTGAGCGTGCGGTAGGGCGCCCGCGTCGTGCCCTGCGTGGGCTGCACCCCCGCTGGAGTAGCCGGCGCCTGACGCGCCGCCGGCGCACCGAATCCCTGCGCACCGGGCAACTCGACCTGGCGCGCCCCAGGTACGGGTCGATCCGAGAAGTGCACTTGGCCGTCGGCGTCCACCCACGTCCAAGCGGGCGCGCCGCTCGCGGCGGTGACCAGCAATGTGGACAGTAGGATCAGCCACTTACGCATGCTCCAAGCTTAGCGCCAAGCGGACTGCTCTGCCACACGACGGGCGGGATTCTGAGAACCCCGCCACGTCGCGATTTGACAGAACCGACTTCGCCTCAGCCGTTTAGAGGCTGTAGTACATCTCGAACTCGACCGGATGCGGCGTCATCGAGAAGCGCTTGATCTCATTTTCCTTGAGGCCGATGTACGCATCGATCGTGCCGTTCGAGAGCACGCCACCCGCCGTCAGGAAGCCGCGATCCTTGTCGAGCGCTTCGAGCGACTGCTGCAACGAGTACGACACCGTCGGAATCAGCTTCTCCTCTTCCGGCGGCAGGTCGTACAGATCCTTGTCTTGCGGCGGGCCCGGGTTGATCTTGTTCGCGATGCCGTCGAGGCCGGCCATCATCATGGCCGTGAACGCCAGGTACGGGTTCGCCGTGCTATCCGGGAAACGAACCTCGATACGGCGCCCCTTCGGATTCTGCACGTAGGGGATACGCATCGAAGCCGACCGGTTACGCGCCGAGTACGCGAGCAGCGTCGGCGCTTCGAAGCCTTTGACCAGCCGCTTGTAGCTGTTGGTCGACGCGTTCGTGAACGCGTTGATCGCGTGTGCGTGCTTCAGGATGCCGCCGATGTAGTACAGCGCGGTCTGCGACAGGCCGCCGTACAGGTCGCCCATGAAAAGATTCTTGCCGCCTTTGGCCAGCGACTGGTGCACGTGCATGCCGCTACCGTTGTCGCCGACGAGGGGCTTCGGCATGAACGTAGCCGTCTTGCCGTAGCTGTGGGCAACGTTCTGGATGACGTATTTCAGCATCATCACGTCGTCGGCTTTGCGGACGAGCGTTCCGAACCTGACGCCGATCTCGCACTGACCGGCGGTCGCGACTTCGTGATGGTGCACCTCGACCGTGAGGCCCATCTCCTCGAGCGCCAAACACATCGCGGATCGAATGTCTTGCAACGAATCCACGGGCGGGACCGGGAAGTAGCCGCCCTTTGATGCCCGGGACGGTGGCCGAGGTTGCCCTCTTCGAGCTGCTTGCCGCTCTGCCACGCACCTTCGTACGAGTCGATCGAGTAGAAGGCGCCCTGCATCTCTGACGCCCAACGGACGTCATCGAAAATGAAGAACTCGTTCTCGGGGCCGAAGAAGGCTTCGTCGGCAATCCCTGTCGATTTCAGGTAGGCCTCAGCACGCTTCGCGGCCGAGCGCGGGTCACGCTCGTAGCCCTGCATCGTGGAGGGCTCGATGACGTCGCAGCGGACGTCCAGCGTCGGCTCTTCCATGAACGCGTCGATGACCGCCGTCGCCGGGTCCGGCATCAGGATCATGTCGGACTCGTTGATGCCCTTCCAACCGGCGATCGACGAACCGTCGAACATCTTGCCGTCTTCGAACATGCTCGCATCGACCTGATGCGAGGGCACCGTTACGTGCTGCTCTTTGCCGATCGTGTCGGTGAACCGCAGGTCGACAAACTTGATGCCTTTTTCCTTGATGAGCTTCAAAACATCGGCGGGCGACATTGGTTTGATTCCTCCGTTTATCTGTCGTGATTAGTCGTCGCTGCCGGTGCCCATGAGTCGTGCGCGCGGCAGTTGCCCTTTTTGTTGAGCCGAAGAATGTGCATTTTGTGTGCCACTGCTCGGAAGGGCTAAGCTACTGTTTTCTAAGGATCGGACGGCTTTCGTTCGAGACCGAGGTGCACGAAAGCGGTGCGGCTAGCATAGCAGAACGCACCTCGATGGTGCGACAGCACGGGTTCCGCGCGAGCCGTCGATATCCCGGGTTGGGCCAGCGGGCGCGTGGCTGCCGGGGACGTGGCCGCCGCTATACTGGCGCGCTTTGCGGATCCTTGCCGCGCGGAGTTGTCATGGAGTCAATGGAGAAAATCGTCTCGCTGTGCAAGCGGCGGGGCTTCATCTTTCCGTCGAGCGAGATCTACGGCGGCCTGAACGGCGCCTGGGATTACGGCCCGCTCGGCGTAGAGCTGAAGCGCAACCTCAAGCAGGCATGGTGGGACGACATGATCGCCCATCACGACGAGACGGAAAGCGTCACGGGCGCCCCTTCGCCTTTCGGCATGGTGGGCTTGGACAGCGCGCTGCTGATGAACCCCAAGGTGTGGGAGGCCAGCGGCCACGTCGGCGGCTTCAGCGATCCAATGGTGGATGACCGCGAGACGCGCGCGCGGTATCGCGCGGATCAGCTCGCAGTGTTTGCGCTCGAGTTCGTGGCCGCGGACGGCAGTGTGACTGCATACGACGGAGTCTTGTTCGCGGCACCGGGCGAAGTCGGCAAGACGGACGACACGGAGTTGTTCGAAGCCGCATCGGAAACGGATTGCGTCCATCCAGAAGAACCACGCGGGCAAGCAAATTCGCCCCGTCGCGGTGCCCAACGCGCTGCACGACGAAACGCTGCGTGCGAAAGTGCTGGCACCGGGCGCGTCGGCGCCCGGCACACTGACCGCACCGCGTGCGTTCAATCTGATGTTCAAGACCCACGTCGGGGCGCTCGAGGACAACTCGAGCGTCACGTACCTGCGACCCGAAACCGCGCAGGGGATTTTCGTCAACTTCAAGAACGTGTGCGACACGGCGCGCGTGCGCGTGCCGTTCGGGATCGGCCAGATCGGCAAAGCATTCCGCAACGAAATCAACCCGCGCAACTTCACGTTCCGCAGTCGCGAGTTCGAGCAGATGGAGATCGAGTTCTTCTGCCGCGCAAACGAGTCCGCCGACTGGTATCGATACTGGCGCGAGCGCCGCTACAACTGGTACATCGCGCTAGGCATGCGGCCGTGAGAATCTGCACTCTGCGCGAGCACGACAAGGACGAGCTTGCGCACTACGCGGCGGGGTGCGCGGACGTGGAGTACGACTTCCCGTTCGGGCGCAGTGAGCTCGAGGGCATCGCCAATCGCACGGACTTCGACCTGCGCCAGCACATGCAGATGAGCGGCAAGGACCTGCGCTATTTCGACGACCAGGAGCCAAACGAAGAAGCGCGGCGCTACCTGCCGCACGTGATCGAGCCGTCAGCCGGCGCGGATCGTGGGACGTTGGCGTTTCTGTGCGACGCGTATCACGAGGACGAGGTCGGAGGCGAGGTGCGCACGGTGCTGAAGCTGCACCCGCGGCTCGCGCCGATCAAGGCGGCGGTGTTCCCGCTGGTCAAGAAGGACGGCATGCCGGAGAAGGCGCTGGCCATCTATCGTGCGCTGAAGCAGCACTTCAACGTTTACTACGACGAGAAGGGTGCGATCGGTCGGCGCTATCGTCGCCAAGACGAGGCGGGCACGCCGTTCTGCGTGACCGTCGACGGCGATACGCTGACGGCCGGGACGGTGACGGTCCGCGAGCGCGATTCGTGCGAACAGGTACGGATCGGCGTTGCCGAGCTCCGAACACATCTGGGCGATCGACTCGGAGCGTGATGCCGTGACGGACCGGCCCGTTAGGCTTGTCATGGTGGACCGCGACGGCGTGATCAACGAGGACTCCGACGAGTACATCAAGTCCGTGGCCGAGTGGCGGCCTATCGCGGGCAGCCTCGAGGCGATCGGTGCGCTGACGCGCGGCGGCTACCGGGTCGCAGTGGTCACGAACCAGTCGGGTGTCGGTCGCGGCTTGTTCGATGAAAACGCGCTCGCGGCGATTCACCGGCACATGCTCGCGGCCGTGCACACGGCCGGCGGGGAGCTCGCGGGTATCTACTACTGCCCGCACACACCCGACGCCGATTGCGACTGCCGCAAACCGCGACCGGGCCTGTTCAGGAATCTCGAGCGCGATCTCGGCCTGTCGGTGCGCGGCGCGCCGTACATCGGCGACAAGCTCAGCGACGTCGACGCGGCGGAGGCGGCGGGTGCGCGGCCAATTCTGGTGCGCACTGGACGAGGAGTCGCAGTCGAGCCGGTGGCCGCGGCTCGCGGAGTGGCGGTGTTCAACGATCTTGCCGCAGCAGCGCGACAGCCTTCTCGCCGAATCTCGGGCATGACCGCCGCTCGGCAGTGGCTTGGCTCCGTGGCTTTCACGGTGTACCTGTTCGTCTCGGTGGCGATATACGGCTCGCTCGTGCTGCCGACGGTGCTGCTGCCGCGCCGCGTGACGTTCGGTGCCGCCGCGACCTGGGCGCGCTCGGTACTGTTCATGCTGCGCTGGCTCTGCAAGCTCGACTACGTCGTGCAAGGCTTGGAGCATCTTCCGGCGACGAGTTCCGTCGTCCTCGTGAAGCATTCGTCCGCGTGGGAGACGATCGCGCAGCTGCGGATGTTTCCCGCGCACACGTGGGTATTGAAACGCGAGCTCATGTGGATCCCGGTGCTCGGCTGGGTTTTGCTTAAGCTCAAGCCGATCGCGATCGACCGTAAAGGCGGGCGCGCAGCCGTGCAGCAGGTGCTCCACCAGGGACAACAGAGGTTGGCCGAGGGCATTTGGGTCGTGATCTTCCCCGAAGGGACGCGCGTGCCCGCCGGCGAAACACGGCGCTACGGCATGAGCGGCGCGTTGCTCGCGGAGGCTGCGGGGCTTCCCGTCATCCCGGTGGCGCACAATGCCGGCGATTACTGGCCGAGGCGCAGCTGGCTCAAGCGCCCCGGGACGATTCGCGTCGTGATCGGCCCGCCCATCCCGACCGCGGGCGTTGACGCGCGGCTCGTAAACGAGCGAACCCAGCGGTGGATCGAGGATACCGTCGCGACCTTGCGCGCCTCGCCCTAGCCGCGCGCGGCGGCACGCTCAGACGTCGAGGTTCGCCACCGCGAGCGCGTTGCGCTCGATGAACTCGCGGCGCGGCTCGACTTGATCGCCCATTAGCGTAGTGAAGATCTCGTCCGCGGCCACGGCGTCCTCGATCCTCACCTGCAACAGGCGCCGCGTCTCGGGATTCACGGTCGTTTCCCAGAGCTGTTCCGGGTTCATTTCGCCGAGGCCCTTGTAGCGCTGGATCGTCTGGCCCTGCTTGGCCTGCGCCATGAGCCAATCAATGGCTTCCGCGAACGTGATCACGTCATGGCGTTCCTTGCCGCGCTCGACATACGCGCCGGGACGTAGGAGATCCTTGAACTCCCCGCCAATGGAGACGAGCTGTCGATACTCGACGGAACGGAAGAACCCAGCGTGCAATACCTTGGTGCTGGTCGTGCCGTGGTGCTCGCGCATGACAAGCAGCGCGGGGTCCATGCCCTCGCCGCCGGGCTGCGGACGCAAGCGGTAACGCGCGGCGCGCTCGTCGCCGGAGTTCAGTTGCTGCTCGAGCGACTGGCTCCACGTTTCACGGAACCCGTCGTCTTCGAGTTGTTCGGGCGTGATCGCCGCCATCGACATCAGGCGGCGCAGCACCTCGGCGTCGTAGCGCCGGCCCCAACGCTGAATGATCGCGTTCGCCTCCATGTAGCGGAATGCGAGTCGCTCTAGCGTGGACCCTTGGACTGGGGGCGCATCGGGGGCCGGATAGAGCGCTGCCTCAGCGGTGGCGCTCGTCAGTAGCAGCGAGTTCAGCTCACCGTCGTCCTTGAGGTAGTTCTCCTGCTTGCCGCGCTTCAGCTTGTAGAGAGGCGGCTGTGCGATGTAGATGTGACCGCGTTCGATGAGCGCGGGCATCTGGCGGTAGAAGAACGTCAACAGCAAGGTGCGAATGTGCGAGCCGTCGACGTCCGCATCCGTCATGATGATGATGCGGTGGTAGCGGAGGTTGTCGATGTTGAACTCGTCGCGACCCACGCCGCACCCGAGGGCGGTGATCAGAGTACCCACCTCGGCCGACTGTAACATCTTGTCGAATCTAGCTTTTTCGACGTTCAGGATCTTGCCTTTGAGGGGCAGGACCGCCTGCGTGCGCCGGTCGCGACCCTGTTTGGCGGAGCCGCCTGCGGAGTCGCCCTCGACGAGGAACAGCTCGGACAATGCCGGGTCCTTCTCCTGGCAATCGGCGAGCTTGCCGGGCAAGCCGGCGACGTCGAGCGCGCCTTTGCGCCGCGTCATCTCGCGTGCTTTGCGCGCCGCTTCGCGTGCGCGCGCTGCCTCGACGATCTTGCCGATGATGCCCTTGGCTTCCACGGGATGCTCGAGCAGGAACTCCTGGAAGCGCGTAGCCACGACCGACTCGGTGACCGCCTTGACCTCGGACGACACGAGCTTGTCCTTGGTCTGCGAGGAGAACTTGGGGTCCGGCAGTTTCACGGACAGAACGGCCGTGAGCCCTTCCCGCGCGTCGTCGCCCGCCATGGCGATCTTCTCGCGCTTGATGATTCCCTCGTTCTCCATGTACGCGTTCAGCGTTCGCGTCAAAGCCGCGCGGAAACCGGCAAGGTGTGTGCCGCCGTCGCGTTGGGGGATGTTGTTGGTGTAGCAGAACATCCCTTCCTGGTAGCCATCGTTCCATTGGAACGCGACTTCGATCTGGATCGGTGCGCGAGTGTCGTTGAAGTAGACGATCGTCGGATGAATCGGGGTCTTGTTGCGATTCAGGTGTTTGACGAACGCCTCGATGCCGCCGGCGAACTCGAAAACGTCGCGGCGATCCTCGCGCTCGTCAGTGAGCCTGATCCGGACGCCCGAATTCAGGAACGACAGCTCGCGCAGACGCTTGGCCAGCGTGTCGTAGTCGAAGTGGATGTGAGTGAAGATCGTTGCACTCGGCTTGAAGCGGATTGTGGTTCCTCTTCGGTCCGTCTTGCCCACCACGGCAAGCGGTGCGACGGGGTCGCCGAGATGATAGGTCTGCTCGTAAAGCTGGCCGCTGCGGTGAATCGTGAGGACCAGGGTCTCGGACAGGGCATTCACTACCGATACGCCGACGCCGTGCAGGCCGCCTGAGACTTTGTAGCTATCGTCGTCGAACTTACCGCCCGCGTGCAGGACGGTCATGATCACCTCTGCCGCCGACCGACCTTCCTCCGGGTGAATGTCTACGGGGACGCCACGCCCGTCGTCGACAACGGTAACCGACTCGTCGGCGTGGATGGTGACTGCAATTTCCTTGCAATAGCCCGCGAGCGCCTCGTCGACGGAGTTGTCGACGACTTCGAAAACCATGTGATGCAGGCCGGTGCCGTCATCGGTATCCCCGATATACATGCCTGGCCGTTTGCGGACAGCTTCGAGACCCTTTAAGACCTTGATATTCTTAGAAGTATAGTCGCTCTGGGTCATCCGCTGGGTCTCTCGAGGCCGGGGTCAAATTATACTCCGCGAAGGGCACCCTCGTTCCACGTGGAACACGGGATAGCCCGGCGTCGGTGGCAGCTGCTCCGCGCTCAACGCCGTGAGCACGAGTTGCGCCGGAAGCCGCTCCAACAGCTCGAGCAGTCGGCCGAGCGAACGCACGTCGAGTTCTGCGGCGGGATCATCGACCAACAACACGCGCGAGGCCTCCGGGCGACCGCCCGCGGCAAGCTGCGCGAGGATCATCGCTGCAGCCGCCAGCTTCTGCTGGCCGCGAGACGCCTCGTCCTGCAACCGGCGCCCGGCTAGTTGAATTTCGAGGTCCGCCCGGTGAGGGCCGACTTCTGTCGTCCGGGTCGCGAGGTCGCGACGCTCCGCCGCCGCAACCGCGGCCTCGAATGTCTGCCCCCTCGCCCAACCGGGTCGGTATTCGATCGACAGGGGCTGGTCCAGGAGTTGTCGGCCGAACTCCGCAACGAGAGGCGCCAGCAGACTGACGTAGGACCGCCGGCTCGCATCCACGGCTGCGCCGCTCTCGAGCAAGGCGGTGGTCCAGGAGCGCAGCGCCGGCCCGGTTGCACCTGTTTTCAAAGCGGCGTTGCGCTGGCTCAGGATTCGCCGGTATCGTTTCCAGGAGTCCAGATAGGTGTGTTCCACGTGGAACACTCCCCAGTCCAGGAAGCGGCGCCGCTCGCTTGGAGCACCCTCCACCAGCTGATGGCTACTGGGATCGAGCGAGTGAATCGGGCAGTATCTCTGCCAACGCGGCCATGCCCGTCGCATCCTGCCCGTCGATCCTCTTGGTCAAGTGCCCCGCGGTAAACGCCACGCCCAGCCGCCGCGGGCCAACGCCCGCTTCGACCTCTCCGTAAACGGCGAACCCGCCCTGGCCACGCTGTACCAAACGGCCGGTCTGCCGCGTTCGAAATGACCGACCCCGCCCGAGCAGGAAGATGCCCTCGAGGATGCTGGTCTTGCCGGCCCCGTTAGGGCCAAAGATGAAATTACGCCGCGCCTCGAGCGCAAGCTCCACGTGTGCGAGGCACCGTAGAGCCGTAATCCGGACTCGGCTCAGCGCCAAGAGCGCAGCTGCCCCCGCAGCGCCGCGCGGCTACAGCCGCATCGGCATCACGACGAATTTGGTCTTGTCGCTGCCGGGTTCGCGAATCAAGCAGCTCGAGTTCGCGTCAGACACGCCAAGCTCGACCTGGTCACTATCCACCGCGGCCAGCGCATCGAGCAGATAGTTGACGTTGAAGCCGATCTCCATCGCGTCGCCGCTGTACTCAACCTCCAGCGTCTCGACGGCCTCCTCCTGCTCCGGGTTGTTCGCTTGGAGCACCACGCTATTCGGGCTTAGCTCAAGACGCACGCCGCGGTACTTCTCGTTGGACAGGATCGCTGTCCGCTGAAGAGCCTGGCGCAGGAGGTTCCGATCGGCCTTCAGCACGTTGCGAGGCTGAGCAGGCACCACGCGGCCATACTCCGGGAAACGGCCGTCAATGAGCTTCGAAGTGAGCCGAATTCCGTCTAAATGGACGCGAACGTGATTGGCGCCCAGCGCCAGCTGGACTTCGCCGTCGCCATCCAACAGCCGACTGAGCTCCAGGACGCCCTTGCGCGGGACGATCAATTGCTCGTCGCGGGTGGCGGCAGCGATGAGATCGACCTCCGACAAGGCCAGGCGATGACCGTCCGTCGCCACCGCCCGTAGTCGCTTGCGCTCGGTCTCTAGCAGCAACCCGTTGAGGTAGTACCGCACATCCTGCTGGGCCATGGAAAAGTGTGTTTTCTCGACCAATTGACGCAGATCGGCTCTATTTAGCCGCAAAGTTTGCTTAGCGCCGATTTCATCGATGGTAGGGAAATCTGCAGCGCGCAGCGTCGACAGCGTGAACCGGCTCCGGCCGCCTTTGACGGTGACACGGTCACCCGTTTGGCTGATCTCGACGTTCGTGCCCTCCGGTAGCGCGCGAAAGATGTCGTGCAACTTGCGTCCCGGGACTGTGATGTCCCCACCCGCTTCGCCTTCGACCTCCGCCTCCGCGACCATTTCTACTTCCAGAGTCGGTCGCGCTCACGCTCAACTTGTTGCCCTGCACACTCAGTAGCACGTTGCTCAAGATCGGCATCGTCTGCCGCCGCTCGACAACACCCACCACCGTTTGGAGGGCCTTTAGAATCGTTTCCCGCGGTGCGCTGAATTTCATTCTTCTATCTACCTATTATAGATCTTACTGTAGTTATTAATGGCGGCGCCCCACTGCGCAACACCATTTTCCGTTTTAATATCAATGTCTTCTACGCACTGCCGCTGTGTTCAGTTGTACTGCCTTGCTGTGTTCATGCTGTGCAGAACTTTCACCCCTTTTGTTCCCCACAGCCTTTCCACCTCAAGCCGTCAGAGTTCTCAACACGTTGTTGTAGTCCTCTGCCACCCGGGTATCCGTCTCTCGCAGTGCCTTGATCCGCCGACACCCATGCAACACCGTCGTATGATCCCGCCCGCCGAACGCGTCGCCAATTTCCGGCAAGCTGTGCGTCGTGAGCTCTTTCGCGAGCGCCATGGCGATCTGCCGTGGGCGCGCAATCGATCGACTGCGACGCTTGGACAATAAATCCGCGACCCGGATTTTGAAATACTCCGCGACCGTCTTCTGGATGTTCTCCACCGTTACCAGTTTGTCTTGCAGCGCGAGCACGTCGCGCAACGCCTCTTTGGCGAAATCCAACGTGATCGCGCGGCCCGTGAAACGCGCGTTCGCGAGCACGCGGCGCAGCGCTCCCTCGAGCTCGCGCACGTTGGAGCGGATCCGCTGCGCAATGAAGAAGGCCACCTCCTCCGGTAGCGCGTCGCCCTCGGCGGCCGCTTTGCTCATGAGGATCGCTACGCTGGTCTCGAGCTCCGGCGGTTCGATCGCAACGGTCAAGCCCCAGCCGAATCGCGATTTCAGCCTTTCCTCGAGCCCCGCGACCTCCTTCGGGTACCGGTCGCAGGTCAGCACGATCTGCCGCTGACCTTCAAGCAACGCATTGAACGTATGGAAGAATTCTTCCTGCGACCGGTCCTTCCTCGCGAAGAACTGGATGTCGTCGATCAATAGCGCATCGAGGGATCGATACGCGCGTTTGAACTCTGCGATGGTGTTGTGCCGCAGCCCGAACACCATGTCGCTGACGAAGCGCTCCGAATGCACATACGCCACCTTCGCACCGCGATCCCGGGACTGAATCAGATTGCCGATCGCGTGCATCAGGTGGGTTTTGCCGAGGCCGACACCACCGTAGATGAACAGCGGGTTGTATGCGCTACCGGGATTTTGCGCGACCTGCACAGCCGCGGCCCGAGCGAGCTGATTGCTCTTGCCCTCCACGAAACTGTCGAACGTAAACGCCGGATTGAGTCGGCCGCCCAGCGCCGACGCGGCTGCCGAAGCCGGCGCGGACGCTGCGCGTGCCTCGGGCTCCGCCGCGGGCAGTTCACGCCGCGCCACCGGCCGGCTACCGACCTCTACGACGATCTCGGCGCCGGATTCGCTGTGCCGCGTCCACCACGCCCGAATCTGCTCGAGGCAGTGGCTGCGCACCCAGTCCACGACGAAGCGGTTGGGCGCGAGCAGCTTGACGACCGCTCCATCCACGACGAGTTGGAGCGGTCGAATCCACGTGTTGAACTGCTGCTCGGATAGCTCGGCCTCGAGCGACCGCGCGCACTGAATCCAGAGAGACGAGTAAACCGCCGAGTTCTCAGCCACGGATGTGAGCGACTTATGTGTTTTGCGGCGAGGCCAGGAAGAGGTCGCAGTCTAATCCCACACGCGAGGCAGTTATCCACAGGTCTCCGCGATCCGTTCGGAGGCCGCCCGCGTATTGACACCAGCGCTCGCCGCCGCGTACAGTTCGCCGCTTCCTCTGACGTACATCCTTTTGTTTTCCCAAGAACTTTTGCGTTCCCGGGGTAGGCCCGTATGAAAAGAACTTTCCAGCCCAGCAACTTGCATCGCAAGCGAACGCACGGCTTCCGTGCGCGAATGGCCACCGCCAGCGGCCGCAAAGTCCTCGCCAGCCGCCGCGCCAAAGGCCGCGCGCGTCTCACGCCGTAACGGACGACGTTTTGGCATCGCATTGCCGCCGAGCGGGGAAGGGTTCACACCCGAGCAGCGCCTGCACACCGCGGCCGAATTCGGTCGAGTGTTCGCGGAACCCGCCCGATCGACTGATCGCTTTTTCACCATTCTCGCCAGACCCGGCGGCCGCGCGATCGCGCGCCTCGGTCTGACGATTTCGCGCCGAGCCGCGAAACGCGCCGTGGACCGCAATCGACTCAAGCGGCTAGCGCGCGAGACTTTCCGCCTGCAACGCAACCTCCCAGCGTGGGACTTCGTCGTGCTCGCTAAACCCGGCGCGGCCGAGGCGGACGAAACCCGCGTTGCGCGCAAGTCTGGAACAACACTTCGCTGCGGCTCCGCAATGTCGCAGCGGCGGCAACGAATGGATAACGTCCGCCTTTTCCTTTGGCTGACCGTGCTCGCGATGGGCTACCTCGCGTACACCGCGTGGGTGCAGGACTACCCGGCGGCACCCGCACCCGTCAGTCTTGGGCAGGCCGCGACCACGACGAACACGCAGGACTCGCTGCCGAGTCTCGGCGCCGGCAGCACGCAAGCGCCGACCCAGCTCGACGCGCCCGCCGCGATCGAGCGCGGCGAGTTGATCCGCGTGCGTACCGACGTGCTCGACGTGCTGATCGATTCTCACGGTGGCGATCTCGTGCGCGCAGATCTCCGCCAATACCCGGTCGACAAGAAGACACCCGACACGGTCGTGCGCCTGCTGAACGACGCAGCGCCAGAGCTCTGGGTGTTCCACACGGGCCTGAAGAGCGCGACCGGTGGCGCGGAGCCGAATGACGCCGCCACGTTCCGCACCGCGAGCAACGACTACACGCTTGCCGAAGGCCAGAACGAGCTCGTCGTGAGTCTCGACTGGGTAGGCGAGGGGCCCGTCAGCGCCCGCAAGGTCTACACGTTCCGCCGCGGCCAATACGGCATCGACCTCGCGCTGTCGGTCCAGCCAACGGCGGGCGGCAGCTGGCGCGGAGCGCCGTACGCGCAGATGGTGCGAGTGCACAACCCGCCCGCACGCTCGTACACGTCGGTCGACTCGTATTCCTTCACGGGCCCGGTGCTCTTCAACGGCGAAACCAAGGAGAAGCTGGACTTCGCAAGATCGCGGAGACGCCCGTCGAGAAGTCCGTGAAGGGCGGCTGGTTCGCAGCCATCCAACACCACTTCCTCGCCGCCGCCGTCCCGCCGGCGAGTGATGAGGTTCGCTACAAAGCGTCGACGCGTGGCAACGAGTTCGTCCTGAGCGCGCTCGGCCAGGTCGTCGAGTCGACGGCCGCGATGCCGCTGAACTACACGTTCAAGCTGTTCGTCGGGCCCAAGCTCCAGGATCAGCTCAACGCCATCGGCGAGAAGCTCGACCTGACCGTCGACTACGGCCGGCTAACGCTGCTCGCGGCGCCGATGTTCTGGCTGCTCTCGTTCGTCGAACGTTGGGTCAACAACTGGGGCTGGGCGATCATCATCGTTACGCTGCTGATCAAGCTCGCGTTCTACAAGCTTACCGCTATGAGCAACCGTTCGATGGCCAAGATGCGCCGGCTCGCGCCGCGCATCAAAACCATGCAGGAGCGGTACAAGGACGATCGGCCAGCGCTGAGTAAAGCCATGATGGATCTGTACAAACGCGAGAAGGTCAATCCGGCGGCGGGGTGCCTGCCGCTCGTGATCCAGATGCCGTTCTTCTTCTCGTTCTACTGGGTACTGATCGAAAGCGTCGAGATGCGCCAGGCGCCATTCATGCTGTGGATCAACGACCTGTCGTCGCGCGATCCGTATTTCGTCGTGCCGCTCCTGATGGGCGTGGCGATGTACATCCAGTCGCGCTTGAGCCCGGCGCCACCGGACCCGATGCAGGCGCGCGTCATGCAGATCATGCCGATCGTGTTCAGCGCCATGTTCATGCTGTTCCCCGCGGGCCTGGTGCTCTATTGGCTCACGAACACGCTGCTGTCGATCCTGCAGCAGTGGCGGATCAACACCGTGGTCGCCCGCGAGACCGCGGCCGCCGGCTGAGCGGCTCGCTGCGGTAGCGCACGGCTGTCTTACACTTCAGGCGCCGGGCTCCTGTAGGCCCATTCGGGGCGAAACGTTGAACCCCTCGCGTGACGACACGATCGCAGCGCCCGCCACCGCGGCAGGCAACGCCGCGGTCGCGATCGTGCGCCTGTCCGGTCCGCAAGCGCTCGCCATCGCCCGCGACCTCGCGCGCATCGAGCCGCGTCCACGTCTCGCGGAGCTCTGTGCGTTTCGCGACGCGAGCGGCGCAGTCATCGATCACGGGTTGCTCCTGTTCTTTCCGGCGCCGCACTCGTACACGGGCGAAGACGTCGTCGAGCTGCAGTGTCATGGCGGGCGCGTCGTGAGCGACGTGCTGCTTAAGCGTGCGTACGCGCTTGGTGCGCGTGCCGCGGAGCCGGGCGAATTCACGCTGCGTGCGTACCTGAACGACAAGGTCGATCTGTTGCAGGCCGAGGCGGTCGCCGACCTGATCGCGAGCGGCTCGCTACAGGCGGCGCGCGCCGCGCAACGCTCGCTCGATGGCGAGTTCTCGGCCGCCGTCGCAACACTGCAGGCGGCGCTGACGAAGCTGCGCGTGCGGATCGAAGCATGGCTCGACTTTCCGGACGAGGAGCTGCCGTTCGATGCAGCGCCGCAGTGCGTCGCAGAGCTCGATGCGCTGCTGGCCGGTCTCGAAAGTCTGATGGCGCGTGCCCGGTCGGGCAGGGCGCTGCGCGACGGCTTGAGCGTCGCGATCGCCGGGCCTCCGAACGCGGGCAAATCGAGCCTGCTGAATCGACTCGCGGGTTACGACGCCGCGATCGTGACCGACATCCCCGGCACCACGCGCGACCCGCTGCGAGAGCAGCTGCTACTGGATGGCCTGCCGGTCACGATCGTCGACACGGCCGGGTTGCGCGACACCGTCGATCCGATCGAGCGCGAAGGCGTGCGCCGCACGCGCGTCGAAGTCACGCGGGCCGACCGCGTGCTGTGGGTCGCGGACGCGCGCACGGCGTGCGCCGCGAGCCTTCGCGAAGCGCGCGCCGCCGTAGGCGCCGAAGCACCGTTCACGTTGCTGTTGAACAAAGTCGATCTGACCGACGCCGTGCCCGGTACGAGCGAGCAGGACGGCGTCACGATCGTCCACCTTTCCGCATTGACCGGCGCCGGCATCGATCTCCTGATCGCACATCTGAAGGAAGTCGCCGGGGTCGGCTCGGAAGTGGCTGGCGCGTTCAGCGCTCGCCGCCGGCATCTCGACGCGCTGGGGCGTGTGCGCGGCCATCTGGTGGCGGCGCGCGTGGAGCTTACGGGTGCGCTCGAGCTCACGGCCGAGCAGCTGCGACGCGCGCAAACCGCGCTCGGCGAGCTCACGGGCGAGCTCACGAGCGACGACCTGCTAGGGGAAATCTTCGCGACGTTCTGTATCGGAAAGTAGAGCAGCCGTCGCTGGCGATCAGTCGTACAGGCCGACGACCTTCGCGCGCACCGGCCGGCTCGGCGGCGTGTGCGCCACCTCGATCCGGTCGCGACCGAACTGCTTCGCGACGTGCAGCGCGCGCTCGGTGCGCGCGACGAGCTCGTCGACGGCCTCGCCGATACGGTACTGCGCGACGCCGATCGAAACGGTGGCGCTGATGCGATCGCTGACCGGCTTCTCGGCCACGGCGAAGCGCAGCGCCTCGGCTAGCATCTCGGCCTGGCTCGACGCGCACGGCCGTGCGAGCACGATCAGTGCGCCGCCATCGAAGCGCGCAAAGGTGTATTCGGAGCGATGCCACGCGGGCTCGGCGATCACGTTGCGCGCTCGGTCGGCAAGGCCCACCAGCACGTCGTCGCCCGCCGCGAGTCCGTGGCAGTCGTTGATGTTCTGCAAGTGGTCGATGTCGAGCAACAGCAGGCAAAACGGGTTCCCGCTGCGCTGAGCTTGGCTCGCCTCCGCGTACAGGGCGTTCATGAACGCCGGGCGGGTCAGGGTCAACGTCAGCGCGTCGTACGACGGCGGGCTGGGCATCGCGGAAAGTTGGTTTTGGGGCATCGGTCGACGATCTCGAACTCTTGGAATAGTCGAGCCGCGAGATTGCACCGACATCGCGCGTTTGAGACGTGAACGCTCTCGCAGAAGCGGAGCACTCGCGTTTACATAACTTGTGAGAGAGCCCTAACCGAGAATTGCCTCGCGTTCGTACAGGCGCACGGCCAGCCAGCCGAGCAGGCCGCCCAGCACGAGGCTGCTCGTGGCGGAGATCGCGACGAACGCGGAGTTCAACGGCTGCGCCTTGATCAACGACGTGATCAAGAGGTGCTGGCTCAAGCTCGGAATCCACATGAGCTTCAGCTCCGCCTCGACGTTCAGCAACGCCGCGAACATCAAAGGTAGCGTCGGAATCAGCAGGATGAACGTCAGATACGTCTGCGCCTCGCGATACGTCTTCGTGAACGACGCGACGGTGGTCATCAGCGCCGCGCCGAGCGGCGCGAACGGGCACAGGATTCCGAACGCCGCGAGCGCCGTGGCCGCGTCGAAGCTCGAGCTCATGCCGAGCTGCTCGAGCGGCACGCGCTTCAGCGCCACCGTGAACGCCGCGAGCGTCAGCGCGAGCGACACGAGCATGTAGCACACCGTCGCCGCCATCTTGCCGAGTAGCAGACTCGCGCGCGTGACCGGCAGCGTCAGCAGCGGCTCGAGCGACCTGCGCTCGCGCTCGCCGGCCGTCGTGTCGATCGCGAGATGCAGGCCGCCGGTCAGCGTCGCGAACAGCAGGAAGTAGGTCAGAACGCCGAGCATCAGCACGGACCGCCCGGCCGGCGTCGACACGTCGAGATCGTCGACGAGCAACGGCCGCAGCAGGCTCGGGCTCACGCCGTTCGCGACGAGCCGCAGCGTGCCGATCTGCTGGCCGTACGCTTCGAGCGTGCCGCGCACGCGCTCGATCTTGCTCTGTGCGCCCGACTTCGAGCGATCGAACACGACGGTCACGCGTGCGGCGCGCTCGGTGCCGAAGTCCCTGCCGTAGCGCTCGTCGATGACGACGGCGACATCGTGCTCGGCGCGGCCGACGGACGCCGCTGCGTCGTCGACATTCTTCAGGTCCGAGGCCGCGGTCTGGTGCAGGCCGCGCGCGTTCAGGAATGCGACGAGGTTCGGGGCGCGCTCGGCGCCGACGATCGGCAGATCGAGCGGCTGATCGATCGAGGAAAGGTTCCGCGACACCGCCACGTTGATGATCGTCACGAACAGCAGAGGCCCGAGCAAAGGCCCGAGCAGCAGCGAGAATAACGTGCGCCGATCGCGCGCGGTTTCCAAAATCTCCTTGCGGCAGACCGTCAGGATCGTGCGCATCATGCGGCCGCCTGCCCCGCGCCGCTGACGGCCGCGACGAAGATCTCCTCGAGGCTGCGTCCAGGGTACCGCTGCGCCAGCTCTGCCGGCGTGCCGGTCAGCGTTACGCGGCCGCCCGCGATGATCACGAGGTCGTCGACGAGCGCCTCCACCTCCTGCATCACGTGACTCGATAGCAGCACGCACCTGCCTTGCGCGCGCAGCTCGCGCAGCCAGTCGCGCAAGTGGCGTGCGGCCATGACGTCGAGACCGCTAGTCGGCTCGTCGAGCAGCAGATGCTGCGGCTCGTGCACGAGCGCGCGCGCGAGCGCGACCTTGGTCTTCTCGCCCTGCGAGAACCCCTTGGCCTTGCGGTCGGCGATCGCGCCCAAATCGAGGCGCGCGATCAGCGCATCGGTGCGCTGCTTCAGGAGTGGCTCGGCCAGGCCATGCAGCCGGCCGTAGTACTCGACGTTCTCGCGCGCCGTGAGCTGCGGGTACAGGCCCGAGCCGTGCGGCAGCACGCCGAGCAGTCGGCGCGCGACGAGCGGGGCGGTCGCGAGATCCGTGTCGCCGACGCGCGCGTGGCCGCCGTTCGGCTTCAGCACCGTCGACAGGATCCGCAGGCACGTGGACTTGCCGGCGCCGTTCGGCCCGAGCAGGCCCGTGATGCGGCCGTCGGCGGCCGCGAAGCTCACGCCGTCGAGCGCGCGCACGGCGCCGAATCGCTTGCTCAAATTCTGAACGTCGATCACGGCGCGGGTCCCAGCAGGCTCAGGAAGAACGGCATCGCGGGCTCGGAGTCGAGGCAGCTCGCGTCGAGCTCGGCGGGCGCGGGGTGCTCGAGAAACGCGCGCAGCACGCGCGGAACACAGCCGACGCCCACGAGGCCATGGCCCTGGTTGCGGCCGATCAGGTGCTTCGCGTTCTTGAGCCCGCCCGTCATGACCCGCTCGGCGTACGTCGGCGGCGTGATCGGATCGCTGTCGCCGGACAAGAGCAGCACGGGCTTGTCGCTGACCACGGGTCGCTTGAAGTCGTCGTCACGCGTGCCCGAGGGCCAACGCCCGCAGATCAGCTTCAGCGCGTCGACGATCGCCGTGCCGAGATACGTGTCGCCCAAACCGGTGGTCGAGTCGGCAGCGATGAACGGCACGTCCTCGGTGCACGTGACGGAGTTGCTCATCGGGAAGCTCAGCGATTCGGGCAGGTCGCGCAACGTGGTCTTCGCGTGGCTCGCGAGCGGCGCGTAATGGCCGTCGTAGGCTTCGGTCAGCAGCACGGGCAGCAGGGCAACGGTCGCGGCGTTGTAGCTCATGAACCGCACCAGCGCGCGCAGCTCGAGCGACGTCAGCGGCGGACTGGGACGATCGCGTGCGGGCGCATCGAGCCGCGCGAGCAGCTCGCGGAAGTGTGCGGGTAACTCCGCGAAGCGCGTGCTGCAGGCGGCATCGGCCGCGCACCGGCCGAAGATCTGCGTCAACGCGCGCTGCGCTTCGCGCGCGACGTCGGGGCCGAGTGCTAGCTCGGGCGGCACGACGCCATCGAGCACCACTGCGCGCGTACGGTCCGGGAACCGGCGGAGATAATGCTGCGCCACGCGCGTGCCGTACGACACGCCGTACACGTTCCATTGCGCGATGCCGAGCGCCGCACGCACGCGGTCCAAGTCCTGCACGGCCACGGACGTCGTGTAGAAACGCGGGTCGTGCTGGAGCGCGGCCTGGCAGTCGTCGATCACGCGCGCGAGCGCGTCCGGCCCGGCCGTGTCGAGCGCGAGATCCTCCGGCGTCGTGCACGTGAAGCCGCCGGCCGAGCGGCCGGTGCCGCGCTGATCGACGAGCACGATGTCGCGGTCGCGGCGCGCCTGCTCGAACGCGCCGCGTAGCTGCAGATAGAAGTCCACGGTGCTCTGGCCGGGGCCGCCGGCGATCAAGAGCAGCGGATCGGGCTTCGGCGTGGCCGAGAGCGCGCCGATCCGCGCGACGAAGATGTCGATCGTCGGTCCGGCGGGGGCGGCCGGGTCTTCGGGCACCGCGAGCGTGCCGCAGCGGGCGAACGCGGCCGGTACCCCCTGCGCCTCGAGCCGGCAGCGCTCGAGTACCAGCGTTTGCGCGTTGGCCGGCGCGAACGGCGCCGCGCCGAGCGCCGCGAGCGCGCACAACCAGCCCAAGATCCTGCGGCCGAATCGCATAGCGGGGCATGTTCGCCGAAATCGCAGGAAGGTTGCCAGCGCGGTAAACGGTGGTCACCACAGGGGTCCTCACCCTAAAATCGCGAGCTCATGCAGTACGGAACGGAATACGGTTGCATCGTGGTCGGCGGCGGACACGCCGGCACCGAGGCTGCGCTCGCGGCGGCGCGCATGGGCGTGCGCACGCTGCTCCTCACGCAGAACTTGGAAACGCTGGGCCAGATGAGCTGCAACCCGGCCATCGGCGGCATCGGCAAGGGGCACCTGACGAAGGAGATCGACGCGCTCGGCGGCGGCATGGCGCGTGCGATCGACCGCGCCGGCATTCACTTCCGCACGCTGAACGCGAGCAAAGGCCCGGCCGTGCGCGCCACGCGCGCGCAGGCGGACCGCGCGCTGTACCGGCGCGCCGTCCGCGAGCTGCTCGACGCCGAACCGAACCTCACGCTGCTCCAGCAAAACGCCGACGGCCTGCTGCTCGACGGCACGCGCGTGCGCGGCGTCGTCACGCAAGCCGGAATGCATATCGCGGCCCAGGCTGTCGTGCTGACGGTCGGCACCTTCCTCGACGGCAAGATTCACGTCGGCCAGGTCAACTACTCGGGCGGCCGCGCCGGCGATCCCGCATCGATCGGCCTCGCGCGCGGCTTGCGCGAGCTCGGCCTCGCGGTCGGGCGCCTGAAGACCGGCACGCCGCCGCGCATCGACGGCCGCACCGTCGACTACACGGGGTTGGCCGAGCAGCCGGGCGACACGCCGACGCCCGTGTTCTCGTTCCTCGGCAAGCGCGCCGAGCATCCGCGCCAGGTGTCGTGCTTCATCACGCACACGACCGAGCGCACGCACGAGATCATCCGCGCAGGGCTCGACCGCTCGCCGCTGTACACCGGCGTGATCGAAGGCGTGGGCCCGCGCTACTGCCCGTCGATCGAGGACAAGGTCGTGCGCTTCGCCGACCGCACGCGCCACCAGATCTTCATCGAGCCCGAGGGCCTGAACACGTTCGAGATCTACCCGAACGGCATCTCGACCTCGCTGCCGTTCGACGTGCAGCTCGAGCTCGTGCACTCGATCCCGGGGTTCGAGCGCGCGCACCTCACGCGGCCGGGCTACGCGATCGAGTACGACTTCTTCGATCCGCGCGATCTGAAGTACTCGCTCGAGACCAAGGCCATCGAGGGGCTTGTTCTTCGCCGGCCAGATCAACGGCACCACCGGCTACGAAGAAGCCGCCGCGCAGGGCCTCGTCGCCGGCATCAACGCCGGGCGGCGAGTGCAAAACCGCGAGCCGTGGCATCCGCGCCGCGACGAGGCCTACATCGGCGTGCTGATCGACGACCTGATCACGCGCGGCACGACGGAGCCGTACCGCATGTTCACGAGCCGCGCGGAATACCGGCTCTCGCTGCGCGAGGACAACGCCGATCTGCGGCTCACGCCCATTGGCCGCGAGCTCGGCTTGGTCGACGACGCGCGCTGGCGCGCGTTCGAGGCGCGGCGCGAGTGGCTCGCGGCGGAAGCCGCGCGCCTGCACGGCACGCTCGTGAAGCCGGCCGACGTGCCCGCGGGCGAAGCGTTCGAGCCGCTCGCGCGCGAGGTGTCCGCGTACGGCCTGTTGCGCCGGCCCGGCATCGGCTACGCGGACGTCGCCGCGCTGCCGCGCGTCGGCCGGTCGAGCGCGCTCGACACGCTCGACGCCGAAGCCGCGGAGCAGTGGACCGGCAGCCTGACGATCGACGCGCACTACGCGGGCTACGTGGAGCGGCAGGGCACGGAGATCGAGCGGCAGCGCCGTCAGTCCGACACGCGCCTGCCCGACGATCTCGACTACGCCGCGGTCAACGGCCTGTCGAACGAGCTGCGCGAGAAGCTCGCGCGCATCCGGCCGAACGACATCGGCCAGGCCGCGCGGATCTCGGGCATGACGCCGGCCGCGATCTCGTTGCTGCTCGTGCACGTGAAAAAACGCCAGCGGCGGATCGCCTGACAGCGGGTCGCATGCCGATCGCGCGTCTTCACTCACGGAGTATTTCGAAGATGAAGCGATTTGGGATCTGGACTGCCGCAGCCACGAGCGTAGTGCTAGCCGCATGTGGCGGCGGCGGCGCGGGCGGAAGCGGCCAGGCACCCGTCCAGATCGGTGGCGCGAGCGGCACCGAGCTCGCCGACTCGCAAGTGCTTCACCTCGGGAACGGCACCGAGATCCAAACTCTCGATCCGCAGATCGGCCAGGAAGTGCAGGGCGCGAACGTCATGCGCGACGTCTTCGAGGGCCTCGTGGGCGAGGCGCCGAACGCCGATCTCGTGCCCGGCGCGGCGGAGTCGTGGACGGAAAGCCCCGACGGCAAGAAATACGTGTTCGCGCTGCGGCGCAACGCGCGTTGGTCGAACGGCGAGCCGGTGACCGCGAGCGATTTTGTCTACGGTCTGCGACGCGGCGCCGACCCGAAGACGGGCTCCACCTACAGCTTCATCTTGAGCCCGATCTTGAACGCCGATGACGTCACGGCCGGCCGCAAGCCACCCGAGGACTTAGGCGTGCGCGCGCTCGACGACTACACGCTCGAAATCGAGCTCGCGAACCCGACGCCGTACTTCATTGGTCTGCTCGCGCACACGGTGACCTACCCCGTGAACCGCGCGAATCTCGAGAAGCACGGGTCGGAATGGACGCGGCCCGGCAACCTCGTAGGCAACGGTGCGTTCAAACTCGCGGAGTGGGTCGTGCAGTCGCACATCAAGCTCGTGCGCAACGAGCACTATTGGGACAACGCGCACACCCGGCTCGACGAGGTCTGGTACTACCCCACCGAGGATCAGAGCGGCGAGCTACAGCGCTACCGCGCGAACGAGCTCGACGTCTCGTTCACGATTCCCACCACGCAGCTCGCGTGGATCCGCCAGAACATGAGCTCTGAGCTCGTGCTCACGCCCTACCTCGGCAGCTACTACTACGGGTTCAACCTCACGCGGCCACCGTTCAAGGACAATCTGAAGCTGCGCCGCGCGTTGACGCTCGCAGTAAACCGCGACGTCATCACGCAGCAGATCCTCGGAGCGGGTCAGAAGTCGGCCTTCGGCTGGGTGCCGCCGCTCGCGCACTATCAGCCGCAGCAGATACCGGAGGCCGCCTGGACTCAGGAGCAGCGCGAGGTCGAGGCGAAGCGGCTCTATATGGAAGCGGGTTATTCGGCCGCGAACCCGCTGCGCACGCAGATCATGTACAACACGCAGGAAGACCATCGCCGCGTCGCCGTGACGATCGCGTCGATGTGGAAGCAGGTGCTCGGCGTCGAGGCCACGCTCGCGAACCAGGAGTGGAAGGTGTTCATCGACACGCGCAACCAGAAGAAGGAGACGCAGGTCTACCGCCAGGGCTGGATCGGCGATTACAACGACGCGTTCACGTTCGCCGAGCTCATGCGCTCGACATCCGGGCAGGACGACACGGGGTATGACAACCCTGAGTACGACCGGCTGGTCGCGGCGTCGCAGACCGAGCTCGATATCGACAAGCGCGCGGCGTTGCTCGAGCAGGCGGAACGTGTGCTGCTCGCCGACATGCCGATTCTGCCGCTGTACTACTACGTGACGATGCACATGGTGAAGCCATGGGTCGGCGGCTACGTGCCGAACATCATGGACCACCACGCCGCAAAAGACCTTTACGTGCGCAAGCACTAGGAACCGCGGTTTGCTGAGCTACTCGCTGCGTCGGCTGCTCGGTGCGATTCCGACGCTTTTCCTGTTGATCACATTCTCGTTCTTCATGATTCGCGCCGCGCCGGGCGGCCCATTCTCGCGCGAGCGCCAGCTGCTGCCCGAGATCGAAGCGAGTCTCAATGCCGCGTACCACCTGGACGAGCCGCTCTATCGGCAATTCGCCCGCTACCTATGGGGGCTGCTGCACTTCGACTTCGGCCCGTCGTTCCAATATCGCGACTACACGGTCACCGAGCTCATCATGACGGGCTTCCCGGTGTCGCTCAGCGTGGGCGGCGGAGCGATGCTCGTTGCGCTGCTGGTCGGCGTGACGGCCGGCTGCCTGGCTGCGCTGCGGCAGAATTCTGTGACGGACCACGCGGTGATGGGCGTCTCCATGACCGGAATCTCGATCCCCACTTTCGTGATGGCGCCGCTGCTCGTGCTCGTGTTTGCCGTGTATCTGCGGTGGCTGCCCGCAGCCGGGTTGGGCGGCGGCGCGCTGCGTAACCTCGTCTTGCCGATCACGGCGCTCGCGCTGCCCCAGATCGCGTATCTTGCGCGGCTCACGCGCGGCAGCATGATCGAGGTGCTGCGCAGCAACTTCATCCGCACCGCGAAGGCGCAGGGCTTGCCGAGCTGGCAGATCGTGCTCCGGCACGCGCTCAAACCAGCGTTGTTGCCAGTGGTTTCGTACGTCGGTCCGGCGGCCGCGGCCGTCATCACAGGCTCGGTGGTCATCGAGCAGATCTTCGCGGTTCCCGGGCTCGGCAGGTTCTTCGTAACCGGCGCACTGAATCGCGACTACACGCTCGTGATGGGTGTGGTCGTGTTCTACGGCGTGCTGATCATCGCGTTCAATTTTCTCGTCGACGTTGCCTATGCGTGGCTCGACCCGAAGGTGAAATACCGGTGAGCGCTGCGCTCACGAACCACGTCGGCGACGAAGTCGAGGGCCGCAGCCTCTGGGCCGACGCGTGGCGCAAACTCAAGCGCAACCGCGCAGCGGTCGGCGCGGCGTGGATCCTGGGCTTGATGGCGGTGCTCGTGATCGCGGGGCCGCTGCTCTCGCGATACGCGTTCGACTTCACCGATTTCGCGCATTCGTCGGCCGCGCCGAGCTTCGCCACGAAGCACTGGTTTGGCACCGACTCGCTTGGCCGCGACATCTTCGTGCGCACGCTCTACGGCGGCCGCGTGTCGCTGCTCGTCGGTCTGGTCGCGACCGCAGTGAGCCTCGTGATCGGCGTGACCTACGGCGCTGTCGCGGGCTACTTCGGCGGCCCCGTCGACGCCGCGATGATGCGCGTCGTCGACATCCTGTACGCGCTGCCGTTCATGTTCTTCGTGATTCTGCTCATGGTGTTTTTCGGCCGGAACATCGTGCTGATCTTCGTTGCGATCGGTGCGGTGAACTGGCTGGACATGGCGCGCATCGTCCGCGGCCAGACACTGTCGCTGAAGCACCGCGAGTTCGTGGAGGCGGCGCAAGCGCAAGGCGTCGGTTCGTTCACGATCATCCGCCGCCACATCGTGCCGAACCTGCTCGGTGTCGTGGTGGTTTACGTCACGCTGACGATTCCGCAGGTCATTCTCGTCGAGTCGTTCCTGAGCTTCCTCGGTCTCGGGGTGCAGGAACCGATGACGTCGTGGGGCGCTCTCGTGCACGAAGGCGCCGAGCAGCTAGAGAGCGCGACCTGGATGCTGATGTTCCCGGCCACGTTCCTCGCGCTCACGCTGTTTTGCTTCAACTTCGTCGGCGACGGCCTGCGCGACGCGCTCGATCCGAAGGACCGCTGACGTGACGCTGCTCGCGGTCGAAAACCTGAACGTGCGCTTTGCGACGCCCGACGGCGAGGTGCACGCTGTCAAGGACCTCACTTTCGCGCTCGAGGCTGGCGAGACGCTAGGCATCGTCGGCGAATCCGGATCAGGCAAGACGCAGAGCGCAATGAGCCTGATTGGCCTGCTGGCGGGGAATGGGCGAGCGACCGGCTCGGCCCGGTTCGAAGGCCGCGACCTGTTGACGCTTCCGGAGCGCGACTTGCGGCGGCTGCGCGGCCGCCACATCGCCATGATCTTTCAGGATCCGATGACGGCGTTGAACCCGTACCTCACGGTCGCGGCGCAGATGACACAGGTCGTACGCGCGCACGAGCGGGTATCGAAGACGGCGGCGCGCTCGCGCTGCCTCGAGATGCTCGAGGCGGTCGCCATACCGGACGCCGAGGCGCGGTTTGACCGCTACCCGCACGAGCTCTCGGGAGGCATGCGTCAGCGTGTGATGATCGCGACGAGCTTGCTGCTCAAACCGCAGATCCTCGTCGCCGACGAGCCCACCACGGCGCTCGATGTCACCGTGCAGGCGCAGATTCTCGAGCTGCTCAAGGAGCTGCGTGCGCGGTTCGGGACCGCCATCATGTTGATAACCCACGATCTCGGTGTCGTCGCCGGGCTCGCCGATCGGGTGCTCGTCATGCACGGTGGCGAGCTCAAAGAGCAGGGCACCGTGCGCGACGTCTTCTATCGTCCGCAGCACGCGTATACGCGTGCGTTGCTCGCCGCGGTGCCGCGGCTCGATGCGCGGCTGCCGGCGAACGCCAGCGGAACACACACCGGCGCGCCGCTGGTGACGGTCACGGACCTCAAGGTCCAATTTCCGACAGGGCGTCGCGGGTTGTTCGGGCGGCGCGGGATGCTGCACGCGGTCGACGGCGTGGATCTCACGCTCGCGGCCGGCGAAACGCTCGGAGTGGTCGGCGAGTCCGGCAGCGGCAAGTCGACGTTGGCGCGTGCGATCCTACAGCTCGTAAAGCCAACGGCCGGTCGTATCACCGTGCTCGGGCGCGATGTCGCAACGCGCTCGATGGCTGAGAGTCGTGCAACGAAACGCAATCTGCAGGTCGTGTTCCAAGATCCTCTCGCGGCGCTGAATCCGCGAATGAACGTGGGCGACATCGTCAGCGAACCGCTGTGGACGCATCGCCCGGAGCTCCCAGCCGACACGGTGCGCGCGACCGTGATCGAGATCCTGCGTCGCGTCGGCCTCACGGGCGCGGAGCTGAACAGGTACCCGCACGAGTTCTCGGGCGGCCAGTGCCAGCGCATCGGCATCGCGCGCGCGTTGGTGCTGCAGCCGAAGGTCGTGATCTGCGATGAACCCGTGAGTGCGCTCGACGTCTCGATCCAAGCGCAGATCGTCGAGCTGCTCCTCGAGTTGCGGCACGAATTCGGCCTGACGTTGATCTTCATCGCGCACGATCTGGCCGTCGTGCGGCGGATCAGCCATCGCGTCATGGTGATGTACCTCGGTCGAGTCATGGAAGTGGCCGACCGGGACACACTGTTCGCGGCGCCGCGGCACCCGTATACGCGTGCCCTGCTCGACGCCGTCCCGTTGCCGGACCCCGACCGCGAGCGAGCGCGGCCTCGGCAGCTGCTCGCAGGTGACCTGCCCTCGCCGATCAACCCGCCGAGCGGCTGCGCGTTCGCGAGCCGCTGCCCGAAAGTCATGGACGTGTGCCGGCGCGTGACGCCGCAGCTCGAGCCCCTCGCGGACGGCGGCACGCGTCGCGTCGCGTGTCATCTCTACACGCCGCCGGGCGCCGTTTCGGAATCCACGTAGTTTCCGGCGGGGCCATCGTTTCGCTAAGATGGCGGGCTGAGAAGGGAATCTCGTTAGGAGCCCCGCTTTGTTCGGATCGAAACTCGTTTCCGTCCGCCGCTGCCACGCTCGCGCTGGCAGCCCTCTTGGGACCCGCGACCGGCCTCGCGCAGAAAGCGCCGCCGCCGCCGCTGAACCCGATCTCGCTGAAGGGCGACGCCACGCGCGGCGCGGCCATCGGCGAGACCTGCTACGGCTGCCACGGCGTGCCGGAGTCGCACAACGCGTATCCGTCGTACCTGGTGCCGAAGCTCGGCGGCCAGAACGCCGACTACATCACGGTCGCGCTGCAGGGTTACCGGCGCGGCACGCGCGGCCACGAGACGATGCAGGCGCAGGCCTCGACGCTCTCGGACCAGGACATCGCCGACATCGCGGCGTATTTCTCGGCGCTCGACGGCAAGGCCGGAAACGGGCCGCACGAGCGGCGATGCCGCGGAAGTCGCGGCCGGCAAGGCGAAGTCCGCGACGTGCGTGCAGTGCCACGGCCTCGAGGGCGTGGCGGCGGCGCCGCAGTGGCCGAATCTGGGCGGCCAGCACGAGTCGTACCTCGTGCAGGCGCTGACGCAGTACAAGGACGGCCGCCGCGCGGACATGCTGATGGGCCCGCTGGCCTCGACGCTCGACGACCGCGCGATCGAAGAGATCGCCGCCTTCTTCGCCGCCCAACCGCACCTCCACAACACCCCCCGCTAGCTGAAGAGGGTGCCAGGCCTTGCACAGTTGCGACAGATTTCCGCGCGTTGCCGTGATCGAGACTGCTTCGCCAGGAAATCTCGCGCAACTGTGCAAGGCCTGGCACCCTCTTGTGACCGCCGATGACGACGTTTCGCCTGCGGGAGATCGAGCGGCGGATGGCGCGCGCGGGCGTGCCGGTCGATGCGGAGCAGGCCGGCAAGCTCGCGGCGTTCGTGACGCTGCTGCTGCGCTGGAACCGTGTCCATAACCTGACCGGCGTGCGCGGCGCGGCCGAGCTCGTCGACCGGCACCTGGTCGAGAGCCTCGCACTGCGGCCGCACCTGCGCGGCGTGCGGGTGGCCGACGTCGGCAGCGGCGGCGGTCTGCCCGGCCTGCCGCTGGCGATCACCGAGCCGGACCGCCCGTTCACGCTGATCGAGAGCCGCGCCAAACGCGTGCACTTCCTCCGTCACGCCATCGCCGAGCTCGGGCTGCGCAACAGCGACGTCGCACACGGCCGCGCCGAGCACTTACGCGTGGAGCAGCCGTTTGCTACCGTGCTCGCCCGGGCTGTGGCGCCGCCGGCGGAGCTGCTGTCGATCTGCCGGCCCCTCATGGCGCCTGGCAGCATCCTGTTGCTCCTGACGGCTCCGCATTTGAACGACGAGTTTCGCGGCCTGGCGGCGGACTTCGTGCTGCGGCCGGCAGCGGCGGCCGGCCCGAAGCTCAAGAGCGCGATCGTGGTACTGGAACGTGTCGAGGCTAAACCGGAACAAGCGGGTGCGTGAATGGGCACGGTGATTGCCGTCACGAACCAGAAGGGCGGCGTCGGCAAGACGACGACCTGCGTGAACCTCGCGGCGTCCCTGGCCGCGACGCAGCGCCGCGTGCTGCTGATCGACATGGACCCGCAGTCCAACGCCACCATGGGCAGCGGCGTGGACAAGAACGCGCTCGAGTACACGCGTGTGCGACGTGCTGCTCGACGACGTCGCCGTAGAAAGCGCGCTCGCGACGCCGCCCGAAGGCGGTTTCACGCTGCTGCCGAGCAACCAGGAGCTCACGGCCGCCGAGGTCGAGCTCGTGCAGAAGCCCAACCGCGAGTTTCGCCTGCGCAACGCGCTGGCAAGCCGGTCATCGACCGCTACGACTACATCCTGATCGACTGCCCGCCGGCGCTGAACATGCTGACGGTCAACGCGCTGACGGCCGCGGACTTCGTGCTGATCCCGATGCAGTGCGAGTACTACGCGCTCGAGGGCTTGAGCGCGCTCGTCAGCACGATCGATAAGATTCGCGCCACGGCCAATCCGAAGCTCGAGATCCACGGCATCCTGCGCACGATGTTCGACCCGCGGAACAACCTCGCGAACGAGGTCTCGTCGCAGCTCTCCTCGCACTTCGGCGACAAGGTCTATCGGACCGTGATTCCGCGCAACGTGCGCCTGGCGGAGGCGCCGAGCTTCGGCCGCCCCGTGCTGTTCCACGACAAGTACTCGCGCGGGGCCCTGGCGTATCTCGCGCTGGCGGGCGAAGTGAACCGCCGCTCCGGCGCGCCGCTGCCGCGCCAGCCCGCCGTTTGACCGCGGCTCCGGCTGCGCGGTTCGCTGCTACAATCCGGCCGCACCTACGAGCCTCGGCAAGCCCACATGAACAAACGCAAAAGCCTTGGGCGCGGCCTCGACGCATTGCTGAGCAGCGCCCGCCCGCAAGCCGCGCCGCCGCCGGCCCCGACAGCCGGCGCACCGGCCGCGCCGGCGCCGCGAGAGCGGGCTACGTGAAGTTCCGGTCGACCTGCTGCGCCGCGGCAAGTACCAGCCACGCGTCGACATGCGCGAGGAATCGCTGGCGGAGCTCGCGGAGTCGATCAAGGCGCAGGGCGTCGTCCAGCCGATCATCGTGCGGCCGATCAAGGGCGCGGGCGCCGAGACGCAATACGAGATCGTGGCCGGCGAGCGCCGCTGGCGCGCGGCGCAGCTCGCGGGCCTGCACACCGTGCCGGCCGTGGTGCGCGACATCCCGGACGAAGCCGCGGTCGCGGTCGCGCTGATCGAGAACATCCAGCGCGAGAACCTGAATTCGATCGAGGAGGCGCGCTCGCTGCACCGGCTCATCGAGGAGTTCGGCCTCACGCACGAGGACGCCGCCGAGGCAGTCGGCCGGTCCCGGGCCACCGTCACGAACCTGCTGCGGCTGCTCGAGCTGCCGCGGCCGGTCCGCGAGATGCTCGAGCGGCGCCAGCTCGACATGGGCCATGCGCGCGCGTTGCTCGGCCTGGCCTCGGCGAACCTCCAGATCGATCTCGCCGAACGCGTCGTGAAGCAGCAGCTGTCCGTCCGCGACACCGAGACCGCCGTGCGGCGCCTGGCCGGCCCCGAGGGCGTCTCAAAGCGCAGCAAGCCGGCCGGAGGCCACGCGGCCGGCGATCCGAACGTGCGTCGGCTCGAGGCCGATCTGGCCGAAACGCTGGGCGCGGCCGTCACGATCGAGCACGGCCCGAAGGGCGGCAAGGTCGTGATTCGCTACCACGGGCTCGACGAGCTCGAAGGCATTCTCGGCCACATCAAGTAGGCGAACCTAAGCCCGCGCCCCACCCGCGCGGCCGTTGAATAGCGCCCGGCGACTGCTTAGAATGCCCGCGGCCGAACAGGGCCACGCGACAGACGTGGCTTTTTTTTGCCGATTCTTCGTAGTCCGCTGGGCACGCCCCGGCACGATAAGAGGCCGCCGCTGTGGTAATGGACGTCAAGCACGTCATCCCAGTGACGCTGCTCGCACAAGTGTGCGTGAGCGTCGTCGCGGCAGCGGTGTGCTGGGCGGGGTTCGGCAGCGTGGCCGCGGTGTCGGCGGCGCTCGGTGGCGCAACGGTGGTCGTGCCGAACGCCTTCCTGGCCGCAAGGCTGTTGGCGCCGACGTTGGGTCGCCGGGCCATGCTGCGGTCGGCGTGGATCGGTGAGACCGGCAAGCTGTTGCTGACGGTCTTGTTGTTCGGGGTGATTTTTGGATTCGTGCGGCCCCTGGCGCCGCTCGCGGTGTTCGTAAGCTTCATCGTGACGCAGTTCGTGCCCTTCGGCGCGCTGCTGATCGGGGATGGCGCGCCGCCAAAAGAACTAATGACGAAGAGCTGAGGAATGGCAGAAGAGCACACGGGCGGTCACGGGGAAACTGCCGGCGAATACATCTCTCACCACCTGACGAACCTTCAGGTGTGTCGGGTGCACGACGCGTGGGTCTGGAACAGCGCCGAGAACCCCACGGCTTGCAAAGGCAACTTCTTGACCGTGAACGTCGACTCGATGGCCTTTTCCATCGTCCTCGGCCTCGTATTCGCCTATCTATTCCGCAGAGTCGCGAAAAACTTCACGAAAGGCCGGCCGGGCAAGCTCCAGGCCGGCGCGGAATGGGTCGTCGGTTTCGTCGACGACTCGGTCCACAGCAGCTACCACGGCAAGAGCAAGTTCATTGCGCCGCTCGCGTTGACGATGGTCGCGTGGGTCTTCCTGATGAATTTGATGGACCTGATCCCGGTCGACTGGCTGCCGCTCGTGGCCGGCGCCGCGGGGGTTCCGTTCCTGAAGGTCGTACCGACCACCGACGTCAACGTCACGTTTGGAATGTCGATCTCGGTGTTCCTGCTGACGATCTTCTACTCCGTCAAGATCAAAGGCGCGGTGGGCTTCGCCAAGGAATTCACATTCCACCCGATTGCGCCGCCGACGAAGGGCTTAGGCCTGATCGGCGCGCCGTTCGTCATCGCGTTCAACCTCGTGCTCGAGCTCGTGTCGTTCGTGTCGAAGCCCGTGTCGCTGTCGCTGCGGCTGTTCGGCAACATGTACGCGGGCGAGCTCATTTTCATCCTGATCGGACTGCTCGGTCTGTATCAGCTACCGCTGTATGTCCCGTGGGCCATCTTTCACATCCTTGTGATTTCGTTGCAGGCCTACGTCTTCATGATGTTGACAATCGTGTACCTGGCCCAAGCTCATGACACGGGCGAAGCGCACTAGAGTTTTTCGAACGACAAGACCCTCTCGACTGGAGATATAGATGGCAACTGTAATTGGTATGACCGCAATCGCGGTGGCGCTCCTGATCGGTCTCGGCGCGCTCGGCGTCGGCATCGGCATGGGACTTCTCGGCGGCCGGTTGCTCGAAGGCTCGGCACGTCAGCCGGAGCTCGCGGGTATGCTGCGCACGCAGATGTTCCTCGTGATCGCGTTCCTCGACGCCGTCGCGATGATCGGTGTGGGTATCGCGCTGTACTTCGCGTTCGCCAATCCGTTCATCGCGCAGCTGCAGGCCGCGGGCGGCTAACGGGCAGCACGTGCGTAGGCGCCGGGCAATTCGTGCGGCGCTCACACGAGGAGAATCCGCGTGGAAATAAATTTGACGCTGATCGGCCAGGCGATCGCGATGAGCGTGTTCGTCTGGTTCTGCATGAAGTTCGTCTGGCCGTTCATCATGGGCGTGATCGAAGAGCGCCAGACGGAGATCGCGAACGGGTTGGCGGCCGCAGAGCAGGGGCAATCCTCTCTGACGAACGCCAAAGCCGAGGCCGACAAGATCCTCGCCGCGGCGCGCGACCAGGCGCGCGGCATCGTCGATCAGGCCAACTCGCGCGCGAGCGGCATCGTCGATCAGGGGCGAAGACAGACGGCGAGACGGAGCGCAAGCGGCAACTCGAAGCTGCGCGCGCGGAGATCGGCGTCGAGACCAATCGCGCCCGCGAGGAGCTTCGCGGCCAGGTCGCGAAAATCGCGGTGGCCGGCGCCGAGAAGGTGCTGGCGCGCGAGATCGACGCGAACGCGCACCGCGAACTTCTGACGCGGCTCGCGAGCGAGCTGTAACCGATGGCTGACACGAGCACGGTGGCCCGCCCGTACGCGAAAGCGCTGTTCGACCTCGCGAGCGCGGAGCGCGCTCTGCCGAAATGGTCGGCGGCGCTCGCTGCTGCGGCCGCCGTGGTCGGCGATGCGAGCGCGAAGCGCGTGCTCGCGAACCCGTCGCTGACGGACGCGCAGCGCGCGGAGCTCGTCGCGTCGGTGGCAAGCGGTGTGGCCGGTGGCGAGGTGCTCGGCACTGCGCACGGGCGCAATCTGCTGAAGCTGCTGGCCGAGAACGATCGGCTCGCGGCGCTGCCGGACATCGCCGTGCAGTTCGACGCGCTGAAGGCGCAGGCAGAGAACAAGGTCAAGGTCACGCTCACGTCGGCCACGCCGGTCGATGCGGCGCTGACGGAGCAGGTCACGAAGGCGCTCACGCAGCGCTTCGGTCGCGCGGTGGAGCTGACGCTCGAGGTCGACGCCTCGTTGCTCGGCGGCGCGATCATTCGTGCGGACGACATGGTCATCGACGGCTCGGTGCGCACGCGTTTGCAGCGGCTCACGGAAGCGCTGGTCGGCTGATTACTTAAGGACAACATATGGCTATCAAGGCATCCGAGATTAGCGAGCTGATCAAACAGCGCATTCAGAACTTCGAAGCGAAGGCCGAAGCGCGCGACGTCGGCACGATCATCGCGCTCACGGACGGCATCTGCCGCATCCATGGGCTAAACGACGTGCAGTACGGCGAGATGATCGAGTTCCCGGGCAACACCTACGGTCTGGCGCTGAACCTCGAGCAGGACTCGGTCGGCGCCGTCGTGCTCGGCGACTACAAGCACATCTCGGAAGGCGACACCGTGAAGACCACGGGCCGCATTCTCGAAGTGCCCGTCGGCGAAGCGCTGCTCGGCCGCGTAGTCAACTCGCTCGGCGTTCCGATCGACGGCAAAGGCCCGATCGCGACGACGCTGACCTCGCCGATCGAGAAGGTGGCGCCGGGCGTCATCGAACGCCAGTCCGTGAACCAGCCTGTGCAGACGGGACTCAAGTCGATCGACTCGATGGTGCCGATCGGCCGCGGCCAGCGCGAGCTGATCATCGGCGACCGCCAGACCGGCAAAACCGCAGTCGCGATCGACACGATCATCAATCAGGTCGGCGGCGATCTTAAGTGCATCTACGTCGCGATCGGCCAGAAAGCCTCGACCGTGTCGAACGTCGTGCGCAAGCTCGAAGAGGCGGGCGCGATGAAGCACACGATCGTCGTCGCCTCCACCGCCGCCGAGTCGGCCGCCCTCCAGTACATCGCGCCGTACTCCGGTTGCGCGATGGGCGAGTACTTCCGCGACAACGGCCAGGACGCGCTGATCATCTACGACGATCTCACGAAGCAAGCGTGGGCGTATCGCCAGGTATCGCTGCTGCTGCGCCGCCCGCCGGGTCGCGAAGCGTATCCGGGCGACGTGTTCTACCTGCACTCGCGCCTGCTCGAGCGTGCCGCGCGCGTGAACGCTGCGTACGTCGAGAAGATCACGAACGGCCGCGTGAAGGGCAAGACCGGCTCGTTGACCGCGCTGCCCATCATCGAGACGCAGGCCGGCGACGTGTCGGCATTCGTGCCGACGAACGTGATCTCGATCACCGACGGCCAGATCTACCTCGAGACCGACCTCTTCAACGCCGGCTTTCGGCCTGCGATCAACGCCGGTCTTTCGGTGTCGCGCGTCGGCGGCTCGGCCCAGACGAAGATCATCCGCAAGCTCGGCGGCGGCGTGCGCTTGGCGCTCGCGCAGTACCGCGAGCTCGCGGCGTTCGCGCAGTTCGCGTCCGACCTCGATGCCGCGACGCGCAAGCAGCTCGAACGCGGCCGCCGCGTCATGGAGCTCATGAAGCAGAAGCAGTATCAGCCGCTGTCGGTGGCCGAGATGGCGTTGACGCTGTACGCCGTCAACGAAGGCTTCATCGACGACGTGCCGGTCAACAAGGTGGTCGACTTCGAAACGGCGCTACACGCGTTTGCGCGCGCCAACTCCAAGTCCGTGCTCGACGGCATCAACGCGAAGCCCGAGTACAACGACGCCGCGATCGCCGACATGAAGAAGATCATCGAAGCGTTCAAGAAAACCGGCACTTACTAGAGCACCTCATGGCTAGCGGCAAGGAAATCCGGACCAAGATCGCGAGCGTCAAGAGCACGCAGAAGATCACGAAGGCGATGGAGATGGTCGCCGGGTCGAAGCTGCGCCGCACGCAGCAGCGCATGGCCGCGTCGCGGCCGTACGCCGAGAAGATCAAGACCGTGATCGGCCACTTGTCGGAAGCCAATCCGGATTACCGGCACCCGTACCTGCAAAAGCGCGACGTCAAACGCGTCGGCTACATCGTGATCAGCACCGACCGCGGCCTGTGCGGTTCCGTGAACGTCAACACGTTTCGCGAAGTGCTGAAGGAACTGCGCGAGTGGCAGGGCAAGGGTGTCGAGGCCGATCTGTGCATCGTCGGCGCCAAAGGCATCGCGTTCTTCCGCCGCCTGAAGGTCAACGTCGTCGCGGCCACGAGCCACCTGGGCGAAAAGCCGAAAGTGCAGGATCTCGTCGGCGCCATCACGGCCATGACCGACGCATACCGCCAGGGCACGATCGATCGCCTCTACCTCGTGCACAGCGTGTTCGTGAACACGATGAGCCAGCAGCCGACCGCGTCGCAGCTGTTGCCGGTCGTGGCCATCGACAAGGATTCGCTCCAAGATCACTGGGACTATATCTACGAGCCCGACGCCACGTCGCTGCTCGACGGCGTGCTCGATCGCTACATCGAGTCGCAGGTGTACCGCGGCGCCGTCGAAAACGTCGCGTGCGAGATGGCGTCGAAGATGGTCGCCATGAAGGCCGCCACGGACAACGCCGGCAAGTTCATCGAGGGACTCCAGCTTCAGTACAACAAAGCTCGCCAGGCGGCGATCACGCGCGAAATCGCAGAGATCGTCGGCGGCGCGGCTGCGGTTTGAATATAGAAAAGGTATAGATCATGAGCACGGGCACGATTGTTCAAGTCATTGGCGCGGTGGTCGACGTCGAGTTTCCACGCGACGCGATCCCGAAGGTCTACGACGCGCTGAAGCTCAAGGACCGCAACTTGACGCTCGAAGTGCAGCAGCAGCTCGGCGACGGCGTCGTGCGCACGATCGCGATGGGCGCTTCGGAAGGCTTGCGCCGCGGTCTCGCAGTGGCGAACACCGGCAAGGCCATCTCGGTGCCCGTCGGCCCGAAGACGCTCGGCCGCATCATGAACGTGCTTGGCGATCCGATCGACGACGCGGGCCCTATTGGTGCCGAGCAGACCTGGCCCATTCACCGCGAACCGCCGTCGTACGAAGATCAGTCGGGTTCCATCGACCTGCTCGAGACCGGCATCAAGGTCATCGACCTCATCATGCCGATCTCGAAGGGTGGCAAGGTCGGACTCTTCGGCGGCGCCGGCGTGGGCAAGACGGTGACGCTGCTCGAGCTCATCAACAACATCGCGAAGGAGCACGGCGGCTTCTCCGTGTTCGCCGGCGTCGGCGAGCGCACTCGCGAAGGCAACGACTTCTACCACGAGATGAAAGACGCGGGCGTGCTCCAGAAAGTGGCGCTCGTGTTCGGCCAGATGAACGAGCCGCCGGGCAACCGCCTGCGCGTGGCGCTCACGGGCCTCACGATGGCGGAGTACTTCCGCGACGACGGCAAAGACGTGCTGATGTTCATCGACAACATCTACCGCTACACGCTCGCGGGCACGGAAGTGTCGGCGCTGCTCGGCCGCATGCCGAGCGCCGTGGGCTACCAGCCCACACTCGCCGAAGAGATGGGCGCACTGCAGGAGCGCATCACGTCGACGAAGACCGGCTCGATCACGTCGTTCCAGGCCATTTACGTTCCGGCCGACGACTTGACCGACCCGTCGCCGGCGACGACGTTCGCGCACTTGGACGCGACCCTCGTGCTCTCGCGCAAGATCGCGGAGCTCGGCATCTACCCGGCCGTGGACCCGCTCGACTCCACGAGCCGCCTGCTCGATCCGAACGTGATCGGCCAGGAGCACTACGACGCGGCGCGCGCCACGCAGGCCGTGCTGCAGCGCTTCAAGGAGCTGCAGGACATCATCGCGATCCTCGGTATGGACGAGCTCTCCGAGGACGACAAGCTGATCGTGCAGCGCGCGCGCAAGATCCGTAACTTCCTGTCGCAGCCGTTCTCGGTGGCGCAGGCGTTCACGGGCCAGGAAGGCAAGTACGTGCCGCTGAAGGAGACGATCAGGAGCTTCAAGGCCATCGTCAACGGCGAGTACGATCACCTGCCCGAGCAGGCGTTCTTCATGGTCGGCGGCATCGAAGAGGCCGTCGAGAAAGCCAAGAAGGTCCAGTAAGGACAAGGCGGCAAAGCAGTGCCTATTCACGTCGAAATCGTCAGCGCCGAAGGCGCTATTTTTTCCGGTGACGCCGAGCGCGTGTACGCGCCGGCGCGCGCCGGCGAGATCGGCATCGCGCCGCGCCACGCGCCGCTGCTGACGACGCTGAAGCCGGGCTCGATCCGCGTGCAGACCGCCGACGGCGAGAAGGTCTTCTACGTGACCGGCGGCGTGCTCGAGGTTCAACCGCACCTGGTCAGTGTGCTGGCCGACAGCGCGCTGCACGCCGATCAGCTCGACGAAGCCGAGGCGCTGGCCGCCCGCGACCGCGCGCGCGAGTTGCTCGGCAAGGGTGGCGAAATCGATCTCGCCGCCGCGCAGGCCGCGCTGGTCGAAGCCGAAGCCCGCTACCGCGCCGCGCAGCAGTTGAAGGGCAAGCGCAACTAGACTCGCGTCTGAAGCGTACTATCGTCCCCAGTTTGGTAACCGGGGGAGCGTCGCTCATGCGTAACGTGCGTTGGGTGTGGATGGCAGTCGGCGGCTTCGTTGCCGCGCTCACGAGTGCAGCGGCGCTCGCGCAGCAGAACGTCGACACCGTCGTCACGCACGGCAAGATCCTCACGGCAGACGCCGCTTTCCGTGTAGTCGAAGCCGTCGCGATCGACGGCGGCCGCATCGTCGCGCGCGGCACCAGCGCCGAGATGGCGCGCTACGCGGGTCCCAAGACGAAGGTCATCGACGTCGCCGGCGCCACCGTCGTCCCGGGCCTCATCGACAACCACATGCACTTCACGCGCGGCGTCGAGCGCTGGCACACGCAGGTTCGATTCGAAGGCGTCGACTCGCGGCGCGAAGCGCTCGAACGGCTGCGCGCGAAGGCCGCGAGTCTGCCGCCGGGCGCGTGGATCATGGTGCAGGGCGGCTGGACGTCGCGGCAGTTCAAAGACTGGCAGAACGGTTTCACGCTCGAGGATCTCGACGCCGTGGCGCCGAAGAATCCGGCCTTCGTGCAGGAAGGTTATGGCGTGGTGTACGCCAATAGCCTCGCGCTGAAGGCCGTGGGCCTGAACCCCGCCGACGGCGCGCGTCGCAACGCGCAGGGCCTCGTGTCGTTCCAACCGCCGTACGCGCTCTACGACGCCATTCCGCCGACGTCGCCCGCGCAGCTCGAGCAGAACTTCACGGACTTCATGCACGAGCTCAATTCCACCGGGCTCACGGGCGTGTACAGTCTCGGCCGTTCGCCGTGGGTCGCGGCACGCGCGGCCAAAGGGCCGCTGCCGATTCGAATCTGGGAGACGTTGCCGTTCGACGCGCACGACCCGGCATCTGCCACGCAGGCCGCGGCGCTGATCGAGCGCAGCCGCCCGAACCAGTTCGACGGCCAGTACGGCATCTTCGGCTTGGGCGAGGTTCTGTACGGCCCGTTCTTCGATCTCGCGCCGCGCAAGGAGCCGTGGCCCGCGGACATCATGAACGAGTACGGCAAGCTCGCGGCCGCCGCCGCGCACGCGGGCTGGCACGTGCACCAGCACGTGATCAACAACAACGCCGTCACCGATCTGCTCGATACGCTGGAGAAGGTCAACAAGACTGAAGCGTTGAACGGCCTGCGCTGGACGCTCGGCCACGTCTACGACATCTCGCCGACGAACATCGCGCGCGCGAAGGCGATGGGCATGACGCTCGGCGTGCACGGCGCCGCGATGCAGGCCGGCGCGCACATGCCGCTGCGCAAGATCGCGGACAGCGGCATCGTGTTCGGCTTGGGCACGGACGCGACGATCGTCTCGCACTACAGCCCGTTCGTGACGCTCGGCTGGGTGGTCAGCGGCGTCGACGTCGGCGGCAACAAAGTGCTCGACGAGACGCTCACGCGCGAGGAAGCGCTCGTCGCGCACACGCGCTCGAACGCGTATCTGTTCTTCCAGGAGAACGCACTCGGGTCGCTCGAAGTGGGCAAGCAAGCCGATCTCGTCGTGCTCGACCGCGACTACATGACCGTGCCGGCCGCCGAGATCAAGCGCATCAAGCCGACGCTGACCATGGTCGGCGGGCGCGTGGTCTTCACCGCCGCGAAGTAGGCGTCGCTAGTTCTTCTTCGGCGCCGGACGATCGCGCCGCGATCAGCTGCCGAAGCAGCGCGGCCGTCTCCTTCGGCTGAGCGCCGTCGTCGAACAGCCCGACCATCGCGGCGATCTCGTTCAACTTCCGCGGCGCCATCTTCTCGACCATCTGCAGTGCCGTGAGACCCTTCGCGTCGCGCAGATTCACGTCCGCGCCGGCCTCGACCAGCACGCGCATCGGCTCGAGCCGGCCGTCGTACGCCGCGATGTGCAGCGCCGAATCGCCCGCCGGGTTCTTCGCGTTCGGGTTCGCTCCGGCTTGAAGCAGCAGCCGAACGGCGTCCGCCGGGTTGCGATTACCGGGCTCGCGGAAAATTCCGATCACGCCTTCACGGATGTCGCCCGGCCCACCGTCCATCAGCACGCCCTTGCCGCCATTGATCGCCACCATCAACGGCGTAAGTCCCGTGTTGTCGCCAAACGGCATCGCCGGCGCGCCTTCGACGCGCGGCAGCGTGTATTCGAGATTCGCACCGTGCGCGGTCAGCAGCTTCAGCGAATCGACGTCGGCCGCCACGGCCGCCCTGAAAAACGGCGTGCCCGAAGCTTGCGTATCGCAGCACATCGAAGCCGAGTGCATCTGCCCGGTAAACGGCTTGTTGGGATCCGCGCCGGCCTCGAGCAGTCGCGCCACGAGATCGAGCGCCGTGAGGCGATTGAAGTGGCTAGGGCGAAGCCGCGAGCCGTCGCGCGCGCGCCAGTCCGTCGGCGCATCGCGCATCACGATGGCCTGATAAAGCGACCCATCATTCGCATCGGCGCCCGCGGCGAGCAGCGATGCGGCCATGTCGAACCGCGAGTTGACGATGGCGAGCATCATGGCCGTAGCGCCGTCGCCGTTCGTGGCTTTGACGTCCGCACCGGCGTCGAGCAACCGCCGCACCAGCTCTTCCCTGCCGTTGCGCGCCGCCCACATCAGCGCCGTGAAACCGCCCGACGGGAAGTCGGTGCGCGGGCTGCGCTTCGTGAGCTCCGAGACGCGCGCCTTCAAGTTCGGGTCGGCGCCCGCCTTCAACAACACGTCGACGACAGGCGCGTGCCCTTCGGCGGTGGCCCACATCAGCGCCGTTTCGCTCTGCAGCGCGTCAGCGGCATTCACGTCCGCGCCGTGCTCGAGCAACAGCTTCACGGTGTCGACGCTGCCGGTTCGGGCCGCGGCCATCAACGGCGTTTCGCCATCGCGTTGCGCTCGCGTGATGTCCGCGCCCCCCGCGAGCAGCGCACGCACGGTGGCCGCATCACCATAGCGGCTTGCCTGCAGCAGCGGAGTCACGCCGAAGGGGTTGGCGGCGTTCGGGTCCGCGCCCGCCTTGAGCAAGATCGAGACGAGCTCGGGCGCGGAGTTGTAGGCGGCCCAGAGCAACGCCGGCGTGCCGGCGCTGTCCGGCGTGTTCACATTGGCCCCGCCGCCAAGATGCGCGCGCACGGCAGCGACATTGCCCTCGCGCGCCGCCGCCGCGATGCCCGCTTCGGCGGCCTGCGAACCCACCGGGTGGGCGAGCAGCAGGACGAGGGCGGCAACGACCGAATGAGGTCGATTCAGGCGGCGCGCTTGCGCCAGTGCGTTCTTCATATGGAGCCCCTTCGCGATTCGCGGCGCAGCCGCGCCGATATACGGTACCCGAACAAAGAGAACTCTGCGCGTCTAGCGGAATAGCGTCAGATCGACGGAATCCGCCACGACCCTGTAGCCGGCGTCGCTGCCGTGCAGGTGATCGCCCGCCTGGAAGGCTTCCTTCATGCGCTTCGGCGCCGCCGGATCGCGGAACGCCGCGTCGAAGTCGAGCACCGCGTCGAACTCCTTGCTCGTGCGCATCCAGTCGTTGATCGCCTGGCGCACGGCATCCCCTTCGGCCGAGTAGTACGCCGCGCCTTCGTACGGCGCGATCGTCGCGCCGTAGATCTTGAGCCCCTTCGCGTGCGCGCGCGCGATCAGCTGCCGATAGGCCCGCGACCATCGCGTCGCGAGTGGGCGTGATGGCGGGCTTCGGCATGATCGCCGCGAGCGGTCCCTCGAGCTTGCCGTAGCCGAGCCCCAGGTCGTTCACGCCTTCGAACACGATCACGTGGCTCACGCCCGGCACGGACAGCACGTCGCGGTCGAAGCGCGCGAGCGCGCTCACGCCGGCGCCGTCGCTCAACACCTGGTTGCCGCTGATGCCGTGGTTCACGACGCCAAAGTGCGTGCCGCCGCGGCGCGCGCTCAGGCGCTCGGCCAGGAGATCGGGCCAACGGCGATTCGCGCCCGCGGTGGAGCCCACGCCGTCGCTGATCGAATCGCCGAACACCACGAGCGCCTGCGCGTTTCGCCGCCAGCACCTCGACACCCGAGAGGAACGCGCGCATCTGCGTGGTCTGCGCCGGCGCGAACGTGCCCTTCGTGAAGTCGCCCTTCGCCGAGATGTACGCGTCCTGCATGCCGGTGCCGTGGCAGGTGCAAGGCCCCGTGTCGCCTTGCAGGTACACGCTGACGGACAGCGTCGCGAGATCGCCCACGGCGAGATCGATCGGGTCGCTCAGGAGCGGCGCGCCGGCCGCGATGACGGCCGACGGCTTGCCGTCGAACGTCACGGCGCGCTCGGTGCCGCCTTTAAGGCCCGCGCCGTCCGCGATCGCGACGCGCGCAGCGCCGATCGTGATCGGCTTCGTGCCGTACTCATTCGAGAGCCGCAGGCGCACGCGCTCACCGCCGACGCTCAGGCGCACGATCTGCCGAACGGTCTGATCGTTGAAGCTCGGCGTGGCGGGGAACGGCCCCGCGCCCGGGCTCGGCGGTTGCGGCGAGGCGCCCCAGCTGCCGACCCACTTCGGTTGGGCGTTGGCGGCGAAGGCCGTGAACAGCAGAGCCGCGAACACGATCTGACGACGAATGTTCATTGGACGATCCCCCCGGTGACGGCGTTATGGCGAGCGGGAACTCTACTATGAACGGTGCCGTTCGGCCTTGCGTTTCCCGGCGCGTGACGCGTTCAGCGGGTGCCCGGTGCGTCGGCACGTTATCATTGCCGGTTCCAAGGACTCTTCGAGGTTCGGACAGGTGCCGGTTTCCGTCGTCGTTCTCGCCGCGGGCCAGGGCAAACGCATGCATTCGGCGCTGCCGAAGGTGCTCCAGCCGCTCGCCGGCCGGCCCTTGCTCGAGCACGTCGTCGCCACCGCGCGCAGCGTGAACCCGGCCGCCATCCATGTCGTCTACGGCCACGGCGGCGACCAGGTGCGCGCCGCGTTCCAGGCCCAAGCCGACTTGCAATGGGCGCATCAGGCCGAGCAGCTCGGCACCGGCCACGCCGTCATGCAGGCTATTCCTAAGATCCCCGACGACCACACCGTGCTCGTGCTGTGCGGCGACGTGCCGCTCGTCGGCACCGACGTCGTGCAGAAGCTCGTGGCGGACTCGGCGAACGGCGAGCTCGCGCTGCTGACCGCGATCGTTCCCGACCCCACCGGCTACGGCCGCGTGCTGCGCGGCTCGCGCGGTGACGTGCAGCGCATCGTCGAGCACAAGGACGCGAGCGACGTCGAGCAGCGCGTCAACGAGATCAACACCGGCCTCATCGCGTTCAACGCGGGCGCATTGCGCCGCGCCTTGAGCAAGCTCACGAACACCAACGCACAGCGCGAGTACTACCTGACCGACGTGATCGGGCTTGCGATCGCGGACGGCAAGCGCGTGCGCGGCACCGTCGCAGAAACCGCGACGCGACGTGCTCGGCATCAACGACCGCGCGCAGCTCGCCACCGCCGAGCGCACGCTGCAACGGCGCATCGCCGCCGACCTCATGAGCCGCGGCGTGACGCTCGCGGACCCCGAGCGGCTCGACGTGCGCGGCGAAGTCGTCGTGGGGCGCGACGTGTTCATCGACGTCGGCGTCGTGCTGCAAGGCAAGGTCACGCTCGGCGACCGCGCGCACGTCGGCCCGTACGCCGTCATCACCGACAGCACGCTCGGCGCCGGCACGCACGTGCATCCGCTACACCGTCATGAACGACGTCGCGGCCGGCGACGACTGCGAGATCGGCCCGTTCGCGCGCCTGCGCCCCGGCGCCGTGCTCTCGGGGCACGTGAAGGTGGGCAACTTCGTCGAGGTCAAGAACAGCACGCATCGCGCCGCACAGCAAGGTCAATCACCTGACCTATGTGGGCGACGCGACCGTGGGCGCCGACGTGAACATCGGCGCCGGCACCATCACGTGCAACTACGACGGCGCGAACAAGCATCGCACCGTGATCGGCGACAAGGTGTTCATCGGCTCCGGCGCCATGCTCGTCGCGCCCGTGGAAATTGGCGCGGGCGCCACGATCGGCGCCGGCTCCACGATTACGAAGGACGCTCCGCCCGGCGAGCTCACAGTCGCCCGGTCGAAGCAGGTGACCATTCCCGGTTGGCAACGACCGAAGAAGAAACCCAAGTAAGGACACAGCACTTATGTGCGGCATCGTTGGCGCCATCGCAGAACGCAACATCGTTCCCGTGCTCGTCGAGGGCCTGAAGCGGCTCGAGTACCGCGGCTACGACTCCGCCGGTGTCGCCGTCTTGCAGGGCAACAAGAAGCTCGGCTTGTGCCGCACCGTGGGCAAAGTCACGGCCCTCGAGGACAAGCTCCACACCCACCCGCTCAGCGGCCGGCTCGGCGTGGCGCACACGCGGTGGGCCACGCACGGCGGCGTCACCGAAGCCAACGCGCACCCGCATTTGTCCGGCGACCGCGTGGCCGTGATCCACAACGGCATCATCGAGAACTACGAGCCGATCAAGCAGGAGCTCATCAAGAAGGGCTACGAATTCAAGTCCGAGACCGACACCGAGGTCGCCGCGCACCTCGTGCACGAGAATCTGAAGCAGGGCATGGACCTGGTCGAAGCCGTGCGCCAAGCCGTGAAGCGCTTCGTCGGTGCGTACGCGCTGCTCGTGTTCGACGCGCAGGACCCCGACCGCATCGTCGTCACGCGCATCGCAAGCCCGCTCGTGATCGGGCTTGGTATCGGCGAGAACTTCGTCGCGAGCGGCGTGCCGGCGCTCTTGCCCGTCACGCAGCGGTTCATCTATCTCGAGCAGGGCGACCTCGCCGAGATCACGCGCGACGCCGTGAAGATCTTCGACGCGCAGGGCCAGCCCGTTACGCGCGCCGTGCACGAGACGCAGTGGAGCCAGGAAGCCGCCGAGAAGGGGCCGTACCGCCACTTCATGCTGAAGGAAATCTTCGAGCAGCCGGCCGCGCTTGCCGACACGCTCTACGGCCGAATCGTGAACCACCGTGTCGTGCCCGAATCGCTCGGCATGCGCGCGGCCGAGCTGCTGCCGAAAGTGAAGAACGTGCACATCGTGGCCTGCGGCACCAGTTACCACGCCGGCTGCGTGGCCCGGTACTGGCTCGAATCGATTGCCGGCGTGCCGTGCCAGGTGGAGATTGCGAGCGAGTACCGCTACCGCAACGTGGTCGTGCCGCCCGGCACGCTGTTCCTCACGCTGTCGCAGTCCGGCGAGACGGCCGACACGCTCGAAGCGCTGCGCATGGCGAAGACCGCGGGGTATCTCGCCACGCTCACCGTGTGCAACAGCGCGCACAGCTCCATGGTCCGCGAGAGCGACCTCGTGATGATGACGCAGGCCGGCCCCGAGATCGGCGTCGCGAGCACGAAGGCGTTCACCACTCAGCTGCTGTCGCTGCTGCTCGTGACGCTGATGCTCGGCCGCTACCGCGGCATGACCGCGGAGCGCGAAGCCGAGTTCGTGCCGCACCTGTACCACGCCGCCGCGGCCGTGGAGCAGGCGCTCGAGATGAACGATGCCATCAAACTGCTGGCGGAGGATTTCGCCGAGAAGCAGCACGCGCTGTTCCTCGGCCGCGGGCCGATGTGGCCGATCGCGATGGAAGGCGCGCTGAAGCTGAAAGAGATCTCGTACATCCACGCCGAGGCGTACGCGGCCGGCGAGCTCAAGCACGGCCCGCTCGCGCTGATCGACGAAGAGATGCCCGTCATAGTCGTTGCGCCGAACAACGACCTGCTCGACAAGCTGAAGAGCAACATGCAGGTGGTGCGCGCGCGCGGCGGCCAGCTCTACGTGTTCGCCGACAAGGAGACCGGCCTCGAGAACGAGCCCGGCGTGAAAGTGGTGCAGATGCCGCACGCCGACCGCGTGATTGCGCCGATCGTGTACACCGTGCCGCTGCAGCTGCTCGCGTACCACGCCGCCGTGCTGAAGGGCACGGACGTGGACCAGCCGCGGAATCTCGCGAAGTCGGTTACCGTCGAGTAGCTGGCGGCGGCGCCTCGTTCGTATCGAGCGGGCTCATCGTGCCCGTCGCGCCGATGCCCGCCGTGTGCGTGTAGATCATCGTCGTGCTCACGTCCTTGTGGCCGAGTAGCTCCTGAATCGTGCGAATGTCCGTGCCGCGCTGCATCAAGTGCGTGGCAAAGCTGTGGCGCAGTGTGTGGCAGCTCGCTGGTTTCTCGATGCTGGCGCGGCGCAGTGCACTCTGCATCGCCCGCTGCACCGATTTTTCGTGCAGGTGCCAACACAAGCTGCGACCGAACTCCGTAAAGAACACCTCCTGGCTCGCTGCGAAAACGAATTGCCACGCCCAGGCGCGACCCGCGCTCGGATACTTGCGGTGTAACGCGTAGGGCAGGTAGACCTCGCCGCCGCCGAGCTCGAGCCTTCGGCGGTGTTGCGCCCGTCGTTGTTCCAGGTGCACCTGAAGGGGAGCCACAGCGGAATTCGGTAGCACCGTGACTCGGTCTTTGCCGCCCTTGCCACTGCGCACGACGATCTGGCGCTGCCTGAAGTCCACATCCTTCACCCGCAGCCGCAAGCACTCCATGAGCCGGAGCCCCGAGCCGTACAACAGGCTGGCGATCAACCAGTAGACGCCTTGAAGCTCGGCTAACACCGCGTGCACTTCGTCGGCCGTGAGCACTGTGGGTAACCGCTGTGGTTTCTTGGCACGCACCACCTGGTCGAGCCAAGGCAGATCCACACCAAGCACCCGCCGGTAAAGAAACAATAGTGCGTTCAACGCCTGGTTTTGCGTGCTAGGAGCGACCTTGAATTGCATGGCAAGTTGACTCAGGAAGGCGCTGACCTCCTCGGCGCCTAGCTCCGCCGGATGGCGGCCGCCATTGAACAGAACGAAGCGGCGGATCCAGCCGAAGTACGCGCGCTCGGTCAGGTGACTGTAGTGGCCCGCGCGCAGAACGGCGTGGATCTGGTGGCGAAGGGTGGCTCGGGAGGCTCCATCCATGTAGCCCTGCCTCTTTCCTCATTTCCGGGATTGTTAGACACTCGACCCAACGCCCGCGGGCGTTCCAGACCGTTCCCAGATTATTCGACGGATTCGTCCAGATGCTAAAGCGACATTTCTGTCCGATACATCAAAGTTATGCGCGGCAAGACGCGCCGCTTCGCGCTGTTGCGCAAGCGTGGTCGTGTATTACACTCCGTGGCGCAGATGCGTTGTTCGAATGGGACGAGGCTAAGCGGCTGCGGAGGGCGTGGGGTATCAGACGCGTATTAACGCGGTGCTCCGCGCCTACCGCGAGGCCGCACGTGCGTTGCCGTAATGCGTGCACTACCCGCGTGGTTCGGGATCGAGCAAGCGATTCAGAACTACGCTAAGGATCTCGAGTCGTGCGATGGCTTCACTGCAGTCGACGACGGCCACATCGTGGGATTCGTTAGTCTTAAGCGCTATGGGTCACATGCAATCGAGCTCAATGTCATCGGGGTTCTCCCGCAATACCGCCGCAAGGGTATTGGGTCAGCGCTTCTGCGTGCAGTCGAGTCCGAGGCGAGGGAGTCGGGGGTAACCTTTCTGCCCCAAGACTTTGTCGGCGTCGAGGCAGAATGAAGCGTATGAGCACTCGCGCGAGTTTTGGCGCGCTGCGGGCTTCTTGCCTCTCGATGAGCATTTGCTTTGGGGGCCTACCAACCCGTGCCTTGTTCTGCTCAAGCATGATCGCGGCGTATAACAAGCGCATGCAGCGAGCGCGCGTTACGGATAAATTTGTTCTCTGTTTAGGGTATCGGCGCGTCGCTGATGCGCGGCGTTAGGCCCCTATGAACGCGTCATCGCACGATCAAACTCAAGCCGCAGAGGCGTTGCTGTTCGTTCGGCGGCTGTCGTGGGCATTGCAAATCATCTTTGCTGCTCTCGCAGTCGTTGCAATAGCCAATCAGATCGCAGCCTGGTCCGGTTGGTTCGCGCTAGCGGGTCTGGCGTTGATCTGGATCGTCTTCCTTGGCTCGGCCTACGGCCTGTCGCGGCGGTACAACTGGGCTCGCATGGCTAGTATCGGCGTGCTCGGGTGGATCGGACTCACACTTGCTTGGGCAGGCGGGGGTGTTTTGCTCTTGGCCATCGGTGTCCTTGCCAGCACTGCGTCCTTCAAACGCTTCAGCGACGTACCAGTTTCTTCTCCGCGTTGGCACGGGAGTCATTGGAGTATTGCTGTTGTTGTTCGCCTATATCTGTTGGCGGGTGATTTCCAGGCTTCGCTCATCCGCAGTTCGCGGAATATTCGTTCACGCCGTGTGCCAGGCGCCTAACAAGCAAATGCAGCGAGCGCGCACCGACCATAAATGTGTTCTGGGTTACGCGCATCGGCGCGTCGCTGATTTGCGGCGTTAGGCGTCACTGATAAGCACAGCAGTGTGTCCAGCTTGCAAGGAGAGGATCCCGCTGCGAGCGTTGCGCCAGAGGATGGGCGGTGTGTTGCTGCTAAGCCTGCCTAGGCCCGGTGTCGTGTGGGAAGTGCGGTCAACGACTGGCGTTCCACCGCCCGCACCGGCGCCGTCGTCGCAGACGGTTTGGTTTTTTGGTACGGCTCTATTCCTCGGTGTCTCGCAGTCAAAGTCTCTTGCGGCTCTCTTGTTTGCGGGCGTTCCTCCGCTACTCGCCTATCGCTACGCTCCGGCTTTCGCACGAGTTTCCGTTCCGGAGCCGACGACAACCGCGTCATTTCGCCGACCCAGTGATGAACGCGCTGGACCGGACTGCGGAAGCCCGCCAAAAGGCCGAGATCGAGGGTCGCGAAGAGTTGAAGCGCGTGCGGGAAATCAATGGCCTGGATCGGAGCAGTTGGACCTGCCGGTGCGGGGCCGACAATCCGTCGACATTCGACATCTGCTGGAAGTGCGAGAATCAGAGGGCGGTGGCGAGCGCCTAACAAGCAAATGCAGCGAGCGCGCACCAACCATAAATGTGTTCTGGGTTACGCGCATCGGCGCGTCGCTGATTTGCGGCGTTAGGCGTCACATATGAGCGTTACACTCCGCGCTCCATCATCGACGGACTACAGGTGATCGCCTCTTGCGCTGTCCGATGCGGAGGCGTGTCGACGCTGGGCAGGACGAAGGTTCCGTTTCCGTTCGTAGCTAGCGAGTTGCCGCAGCTGTTGGCCGCCCCGGTGGCGGCAGCTACTCTTTGCGGGCGAGGAGGCGGCTCCACTCGGTTGTCGGGCAGTACGGCCAAGGCCCGATGACACGATCCATCTACTGCGCGTCATTGTGTCCTCACGTCGCGTGGCAAAGGTTCGGGCCGCTGAGCTCTGTGGTCAGCGTGATCGCACATGCTGCTCGGTGAAGTACCCGCGCGTTCCGTGACGCTTAACGTTTAGCCGCGACAACGAGCCTGCGATCGCGCTCTGCAAGAACCGTCGGCTTCAGATGGTTCCGGACAGATCAAAAGGGGATCTCTGTTCTATGGGCAAGGCGGTTACTGCACAGCGCATCGCCAGGCGCCTAACAAGCAAATGCAGCGAGCGCGCACCGACCATAAATGTGTTCTGGGTTACGCGCATCGGCGCGTCGCTGATTTGCGGCGTTAGCCGACATGAACAGCCCCACGTCCAGTCAGTCGTGTGGTGACTGTAAGTCGCCGCTGGATAGCGCGCATGATCCACCCGACGGTCGGAAACCCTGTCCACACTGCGGCAGTACAAAACGCGCATATCACATGGTTGCAAGCAACCCTGTCATGTCCGCCTATACGCTGGATAACTTCATTGGCCATAAGCTATCTCAATTGACTGCTTGTGGTGCCGAGGACCTGGTCGACTCCCCGAAATGGCTCAACACGTTTGTCCTGCGTACAATTTTCCAGCTAAATCTCGATCCGCGGGTCCGGACTTATCTATTCAGCTTCCTTCGTCGCGCAGAGGGCGCCTGTGACGCATACAGGCAAGCGCGGCAACACCTCATCGAATACATTGAAACTCCGCGGAATACCATATCTCCTTACTTTAGAGCGCTGGGTCAGTTCGAGATTTGCATTTCACAGAGCTATCAGGCGCTCGAGCTTATCGCGTCACTAATGTCTCAAAAGATATTCGAATCTGGATCTGGCGCGCCGGAAGAGAAACTTCAAATTGTCTACGTGGATTCCAAACACATGGATCGAATGATTCACGGAGGGAAGCTCCCTGAGACCGCTCCAACCGGCGTCTGGCTAACCAATAGCGCAATAGAAAGTGCGAGAGCAGTCCTCTCGTTCGGCGAGTTGCATGCGATCCTGATGCAACTCCATGGACTTGCCGAAAAGCTCTGCAACACAAATCCGCCCGCGTCAGCACATGTCGGCTAACAAGCGCATGCAGCGAGCGCGCGATCCGGATAAATGTGTTCTGTGTTTGCGGCATCGGCGCGTCGCTGATGCGCGGCGTTGAGCCTGTAGAAAAACCCTTGAACCGTTGGCCGTTGTGAGGTGTGATCGCAAGAAGTAGCGGTGAAGACCGCTGAACGGAGCTGCGATGGCGCGTTACAAGCACTACGACTATCGGCAGACAAAGATGCTGCCGGTGAGGTTTGAGCGGCAGATTCTTCCGGGGACGTTCGAGCACACGCTGAACGGGCTGATCGACAAGTCGGTCGATCTCGAAGTGTTCGAGGCGCGCTACCGCAACGATGACGGCGGAGCGCCGGCGTACGATCCGGCGATTCTTCTGAAGATCATTCTGTTCGCGTACTCCCGAGGCATCACCTCGAGCCGACAGATCGAACGGCTGTGCCGAGAGAACGTGCTGTTCATGGCGATCTCGGCGGATAGCCAACCGCACTTCACGACGATTGCGCACTTCATTGCGACGCTGGACGGGAGATCACGAAGATTTTTCGCGACGTGCTGCTGGTGTGCGATGAGGCGGGGCTGATCGGCAAGGAGATGTTCGCGGTGGACGGGGTGAAGCTGCCGAGCAACGCGAGCAAGGAGTGGAGCGGGACGTCAGGCGGACTACAGCAAGAAGATCGAGAAGATGGAGCGCGCGGTACGCCATCTGACGCAGCGGCACCGTAAAGAGGACGAGTCAGGAGAGGATGCAGGGCTGGAGGCCGCCCGCGCGAAGCAACAAGGACGTTGGAGAAGGCGATCGATAAAGTCCGGGGGTTCCTTCAAGGACACGAAGACAAAGTAGGCGCGAGCGGCCGGATCAAGAAGAGCAACATCACGGACAACGAGAGCGCCAAGATGTTGACCGCGAAGGGCGTGATCCAAGGCTACACGGCCGTGGCGCTCGTCGATGGCAAGCACCAGATCATCGTCAATGCCGAAGCCTACGGCGAAGGCCAAGAGCACGGCCTTCTGATCCCAATGATCGAGGGCGCTCGACAACACTTCTCGAGCGAGCTGTTCAAAGACGCTAGCGTGCTTGCGGATGCGGGCTACTGCAGTGAAGAGAACGCGAAGTATCTGAGCGATGAGCACATCGACGGGTATCTGGCCGACCCGATGTTCCGGAAGCGCGATCCGCGCTTCGCCGATGCGGTTCGGCACAAGCCGACGCGGCCCGATGAGCCCTTTGCCAAGCCGAAGCGAACCCTCCGGTTCCAGCCGAAGGACTTCGCGATTGCCCCGGACCGCAGCCACGCGATCTGCCCGGCCGGGAAGCGGCTGTATCGCAACGGCCGGCACCACGATCTACAGGGGTATGAGGCGATCCGCTTCCGCGGAAACAAAAGCGATTGTCGGGACTGCGCACTTCGGGCGAAATGTCTGCGCCACCCCGATCGAACCGTCGAACGCCAAGTGGCGCTCTTTATCGGCCGAGCGAAGGGCAAGCCTGAAACCTACAGCGCCCGGATGAAGCGTAAGATCGACAGCGAAGTTGGACGACATCGCTACAGCCAGCGACTGGGGATCGTCGAACCCGTGTTCGCGAACCTTCGCAGCACGCATCGACTCGACCGGTTCAGTCATCGCGGCCGGCGCAAGGTGACGACGCAGTGGCAGCTCTACTGTTTGGTGCACAACATCGGCAAGGTGCAGCGGTACGCGAAGCTCGCAGCGAACCGCACCGACCTGAGAGCAGATAGATGATCACGAACCTCTACGCTTTCGCCTTCACAGATCGACAGATGGCCCGCTGCGTTTTTCAAACAACGACCCCACACGCGTGTTCGCGTAACCGGGTTTTTCTACAGGCTCGTTATACGGCACTTCAGCGTTTTCCGTCCCGTGGCGTTTAGTGGCAGAATCGAGCAATGAAACTCTCCATCGACCTCAACGACGTTCAGATCGGCCTTCTGCGGCAGACGGCGGCAAAGCTAGGCGTGCCGGTCGAGGATCTCGCTCGGGCAGCCGTTTCCGATCTTCTGGTTGCCGAGGATGACGAGTTCGCTGAGGCTGCGCGCCGGGTTCTGGAGAAGAACAAGGAGCTCTACAAGCGCCTCAGCTGATGCGGTACCTAACGCTAGCCGAGGTGCTTCACATTCAGGAGGGCGTTCTTGCTCAGGCGGGTGGGCTCTCGGGCGTGCGGGACTTGTCAGCTCTAGAATCCGCCCTGTCGCAACCAAAGGCGTCTGCCGGCGGTGTTGATGCTTATCCGTCTTTGGTCGAGAAGGCCGCGGCGCTCTGCTATTCGCTCTGCTCAAATCATCCCTTCATTGATGGCAACAAGCGCGTTGCTCACGCCGCGATGGAAGTATTTCTAATTCTCAACGGGCGAGAAATTCGGGCGTCCGTCGAGGAGCAGGAGCAGCTGATGTTGGGCGTGGCCTCGGGGACCAGGAGTCGCGCGCAGCTCACTACGTGGCTGCCGGGGACATAGGGGACTTTTTGTCCCGAGACATGGATGAAACTCGGAAATGCGATCTGGCGGAGTGCCAGCTCGCGACTGAAGCGATCCATTGGGATCGCGAGTTGGCGCTTGGGTCGCGGTTAGGGCAACTGTTGATTGCGTGGGTGCTGCTCACCCGGCTATGCGCCCGCGTTGCGCC
>CAVVIC010000019.1:0-335647 GCA_963748045.1 uncultured Gammaproteobacteria bacterium
CGGTTGGTCTTGCTAGTCACCCTTGAGGGATTAAGGTGACAATTCACAACGCCTTTCTGGATCAGTCAGTTAGACCATGAAGCTCAACTACTTCCCGGAAACGGACTCGCTCTACATCGATCTATCGGAACAGCCGAGCACTGAGAGTCGGGAGATCTCTGAAGGCGTGGTGCTCGACTATGACGCGAACGGCAATCTCGTCGGTATCGACAGCGATAACGCGAGTGCCAAGGTCGAGCTGGCGAATCTCACGCTCAGCAGACTCCCGGGCAAAGTCGTTACGGTTGCGGCCTAGAGCGTTTCATCGCCTGAATGGAGTGGACCCGCGACAAATTCACGGTCACGACCGATCGAGGCCGCCTCGACCGTGACGTCATCGCGCGGTTTCTCCAGTCGTCCTACTGGGCCGAGAACATTCCGCGCAGCACGGTCGACAAGTCGATCGACAATTCACTGTGCTTCGGTCTGCTCGAGGAGAGCCGCCAGATCGGCTTCGCGCGCGTCGTCACCGATCGCGCCACAATCGCGTACCTCGCCGACGTGTTCGTCCTGACCGAGCATCGTGGCGGCGGGCTCGGGAAGTGGCTGATCGAATGCGTCATGAGCCACCCGGAGCTCCAGGGTTTGCGGCGCTGGGTGCTCGGCACACGCGATGCGCACGGCCTGTACCGGCAGTTCGGTTTCACGCCGCTGAAACGCCCGCAAATCTTCATGGAGCTCCACAATCCGGACGTGTACCGCGCTGGCAAAGGTCGCTAGCTCGCGGCAGAGGACCTCGAGGCTTTCAACGCACACATCGTCGGTCCGATCCGTGTAATGTCGTCGTACGGTTCGCGGACCAGGTAACGAATCGCGGGGAGCGCCATATAGCAATGAAGTGCACTACTCGACCCCAAATGGCCGTCGCACTGACCGCGGCGTGCGCGCTGCTGCTCGGCGGCCTCGCCGCCGCTCAACCCCCGGCCAACGCTACCGGCCTCATAAAAAAGAACGCGCGCGTCGCAGGTAGCGCCGCACGTCACGGTAATCCTCGACGACAACGCCCCGTTCGTGCCGAACGTCGGTATCGTGGTCGGCGATCGCGCGACGCTCATCATCGACACGGGCTTAGGCGATCGCAACGGCCGCATCGTGCTCTCGGAAGCGCGCAAGGTCAGCAAGAACACCGAGTTCTACATCACGGCCACGCACTACCACCCCGAGCACGATTTGGGTGCCACGGCGTTCCCGGCCAATGCCAAGATGATCCGTTGGAGCGAGCAGCAGAAGGAGGCCGACGAGCTCGGGGCGGACATCACTAAACGGTTCGCCGGTTTCTCGCCCGCGCTGGCTGAACTATTGAAAGACGCGAAGTTCCGCCCGGCCGACATCGTGTTCGACGCCGCTATCGTTCTCGATCTCGGCGGTGTGCACGTGCGCCTGTGGGGTGTGGGCCCCACGCATACGCGTGGCGACACGGTGTTCTTCGTGGAGGAAGACAAGGTGCTGTTCGCGGGCGACGTCGTGATGCCGGTGTTCGTGGCCGCGAACGGCCAGTCGTCCAGCATCACGAAGTGGCTCGCGGACTTGGACGAGTTCGACAAGCTGAACCCCACGAAGGTGATCCCGGCACATGGCCGCATGGGCGGCGTCGAGCTGATCCGCCGCCAGCGCGAATACCTCGCCGCGGTGCAAAGCGGCGTCGCGGCCGCGAAGCGCGAAGGCAAGTCGCTCGAAGATACGACGAAGCAGTTAGCCGAGCCGATTGCGGCGACGTTTCCGGATCTGGCGCCGGGTGGCGGCGGCCCGGCCACGGGCCGCGTCAGCGGGGCGATCCAGGCCGCGTACAGGGAAGCGAAGTAGCGCCGCTTGGCACGGCGCGGCGCGCCGGTTCAGAATGCGGTAGAACGGCGGCGCGCTTTCGCGCCGCACGACGGGGGGACCTTCATGACCAAGCTTTGGCTCGCGGCCGGCGCCGCGCTCGTATTCTCTACGTCGCTGTACGCTCAATCGCCGCCCGAGATTCCGTACGAGTCCGTGCCGAATTTCTTCAAGCTGCCGGCGAACACGTACTTCGGCGAAGTGTCCGGCATCGCCGTGAATTCGAAGCAGCACGTGTTCGTGCTGTCGCGCGGCAACACGAACGGCCCCGCCTACGGTGCGGCCGCGGCGCAGCTGCTCGAGTTCGACCAGAATGGCCGGTTCGTGCGCGAGATCGGCAAGAACCTCTACGCGTGGGCGTTCTCGCACACGGTGCGCGTCGACCGCCACGACGACGTCTGGGTCGCGGACAAAGGCTCGGACATGGTCGTACGCTTCGATCCCGCGGGCCGCGTGAAGATGGTGTTCGGCCGCAAGCCGGAAGCCTCGGACGAGGGCGCCCATCCGCTCGAGCATCCGCGGCCGCCGCTGCCGCCGATCGACGGCCAGTTTCGGCAGGTCACGGACGTCGCGTGGGATTCCGCCGAGAACATCTACATCAGCGGATGGCTACATCAACTCGCGCGTCGCGAAGTACGACAAGGACGGCAACTGGATAGGCTCGTTCGGCGAGCCGGGCGCGGGGCCCGGTCAGTACAGCACGCTGCATTCCGTCGTCATCGACCACCAGGACCGCATCTACATCGCGGACCGCAACAACCGCCGCATCCAGGTCACGGACACGTCCGGCAAAGTGCTGAAGATCATCACGATCGACGTGCCGCCGCCGGCGAACGCGCCGTTCGCGATCGGCAACCGGCCGGCGCCAGGGCAGTCCGCCGATCCAGCAGCAGCCGGGCTCGCCGTGGGCCATCTGCATCACGCCGGGGCCGCAGCAGGTGCTGTACGTGTCGGACGCGTTCCCGGGGCGCATCTACAAGCTGTCGCTCGACGGCCAGGTGCTGGGCTATGCTCGGCGGCACGGGCAAGACGCTCGGCAAGTTCGGCTGGATCCACGAGCTCGCGTGCCCGACCGAGAACGAGCTGTACGTCGCGGAGCTATTGAACTGGCGCGCGCAGAAGCTCGTGCTGCATCCACGCTGAGGGCGAGGTGACGACGATGATGGCGAAGCGAACGGTTTCCGCACTACTGGCAGCCGGCGCCGCCGCCGCCGTCGTCGCGGGGTGTGACGTCAAAGCACCCGACGGCGAGCGCCGTCGCGCCGGCGGCTGGCTCCCGCGGCCCGCGGCGTACGAGAGCGTCGTGAACATGCGGCTCGTCGGGCAACGACGATCTGCAGGCGCGCTCCGCGTATCAGCCCGTCATCCACCGCTACGGCGATCGGTACATCCTGTTCGTGGGCCATCACACAGGGCAGGCTATGAACCCGCAGACGGGCAACGTCGAGAAGAACGGCCTGTCGATCGTCGACGTCACGAACCCGGCCGCGCCCGCGTACCTCGCGCACGTGCCGCCGACCGGCGACGAAGCGAACGGCACGCAGCACGTGCAGGTGTGCGACGGCCGCGAGCTCGCGCACGGCGATCCGGCGAAGGTCTACGCGATCCGCACGAACGGCCAGGTCGGCTACGAAGTGCTCGACGTGACGGATCCGGCCAAGCCGGCGTTCCTCACGACGATCGCCGCCACGGGCACGTCGTCGCGGCCGAAGTCCGACCGCGGCAATCGCGAGACGCACAAGTTCCAGTGGGACTGCGCGACGGGCGTCGCGTACATGAACGGCACGGCGCAGGACTGGCGCGTGACGCGCGTGTTGCAGGCGTTCGACGTGAGCGATCCGAAGGCGCCGAAGCACATTCGCGACTTCGGCCTCGCGGGTTACGAGCCGACGGCCGCGGGGCCGTTCCCGGAGCCGCAGGTCGCGGGGCTGCACCAGCCGTTCGTCGTCGGCAAGCGCATGTACTTGGGCTACAACAGCGGCGACGACGGCGTGCTCCAGATCGTCGACACCGACAAGTTCCTGCACGGCGACGCGGCCGCGAAGGATCCGTTGAAGCCCACGGCGGACAACCTGCGCTACCCCGAGGTCGCGCGCTACGACATGCCGAGCTACTGGGGTGTGCACACGGCGAAGCCGATCTACGGCTTTACGATCGCCGACTACGGTGACAACCGCGACGCGCGTACGCGCGACCTGCTGCTCGTGTCGTCGGAATCCGAGACGTTCCGCTGCCAGGAGCCGCGCGACGTCATGACGATCTTCGACATCACGGAGGAGCGGCACCCGAGCCCGATCTCCACGTTCCAGGTGCCCGAAGAGCCCGGCGACTTCTGCCACCGCGGCGGCCGTTTCGGCCCGCACTCGTTCGCCGACGCGTACCACCCGAAGTTCGACAAGACGCTCGTGGTGCTCGCGTACTTCAACGCCGGCGTGCGCGTGGTCGACATCCGCAATCCGTTCGAGCCGAAGGAAGTCGCGCGCTTCATTCCGGACGTCACGCCGAACACGACGCGAGTCGTGCATCGAGATCGCCGGCAAGCGCGAGTGCCAGAAGGCCATCCAGACGAACAACGTCAACGTCGACGACCGCGGCTACATCTACGCGCTCGATCGCGCCTCGACCGGGCTGCACATACTCGAATTGACCGGCGCGGCGCGCGCGATCGCGGGGCTCTAAACGGGGAGCGCGCGGCTCAGTCGCTGCTGCGGCGGAGCTAGCGGCCGGGCAGCGGGCTCACGTCGACGGCCACGGCCACCTGGTGCGAGCCGCCGCCGACGATGAAGCCGTTGATCGGGCTCACGTCGCCGTAGTCGCGGCCCCAGCCGACCGTGATGTGCTCGACGTTCGGGATCAGGTTGTTGGTGGGATCGAAGTCGACCCAGCCGTCGCGGCCGGCCCAGACCGACAGCCACGCGTGCGACGCGTCGGAGCCTACGAGCTTCTCCTTGCCCTCCGGCGGCCGCGTGAGCAGGTAACCGCTGACGTAGCGCGCAGCGAGACCGAGGCTGCGCAAGCACGCGATCTGTAGATGCGCGAAGTCCTGGCACACGCCGCGACGCATCGCGAACACCTCGCGCACGGGCGTCGACACGTCCGACACGCCGCCGCGGTACTCGAACTCGCGAAAGATGCGGCTCGTGAGATCCATCGTCGCCGCGAGAATCGGCCGGCCTGGCGTGAACGACGCGCGCGCGTAGTCGTAGACCTCGTCGGTGCCCACGATGTGCGGCGATTCGAAAGAGAACTCGTAGGCCTCGAGCGCGGAGTCCGTCGCGAGCCGGGCACGAACTTCTTCCCACTGCTCGCTCGCTTCGAGCACGAGCGGCGCCGGCTGTGGGTCGAACCTCGACGCGCGAATGTGCGTCGACGACGAGCCGCTCGTGGGGTTCCTGCACCGTCAGGTATTGAACCGGGTTGCCGAAGTAGTCCTCGCCGTGCGAGTCCACGGCCGGTGACGGATCGACGACCATCGCCGTGTCGATCGTGGTCTGGCGCGGATGCGGTCGCGGCATCAGGTGCAGCACGTGATGCGAGACGGACACCATGTCCTCGTACGTGAACGTGGTCTTGTGGCGGACGTCGTAGATCACCGCGAGCCCTCGTCGCGCCGCGTGCCCGCGACGCGCCTCGCGGAGGAGTGGCTGAAGAACCGCTCCGCGATGTGATCCGACAACTCGTGCACGTCGCGATCGATGCGCCGCGCGAGCCGATCGAGCTCGATGCGCGTCTCGAAGCGGCCCACGCTCGCGCCGAGCTCTGCGGGGTCGACCAATCGCAGCTCGCTCGCGAGCCGTGTCGCGACGCGCTGGTCGAGCGTCATGATGCCGTCGTCCTCGGGGCTCGGCAGGTGCGCGATGTGATCGGCCAACGTCAGGATCTGGTAGACGGCCGAGCGCGGATTCGTCTCGTCGCAGAGCAAGAGATCGAGCACGGCCGGCAGTTGCGGTGCCGCGTGATAGCGGCCGCGGTAAGTAATCGTGCTGTCGGCGAGCTCGAGCAACAGATCGAGCTGGCCGTCGTTCGGCGCTTCGGGCCGCACAGCGAGTTGTTGGAGCAGATGGATCATGCCGCGCGTGCGCTCGAGACGGCGGCCCATGTCGAGGAACCGCCAGCCGTAGCCGTGCGTCATGTTCTCGGACACCATGCCGTTGAACGCCGCCAGATATTGAATGAGTCGGTTCAGCAGTCGCAGCGCGTCGTCCGTCTCGTGGCCGGGCGACAGCTCCGATGATTTGTCGATCTCGGTCAGGTCGCGCAGGATCCGGAACGTGTCGAACGACAAGCGCTCGCGCACCGCGTCGGCGTTGCGCCGCACGTTGCCGAGCACGGTCGCGAGCCCGTCGCGGCACTCGGGGTCGAACAGGATCGTCCAGAGCTCGCGCTCGACGGCTTCGCGGCCTTCCTGCATCGCGCGACGTCCGCGGCGCACGGACAGGTGCTTCTGCACGATCAGCATCGACACGACGCGCTCGGGCGACACGAGGCTGCGCGTCGAGCCCATTTCGCCGCCGAGCCGGATCACGAGGCTGCGGAACAGGCGCACGGCGCCTTCGGCGCGCTCGGTGTAACGGCCGAGCCAGAACAAACTGTCGGCCAGGCGGCTCGGCAGCTCGCGGCCGCCGCGGTGCAGGCGCAGATTCGCCTGCCGCTGCGCGAGCAGGCTGAACTGCTCCACGGGCTGGTCCGATAGCACCCACGTGTCCTTGCTGACGTCGCCGGCTTCGAGCCAGGGCGCGAGCGGGTCGGAGCCTTGCGCAACGCGCGTGAGGCCGCCCGGCATGACCTGGTAGCCCTTGTCCGTCGCGGCCACGTAGACGCGCAGCGTGACGGGCGCCGCCTGCAACGCGTTCGCGCTCGACCAGATCGGCGCGGTCGACAGCGCGGCCGGTTCCTGGCCCACGAAGTCGTAGCCGTTGCGCTCGATCTCGTGAATCAGCCGTGTGCGTTCGCTCGGGCGTCAGGTTCGGCGTCACGAGCCCGCCTTCGCCGGACGCGAACAGGTTGCGCGCGGAGCTGATGCGGCGGACGACGAGTCGGTCGAGGTTTTGCAGCACGTAGTCGCGTTCCTGCTCCTGGCCGCACCACCACGTCGCCACGCTCGGCATCGCGAGGTCTTCGTTCAGGAAGAAGCGCGCGAGGCTCGGCAGGAAGCTCAAGAAGGCGTCGCTCTCGACGAGGCCGCTGCCGAGCGAGTTGCCGATCGTCACGCGGCCGGCGCGTGCGGCCTGGAGCAGGCCCGGCACGCCGAGCAGCGAGTCGGTGCGCAGCTCCAGAGGATCGCAGAGCTCGGCGCTGATGCGCCGCATGATGAGGTCGACCGGCTTCAATCCCTCGACGGTCTTCATGAACACGCGGTCGTCGCGCACGGTCAGGTCCGAGCCTTCGACGACGCTGAAGCCGAGATAGCGCGCGAGATACGCGTGCTCGAAGTACGTCTGCTGCGAGGGACCCGGCGACAGGAACACGGCTTGCGGCTGATCGCGGCTCGACAGCGATAGGAAGCGCTCGCTGAACGCGCGGAAGAAGCTCGCGAGCCGGCGCACGTTGCGCTCGGCGAAGAGCTCCGGCAAGCACTGCGACGCGACGACGCGGTTCTCGAGCGCGTACCCCGCGCCCGACGGCGCCTGCGTGCGGTCGCTCTGCACCCACCATTGCCCGTCGGCCGAGCGCGAGAGATCGAACGCGACGAAGTGCAGGTGCAAATCGTCGCGCACACGCTATGTTCTTGCAGGGCCGCAGGTACTGCGAGTTGCCAAACACGAGGCCCGGAGGCAGCAGCCTCTCTTTCAGTACACGCTGCTCGCCGTAGAGATCCACGAGCAAGCCGTTCAGCAGCGTGGCGCGCTGGATCACGCCGCGCTCGATCGCACTCCATTCGGCGGGGTCGATCAGCAGCGGAAACAGGTCGAGCCGCCACGGTCGCGCGTTGTCGCGGTCGCCCTGCGGCACGAACGTGACACCGTTTTCGCGGAGCAGGCGCTGCGCCTTGTCGTGCGCCGAGCGCGTCGTCTCGCTGCCCATGGCAGCGAACGCGTCGAGGACGGGCTGCCAGCGCGGCCGCACCGTGCCTTCGGCGGTCGAGAGCTCGTCGAAAGCGTTCGGGGCGCGTTGGTAGGACTCGAGCAATTTGGCTTCAGCCGACGCGTAAGCGTTCGGTGCGGTGTTGATGGCCGACATGATCCCCGATGCTTACCCGTCCGTGTCCGATTCTACTCAGTGCGACCAGCGCAAATCGAGCGTATGCGGCATCTCGGAGCGCGCGAGCGACCGCGGCTCCGGGCTCGGCCCCGGCGTATGCCCGAACGGGAGGAACCGCGCGAGGCGCCGGCTCTCGGCTTCGTACGCGTTCACGGGGAAGCGGTCGTGGCTGAGGCCGCCCGGGTGCGCGACGTGGTAGGTACAGCCGGCCACGGCGCGCCCGGACCACCGATCGTACAGGTCGAACGTCAGCGGCGCGTCGACCGGGATCGTGGGCTGCAGGCACGACGCCGGTTGCCACGCGCGGTAGCGCACGCCGCCGACGAATTCGCCCGCGGTGTCCGTGCCCGTCAGCGGAACCCGCCAGCCGTTGCAGGCGATGACATAACGTTGCTCGTTGAAGCCGCGCACGCGCACCTGCACGCGCTCGAGCGACGAGTCGACGTAGCGCACCGTACCGCCGACCGAGCCTTCCTCGCCGAGCACGTGCCACGGCTCGAGCGCCTGGCGCAGCTCGATCTCGACGGCGCCGTAGCGGATGCTGCCGTACAGCGGGAAGCGGAACTCGTAGTGGGGCGCGAACCAACTCGCGTCGAGCGGATAACCCGCGCGGTTCATGTCGTCAGAGACGTCCGCGAAATCATTCCAGACATGGAACGGCAGCATGAACTTGTCGTGCAGCTGCGTGCCCCAGCGCACGAGGTCGCCGCGATACGGCGTGCGCCAGAACCGTGCGACGAGCGCAAGCAGCAGCTCCTGCTGCACGAGGCTCATCTGCGGATGCGGCGGCATCTCGAACGCGCGGAACTCGACGAGGCCGAGCCGGCCCGTCGGCCCGTCCGGCGAATACAGCTTGTCGATGCAGATCTCCGTGCGGTGCGTGTTGCCCGTCACGTCGATCAGGAGATTGCGGAACAGCCGATCGACGAGCCACGGCGGCACGGGCGCGACCGCCTGATCCGCCTGTTTGAACGCGAGCTCGAGCTCGTTCAGCGAATCGAGCCGCGCCTCGTCCATGCGCGGCGCCTGGCTCGTCGGGCCGATGAAGAGCCCGGAGAAGAGATAAGAGAGAGAAGGATGATGCTGCCAGTACGTCACGAGGCTGCGCAGCAGGTCGGGCCGGCGCAAGAACGGGCTGTCCGCCGCGCGCGCGGCGCCGAGCACCACGTGATTGCCGCCGCCCGTGCCCGTGTGCCGGCCGTCGAGCATGAACTTCTCGGTCACGAGCCGCGAATGGTGCGCGTCGTCGTAGAGCCCCTCGGTGATCGCGCGCATCTCGTCCCAGCTGCCGGCCGGTTGTACGTTGACTTCGATGACGCCGGGATCGGGCGTGACCTTGATCAGATTCAGGCGCGGGTCGCGCGGTGGCTCGTAGCCTTCGACATGAATCGGCAGCTCGAGCTCGGCCGCCGTGTCCTCGACCGCGGCGACGAGGTCGAGATAGTCCTCGAGCTCCGCGACCGGCGGCATGAACACGCACAGACGCCCGTGCCGCGGCTCGGCCGCGATCGCGGTGCGCGCCACCTGGCCCGGTGCGGAACGCTGCGAAGTCCCGCGCTCGCGGTGCGCTTCGCGCTGCTCGCCGCGCAGAAACGGCTGGCGCAGCGGATACGGCTCGGGCAGCTCGCCGAAATCGGTGAAGGGGTCGGACGGGATCACGTACGGATACTCGATCCGCGAGATGTACGGCAACGACGGCAGCGGCAACCTAAAGCCGAGCGGCGAGTCGCCGGGCATCAGGAACAATTTGCCGGATCGCGTGCTCCAGTGGGCCGTGTTCCAACGGCGCACGTCCTGTGCCTTCGCGTTCCAGCGTTGCACGGGCAGCACGTAACCGACCGGCTTGCCGAGTCCCCGCTCGAACACGCGCGCGAGACGCGCTCGCGTCATCGGGTCGTCTAAGCGGTTCGTCGCGGCCGCGAGATTCTCGGGTAGCCTGCGTTCCTGGCCCATGAAGTGCCAGGGGTCCTCGTACGCGGCGGTCACGGCTTTCACGTCGAGCTCGAGCCGGCCCGCGACACCGCGCAGGAACTCGCCGGCCTGCTCGGCCGTGACGCCGTAGTCTTTGTGCTCGGCCGCCACCAGCGCCGTGTTTTGCCACAGCGGCTTCTCGTCGCGGCGCCAGTACAAGGAGAAGGCCCAGCGCGGCAGCTGCTCGCCGGGGTACCACTTACCCTGGCCGTAGTGCAGCAGGCCGTGTGGCGCGAACCGCGCGCGCAGCCGCTGGATCAGGTCGGCCGCGAACTTGCGCTTCGTGGGGCCCACGGCCGCGGTGTTCCACTCGGCGCCATCGGGATCGTCCTTCGCGACGAACGTCGGTTCGCCGCCGATCGTGACGCGCACGTCGTCGAGGCTAAGCTGCCGCTCGACCTGTCGGCCGAACGCGTCGATCGCGCTGCCACTGCTCTTCGCTGTACGGCTTCGTCACGCGCGGCGATTCGACGATGCGGCGCACGCCCATCGTGTGCGTAAACTGCGTCTCGCATTCCTCGATCGCGCCGCTGATCGGCGCTGCGCTCACGGGATGCGGGGCGCACGCGAGCGGAATGTGGCCCTCGCCCGCGAACAGGCCGGAGGTCGGATCGAGGCCGATCCAGCCCGCGCCGGGCAAATAGACTTCGGCCCACGCGTGCAAGTCGGTGAAATCGCGGTCCGTGCCCGACGGGCCGTCGAGCGACTTCACGTCGGCCACGAGCTGGATCAGATAGCCCGATACGAACCGCGATGCCAGACCTAAATGGCGTAGCAGGTGCACGAGCAGCCAGCCACTGTCGCGGCACGAGCCCGAGCCGAGCGTCAGCGTCTCTTCGGGCGACTGGACGCCGGGCTCCATGCGGATCGTGTACTGGATTTCCTGCTGGAGCCGCTGGTTCAACTCGACGAGGAAGTCGATGGTGCGGGTCTTCGGCTTGCGGCGCAGGTCGGCGACCCACTTCTTCACGAGCGGCCCGGCCGGCTTCACGACGAGGAACGGCTCGAGGTCCTGTTTGAGCTCGCGCTCATACGCGAACGGAATCTGCTCGGCGTCGGGTTCTAAGAAGAAGTCGAACGGATTGCGCACGGCCATGTCGGCGACGAGGTCCACCTCGACGCTGAAGTGATCCACCTTCTCCGGGAACACGACGCGCGCCAGGAAGTTGCCGAACGGATCCTGCTGCCAGTTCAGGAAGTGGCCGGGCGGCTCGATTTTCAGCGCGTAGCTGACGATCGGCGTGCGGCTGTGCGGCGCGGGCCGCAAGCGTATGACCTGCGGTCCCATCTCGATGGACCGGTCGTACTTGTAGCGGGTGAGGTGGTTCAGGGCGACGTGCAGGGTCATGCTCGGCTCAAGCCTGTGTTTGGGTTTGTGATACAGGCGCTGCCTTCGTGAGGCGGCCGGCAGGCGGTTCCACCGTCGTGCTCGTCGACGGGCGGAACCAGGTGGATTGGATCAGAGCGTGCAGATCGCCGAGCGCGAGCTGCGCGTCGTCGATCCACTGATGCAGGCCCGCGAGGTCGAGCTCGAGAACCTTCGGCCGCGCCAGCAGACGGCGCAGATCGCCGAGCTTCGACAGCGGCTCGCCGTTACGCGGCAGCATTGCGAGGGCGGCACCCATCTCGCGCAGGCTGAACGCGACTGCACGCGGGAACTGCTCGTCCTTCAATAGGTACCGGATGACGTCCGGGGCGCTGATGCCGCGCCGCAGCTTCTGCCGGTACATTTGATAGGCGGAGAGCGATTGCAGCACGGCCATCCACAACGAATTGTCGAACCGCGCGAGATCCTCCCGGCCGAGAAGTGTCGCGGCGGCCACGTCCAAGATCCGCGTCGTCATGTCGGTGCGTTCGAGGCTGCGGCCCACGCGGAAGAACTGGTAGCCCGCGTCGTGGCTCATCGTGTCGGCCAGCAGGCCGCTGATCTGCTGGCAGCCCTCGACGACGCGCGAGTGAATGCCGTAGCGGCGTCGGTGCGAGGTATCGGCGTCGAGCTCCTGGCTCACATACATGTAGAGCTCGTTGACGGAGCGCCAGGCCTCGGACGGCACGATGTCGCGCGTCGTGCGGATGCTCTCGCGCGCGAAACCGAGCGATGCGCGCACAGAGCTCGGGTTGTTGCGGTCGGCGACGAAGAAGCGTTCGGGCGTGTCGACGGTCGGGTTCGGATACAGCTCGTGGTACAGAGTCGCGCCGCCCGTGATCTCGATCAACCCATCCCAGCCGAGCCTGGCCTGCCGCGGCAGGTCGAGCAGCAGGTTGCCGTAGACGCGCGCGAGCCGCGACGTGGTCTCGGCGCGCTCTAGATAGCGCGCGGTCCAGTAGATCCGCTCTGCGACTCGCGACAGCAGGCTCATGATTCGAGCGCCACGATCCACGTGTCCTTGCTGCCGCCGCCCTGCGATGAGTTCACGACGAGCGAGCCGCGGCGCAGCGCTACGCGCGTCAATCCGCCCGGCGTGACCCAGATGCGCTGGCCTTGCAGGATGAACGGCCGCAGGTCGAGGTGGCGCGGCTCGATCTCGTCCTGGACGAGCGTCGGCGCGGTGGACAGCGCGAGCACGGGCTGCGCGATGTAGTTGCGCGGATTCGCTTCGACCGCGGCCGCCATCGCGACTTTCTCTTCCGCTGTGGCGCGTGGGCCGATCAGCATGCCGTAGCCGCCGGACTCGTTGGCCGGTTTCACGACCCAGTTGGCGAGATCGGCGAGCACGCGTTTGCGGCTCTCCTCGTCGCGCAGCAGCAGCGTCGGCACGTTCGGCAGGATCGCTTTCTCGCCCAAGTAGTACTCGATGATCTTCGGCACGTACGCGTACACGACCTTGTCGTCGGCCACGCCGGCGCCGGGCGCGTTCGCGAGCGCCACGTTCTGCGCACGCCACGCGCGCATGAGGCCGGGGACGCCGAGCACCGAGTCCTTCTCGAAGCATTCGGGGTCTAGGAACGTGTCGTTCGACGCGCCGGTAGATCACGTCGACGCGCTCCAAGCCGCGAATCGTGCGCACGTAGACGCATTCGTCGTCGGCCACGACGAGGTCCGAGCCTTCGACCAAGTCCACGCCCATGCGCTGCGCGAGGTACGAGTGCTCGAAGTAGGCCGAGTTGTAGATGCCCGGTGTCAGCACGACGACGCGCGGCACGTCGACCTTGCGCGGGGAGAGCGAGGCGAGCATGTCGAACAGCCGCGACGCGTAGTCGTCGACCGGCAGGATCGACGCGTGCTCGAACATCTCGGGGAACACCTGCTTCGTGATCGCGCGGTTCTCGAGCATGTACGACACGCCGGACGGCACGCGCAGGTTGTCCTCGAGCACGTACACCGTGCCGTCGCGGTCGCGCACGAGATCGGAGCCGCAGATATTGGCCCACACGCCGTACGGCGGATTCGCGCCGATGCAGGCCGGCAGGAAGTTCGCAGACGTCGCGATCAGATCGTCGGGCACGACGCCGTCCGCGATGATCTTGCGGTCGTGATACAGGTCGTCGATGAAGCGGTTCAGCGCCGTGAGCCGCTGGATCAGGCCGCGCTCGATGCGCAGCCACTCGCTGGCCTCGATCGTGCGCGGGATCACGTCGAACGGCCACGCGCGATCGATGTTCTGGCCCTCGGTGTAGACGGTGAACGTGATGCCCATCTCCGCGATCGCGCGGTCGGCATCGCGCTGACGCTCGGTCAGCTCGTGCACGCCGAGCGACGCGAGATAGCTCGCGAGTCGCTCCGCCGCGGGGCGTGCGTGCCCGGGCGAGGCGAACAGCTCGTCGTAGAACGAAGCCGGATTGTATTGGGTCCAGTCGATGCGCATGGTTTTTCACTCACCATACGCGGAAAGAAATGGGGCGTCGACTCGCGAAAATGGTGCGCTTTCTTAGGCTCGGGCACCATTGTGGTGCCCGTCACGGAGCCCGCTAACGCACGCGGACCGACAGTTCCATCGCGTCGCCGACGGGCAGCATCGCGGACACGTAGCCGTGCGCCGGATCGCGCACGTACGCGAGGTACTCGCGCAGCACGTCGGGAAACAGATCGAGGTCGTCCGCGACGACGATTGCGCCCGGAGCGAGCGCGGGCTCGAGCATGCGCAGGAACGGGAGGTAGAGCTCCTTCCAGCCGTCGAGGAACGCAACCGACACGCCGCCGGTCACGTCCTTCAGGGTCTCGAGCGCGTCACCCACCCGCAAATCGACGAGATCCATGAGCCCCGCGGCCGCGATGTACTCGCGCGCGCGCGCGGCTTTGCCCGGGTGCAGCTCGGTCGTGATCACGCGGCCTGCACCGCGATCGCGCACGGCCGCCGCGAGATAGATCGTCGAAATGCCGAACGACGTGCCGAATTCGACGAACGTGCCGGGCGCTGCGCTGCGCGCGAGCACGTAGAGCAGACGGCCGGCATCGGCCGACACCGGGATGAACGCGTCGTCGAGCAGTGAAGTGCGCTCGGCGCCGCGCTTGCCGCGGGCCTTCTCGAGCAGGGGTGGGTCGTTGCGGTCGGCGGATGCGTGCATGTCGTCGAGCACGCGGCGCACGCGAGGATCGTAGAGCGATGACGGCATACGGGTCTTCTCACTGGCCTCCCTGCGACGGGCGACTAGACCACGGGCGTGGCGGCGGGAGCAATAGCGCCGGAGTTCGCATTTGCGCAAGTCTGCGGGCGAGCCCGGTGCTCTATTAATAGGTTGCGATTCGCGGCCTGAACCCGCGCAGCTGCATGGCGGCGCTGATAGCGGTAACATTGGCTCCGAATCAGCCTATACTTAGAGGCACTAAAAGAACCATTCGGGTCGGAACACCAACGCCCGCGCCACGCAAATCGGCTGGCGGTCGACCTTGGGGGGTACATGGTCAGGTTCCCGGTGTGGCCTACGACTGCCGACAGTCGTTTCAGTCACTCGATCGATGCTTGGACGCATGATCCGGAGCTCCAGAGCTCGTTCGGCACGCGTTTCCGCATTCGGCCCACGTATGTGCAAGGGGCCCGGATGTTCTACAAGGCCGTATCCGTTCGGCGATCTCGCGATCACGGCGACTGCGGCGTCGTCACCGTTGATCCACGACTGTCTCGCAGGGCTCTACGACGACAGCGAGCGGCGCATGTTCCTGCTGATGCCGAACCAACAGCGCTATGTCGACAGCGGCGGCAAACGTTTCGTGCAACAGCCCGGCGAGTGCGCGTTCACCGATTCGGCCGTCGACCATGCCGCCGCGTACAAGAGCGCGCACGCGGCGATCTGCCTCAGCATCCCGTTCGGCACACTGCGCCACTATCTGCCGGAGCCCGAGCGGCTCGTCGGGATTCGGTTCGCGAACAACGGCGCGCTGTCTCGGCTCGCGTCGATGCTGCTGTTGTCGATCTGGTCGTCGGCGGAAGAGGGCACGGCCGCGAGCGACGGTCTGCGCGCCGCGCATGCGTTGCTCGGCGTCGTGGCGCGTTGCCACGGCCGCGCGCCGGCGCGCGGCGCCGACGACGGTGCATGCGCCAGAGTCAGCTGCGAGCAGGTCAAGCAGCTGATCAACGCCGAGATCCGCAATCCCGCGCTCTGCGTGCAGTTCGTGGCCGAGCGCATCGGTGTGACGACGCGTTACCTGCAGCTCTTGTTCTCGGCCGAAGGCGAATGCGTGTCGCACTACATCAAGCGCGAGCGCCTGCTCGGGTGCTTGCTCGATCTGCGTGACTTCGACTTCGACAATCAGAGCATCACGGAGATCGCGTTCTCGTGGGGCTTCAACAGCGCCGCGCACTTCTCGTCGTCGTTCAAGCGTGAGTTCGGATTGAATCCGCGCGACTACCGCAGCTGCGATCTCGAGGAGCTCGCCGCATTGCAGCCGATCGGAGTCGAGGACTCGCTTCTGCAGGCTCTGATCCTGCTCGATAGAACGGGCCACTCGCAGCGCGCCGCCGCGCACGCGCCAGGAGCGCGCGGCTCGACCCGCGGAGCTGCACTCGTAGGCAGGTGCGCCGGCGATCAGCGCTGTTCGCGGTGCGGTGCGCCGAGCGCCGCGGCCTGTCCCGCGGCGTCGAACACGCCTTTGTGATGGAAGTAGACGATGCCGGCGGCCGCGCGCATGGCGCGCGTCGCGAGCAGCCAGTTGAACGCGAAGTCCGTCTGGAAACGATCGAACGCCCAGCGCAGCAGCCGCTTCGTGCGAAACCGCGGATAGGAACGCACGAACCAGCCCGCCGGGTCCTCGGCCTTGCCGCGTAGGAAATCCGCGACGGCATTGCCGGCCGCAAGCCCGTGCTTCAACGCGGTGTGAATGCCGCCGGCCGTGACCGGCGACACCATGCCGGCCGCGTCGCCCACGAGCAGCACGCGCGACGCCGCGACCGGGCGAACGACGCCGCCGCACGGGATCAACCCGGCGCGCACGCTGCTCGGCGTGGCGTCGCGCAGATCGATCACGGGCGCGATCTTCGCGAGCAACGCGCTCATCGCGGCATCCGGCCGCCAGCCGCCGGCTTCCGCGGCTCCCGCGCGGCGCGCGAGCCCGGCCTGCACGCCGCCGACGCCGGCCAGCACCCACGCGATGTAGCCGGGTGCCAAGTGGCGGTCGATGAAGCAGTGCAGCTTGTCCGAGTCTGCGATCGTGGCGTTCGCGAATTCGTATTCGACGCCGGCGAGAAACCGCTGATTCGTGCCGAGCCCGACGCTGCGCGCGACTTTCGAGCGCGGACCGTCGGCGCCGATCACGAATCGCGCAGCGCCGAGCCCGTCGAGCGCAAAGCCGCTGCGCTCCCGCTGCAGGCCGGTGAACGTCGCGCCGAGGCGTAGCACTGCGCCCGCGCGTTCCGCTGTTCGCGGCGAGCCAGCGCATGACGTTCGGCGTGTCGGTCGCGAGAAAGTAGTAGCCCGGCGCGGCGAGATCGACGAAGCGCAGGTTCGGTGCGTACAGACGCACGCCGGGAATCCGGCGCACGAGATCGGCCGGCAGCGAGTCGAGCAGCGCGATCTGATCCACCGCGTCTTTGACGATGATGCCGGTGGTGTGCAGCTTCGCGCCCGGATCGGTTTTCTTCTCGGCGACCGTTACGTGCAGGCCGGCCGCTGCGAGCGCATGCGCGCTCGCGAGACCCGCAAAGCTCGCGCCGACGACGACGCAGTCGGATTCCATGCGCATTCCCCCGCCGCGGTAGTGTGGGCGAGCGCTCCCAAGTTGTCGATCGAGCGACGTCCTGGGCTACGATGCTCGCGTCCGGTCCTGCACGCTGGTGAAAAATGAATCGACGACTGTTACTCCGAGGCGCTGCCGGCGTCGCCGCGGCGTTCGCCGCGCCGCACCGGATTCTTGCGGCCGAGTACGATCTCGTGATTCGCGGCGGCCGCGTCATCGATCCTTCGCAGCGCCTCGACCGGCGCGCCGACTTGGGCGTTCGCGACGGCAAGATCGCGGCCGTGCGACGCGAGATTCCGGCGTCTGCCGGCGCGGATTCGATCGACGCGCGCGGCAAGCTCGTCGTGCCTGGGTTGATCGACATCCACCTGCACGCGCGCGATGCGGAGCTGCCGCCGCCCGCGATTCTCGCGACCGGCGTCACCACGATGGTCGATGCCGGCTCGAAGGGCGCGGACAACGTCGACCAGATTCTCGACATCGCGCGCCACGCGCCGAACCGGTTGCGCGTCCTGCTGAACATTGCGCGGCTCGGCAACAATCCGGGAGGCCGCGGCGAGTTTCTCGACGGCCTCGAGCAGGCCGACGTCGACAAAGCGTCGCGTGCCATTGCCGAGCATCGCGACTTCATCGTCGGAGTCAAAGCGCGGCTGTCGAAGGGCATTGCGGCCGACCGCGATCTCGACGTGCTGAAGCTCGCACTGCGAGTGGCGGAGCCGGCGCACGTGCCCGTCATGATCCACGTCGGCGACACCGCCACACCGCTACCGCAGCTGCTCGAGCTGCTGCGTCCCGGCGACATCGTGACGCACGTGTACGCGCCGGAGAACGGCATTCTCGATGCGAGCGGCCGCGTGCTGCCGCAGGTGCGCGCCGCGCGGCAACGCGGCGTGCTGTTCGACTTCGGCAACGGGTTGAACGAGCACTGGCGCTGGGACGTCGCGCAGCGCGGCCTCGATCAGGGGTTCGCGCCCGATACTATCTCCTCGGACTTGAACGTGCCGGGGCGCACGGCGCAGGTGTTCGACCTGCCGAACGTGCTGTCGAAGTTCCTGCTGCTCGGCATGCCGCTCGACGAAGTCATCGCACGCGTGACGAGCCGCGCCGCCAAGGTGTTCACGGCGTTGAACGGCTACGGTACGCTGCGCGTGGGCGCGACGGCTGACGTCACGGTGCTCGAGCTGACCGAAGGATCGTTCGAGTTCCTCGACAACTACAAGGAAACGCGGCCTGGTACGCAGCGGCTCGTCACGCGCGCCGTGGTGTTCGGTGGCAAGCGCGTCGGATAGGCGCATTTAGGAGGTCCCATGGTCTCGCTGGCGGCTTTGTGGTTACCGATTCTGCTTTCGACCGTGCTCGCATTCGTTGCGAGCTCCGTCATCCACATGGTGCTCGGTTATCACTCGACGGACTGGAAACGATTCCCGAACGAAGACGGCGTGCTCGACGCGCTGCGAAGGTTCAATCTGCCGCCGGGTGACTACGCCGGCCCGAGGCCGAACAGCATGAAGGAGATGGGCACGCCGGAATTCCAGGCGAAGATCGCGAAGGGCCCGCGCGTCGTCATGACGATCCAGGGCCCGAGCAGCACCATGACTCGAAGCCTCGCGCTCTGGGCGGTGTATCTGCTCGTGGTCTCCCTGTTCGCCGCGTACGTCGCGAGTCTTGCGTTCGAAGCGGGCACGCCGTACATGCGCGTATTCCGCCTCACGAGCACCGTGGCTTTTGCGGGTTACGCGCTCGCGGCCTGGCATGACTGGATCTGGTACTCGCGCAGCACCAGTTACACGCTGAAGACAACGTTCGACGGGCTCGTGTATGCACTGCTGACCGGTGGCGCGTTCGGCTGGCTCTGGCCTCACTAGTGTCCATAGGAGAAACGTCTTGACGCGGGGAGTCTGCCTCTGCGGCGCCTTGGAGTATCAGCTCACGGGGCCGTTTCAGATGATGATGCATTGCCACTGCTCGATGTGCCGCAAGCATCACGGCGCAGCGTTCGCGACGTTCGTCGCGGCGCCGCACTCGGCGTTTCGCTGGGTTCGCGGTGAGGACGCGATCGCGAAGTACAAGTCCTCGGAACACGGCGTGCGCGTGTACTGTCGGCACTGCGGGTCCGTAGGCCCGACGTTGATGCCCGACGCGGGGCTCGCTATCGCGCCGGCCGGCAACCTCGACGGCGATCTCGGTATCCGGCCGCAAGGCCACATGTTCGCGGGCTCGAAAGCCGGCTGGTACACGATCACCGATTCGCTGCCGCAGCACGTGGGTCTGCCGCCGGAGTACGGCGGCGGCCTCGGCGTGGCGCGCCCGACTGTCTCCCAACGCGACGGCGTGGCCGACGGCAGCTGTCTGTGCGGCGAGGTGGCCTACGAAGTCCGCGCGCCCGTGCGCATGTATCACTGCCACTGCTCACGCTGCCGTCGCGCGCGCAGTGCCGCGCACACGACGAACATGTTCTCGAACATCGCGGACTTCGCGTTCACGCGCGGCGAGCAGCTCGTGACGGAGTACAAGGTGCCCGAGGCTGTGCGTTTCGGCGTCGCGTTCTGCACGCGCTGCGGCGGCAAAGTGCCGCGGGTTTCACGCGAACGCGCAACCGTCGTCGTGCCCGTCGGCGCGCTCGATACGGATCCCGGCATGCGGCCGCAGGCGAACATCTTCGTCGCATCGAAAGCGCCGTGGTTCGACATCACGGACGCGCTGCCGCAGTTCGCGGAGATGCCGCCGAGCTAAGTGCGCGGTGCTCCGAATCCGGTCACGCCGTAGGCGCGATTTGAACGGCCGTTCGGCCCGTCCACTGGTTTCCGGTTCGCGCTTCCCGGGAACCGCTGACCTGTTCCAGCGCTCCACGCTTCAGGTTTCCGGCGTCCGCGTTCGTCAGGCGATCGCGCGGCACCGCTCTGTTGTTCCGATGAACCTACGAGCCTCGCCGTGGGACATAGAAAAACGTGGCGACGCGAACCATTGTGTGCTATCGATTCGCTCGCCAAAGACAGAGAAGGAGGAGCCATGCATTGGGGTTACCTTACTCTTGGCGCTGTGTTGACGGCCGGTTGTGCCGGTACGCCGCAGGACCGCGAACCGGTTGCGACAGCCGCGGTCGAGAACCAGGACGGGCTGTTGGCGAGCGCTGAATCGGCTGCAACGCCGGGCGACGTCCTCACCGTTGACATCGCGGACTTCCGTTTCAAAACGGTGTGCAAGGACGTCACCGTGACGGGCACGCACCTCATTCGCGAACGTCGTTGCTACACGCCCGATGCGCAGTCAACGCCGTCCCGCAACCAGGTCGTGCAATCACAGCTAGACGATTTGCGCCGTGACAAAGAGATTCGCGAGCGCATGTACGGCGTCGCCATCAGCGGTGGGCGGCGCGACGCCGGCGCAACTGGCGGCGCAGGGCGCTAGCAGCCTGTCGGACTTCTGCTCCTGCCGCGTACCGGGGGCCGGATCGCGGGCGGGGCTCAGGGAACGAAGTCGGCCTAGGATAAGGCAGTTGACCCCGTCGGCTTCGAGTCGGTAGCCGCCCCGCGCGCGCTTCCGGCGACTTGATCTGCCGGCGCGCACTGATCGCGTAGCGTGTGATGTCGTCGATCTCGCCGCGGAAATTCACGCAGGACTGGCGTGGGTTGCGTCTCCCGCGACCAAAGGATGCCGGTCGCCGGTTCACATATGTCAGCGGTCGTTGCGTAACGCACAAAGCGTGCGCACCTTTGTGATTGCGCAAGCGCCCTTGTCTTTGGTAGCGTTAGATTGCTGGGGGGTGGCATATCTGCTACCCGTCCGGTAGGTCGCGGAGCACATCCGCTCGTCAAGATTTGGGGGGAGGATTTATGTCAGCTACTAGCAATGCGGGCGCTCGCCCGCGGCTTGCCGTTCTGTCTCTTTCCATCACCACGGCTCTGCTTGGTCTTACTACTTCCTTGGTGGCTCCAATCAGCAGCGCCCAAGAAGCGGCTGCACAAAAGCTCGAGGAAGTCGTAGTGACCGGCACGCGCATCGTGCGCCGTGATTACGACTCCAACAGCCCGATCGTGACGGTCAACGCCGCGGACTTCGAAACGCAGACCGGATTGAACGTCGAGTCCTACCTAAACAAGCTCCCGCAGTACAACCCGGCCGGCTCGCCCGTCACCACCGACGGCGACGTGCAGATCACCCCGGTGAACTCCGTCGGTATCGCATCGATCTCGCTGCGCGGCTTCGGCGCCAACCGCAGCTTGGTCCTCGTAGACGGCAAGCGTATCGTCCCGATCAATTCATTGATGGTGACGGACATCAACAGCGTCCCGTCCGCGCTCGTCGAGCGTGTCGAAACCATCACCGGTGGCGCGTCAGCCGTGTACGGCGCGGACGCCGTCGGCGGCGTCACGAACTTCATTCTGAAGGACAATTTCGAGGGTCTCGACCTAGATCTTCAAACCGGTGCCACCGCGGAAGGCGACGGCTCGGAATCGCGCCTGTCTGCAGTCTTGGGCACCAACTTCAGCGACCGTCGCGGCAACGTGACCATCGGCATCGAAGCGTACAAGCGCCAGGCTTCGTACGAGAGGGATCACGCGCTCTTTCATGAGTGGTGGGCTCGTCCGGATACCCCGGGCACGTTCGGGTTGCAAGGCGTCAACGGCTATCAATGCAACGGCCCCGACTGTCCGCCCGATGCGATCGTGAGGGCGGTATTCGCCGATCGGCCGGCGGGCTCCTTCCCATTCAACCCGAACGGGCCGCAGACCGGTGCCCGTGGATTCCTCTTCAGTCCCGACGGGACGATATTCACCAACAGCAGAGGCGGGCTATACCGGGCGAACGGCACCTCGCGTTTCTCCACACCCATTGATGGTTCGGAATACGTCGGATTTGCTGCACTTGACTCGAACCTCCCAGCGGGACAAACGGCCCTGCCGTATCAAAACGTCAAGTGGAATCACCAAAACAACTTCCTCGAGGCGCCGCAGGAGCGGTATTCGTTCTTCGCCTCCGGCCACCTCGCGGTGACCGACTCGATCCGCGCATTCGCGCGCGCGACGTTCGCGGAAAGCCAGACGCGCACCGTCCTGTTCGGCACGAGCGCCATCAGCGGTTGGGAGGCCTCGGTCGGCTACAACCCGATCACGGATAGCCCGGTGAATCCTGCCTTGAATTACACGGATCCGGCGGTCGTGGCACAGGTTCTCGCCAATCCGGCGGCCTTTGCCAACCCGGGCTTCATCCCGACCGGAGGCGCAGGCGCCCAACATCCGGTGCCGGCGCAGCTCGCGATTCTGCTGAACAGCCGGCCGCGGCAGCCCTACTGCCTCCTCGGGACCACGCTCGTCGGGGGCCCCGTCAATGGACAGGGTTGCGGCAATTTCGGCACGAATACCATTGCCACTCAGAACCCCGCGATCGTCGGCACGCTCGCACCGCAAGGGTTTGGTCGCTGGCAACCGCAATGGAACCCCAACACCAGCCTTCCGCCGCGGAACACATTCAACACCAATGAGCAATGGCAAGTCGACGCGGGTTTGAATTTCGAGATCGGCAAGGATTGGACTGGCGAGTTCTTCCTGTCTCACGGCCAGTCCTCGAGCTATGGCGTCGCCGGCGGCAACCTGTCGCTGGAGCGTTACCGCCAACTCGTCGACCAACCCGACTATGGCCGTGGCGCGAAGATTTCCGGTAACGAACCGCCCAACAGCATTCGGCCGTTCTTCGGCGCCGGCGACGTCACCTGTACCTCGGGCCTTTACGGCACGTACTTCCTGGGTGACCGACCGATGTCGGATGACTGCTACCAGGCGATCAACGCGACGCTGCAGACGCGTGCGCAGAACGTGCAGAACATCATCGAGCTGAACTTCCAAGGGCCGGTTGCAAATATGCGCGCGGGTGAATTGCGTGTGGCAGCGGGCTACCAAGGCCGCCGCAACGCCGCAAAGTTCTTCCCGGATGGTCTGCAGTCGGAAGTGTCTTTCGCCGACCAGGTGATCGGCGTCTATCCGACGGGCTATCTCGATGCGTCCACGGAGGTCAGCGACTTCTACGTCGAGGCCCTCGTTCCGCTTATCGGTGGCAAGAAGTGGGCTAAGCGATTGGAGCTCGAGTTGGGTGCCCGAGCCTCGGACTACCAGCACACTGACAAGGAGACTACCTATAAGAGCCTCATCAACTGGCAGGTCACCGACTGGTTGCGATTCCGTGGCGGTTTCAATCGTGCGACACGAGCCCCGAACCTCGGCGAGTTGTTCCTGAACCCGCAGGAGCTCTTCACCGGCGGCGGAGCTTTCGGTGACGCGTGCGGCATCCGCTCCAACTCGCCGTACGGTGCCGCCGGTACCGGACCCGATCCCGTCATGACGACGGGCGAGGTGGCACCGGTGCTCGCACCCGGCCAGACGGCGGCCGGTGCGGCCAGCACTAAGCTGATCTGCCAAGCGTTGATGGGTGGTGCCGCCTCGACGCGGTTCTACACCGTCGACAACGCCACGGGCACAGTCGGCGGCGGCTTCGCGTGGGTGATGCAGCGCGGCAACCAGAACCTGCACTCGGAAGTTGCCGACACGTGGACGTGGGGCCTTGTCGCCAACTTGTCCAACAACATGACGCTGGCGTTCGACTGGTACAAGACAGACATCGAAGACGCCATCATGCTGTATTCGTTGACGTACGCCGGCTACCTGTGCTTCGGCACCCAAGTCGGCACGGCGGCGGACGCAGCGATACAAGCGGCAACGCCGGCTTGTCAGAACCTTCCGAGGGACACGGTCAACGGCGCTCCGCTCACGAGCGCTGTGTCGTACGCCAACCAGGCCACGATCAAAACCTCGGGTATGGACGTCGCGCTAAACTGGTCCAAGGCCGTCGGTGCCGGCAAGATCGGGTTCAACCTGAACGGTACGATCTTGGACTCCTACCGTACCCGGACGTCGCCAGCTCCGTTCGACCCGGAAACCGAGTGGAAGGGGTCGCTGGGCCCGACGCTCACGGGTACCAACGGCGGCGCGTATGCCTATCGGTTGTTCGGCGGGGTGACCTACTCCCGCAGTGACTGGAATGTGGGCTTGCGTTGGCGTCATCTGCCGTCCGTCTACACGGCAGCCTATGCGACCCAGCAGGCGATCAAGAAGAACAACTATGAGGTGGCGACCGGCGCGGCATCGGGCATCCTTCTCGGCTATACGCCGACCACGGAAGTCCAGTCCAATAGCTACAACATCTTCGATCTGTCCTTGGGCTGGAACATCAACAACACGCTCTCGATCCGCGGTGGTATCTCGAACTTGCTCGATACGAAGCCGGAAGTCGTAGGTGCGACCACGGGCTATCCGACCAGCACGACCTTGGCGAATGTCTGTGCCGAGCGCGGCGGGTTCCCGGGCTGCCAGGCCCCGGTCGCGTTTAGCGTGCCGACGTCGGGCACCTGGAACGCCGGTTACTACGACACGATTGGTCGTAGTTTCTTCGTGGGTATGAGCGCCAAGTTCTAGCAGCAGTCTTTTTCTTCAGTCCTCTCGCGGCGGGCCCAGTGGCCCGCCGCGTCTTCTTGGTGCGCCCGGCAGGGCGCGCCCCTGGGATGCGGAACCGCACGTCCGGTGGTGTGAGAGGGCCGCGGGGTAACCCCGCGCCCTACTCGATCGGGAGGCCGACTAAGGCAGGCCGAAGACCAGAATTCGGCTCTGGTCCGCAGCGCCGGGCCAGATCCTGGACTTCATGCCCGACGCGACGCCGATCCGCTGCTTGCCGCCGGCGGAATAGCTCACGATTCCGCCGCCGATCGACTGACCCGTGTCGAGCTTCCAAAGCACGGCGCCTGTCTCGGCGTCGAACGCGCGCAGCTCCCCGTGCAGGTCGGCGCTGAACACGACGCCGCCGGCCGTCGGCGTGACGCCTGCCAGCACGGGCGTCGGCGACGCGAACTTCCAACGCACGGCGCCGGTGTCGGCATCGAACGCCGTGACCCAGCCCTTCGCTTCCGTCGGCGGGCCCTGAATGTCGTTGGTCTTCGAGCCGAACCAGATCGCGCCCGGCTCGGGCACGGCGACCTCGTCCTGCAGCTGCACCGTGGCGCACCAATCCACCGACGCCCGTGAACAACGCGTTCAAGCCGGGATGGAACGCGGCGCCGTTCCATTCGTTGCCGCCCTGGATGCCGGGGCAAAAGCGCACGGGCGCCGTGCGCGACAACGGCACGTCCACGTTCTCGCGCGTCGTGGTCGGCGACTGAAACAGCGTAGGCAGTTTCGAAGACAGATCGCCCGCGACGGCACCCGGCGCCACCGCGCCGCGATCGAGCACGGACAGCAAGCCGTCCTTGTTGGCCGAAGCGACGATCGCGCGGCCGGCGCGCGTCGTGGCGAGCGCGGGCGGGCTGTTCACGTCCCAGTCGTGCGTGTCGTGCTTCACGACCTGGTTGTAGCCGAGCAGTCGGCCGGTCGCAGCGTCGAGAGCGATGATCGAGTTCGTGTAAAGATTGTCGCCGCCGCGCGCCTCGGCGTCGAAGTCCGGCGCAGGGTTGCCGGCGGGCAGGTACAGAACGCCGCGCTCGGCATCGAGCGTGAACGAGGTCCAGAACGCCCCGCCCGTGATCGGATAGCGCGCCGCGTTCGGCCACGTAGCGCGAACGGCCGGCTCGTCGGGGACCACGTCGAACTTCCACACCACGTGGCCATCGGCCGCATCGAGCGCATACGCGTGCCCGCTGACGCCGGTCTGATCGCCGCCGGCGTGGCCGATGAACACGAGACCGTTCGCGGCAATCGGCGCCATCGGCATCGTGACGCCCGGCACCTTCACGTCGATCTCGTGGTCCCACAACGTGTGGCCGTCGTTCGCGTCGAGCGCCAGCACGTGCGCATCCGTCGTGCCGCGGAACAGTCGCCCGTCGAGATACGCGAAGCCGCGATGCACGCCGAGCGGGGACGGATGCTCGACGGGCCGCTCGACCTTCCATTTCTCGGCGCAAGTGCCGGCGTCGATCGCGTACGAACGCGTTTCAGTCGTGAAGTACATCGTGCCCGCGACGACGATCGGGCCCGTCTGCAGCGCGGAGACTTCCGGCAACGCGTAGCTGCACACCGCCGTGAGCTGCGCGACGTTGCCGCGGTTGATCTCGTCGAGCGGCGAGAAGCGATCGCCCGCGAGCGTGCGGTTGTAGGCGGGCCAATCCCCGGCCGCAACGGCTTGCTGCGGAGCGCGCGCCGGTGGCGCCGTCGACGCGGCGGCCGGGCTGGAGCTCTTGCCCCCGTCGCACGCGGTCAGAAAAACGGCAGTCAATGCAACGAAGATCGGCAAAAATTTGCGCATCGCGGTCCCCCGAATTTGCGAGCCGCATCATAGCTCTGATCGCGCCGGCGTCACCCCCCGGGCGGGCGTCCGGCCGGCCGCGGCCGTTCGCCACGAGGCCGCCCGACGCGGTGCCAGAAGACTTAATGTGTGGCCCGAAAACATCAAGCGCTCCCCTGTGGTGGAGCGGCTCGTTATCCTGGCGTTGCGAGATAGTCTCTCGCGTGATAGCGTCAGTACCAGGTCATATCGTGGGGCGGGGAGCCCCGGATACGGTCCGAAGGGTGCCGAATCTCGGTGTCGTCCAAGGCAACCGAGGTCGGCGTTCATCACAAGGGGAGGAAACAATGAACACGGCGTTCAGAGAACGCGCCGGTGATTTGCCTTCGGCAATCGCCTCAGCGCTTCAATTCATTTCGACGCGAAGCTTCAATCTTAGGTCGTCACTCGTCGCCGCCGCGGGCGGCGTACTGGTGGCTACCGCACTGACGGTCGTCCCAGTGAATCGAGCCTCGGCTCAAGCGCAGCAATCCGGCGCGCAAGGCCAGCAAGTGCTCGAGGAAATCACGGTCACGGGCTCGCGCATCTTGCGCCGTGACTACTCGGCCAATGCGCCGATCACGACGATCGATCAGGGCGCGTTCCAGGCCACGAGCACGATCGGCGTCGAAACGGTTCTGAACCAGTTGCCGCAGTTCGTTCCCGCCATCACGCAGTTTTCGACTACGGACGTGCAGCAGACCGCCAACAACACGATCGGCGGCTCGTTCGTCAGTCTGCGTGGTCTCGGCCCCAACCGTAACCTCGTGCTGATCGACGGCAAGCGTGCACAACCGGCCAACCCGCAGATGTTCGTCGACACGAACATGATCCCGGCGGCGGCGATTCAGCGCGTCGAGTTGATCACCGGCGGCGCATCGGCCGTGTACGGCGCCGACGCGATCGGCGGCGTGGTCAACTTCATCCTGAAGAACAACTTCGAGGGTGCCAGTATCGAAACCCGTATCGGTGACACCGCAGCGGGTGGCAACCAGGAAGTCCTGATCTCGGGTTTGATCGGCGTCAATGCTGCGGAAAAACGCGGCAACGTCATGATCGGCATGGAGCATGCGACTCGGTCGAAGGTGCTCGCGCAACAGCGCGACTGGCGTGTCGCCGACATGGCGAACCCATCGACGCCGGCGACGGCCTTCTTTTGGGGTACCGATCCCTGGGTCACCAGCACGGTCCCGGGCTTCGGTCCCGGCAGTGCGTTCGGTAACCTCGATGCGTTCGGCGCGGGCAATTTCCCGAACCAGGACGCGGTCAACACCTTGTTCCGCACCGGGGGACCGTCGAGCTACGTCAATTGCACGGGCGGCACCGTCGCTTCCCCGCCCATCTTTCCGGGTGGCCCCACCTTTGGCATCCCCGCGGGCACCTGCACGCAGATCGGCGGCGTGAACCAAGGTGTGCCGAACAACGCGCGATTGCTCGTCGATCGTGCCACGGGACGCATCTATTCGGGTCTGATGGATAACGCCGGCGTCGCAGGCTCGTATCGCGACCCCGCCATCGGTGACACCGTCGGCTCCATCCAAAGTGTGGACCCGTTCGGCAAATTTGCCGGGCTGCCGTACCGCGTGGTTCAGCCAAACGGCGCGATCAAGGAGAACGTGTTCTACAACTGGTCGTCGTATCCCCTCGATCGCGACTCCGCGTTCGCCAAGGGTCACTTCGATATCAACGACAACATCAAGGTCAACGGCACCCTGATGCTGACTCGCACGAACAGCGAGACCAGCCTCGGCCTGACGGCGGACAACATCACGTTCTGGGGCGTGCCGATCCCGTTCAGCAATAACGTCTACAGAGGCGATCCGCTGCGCGGCATCCCCGATTCCTGCAACCGTGACTTCCTCGGGAACTGCACCGGCACCAACGCGGCTTACCTGCCCGGTGGCCGGTTCGGACTCACCGGCTGCACGGGTAACACTGGCTGCACAGAGAAGCAGGTCTGGCCCGTGCCGCCGGAGGTTGCGGCTCTGTTCGCCACGCGGTCGCAGGCAGAGGCTCCGCTATGGCTCAGCGCGCCGCCGGACTACATCCGTAACTTGGTCGGTGCGCGTGCCGGTCAGGTTCAGAACACGAGCTCGCAGATGTCGTTGGGTGTCCAAGGCGACACGGATAACGGCAAGCACCATTGGGACGTGACGGTGTCGCAGGGCTACACGGACAACCTCACGGTTCAGTCGGGCTCCACGCGTTTGAGCCAGTATCGGGCGATCATGGCGTCGCCGAACTTCGGCCATGGGTTCATCGGCGACCCGAACGCGTATGTCGCGGGTTTCGCGGAGTCGATCGCGACCTGCACCTCGGGGTTCCCGGCATTGACGCTGTTCACTCCCACGAAGGACTGCATCACCGCGATCAGCCCGGATTTGAAGAACAAGGAAAACCTCAAGCAGACCGTGTTCGAGGCTAACCTCACGGGCGATCTCGCGCAGATGAAGGCCGGTACCTTGAGCTATGCCCTCGGTCTCGACCATCGCGAGAATAGCTACTCGTACGAGCCGGACAATCTGAGCCAGAACCAGAACTTCATCGATCCGATCGCGGGTCTGTTCCCGAACGAGAACAGCACGGGCAAGTACGATGTTTCGGAGCTCTACGGCGAGTTGCTGGTTCCGATCATCGCGAAGGGCCCGAAGGGCGTCGAGCACTTCAACCTGGAGCTCGGCGCACGCACGTCGGACTGGAGCATCCCGGGGGTCAAGGCGCTGACGTCTTACAAGGCGTTGGTCGACTGGGGCTTCACGCCAGAAGTATCGATTCCGCGGCGGCATCAACCGCGCGCACCGCGCGCCGAATCTGGGTGAGCTGTTCTCCGCACGTACACAGATCTTCGGAGGGCCCCCCTCCGCGTACGGCGACCAGTGCTCGAAGCTGAATGCGGCGGGCCCGTTCAGCGCGAACCCGCTCTCGCCTGGCAACAACGCTGCGCAGGCGGCTCAGACGTTGGCGATCTGCACGGCGTTGATGGGCACCCTGGGCGCAACGACGTTCTACAACAACGCGCAGGCGACGAACGGCGGTACCGGCATCCAGAACCAGCTCGGTAACCAGAACCTCTCGGAGGAAGACTCCGATACGCTGACGATCGGCGTGGTCATGGACATCGCCAAGGACTGGCAGCTCGCTGTTGACTACTACAACATCGAGATCAAGAAGATGATCGCGCTGGAAGGCCCGGACTCGGCCTACGAGCGCTGCCTCAGCAAGGCGTTCAACCCGAGCGGGAGCCCGACGGCGATCGGCTGTCAGAACATCTTCCGCGATCCGACCAATGGCAACGCCGCCAACATCGACCTACTGTTTTCGAACAACGGTCGCGCATTGGTCGAGGGCGTGGACCTGCAGCTGAACTGGAACAAGATGATGAAGATGGGCCGAATGAATCTGAATTCGGTCATGAACGTCAACTTCAAGTCCGAGACGCAGGACCGACCCGGCCTCGCTACGAGAGACTGGGCGGGAACGACAGGATGCGGACTGCAGATCCAGTGCCAAGGTTACGACTACCGCATCTTCACCACGGTGTCCTACTTCCGTGGTCCGTGGGGTCTGTCGCTGCGGCACCAGTACTGGCCGTCGATTCAGCCGGCGGCGTGCGGCACGAACTCGCAGCTCGCCACTAGCGTGGCGTGCGCGACCGCGGTCCGGCAAGGCGGTGGCGTGCAGACGAGCTATCAGCTCTTCGCGCTGTCCGGTAGCTACCAGTTCAAGGAGCGGTACACGATTCGCGTCGGTATCGAGAACCTGCTGGACAAGGTGCCACCGTTGGTCGGGTACAACCCGGACGCCACGCCGTTCCCCACGGCCGCTACCCACGCGGGTATTGGCCTCGGCACGGCCGTGGGTGCGACCTACGACCCGTTGGGTCGCCGGTCGTTCGTCAGCTTCTCGATGGATTTCTGATCACTAACGTCACTGTCTGAAACGAGCGGCGGGCGAAAGCCCGCCGCTTTTTTTGGTGCGCCCGCGTCGCCGGGCAGAGTTGGACCTGCGAAGGCAAGGTGCTTATGCTCGGTGCGTAGGGGCCGCAGAGCGCCGTGAGGGGACGTGAAAATGAACGCTACGAAGAACAACACCCGCGCCCTGGTCGTGATCGCCGCCGGTTGCGTGGCGGTACTTGGCTCCCTGCATGCGCAAGAGACCGGCAAGGTCATGATCGACGTCGCGGACTGCATCAAGCTCGACGCTCCCGAGGCACGGCTCGCGTGCTACGAGTCGCGAGTGGCCGCGGTGTTCGGCGAGCGGGCCGCACGGGCTGCGGCGGCTCGGCCGGCAGCGCCCGCGACTGCGGCACCCGTACCCGCGGCGCCCGTTGCGGCCGCAGTGACACGGACACCGGAGCCGGTGTCCGCTCCCGCCACGACCCCCGTCCCAGCAGCGCCGGCGCCGACCGCGCCCCGCACGGTTTCGGTTACGCCGGCGTCGGCGGTTACCGAACCTCTGCCGAGTCGCGGCGATCGGCAAAGCCGCCGCGAGGAGACCGAGCGAGCAGCGGCAGACGCTGCGGCCGACGACATCGTGAGCAGCGTGAAGGAACTGCACGAGGTGCTGCCGAACGCGTGGCAGATCACGCTCGAAAATGGCCAGGTGTGGCGGCAGACGGTGTCGAAGCGCTACGAGCTGCGGGCCGGAGCCCAAGTGAGGATCTACAGCACGCGTTGGGGCAGCGCGTCCCGGCTGACCTCCGACACGATCAACGGCTACATACAGGTCGAGCGGGTTCGCTAACGCGTTGTGACGACACGGGCGGCAATCGCGCTCTGTTACGCAGCCGTCGTTTCCGCGGGCGCGTACGGTCAGCCGGCGCCGCAAGGCGGCGGTGCGACGCCACCCGACGTCGGCGACGAGATCCAAGTGGAAGGGCGCAGCGCCGCAGCGCTCCGAGCGGAGATTCAGCGTGCGGAGCAGGTCCTGTACGACCGCTTCAACGCGATCAACAGCCGCGACGAGTTCGACATTTCGTGCGAGTACGAAGTGCAGACGGGCTCGAAGATGCCGCGTCGGGTCTGCCACGCCGAATTCTGGCGCGTGTCCCAGGCGCGGGCTGCACACGAGGGGGTGCTGCGGCAGAATGGCGTTGCGGGGACGCCCCCATCGCAGTTCCAGGCCGAAGCGCTATCCAAACAGCAGTTGCTGGCCGCCGAGATGCGCCGACTCGTCGCCGAAGATCCGGAGCTCGGTCAGGCGGCGTTCCGCCTCGGTAGCCTGCAGCAAGCATTGTTGCAGCACGCACCGCCCGGGATCGCGTCCGCGGACGCGGACGCGCAGGGCATACCTCACGACGCGCACGTGACGCACGTGCGGATCGGCGACAAACCATGGGACCAAGCGTTGCAGTGGCGAACCTTCATGATCGCGAACCTGTCCGGCAAGCTGCGCTCCGCCGAAGTGCGGTGCACCGGTCTGACGGAGCGCTTGCAATGGGAGGAAGGCGTGGAGTGGAAACTGCCCGACGACTGGAACTCGTGCAGATTGCGCGTCGACGCGCGTGCCGGCACGACGTTCGCGCTGTACGAGTTCGAGTACGAGTAGCGGAACTCGACCGCGCTACGCCTGATCGAGCCGCAACGCTTTGATCGCGTTCTGTTTCAGGATCAGGTCGTGGACTTCGGGCTTGAAGGCCGCTTCCTTGAAGTCCTTGATCCAGCGGTCCGGCGTGATCAGCGGGTAATCCGAGCCGAACAGCATCTTGTGCTTCAGCTGGCCGTTCGCGTGCTGCACGAGCTGTGGCGGGAAATACTTCGGCGACCAGCCCGAGAGATCGATATACACGTTCGTCTTGTGCAGGCACACGGACAACGCTTCGTCCTGCCACGGCCAGGACGGATGCGCGAGGATGATCGTCATGTCGGGGAAGTCGACCGCGACGTCGTCGAGGTGGATCGGGTTGCTGTACTTCAGCCGCAGTCCGCCGCCGCCCGGCATGCCGGTGCCGATGCCGCTGTGCCCCGTGTGGAAGATCGCCGGCAGCTTGTGCTCGGCGATGACTTCGTAGAGCGGATACGCGAGCTTGTCGTTCGGGAAGAAGCCCTGCGTCGTCGGATGGAACTTGAAGCCTTTGATGACGCCGGCCTTGATCAGCGCTCGCGCCTCGCGCACGCCCATCTTGCCCTTGTGCGGGTCGATGCTCGCGAACGCGATCATCATGTCGGCTGTTCTCGGCCGCCGCTTCGGCGACTTCCTCGTTCGGAATGCGGCGCACGCCGAGCTGCGCTTCGGAGTCGACGGTGAACATCACGAGGCCGATCTTGCGCTCGCGGTAGTAGGCGACCGTCTCCTTGATCGTCGGCCGCTTGCTGCCGGCCTTGAAGTACTTGCTCGAAGCCTCCTCGTACGGCTTCCACGCTTCGTCGGGTTCCTGGCGACACGATACTTCGGCGTGCGTGTGGACGTCGATCGCGACCAAATCGTCGAGTTTCATCGCAAGTTCCTCTTCTAGCGCGAGCGGCGCGAGCGTTCCCAGTCCGCAATCGACATGCCCTTCTCGACGAGCTCCACGAGCAGCTTCGCCGGTTGCCAATGCATCGGCCCGAAGATCTTCTGGTACTTCAGCATGCCGTCGAGCAGCGTTTTCAGACCGAGGGTGTCCGCGTAGTACAGCGGGCCGCCGCGGTAGCGCGGGAAGCCGTAGCCGGCCGTCCACACGACGTCGATGTCGCTCGCGCGGATCGCGATGCCCTCTTCGAGAATCCGGATGCCTTCGTTCATGAGCGGATAGAGGCAGCGCTCGACGATTTCCTGCTCGGTGTGCTTGCGCGGCTCGACGCCGAGCTTCTGCTGCGCGCGCCTTCAGGATCGCGAGCGCTTCCGGATCGTCGTGGCGCGTGCGATCGCCGGGCTCGTAGCGGTAGTAGCCCTTGCTGGTCTTCTGGCCGAGGCGTCCGGCGTCGTACAGCGCGAAGTCGGACTGGTAGTACGTCGGGTCCGGCGGATACTGCGCCGCGTTCGCCTGGTGCACCTTGACGCCGATGTCGACGCCGGCCATGTCGAACACGGCGAGCATGCCCATCGCCATGCCGAACTTCTCGAGCGCGCTGTCGACCTCGCGCGGCGTGGCGCCTTCGAGCGTCATGCGGCCGGCTTCGCGCGCGTAGCCTTCCATCATGCGGTTGCCGATGAAGCCGTAGCACACCTTCGCGAGCACGGGCGTCTTGCGCAGCGGTTTGGCGAGCTCCATGACGGTCTTCACGGTCACGGGCGCCGTGTCGTCGGTGCGAATGACCTCGAGCAACGGCATGACATTCGCCGGCGAGAAGAAGTGCAGGCCGATGACGTCGGCGGGGCGCTTCGTGACCTTCGCGATGTCGTTGATGTCGAGCGTCGACGTGTTCGTGCCGAGCACCGCGCCGGGCTTGGCTACCGCGTCGAGCTTGCGGAATATGTCCTGCTTCAGCTTCATGTCCTCGAACACGGCTTCGATGATCACGTCGGCGGCTTTGAGGTCGTCGTACTTGAGCGACGGCATGATCAGCGCCATGCGCTGCGCTTTCTCTTCCGCCGTGATGCGGCCGCGTTTGACCATCGACTCGTACGTCTTGTCGATGCCGGCCATGCCGCGCTTCAGGCCCTCGTCCGACGCGTCGAGCACGGTGACCGGGATGCCGGCGTTCGCGAAGCAGATCGCAATGCCGCCGCCCATCGTGCCGGCGCCGACGACGCCCGCGAGTTTCACGGCGCGTGCTTCGGTGCTCTGCTGGCAGGTCGGGAATCTTGCGCGTCTCGCGCTCGGCGAAGAACGCGTGGATCGCGCCCTTCGATTCCGGCGTGACCTTGGACTCGTTCGCGAGCTCCGTTTCGTACTCGAGGCCTTTGGCGAACGGCAGCGTGAGGCTCGCGCGCACGGCCTTGATGGCCGTGTACGGCGCCACGCGATTCGGGTACAGCTTCGCGGCCAGCGCGTTCATGCGCTCGATGATCGCCGGCGTGCCGGTCGCAGGGTCAACGCTGCGCTCGGACGTGCGGCGCGGGCCTTTGCCCTCCGCGATCAGCTTTGCGGCGTAGCGAAGCGCGCCTTCCTTCAGGTCGCCGTCGACGATGGCATCGACGAAGCCCCATTCGACGGCGGTCTTCGTGTCCACGGGCTTGGCGTTCAACACCATGTCGAGCGTCTTCTCGACGCCGATCAGCCGCGGCATGCGCTGCGTGCCGCCGGCGCCCGGAATGATGCCGAGCGTGACCTCGGGGAAGCTGAAACGCGTGCTCGGCGCGGCGAGCCGGTAGTGACACGCGAGGCTGATCTCGAGGCCTCCGCCCATCACGGTGCCGTGCATGGCGACGACGAGCGGAACCGTGAGTTGCTCGAAGCGCGCGAACATCTGCCGATACGGCACTTCCTGCGGTGGGCCCGAGAATTCGCTGATGTCGGCGCCGGAGAAAAACGTGCGGCCTTCGCAGATCAGCAGCGCGGCTTTCACGTCTGGCCAGCGCGCCATTTCGTCGAGCGCCGCGTGTGTTTCCTCGCGGACCTTGCTGCTCAGCGTGTTGACGGGCGGATTGTTGACGGTCAGCACGGCCACGTTGCCGCGCTTCTCGATCTTGACCAAGGATGGTGTGCTCACGAAGCCCCCGCTTGGAGTGGTATTCGAAGGGTCGCAAATAGATTGTGACTATTTAGTCAGTCTTGTACGATTTAGTCAATATCGGCCGCCGCGTAAGTATGGCGAAACGTAGCACAGCCCGGACCGACCCGCGCCGCGACCGCACGCGCGACGCGCTGCTGAACGCGGGGCGCAGCCTGTTCGCGCATCGCGACGTCGACGGCGTCAGCGTGGACGAGATCGTCGAGGCGGCGGCCGTCGCCAAAGGCAGCTTCTACAACCACTTCGCCGACAAGGACGTGTTCGCGCGCGAGATCGCAGCGTCCGCGCGCCGCGAGGCGGAGGCATTGGTCGACGAGGTCAACGCAGGCATTGCCGATCCCGCCGTGGCCGTGGCGCGCGCGCTGTGCGTGTTCGTGCGGTTCGCGATGGAGCGGCGCGACAGCGCACGCACGCTGTGGCGTCTGAACACTGGCGCCACGATGGTCGACGCGCCGATCAATCGCGGCCTTGTCGACGTCGTGCAGCACGGCATCGACGAAGGCGCGTTCAATCACGTCGACGTGGAGACCGGCATCCTGCTCGTCATGGGCACGATCGTGATCACGTTGCGCCACCTGTTCGAAGAGCGCGTCTCCACGGAGCCGAACGAGATCGCGCGGCGAATGGCGGCCGGGCTGCTGCGCTCGCTCGGCGTGACCGCGGGGCGCGCGGACAAGCTGGCGCGCGAGGCGACGCTCGCCGTGCTCGGCTGAGCGCCCCGCCGCGTTCCGCGACCGACGGGGCGCTCAACTCCACTATGCGACGCGTTGTTGCGCCATCCTCGCGTTCCAGATCGGCTCGAGCTCCGCGCGGACTCGCGCGTAAGACGCGCGCTCTTGCGCGCGCTTCCAGTAGGCAACGACATTCGCGTGGCCGGTGAAAGGCGCCACGATCCGGGCGTAGAACAGGGCGGGAATCGCGGCGCAATCGGCCATCGTGAACGACGAGCCGCAGAGCCAGGGCTGCGTCCCCAGCCGCGTGTTCCAGAAGCCGTACGCCATCTGCACGTAGGCGCGCGCGCGTTCGGCCCGGGCAGCGTCCTGCGCTCGCAGCCCGATCTGCTGCAACAGCAGCTCGATGACGGGCTCGTTGAAGTACAGATCCGCCATGCGGTCCATGAACCGCACTTGTCGCGCAGTGCCCGCGCCCGTGGCCGGAATCAGCCGCGGCGTGTTCGGAAACTCCTCCTCGAGGTACTCGATGATCGACGTGGACTCCGGCACCTGCCAGCCGTTGTCCACCAGCAGAAACGGCACCTTGCCCGTGGGGTTGATTTTCGCGTAGGCGGCGCGCGCGTCCGGCGAGCCCAAGTCGACGAGCTCCGGCGTGAACGCGATGCCTTTCTCGTGGAACGCGATCATGGCCTTGTGAGAGAACGTGGAGAGGGGCGAATAGTAGAGTTGCATGTGGGGTCTCCTGTCGAAGGTGTTACATGTCGAGCGCTTCGGCGATCTCGATCGATCCGCCGTTCGAAAGCAGCGGACAGCCTTTGGCCTTGGTATGTGCGTCGCCGATGGTGGCGGCCTCGATCAGGCTGTAGCCGCTGACGGGATTCGAGCCGCCGTCGTTGACGACCGAGCCGTCGGGACGCACCGTGCTCGACTTGCCGACGGGATTGCCGCCATCGATGACAGCCGCGCCCATCGATGCGAACCATTTGCCCCAGGCGTCCGCGGTCTTCTTGATGTCCGCTGGGGTGGAAGGATGCTTCCCGCCGTGATAGATGAATAGGTACTTCGCCATGTGCTCGTGCTCCTGAAGTGAAAAGAAGTGACTCGAACGATAGCGAGGGCGGTTGCCCCTGCCATTAGCAACACTGCTGACCAAATCACGAGATGACTGTGAACACTCCACAACGCTCGGTCGACGACGCGCTCCAGGCGAGGGGCCTGGCGCAAACGCTGGCAAGGCTGCAGGAGATCGGCGTGGTTCCGAACGCCGCGCCAGCGCTCGAGAGGACGGCGGCTGAAGTAGGGCACGCGCTGCGCAATGCCATCGTCGACGAGATCGCGGAGTTCTCCGCCTCCGCGAATCCCGAGATCCTGCCGGAGCTCGAGCGGCACGGCGCAGAGCACGTGCGCGAGATCATCCGGCTGCTCGCAGGCGGCGACGCTGGCGGCTTCGAGTTCGTGCGAAGTCATGCGCGCAAGCGCGCGGAGCAACGCTTCCCGATCGAAGCTTCTCTGCACGCATACCGCTGTGGCCACCGGGTTTTGAGCCGCTGGGTGCGCGACGCCGCGACGGCGAAATCGAACAGCGAGCACACGGTCGCCGCCGTGGCGGATTTTTCGATCGAATACACGAACTTCATCAGCGCGGTGTGCGCGGCCGAGTACGTGGCGCACGCGCGCTCGCTCGCGGAAGCAGAGGGTGACCAGCGCTCGGAGCTGCTCGGCATTCTCATGAGCGGCTACGACGAATCCGACGGGAGGGTGGCGCGTCTCCTGAAGCGCGCGGGTTACCTCGAGCAGCGGCAGACGTATTGCGTCGTTGCGATTCAGTCGACCGACCCGCTCGAGATGGAGAGCCCCGCGCGTGCGCAGCGGATCGTCGATGCCGTCACCGCCAGCGTCGCGGACAAATCCGTTCGCACGTTGATCGGCACCCGCAACAACGTGGTGACCGGCGTATTCTCCGCCACGCGCCGCATCTCGGGGTGGACCGCTCCGCAGGCGTTGCTGGCGGGCCGGTTGCACGCGGCGCTCTCGGTGCTCGGGCCGGCCGTGCTCGTCGGCATCAGCGCGGACCAGCCGTCGACGTCGTTCATTCCAAAGGCCGTGCGGGAGGCCATGCTCGCGCTCGATTTCGCCACCGTGGCCGACCGCGTCGTGCAGTACTCGCAGTTGCCCATCCGGCGGTTATTGCTGCATCGCGCCGCGGACTACGTGCAGCCGGCATTGCCCGCGTGGGCCGCGGAACTGGCGGAGGCCGACGCGAAATCGGAGGGCGACCTCCTGAAGACGCTGCGTGCGCTCGCCGATGCCGACATGAACGTGCAGCAGGCAGCGCGCGCGCTCGACGTGCACGCCAATACGCTCTATGCCCGCATCAAGCGGATTCGCGAGATCACGGGGCGCGATTGTCAGCGCTACCACGATCTGACCGAGCTGCTGCTGGCGGCTGACTGCCGGCCAGCTTCGGGTTGAAAGCATTGGCGCGGTTCATCGACAATCGACCGCGTCGAGTGCTGGCGGGGGAGTTCGATGCGGAACGTTCGACTGGGTAAGGCGTGCGCAGGTCTGCTGCTCTTGGGCGCGTCGCTCGCGAGCGTCGCGCGTACGCGCTGCCTCGCCGCCCGCGGCGCCGGTGGATTTCGCGGGAATTTGGGTTCCGGTCGCCGCCGCCCGCGATCCTCTCGCGCCCGACACGCTGCGAATGACCGAACGCGCAAAGGCCGCGCTCGCGGCGTTCGACGCCCGACGATTCGACTCGACCCGCTTCTGCATGCCTTACGGCACGCCGCGCAACACCTTGTCGACCGCGCCCTATCCGATCGAGATTCTGCAGCGCCCGGAGCGGCTCACGATGGTCTTCGACCGCCTCGGCGACGTTCGGCGCGTTTACCTCGACGGCCGCGCCCGACCGAACCCGCTGTGGCCGACGTGGTTCGGCCATTCGCTCGGCCGCTGGGAAGGCAAGACGCTCGTGATCGAAACGCTGGCGCTGACGAAGGAGAGCATTTTGAACGACGCCGGCTTGCCGCACAGCGAGGACATGCGCCTGGTCGAGCGCTTGAGCGTGTCCACACGCGACGGCACGCAATGGCTGAGCGACGAGATCACGCTCACCGATCCCGCGATGTACGAGGCGCCGATCAAACTGACGCAGCGGTTCCGGCGCGCCGACGGAGCGCAGATGTCGGAAGGATCCGTGCTCTGCCTCGTCGACCAGTGGCGGCAGGATCTCGAGCGTCGCAGTCAGACGCTCGCGGGCGGTCCGCCGTCCGGTACCGCCAAGGGAGCGCAGCAGTGATGCGTCCTTCAGTGACGTTCGCAACCGCCGTCTTTCTGCTGCTCGGCTTCGCGACTTCCGCCGTCGCGGCCGGCTCGGCCCGCGTAGATTTCAGCGGCGTGTGGATGCCGACGGCGCTGGGGCCGGACGGCAATCGCAACCGCACGTGGCCGGCGAAACCGCCGTTCTTGCCGGCCGTCCAGGCCGCATTCGACGTATACCGCGTTCACGCCGACGCGAATCCGGAGGAGTACGACAACGCACGCAGCTGCCTGCCGTACATCATGCCGCGCCCCATGTTGCTGGTGGCGCAGTATCCGCTCGAGATCGTGCAGAACGCGGACCGCGTGACGATGATCTTCGAGCTGCACAACGACGTCCGGCGCGTCTACCTCGACGGGCGCTCGCCACCGAGCGGCCTTCGTCCCACGTGGATGGGTTACTCGGTCGGACATTGGGAAGGCGACACGCTCGTCGTCCGCACCACGTCCGTTCGCGACGGCACGCTCGATCAGCCGCATGGGCCAAAGCTCACGATCACCGAGCGCCTGCGATTGATTGCGGACAAAGACGGCAAGCAGATGCTCGAGGACGAGATCATGGTCGAGGATCCGGATACGTACTCCCAGCCTTTCAAGGTCCACAACTACTTTCGCCAACGCGCGGGCGTCGAGATCGGCGAGTACTTTTGCAGCGAGGACTTGTGGGAGCAGAACTTGAGCGGCAACACGAGCAAGATCCCATGGCGCAACAATTGACTTCGCGGAGCGAATGACGATGCAGCGGTTCGCTTATCTCTCGATTTTCATGGCGCTGGCGGGGCCGGTGGCTGCGCACCATTCGACGGCGAACTTCAATTCCGACACGACGACGAAGATCACCGGCGTCGTGTCGTACGTGAGCTTCACGAACCCGCACTCGTTCATCGACATGGATGTCGCCGCCGCGGATGGCGCGAAGAAATACAAGGTGTTCGCGACGAGCAAAGTCGCGCTGCTGCGCTACGGGTGGCGGCCGGACTCAGTGAAGGCGGGCGACACGATCACGATCGAAGGGCGCCCCGATCGCACGGATCCGACGCAACTCTACATGCTGAGAATCACGTTCGCGGACGGCACTGCGTGGTCGCGGGACGAGATCCTGCAGTAGTGCGGAGCGGCGAGCGCGCCGTCGTCAGTACAGCGGGTCGTGCGCCGGGCGCGGGGCTTGTCCGCGGACGCGATGACCGAGGCCAGCCGCCAGCACGCGCGGCGCTGCTGCGGGCTCGACGACGCATTCATGCGGGCAACGAGGTGGTCGAGCCAGCTCTCGCGCTTCTCGCTCGGCAGTAGCGCCCAGCGTTCGGGGCGAACGCCGGCCCACTTCAGGAACTCGACATCCGAAATCTCGACCGCTTCGTCTTCCATTGCATTTACCTCTCTTTTCCGGCACATTCTTCGGCGGCGAGGTTGCACTTTGATGAATGGGCCTGCGAAGGAGCACCTGCGATGAGTCATCACGGTCGACTGGCGATGGTCGCGATCACGAGCGTGATCATTGTCTTGGGCTCGAGCACCCATTCGCTCGCGCAAGAACGGATGGGGCCAATACCGACGGATCAGCTCACGGAGCAGCAGGCGAAAGCGCTCGCGGACTTCGTCGCCGCGCGCGGCCAGCCGACCGGGCCCTGGAACGTGCTGCTGCGCAGCCCCGAAGTCATGAGCCGGGCGCGTGGGCTCAGCGACTACCTGCGCTACGAGAGCATCCTGCCGGGTTGGTTGCGCGAGTTCGTGATCCTGATGACCGCGCGGCAATGGTCACAGAGCTACGAATGGAACGCGCATTACAAGCTCGCGGTCGATGAAGGCCTCTCGCCCGACATTGCGCGGCCATCGTCGAGGGCCGGCGCCCGCCGAGGCATGGTGGAGGAAGAGGCGATCCTCTACGACTTCTGCATGGAGCTGCAGCGCAACCAGAGCGTCAGCGATGCGACCTATGCAAGGGCTCTCGACCGATTCGGCGAGCAGGGTATCGTCGAGACCGTCAGCCTGATGGGCTACTACACGATGATCTCGATGGTGCTGAACACGGCGCGCACGCCGTTGCCCGCGGGCGAGAAGCCGGCGCTGACGCCGTTCCCGCACTGACGGTCGCCGGTCAGGCGTGGTAGAGGCGGGCGGCAGCCTGGCGGTCCAGAGTTCGAGTTTGTCCTTCATGCCTTCGCGGAACGCCGCTTTGAATTTCGGAACGTTCTGCGGGTTGAACGAACCACCGAACGTGCCGCTCGCCTTCGTGGTCGATGATGCACTGCCAAGTCTCGGTCAGCCGAGGATCCTCGCTGTTGCCGGTGAAGTCGTAAATCGATTCGATGAAGTTCCAAACGACGAAGGCGAAGGCGTCGTACTGCGTCACGTGCTCGGGGTTCGCGGCGTCGCTCGATAGTGCTGCGGGATCACCGAGGTGCGGGTGCTCGATCACCAGCTTCTGAATCTCGAGGTACATGCCGTCGAGCTGCGCGTAGAACTGGTCCCTGTTCCTGCTCCCGAGCCTTCTTGCTCGAATCCAGGATCGTCAATGGAACACCGAGCGCCAACAGGAGCGTGACCAGCGTCAGCGCCCAGGTAGCGTAGGTCAGCGCAGCGTCCTTGTCTTCGTGGCCGGGCATGTGAAATGGCGAACGCCGACTACGCCCAGCAAGATCGCTATACAAACGAGGATGGCCAGAAGTGCGGCGTCCTCGTCTGTCCCCACATGAGCCATTGCCGTTTTGCTGTTCGATCCATTGCTCCACACCGCTACTGCAAACCAATTCGACTCGGCACAGCCGCCAGCATCTGCTCGATTCGAGCGTCGCTCGCTGACTGACGGTAGACCTCCACATAGATGGCCTCGAGCCATCGACGCAGCCTCGGTTTTGTCGATGACTGCCGGAAGGTCGCGTCGGTAGACCAGCAGGTTCATGCGCGGCGGGCGCTCCGCCGACACTGTGGGCATCAAGTATGACAACTCGGCCACTTCGCGACATCCGTTCGCGCGGTAGAACGCCTTGCGCCGTCGGCGCTGAGCATCCTCGGACAGGCTCGTCACTTCCTCCTCGTCTTCGACTTCGATCAGCACGTAGCGCGCGACGTTCGAGTCGGCGCCGCACGCGTCGACGAAAGAGCTGGCTGCCGATACCGCCGCCGCGTTTCGCGCGATCGACCGCCATGTACTCGAGCAGGCTCGCGTCGCAGCTTTGAAAGCGCTTCACGATCGTGAAACCGACCACGCCGTCCGTCCAACCGGGCGACGCGAAATTCGTAGTCGTCGCGCGCGAGCATTTCGCGCAGCACGTCGTCGTTCTTGCGTTCGCTCGACGGAATCGCTTCGCGATAGATGCGCAAAAGGTCCGCGAATGCCACGGACACGTCTGGCGGCAGTCTCTCGGTTTCGAGTCCTGGAGCTTTCGTGGGGGCAGTCATCGCGAGAGATTCTCCGATTCCGTCTCGACCTTACTCCGCCGATGCGCGCACGCGCAAATGGCGTCGCAGTGCGGCCGCCAAAGAAAAAGGGCCGGCAGTTGCCACTGCCGGCCCTTGTTTCAGCCGAAGCTGCGTGCGTCTTACAGCAGCGGAACGCTGAGCAGCGCGACGATGTTGATGATCTTGATCAGCGGGTTGATGGCGGGGCCCGCCGTGTCCTTGTACGGATCGCCGACGGTGTCGCCCGTGACCGCGGCCTTGTGGGCGTCGGAGCCCTTGCCGCCGAAGTGGCCGTCCTCGATGTACTTCTTCGCGTTGTCCCACGCACCGCCGCCGGTGGTCATCGAGATCGCGACGAAGATGCCCGTGACGATCGTGCCGACGAGCAGGCCGCCGAGCGCTTCGGCGCCGAGCAGCTTGCCGATGATGATCGGCACGAGCAGCGGCAGCAGCGACGGGACGATCATCTCCTTGATCGCGGCCTTGGTCAGCAGGTCGACGGCCGTGGAGTAATCCGGGCGCGTCGTGCCTTCCATGATGCCTTTGATCTCGCGGAACTGCCGGCGCACCTCGTTCACGACCGAGCCGGCCGCGCGGCCCACGGCTTCCATCGCCATGGCGCCGAACAGGAACGGAATCAAACCGCCGATGAAGAGGCCGATGATCACGCGGTAATCGGAGAGGTCGAACTTGAGTCCGGAGAGACCTGCTTCGGTCAGGCTGTGCGTGTAGTCGGCGAACAGCACGAGCGCCGCGAGAGCGGCCGAGCCGATCGCGTAGCCCTTCGTGACGGCCTTCGTCGTGTTGCCGACCGCGTCGAGCGCGTCCGTGACCTGGCGCACTTCCTTCGGCAGCTTCGACATCTCGGCGATACCGCCGGCGTTGTCGGTGATCGGGCCGAACGCGTCGAGCGCGACGATCATGCCCGTCATCGACAGCATGCTCGTGGCCGCGATCGCGATGCCGTAGAGCTCGCCCAGGTTGTACGCAGCCCAGATCGCGATACAGACCGCGATCACGGGCAGCGCCGTGGACTTCATCGACACGCCGAGGCCCGCGATGATGTTCGTCGCATGGCCGGTCTGCGACGCGGCGGCGACCTTCTGCACGGGGCTGAAGTTCGTGCCCGTGTAGTACTCGGTGATGACGACCATGGCGGCGGTCAGCGCGAGGCCGATCAGCGCGGCGAAGTAGAGGTTCAGCGAGTTCGGGCCCATCAGCGTGCGTCGTGATCGGGATAGAACGCGATCGCGGCCAGCACGCCCGAGACCACCACGCCCTTGTAGAGCGCGGGCATGATCTTGCCGGTCTTCGTGCTGACGAAGAACGTGCCGAGGATCGACGCGACGATCGAGACCGCGCCGAGCGCGACCGGGTACATCACGGCGTTCTCGCCGAGCTGCGCGGCCGTCAGGCCGCCGAGCAGCATCGTGGCGACGAGCGTCACGGCGTAAGTCTCGAACAGGTCCGCGGCCATGCCGGCGCAGTCGCCGACGTTGTCGCCGACGTTGTCGGCGATCACGGCCGGGTTACGCGGGTCGTCTTCCGGAATGCCGGCTTCGACCTTGCCGACGAGGTCGGCGCCGACGTCGGCGCCCTTCGTGAAGATGCCGCCGCCGAGACGCGCGAAGATCGAGATCAGCGAGCCGCCGAACGCGAGGCCCACGAGCGCCTTCAGGATCTGGTCCTGCTGGTAGCCGAGGTGTGCAGCACCATGTAGTAGCGCGGCTACGCCGATCAGGCCGAGGCCCACGACGAGAAGACCCGGTGACCGCGCCGCTGCGAAACGCCATCGTGAGCGCGGGGTTCAAGCCTTCCGTTGCGGCCTGCGCGGTGCGCACGTTGGCGCGCACGGAGACGAACATGCCGATGTAGCCCGCGAGGCCCGAGAAGACCGCGCCGACCGCGAAGCCGATGGCCTGGAGCCAGTTGTGCAGGACGAAGACCGAGCACCAGGAACAGCACGACGCCGGCGATCGGCGATCGTCGAGTACTGGCGGTTCATGTAGGCGTTCGCGCCTTCCTGAATCGCGCCGGCGATTTCCTGCATGCGGGCGTTACCGGGCGAGTGTTTCAGCACCCAGCGTACGGTGATGAAGCCGTAGACCACGGCCAAGGCCGCGGCGCCGAGTGCATAGCCACAGTGTATTCGTCGCGTTCATTCGTTATCTCCCAAACACAAACCCAATGTGGCCGCTGGGCGCGCCTAAGATGCGGCCCAAGGGACCTCCATATCAAACCCAGTGAAGCGTCAGCCGCGAAGAAGGGGCGCCGGCGGATGCGAGCGGGTTTCAAGCCCTTGTTTTTCTGACCAAGCCCCGCCGCCCCCCGGCGAAGCGGCGCTACTTTAGCACAAACTCTTTCGCTAGCTTTCGTGCAACCCGCTGATTCTTGAGGCTGACATAACTCGGCAGGCCCTTCACGTACGGCGGATAGTCCTCGCCCTGGATCAGCGGCGCCAGGTACTTCCGGCACGCCGGCGTGATGCCGAAGCCGTCCTTCGTGATGAAGTTGCGCGGCATCATCTTCTCTTTGTTCGCGACTTCGGCGAGCGCCACCTTGCCCACGGTCCAGCGGTACGGGCTGTCGGACTTGCGCACGATCGTCGGCATGACGGCGTTCTCGCCGGCCGAGCGCGAGCTCGACCGCGGCCTTGCCCATCGCGTAGGCCTGCTCGACGTCGACCTTCGAGGCGATGTGGCGCGCGGCGCGCTGCAGGTAGTCGGCGATCGCGTAGTGGTACTTGAACCCGAGCTTGCGCGCGCACGAGCTGCGCCACGGTGGCCGCGACGCCGCCGAGCTGCGCGTGACCGAACGCGTCCTTCGTGCCGGCTTCGGCCAGGAACTTGCCCTCGGCGTGCGCGTGCCTTCCGACACGACGACGACGCAGTACTCGTAGCGCGCGACGCAGTCCTTCACGCGCGCGAGGAACGCCGCCTCGTCGAACGGAATCTCGGGGAACAGGATGATGTGCGGCGCGTCGGCCTTCGTTCTCGCCGGCCAGGCCGCCTGCCGCCGCGATCCAGCCCGCGTGCCGGCCCATGACCTCGAGGATGAACACGCGCGTCGACGTGCGCGCCATCGACGCCACGTCGAGCGCGGCTTCGCGCGTCGACACGGCGACGTACTTGGCCACCGAGCCGAAGCCGGGGCAGCAGTCCGTGAGGGGTAGGTCGTTGTCGACGGTCTTCGGCACGCCGATGCACACCACGGGGTAGCCGAGCTGCTCTGCCGATCTGCGACACCTTGTAGGCGGTGTCCATCGAGTCGCCGCCGCCGTTATAGAAGAAGTAGCCGATGTCGTGGGCCTTGAAGACCTCGATCAGCCGCTCGTACTCGGCGCGGTTCTGGTCGAGCCCTTTCAGCTTGTAGCGCGCGGAGCCGAACGCACCGCCCGGCGTGTGCCGCAGCGCCGCGATGGCTTTCGCCGATTCGGCGGTCGTGTCGATCATGTCCTCGGTCAGCGCGCCGAGAATGCCGTTGCGGCCGGCGTAGACCTTGCCGAGCTTGTTGCGGTGCTTGCGGGCAGTCTCGATGACGCCGCAGGCGCTGGCATTGATGACGGCGGTGACGCCGCCCGACTGGGCGTAAAACACGTTCTTCTTCATTCGGTCCCCGAGCCAGTGGGAAGTGCACTCGGAGAATAGCAAAGCGGCCGCCCGTTTGACGAAGGCGGCAGCCGTCGTTAGCGTGTTAGCCGACTTACTTGGAGAACGACATGCGAATCGTCATGCTCGGCGCGCCCGGTTCGGGCAAAGGCACTCAGGCACAGCGCCTGCAACAGGACCACCAATTGCCGCAGGTCTCGACGGGCGACCTGCTGCGCCGCGCCGTAGCCGACAAGACGCCGCTCGGTCTCAAGGCCAAAGCGACCATGGACGCCGGCGAGCTCGTGTCCGACGAGATCGTGCTCGGCATGATCAAGGAGCGCCTCGCAAAACCCGACGCGAAGCGCGGTTTCATCTTAGACGGCTTCCCGCGCAATCTCGCGCAGGCCGATAGCTTGAACGCCGTGCTTGCCGAACTGGCCCAGAAGATCGATGCGGCCGTGCTCATGGACGTCGACTTCGAGATCCTCATGAAACGCCTGACGGGCCGGCGCACCTGCTCGAAGACGGGCCAGGTGCTGAACATCTATTTCTCCTCGCCCGCGGAGCTCGAGGCCTGCCGCAAGGCCGGCGGCGAGCTGCTGCAGCGCGACGACGACAACGAGACCACGATCCGCAATCGCCTGCAGGTCTACGAGCGCCAGACGGCGCCGCTGATCGACTACTACTTGAAGCGCGGAGTGCTGAAGAAGGTCGAGGCTACCGGCGACGTCAACGACGTGTACGCGCGGTTCAAGAAGGCCGTGGGCCTCAAGTAGCGGGCTCGGTATTCGGCGCGAGTAGCGCGGCGAGCTCGGCCGCGCGCCAGCCTTCCGTCAGATGTGCCGGCGGTCTGCCGGCCGCGACGGCTACGAGATCGCGACGCGTCGCGAGAATCTCCGGCTCGATGCCGAGCTTCGCGGCCTGCTGCCGCACTCGTTCCTGCAGCGCTTTGACCACGTTCTTGTCGGGCGCCGCCTGCGACGCATTCGCCCGCACCTCGGCCTGGAGGTCGGGTTGCGTGTGCGCCGCGACCGCCGCGAGCACGGTAGCGCCGTTGCGAGCGGCGAACTTTTCCGGCACGAGGGCGCCAAGCGCGGCTGCGTCGCGCGGCATCGCGGCCGCGATGTCCAGCAAGAGCTCGTCCGTCAGCAGCCAGCGGCGCGGCCGGTCCGAGCGCTGGGCGGCGGCCTCGCGCCAGCGCACGAGCGCGAGCGCCGCGCACTGCCCCGCGAACGGCAGTCCGTGCACACCTTTCAAGCGGGCCCACACGGTCAACGTGTCGGCCTCGGGCCGCTCGGCGAGCATGCGCGCGCACTCCTCGCCGAGCCATGCCGTGCGGCCGAGTTCCTTGAGCTGTACCTCCACTCGGTCCCACGCGGCGAGCAGGTGGCGTACGTCGTCGAGCGCGTACGCGAACGCCGCCGGCGGCAGCGGGCGGCGGCTCCAGTCGGTGCGCGCGTAGCTCTCCCCGAGCTCGACGCCGAGCGTGCGAGCGAGCAGGTTCTCGAGGCCGATCTGCGGCGCATTGCCGGTCAGCGCGGCGGCGATCTGCGTGTCGATCAAGCGCGGCGGCATGCGTTGCGCGCGCTGCCAGATGACCTCCAAGTCCTGGCGCGCGCTGTGCAGTACCCACGTGAAGTCCGGGCGAAACAGCTCGGCATACAGCGGCGAGAGGTCGAGGGGTGCCAAGCAGTCGACGCAGGCCACGTCGTCGCGCGTGGCGATCTGAATCAGGCATAGCTGCGGGTAGTAGGTTTTCTCGCGGACGAACTCGGTGTCGACGGCCGCGAGCGTGGTGCGCTTCAAGGCCGCGACCAGGCGCTCGAGCGTGTCGCTCGTGGCCACCCAGCCGATTTCGTCTGCGGTCGTCATCGCAAGTCCTGTGCTATGTCTGTCGTGAGCTATTATCGGGCCCCGTGACCGCAGAAACATCCCCGTGCTTCGCCTGATTTCGGTCATCCTGGGCATCACGGTCCACCGGCGTGGCCCCGACGAGCTGCCCTCGTCGCCTTTCTTGCTCCTGTTGCTGCTCGCCGCGTCCGAGTTCGCGCAGCTCGTGACTCTGCGGATCGCGGCGGCGCCGGACGACGCCATGCTGGTGATGTTGTTCTCGGTCGCCCTCGACTTCCTGTTCGTGTGGGCCGTGCTCGGCGTGTTCGAGCGGCGGCAGCGTTTCTGGCAGACGATGAGCGCGTTCTTGGGAGCCGGCGTCGTGTTGAACGCGATCAGCGCGCTGTTGGTCGTCTGGAATCAGTCGTTACAGGCGCCCGCGGATGCGACGACCGCGCCCGCGGTGCTGCTACAACTTCTGCAGGTTTGGTCCGTCGACATCGGCGGATTTTTGCTGTCGCGCGCGATCGATCGCCACTACGCGCTCGGCGTCGTGATCATGCTAGCGTATGTGCTGTTGTCGACGAGCCTCCTCAGCACTCTGCTGTTCTCATCGAGCGTCTAATGCGCGTTCACGTTCTCGGTATCTGCGGCACTTTCATGGGAGGAATTGCCGCCATCGCGAAGGAAGCCGGGCATGACGTGTCCGGAGCCGATCAAAACGTCTACCCGCCGATGAGCACGCAGCTCCGCGATCTCGGTATCGCGCTCGTGCAGGGCTACGACGCGGAGGTCGACCCGCGTGTGGACCACGTCGTCGTCGGCAACGCCCTGTCACGTGGGTTACCGGTCGTCGAAGCGCTGCTCGATTCCGGGCGCCCGTACTACTCGGGTCCCCAGTGGCTCTCCGAGCACGTGTTGCGCGATCGCTGGGTGCTCGCCGTCTCCGGCACGCACGGCAAGACCACGACCACGAGCATGCTGGCATGGATCCTCGAATACGCGGGGCTAAAGCCCGGCTTCCTAGTGGGCGGCGTGCCGAGCAATTTCGGCATCTCGGCTCGACTCGGCGCGTCGCCGTACTTCGTCGTCGAAGCGGACGAGTACGACACGGCGTTCTTCGACAAGCGGTCGAAGTTCGTGCACTACCGGCCGCGAACGCTGATCGTCAACAACATCGAATACGACCACGCCGATATCTTTGCGGACGTCGACGCGATCATCTGGCAGTTCCATCAGTTGCTGCGCACGGTGCCGCGCAACGGCTTGATCGTTGCGAATGCGGTCGATGCGAACATCGAACGACTGCTCGCGCGTGGCGTGTGGACGCCGCTCACGCGGTTCAGCGCACGCGACCGCCGCGCGCAGTGGTGGGGCAGCTACGACGCCGTCGACGAGCAGTCGCGGTTCAGCGTTGCGAAGGGGGGTGCGGCGCTCGGTAGCGCGACGTTCCCGCTGTTCGGCGCGCACAACCTCGAGAACGCGCTTGCGGCGATCGCCGCGGCGGGGCACGTCGGTGTGGCGCCCGAAGTCGCGCTCGCAGCGCTGACACAGTTCAAAGGCGTCAAACGCCGCCTCGAGCTTCGCGGCACGTTCGGCGGCATCGCGTTGTACGAAGATTTCGCGCACCACCCGACCGCGATTGCCACCACACTCGCGGGGTTGAAGAGCCGCGCCGGCGCGAAACGTATCGTCGCCGTCATGGAGCCTCGCTCGAACACGATGCGCATGGGCGTGCACCGCGACTGCGCTGGCGGAGTCGTTCGCCGTCGCCGATCGTGTGTTCGTGCTCGGCGGCGCGGCACTGGGCTGGGACCCGGCCGAGACGCTCGCGGCAGTGGGCCCGCGTCTCGTCGTGACGAGCGACGTCGACGAGCTGCGCAAGCGCCTGCTGGCCGAGCTCGTGGCCGGCGACCAGGTCGTGTTGATGTCGAACGGCAGCTTCCAGGGCCTGCCGGCGCTGCTGCAAGGCGAGCTGGAAAAACGTCATGCCCCGCGCTGAGCGCCGCGCGATCGCCTGAGTGCACACCGATCTTCCTTTGTTTCCGCTGAAGACGGTGTTGTTTCCGGGCGGGCCGCTCGCGCTGCGCGTATTCGAGCCGCGCTATGTCGACATGGTGGCGCGCTGCATGCGGGGGCCGAACCGCTTCGGCGTCGTGGCGATTCGCCAGGGCGAGGAAGTCGGCGCTGCGTCGATGTACGAAGTCGGCACCACGGCCGAGATCGTCGACTGGCATCAGGAAGAAGGCGGGATGCTCGGCATCCTCGCTATCGGCAGAGAAAGGTTCAGGCTCGGCCCCACGAGCCGCCAGCCCGACGGGCTGTACACGGGCGAGGCCGTGCCGCTGCCGAGCGAGCCGCCGCTGATATTGCCGCCCGAGCACGCGCCGCTCCTCGCGTTGCTGAAGCGCGTGCTGAGTGGTCTGCCGCTCTACCGGGGCATCGAGCCCTCCTTCAACAACGCCGTCTGGGTTGCGGCGCGGCTGGTCGAGGTCTTGCCGCTTAAGCTCGCCTTGAAGCAGTCGCTGCTCGAAGCGCCGGATGCCCTGACGCGGCTCGACCGCCTGGCGGCGGATCTCGCGAAGGGTCGCGGGGCGGCCTGAGCCCGCGGCAAAAGCTTGGGCTGCGTGATAGGCTTCGCGTCCGACGCGAGCGGTTGAGACCTGAGCCGTGAAGACTTACATGTGCTTGATCTGTGGCTTCATCTACGACGAAGCCAAAGGCCGTCCCGAGGAGGGCATTCCTCCCGGCACGAAATGGGCCGGACATCCCGCTGTCGTGGCGCTGCCCCGACTGCGGTTCCGGCAAAGAAGACTTCGAGATGACCGAGGTCTAAACGACCTCACTGCAGGCGCACGGCCTTGTGGCCGCGTGCTTTCAGCAGGTCGATGACGTTGTCGCGGCCGACGAGGTGCAGCGCGCCGACGACGACGAGATAGCGCCGGCCGTCGCTCAATATACGCTCGAGCGGCTCGATCCAAGAGGCGTTGCGGTTCTTCACGAGCGTTTCGTACAGCCCCGGGAACGCCTTGAAATCGGCCAGCAGGCCCTCGCTCAAAGTCTCGAGGTGGCCATCGCGCCACGCCGTCGCCAGCTTCGCCATTTCCGTGTTCGCTTCGTCGAGCTCGTTCAGCGTTTGCTCGAGCAGGGCTTGCTGCGATGTCGCGCGGCAGCGCGTCGAAAATCCCGATCTGCATCGCGAGCGTCTCGAGCCCGACGATCGGCTTGTGCGCCTCGTGCGATTTGCGCAGCAGGTATTGCTCGAGACCGCGTTCTCCCTCGAAGCCGAACTTGCGCAGCCCAGAGTCCAAGATCGCGATCGACAGGAACCAAGGCTCGAACCGCTCGAGCAGCGAGAGGTCGATGCCCATGTCGCGCGTGCGCAGCTGCGCCAGTTCGTAGACCTTCGGATCCACGACATCGCGCAGCACGGTGCCCGTGCGGCAGCGTCGCAGCGCGCATGATGGTGGCCTGCTGCGTTGCGGGGTCCGTCGCGTCGAGGTCGAGCTCCATGACGAGCACGTCGGCGCGCGCGAACAATGTGTCGATCGTGGCCGGCAGCGGATAGTCGGTGGCGCGCAGCACGTGCATCGATCCCAGGAACGTGATCTCGCCGCCGTGCTTGCCCGCGATGCGCCACGCGGCCGGATCGGCCGCCGCGGTGCCTGCCGCGCAGAGCGCGCCGGTAAGCGCGAGCAGCGCGCGGATCAACCGCGCTTTGGGCACCCATGCCACCTCGGTTTCGATGCGGCCGTCCGCATGCAGCTCGAGCCAGCGCCACCCGGCGCGGGCGGTCGTCGAGCGCGAAGAAGTCGCTGCGTGGCAGGAACTGCGCGCACGTCGAAGGCGTGCTCATGAACCGTAGGCCGTTGCGCTCCTGATCGAGCGCCTGGTGCACGTGGCCGCACACGACGCCCCGCACCTCAGGGTGAGCATCGATGATCTGCCAGAAATCCTCCGCGTCGCGCAGCGCGACGCCGTCGAGCCACGTGCTGCCCATCGGCAACGGATGATGATGCATGGCGACCAGTACGTGCTGACCGGCGTGCACGGCGAGCGCCTTGCGAAGGCCCTGCAAGCGCGCGGGCCCGAGCCCGCCCGCGTCTTCGCCCGCGAGGAACGTGCTGAGTAGCACGATCGACCACGGCCCGTGTCGCAGCTCGCCGCCGAACTGAAACGAGCCGCTGTTCAAGATCTCGCCCATGAGCTTCGGGTCGTCGTGATTGCCGGGGATCGACAGCACGGGCACGCCGAGCGGCTCCAGCGTCGCGGCGAAACCGCTCGTAGCCGGCGCGGCTTTCGTCCTGGACGATGTCGCCGGTGGCGAGAACGATGTCGGCCGGCCACCGCCGGTCGCGGCGCACGTGATCCAGCACCGAGAGCAGCGTGGCGTAGGTCGTGACGCCGCGCATGCGGCTGTCGGCCGTCGCATGCAGATGCGTATCGCTGATCTGCAGCACGGTGACGACGGAATCCGGTCGGCGCTGGGTCATGCGGCGGTCGGGCTTCGAAGACGACTTATGTGAGCTTCGATCATACGCGCAAACCCTGGTGTGGGCGGGCACTGGCTCACAGAACCCCGGGCGCCACTCGGTTGCGCCCCGTGTCCCCGGTAGGCGACAATCGCAATTCCACCGCGCAAATTCCACTCCCCATTGCACGGGTCGCCGCCGATCGACCCAGGCACAGTCATTCGAACAAGAAGGCCATGGCTCCCCGCAACGACAACGCGGCTTCTGCATCCCGGCCCTCGCGCCGGCGCCTCGCCAACGCGATCCGCATGCTCTCGATGGACGCCGTCGAGGCGGCCAAATCGGGACACCCCGGCATGCCGATGGGCATGGCCGACATCGCCGAGGTGCTGTGGAACGATTACCTGAAGTTCAACCCGGGCAACGGTCATTGGTGGGACCGCGACCGGTTCGTGCTGTCGAACGGCCACGGCTCGATGCTGCTGTACTCGGTCGCGTACCTGACGGGCTATCCGCTCGGCATCGACGAGATCAAGACGCTTCCGCCAGCTCGGCTCGCGCGTCGCGGGTCACCCCGAGCGCGAGCTCGAAATCGGCATCGAGACGACGACCGGTCCGCTCGGTCAGGGCATCGCGAACGCGGTCGGCATGGCGCTGGCCGAGAAACATCTCGCGGCCGAGTTCAATCGGCCCGACGCGACCGTCGTCGATCACTACACGTATGTGTTCCTCGGCGACGGCTGCCTGATGGAAGGCGTCTCGCACGAGGCGTGCGCCTTCGCCGGCACGCACAAGCTCGGCAAGCTGATCGCGTTCTACGACGACAACGGCATTTCGATCGACGGCGAAACGCACGGCTGGTTCACGGACGACACGCCGAAGCGTTTCGAGGCTTACGGCTGGCACGTCGTGCCGAAGGTCGACGGCCACGATCCGGACGCCATCCGCAAGCGCGATCGACGCGGCTCGCGCGGAAGCCGGGCGGCCGTCGTTGATCTGCTGCAAGACGATCATCGGCTACGGCGCGCCGAACGTGCAGGGCACCTCGGCTACGCACGGCGCCGCGCTCGGCCCGGTCGAAGCGGCCGCGGCCCGCAAGAATCTCGGCTGGGACGAGCCGCCGTTCGTGATTCCGGCCGACGTCAAGAGACGCCTGGGACGCGCGTTCGCGCGGCGAGCAGCTCGAAGTGGACTGGCAGGCGCGCTTCGCGGACTACCGCAGCGCGTACCCCGAGCTCGCGGCCGAGTTCACGCGGCGCATGGACGGCGATCTGCCCGACGGCCTGGCGCGAGCACGCCGACAAGACGATCGCCGGCATCGCGGCCGCGGCGAAGACCATGGCCACGCGCAAAGCGTCGCAGGCGGCGCTCGAGGCGTTCGCGCCGCAGTTGCCGGAGTTCGTGGGCGGCTCGGCCGACCTCACGGGCTCGAACAACACGCAGCACAAGTTCTCGAAGCCGCTGACGCCCGCGAACCGCGAGCGGCGACTACCTGTACTACGGCGTGCGCGAGTTCGGCATGGCCGCGATCATGAACGGCATGGCCGCGCACGGCGGCTTCGTTCCGTACGGCGGCACGTTCCTCGTGTTCTCCGACTACGCGCGCAACGCGCTGCGACGTCGCGTCGCTGATCGGCCTGCAGAGCATCTTCGTGCTGACGCACGATTCGATCGGCCTCGGCGAGGACGGGCCCACGCACCAGCCGATCGAGCACCTCGCGAGCCTGCGCGTGATGCCGAACATGGACTGTGGCGTCCGGCGGATACGGTCGAGACGGCCGTCGCGTGGCGCGCGGCGATCGAGCGGCGCACGGGGCCCACGAGCATCGTGCTGACGCGGCAGGATCTGCCGCACGTGCAGCGCACGGCCGAGCAAGTCGCGTTGATCGCTCGCGGCGGCTACATCGTATCGAGCAGTGCGGCACCGCCCGCGTTCACGTCTCATCGCCACGGGCTCGGAGCTGCAGCTCGCCGTCGGCGCGGCGCGCGTGCTCGAGCAGTCGGGCGTCGCGGTGCGCGTCGTGTCCATGCCGTGCACGCAAGCGTTCGACCGCGCAGAGCGAGGAATACCGCAGCCACGTGTTGCCCGCGAGCGGCGCGCGGCTCGCGATCGAAGCCGGTGCGACGGACGGTTGGTGGCGGTACATCGCCGGCCGCGGCACCGTGATCGGGATCGACCGCTTCGGTCATTCCGCGCCGGCGAAAGCCGCTGTTCGAGCACTTCGGCTTCACGGTGGACGCAGTCGTCGCGGCCGCCCAGCGCTTGCTGTAGTTTTCAACGTTGTCGTCAGGCCTGCCAAGGGAGGCATCATGCCCGTCAAAGTCGCAATCAACGGCTACGGCCGTATCGGTCGCAACATCCTGCGCGCGCTGTACGAAGGTAAGCGCCGCAACGAGATTCAGATCGTCGCCGTCAACGACCTCGGTGACGCCAAGACCAACGCGCATCTGACGCGTTACGACACGGCGCATGGCCCGTTCCCGTTCCCGGTGGGCGTCGACGGCGACAGCCTCGTCATCGACGGCGACCGCATCAAGGTGTGCGCGGAGCGCGATCCGTCGAAGCTGCCGTGGGGCGCGCTCGGCGTCGACATCGTGCTCGAGTGCACGGGTCTCTTCACGACGAAAGAGAAGGCCGGCATGCACCTGAAGGCCGGCGCGAAGAAGGTCATCATCTCGGCGCCGGGCGGCAAGGACGTCGACGCGACGATCGTCTACGGCGTGAACCACAAGGTGCTGAAGGCGAGCGACACGGTCATCTCGAACGCGTCGTGCACGACGAACTGCCTGGCGCCGATCGCGAAGGTGCTGCACGACACGGTCGGTCTCGTGCGCGGCATCATGACGACGGTGCACGCGTACACGAACGACCAGGTGCTGACCGACGTCTACCACAGCGACCTGCGCCGCGCGCGCTCGGCCACGCAGAACATGATTCCGACGAAGACCGGCGCCGCCGCGGCCGTGGGCCTCGTGCTGCCGGAGCTCGACGGCAAGCTCGACGGCTTCTCCGTCCGCGTGCCGACGATCAACGTGTCGCTCGTGGACCTGACGTTCGAGGCCGGGCGCGCGACGACCGTGAAGGAGATCGACGAAGTCGATGAAGAAAGCGAGCCAGGGCGCGCTGAAGGGCGTGCTCGAGTACGTCGACGAGCCGCTCGTGTCGAGCGACTTCAACCACAATCCCGCGTCGTCGCTGTACGACTCGAGCTTGACGAAGATCATCGACGGCAAGCTCGTGAAGGTCTGCTCCTGGTACGACAACGAGTGGGGTTTCTCGAACCGCATGCTCGACACGACGCTCGCGTTCGCGGCCGCCAAGTAACTTAGGCGATGGCGCTCGAGGTCAAACGCATGGCGGATCTGGCACTGCGCGGCAAGCGCGTGCTGATTCGCGAGGATCTGAACGTCCCGGTCAAGAACGGCAAGATCACGAGCACCGCTCGACTCGAGGCGGCGTTGCCGACGCTGCGAGCCGCGCTCGATGCGGGCGCGCGTGTCATGGTCATGTCGCATCTCGGCCGGCCGAAAGAAGGCAAGGTCGACCCTGCGCAGTCGCTCGCGCCCGTGGCGGCGAAGCTCGGCGAGATGCTCGGCCGCAAGGTGCCGCTCGCAGCGAACTGGCTCGACGGCGTGGCCCTCAAAGACGGCGAGCTCGTGCTCTGTGAGAACGTGCGCTTCGAAGTCGGCGAGGAAGCCGACGACGCGAAGCTCGCGCAGCGCATGGCGGCGCTGTGCGACGTGTTCGTCATGGACGCGTTCGGCACCGCGCATCGCGCGCAGGCCAGCACGAACGGCGTCGCGCGCTTCGCGCCGGTCGCGTGCGCGGGTCCGCTGCTCGTCGCCGAGCTCGAGGCGCTCGCGGCGGCGCTCAAGAGCCCGAAGCGCCCGCTCGTCGCAATCCTCGGCGGCTCGAAGGTCTCGACGAAGCTCGAGGTGCTCCAGTCGCTGTCCACGCAGGTCGACGAGCTGATCTTCGGCGGCGGCATCGCCAACACCGTGCTCGCGGCGTCCGGCGCGCCGGTCGGCAAGTCGCTGTACGAGAAGGACATGCTCGACTTCGCGAAGAAGCTTCTGAACGGCGGCTTCGGCAAGGCGAAGATTCCGCTGCCGGTCGACGTCGTCGTCGCGCCGAGCCTTGACGCCGGTGTGCGCGGCACGCATCAAGAAGGTCGGCGCCGTCGGCGCCGACGACATGATCCTCGACATCGGCCCGCAGACGGCGGAGCTCTACGCCGACGCGGCTCGCGACGCGCCGGCACCATCGTGTGGAACGGCCCCGTGGGCGTGTTCGAGAACCCCGAGTTCGCGGCCGGCACGAAGCGCATCGCCGAGGCCGTGGCCGCGAGCAAGGCGTTCTCGATCGCCGGCGGCGGCGACACGCTGGCCGCGATCGAGCAGTTCGGCGTCGGCGACAAGATCTCGTACGTCTCGACGGGCGGCGGCGCGTTCCTCGAGTTCCTCGAGGGCAAGACAGCTGCCCGCCGTCGCGACGCTGGAGCAACGCGCTGCGGGACGCTGAAGCCGTGCCAGCCGCAACTCTCTCCGCGGCAACTGCTGCTGAAGCTCGCGTTCACGACTGGACGCCAAGCTGCGGCGCCCTCCGTGTGCCTGCCGCCCGCGCTCGTCGGGCTTGCAGCGGCGCCCGCGGTCGTGCTCGGCGCGGGTAAGGCCGCGGCATCGATGGCCGCGGCGTTCCACGCTCACTGGGGCGCGCCCGTGCGCGGCCTGGTCGTCACGCGCTACGAGCACGGACTCATGCCGGGTGAGCAGTGCGGCGGCATCGAGGTCGTCGAGGCCGGCCATCCGTCGCCGGACAGCGCGAGCCTCGCGGCGGGCGAGCGCTTGCTCTCGCTCGCGGCGGGCGTGCGTCGCGACGAGACCTGATTTGCCTGATCTCGGGCGGCGGCTCGTCGCTCGCGTCGCAGCCGCTGCCGCGCGATCACGTTCGAGCAGAAGCGCGCCGCGGCGAACTTCCTGATTCGGCAGGGCGCCGACATTCGCGAGATCAACTGCGTCCGCAAGCATCTGTCGCGCCTGAAGGGCGGGCGGCTCGCGGTCGCCGCTCATCCGTGCGCCCGTGGCGACGTTCGTGATCTCCGACGTGCCGGGCGACGACGTCGGCGCGATCGCGTCGGGGCCGACGATTGCGGATCCGACGACGCAGCAAGACGCGCTCGCGATTCTCGAGAAGTATCGCTATCCGAGCTCGCGGAGCTCATGCCCGTGCTCCGCGATCCAAGTGGGAAACGCCGAAACCCGGCGATGCCGGCGTTCGCCGGCGATTCCGTGCACCTGATCGCGACAGCCTCGACCGCGCTCGCGGCCGGCGACGCGCTTGCTTGCGCGAGCACGGCTACGAAGTGTTACAGCTCGGCGACGATCTCGACGACGAAGCGCAGGCGCTCGGCCGAGCACGCGCGGCTCGCGAAGCGAATAGCGCGCGCGCGGGCAACGCGTGGCGATCTTGTCCGGCGGCGAGACACGTGTCGTTCTAGCGGCGAGGGCGGTGGGCGCGGCGGTCGTAACACGGAGTACATCGTCGTCACTCGCGCTCGAGCTCGACGGCGAGCCCGGCGTGTACGCGCTCGCCGCGGATACCGACGGCATCGACGGCCACGGCGACCATGCGGGCGGCATTCGTCGTTCCGGAAATCCTGGCGACTCGGCGCGTGCAAGGCCTGTCGCTCGCCACGCTACTGGCGCGCACGACAGTTACAGTTACTTTGATAGCGTGTGGACTGCTGGTGAGAACCGGCCCCACGCGAACGAACGTCAACGATTTCAGATTAATACTTTGCGAAAACCAACCGCAGCGCAATCGCGTCGCTAGTGCCGGAAACGCGGACCGAAGACACACGGCGCCGCACCAAGATCGTCGCAACGCTCGGTCCCGCCACCGACAACGCTGCCGTCGTCGAGCAGTTGATCCTCGCCGGCACCGACGTCTTTCGCATCAACTTCTCGCACGGCACGGCCGTCGATCAGGCGACGCGCGTGGAGATGGTGCGCGAAGTCTCGGACAGAGGTCGGCCGCCACATCGGCATCATGGGCGATCTTCAAGGCCCGAAGATTCGCATCGAGTCGTTCAAGAACGGGCCCGATCATTCTGACCGAAGGAGCGCGAGTTCGTGCTCGACACCGCGATGGACCCGAACAGCGGCGACGAGCACGCCGTCGGCTGCGCTTACCGCAATCTCGACTCAAGGACGTCGTGCCGGGCGACACGCTGCTGCTCGACGACGGTCTGATCGTGCTCGAGGTCGGCAGAGCGTCGAAGGCACCCGCATTCACTGCTCGCGTGAAGCAGGGCGGCAAGCTCGCCGACCACAAGGGCCTGAACAAGCAGGGCGGCGGATTGTCCGCACCCGCGTTGGCGGACAAGGACCGCCGCGACGTCGAAACGGCCGCGCGGCTCGGGCTCGACTTCGTGTCGGTGTCGTTCGCGCGCAATGCCGAGGACATCGAGGAAGCGCGCGCGCTGTTGCGCGCCGCCGGCGGGCAAGGCCACATCGTCGCGAAGATCGAGCGCGCCGAAGCCGTGGAGAACATCCGCGAGATCATCGACGCGAGCGACGTGATCATGGTGGCGCGCGGCGATCTCGCCGTCGAAGTCGGTTACGCGTCGATGACGGGTCTGCAGAAAGGCCTGATCCGCCTCGCGCGCGCGCGCAATAAGGTGTGCATCACTGCCACGCAGATGCTGGAGTCGATGATCAACTCGCCGTCGCCGACGCGCGCCGAGGTCTCGGACGTGGCGAACGCCGTCATGGACGGCACCGACGCCGTGATGCTGTCGGCCGAGACCGCCGTCGGCAAATTCCCGGTGCGCGCGGTGCAGACGATGGCCGAGCTCTGCGTCGGCGCCGAGAAGCACGAGACGTTCCGGCGCGCGGCCAACTACCGGCTCGAGGACGTGTTCGCGCACGTCGACGAGGCGATCGCGATGGCGGTCATGTACGTCGCCAACCACCTCGAGGTGCGCGCGATCATCGCGTTGACGGAGTCGGGCTCCACGCCGCAGTGGATGTCGCGCGTGCGCTCCGACATTCCCGTGTTCGCGTTCACGCGCCACGAGGCGACGCGCCGGCGCGTGAGCATGTACCGAGGCGTGTACGCCGTGCGCGTTCGACATCGGCGAGCTCGGACCCCGACGTCGTGCAGGAGAGCGTGTTCGACACGTTGCTGCAGGCGGGCGCCGTAGCGCCCGGCGATCTGGTGTTGTTGACGAAGGGCGACCAGCAGGGCGTGTCCGGCCGAACGAACTCCATGCAGATCCTGACCGTGCCGGGCGCCGTTGCCGCCCGCTCGTCGGCGAGTGCCTGAGGGCACGCGCAAAGCCCTCGTTCTGCCCGGCGCCGGTGCGCGCGGCGCTTACCAAGTCGGCGTGCTGAAAGCGGTCGCGTCGTTGCTGCCCGCCGGCGCGCCGAATCCGTTCGCGATCATCGCCGGCACTTCGGCCGGCGCGATCAATGCCGCGGTGCTCGCGGGGCGCGCTGCGAACTTCGAGCGCGGCGTCAGCGACATGGAACAGGTGTGGGCGAACTTCCACGCCAAGCAGGTCTACCGCACCGACAGCCTGGACGATGCTGAAGTCGAGCCTGCACTGGCTCGCGGCGATCGTGTTCGGCGGCCTCGGCGTGCGCAATCCGCATTCGTCTGCTCGACAACACGCCGCTGCGCACGCTGCTCGAGCGCAACGTGCGGTTCGGCGGCATCGCACGCGCGATCGAGCAGCGGCCACCTCGACGCGATCGCGGTGACGGCCTCGGGCTACACGACGGCGCGCTCGGTCACGTTGTTCCAGGGCCGCCCGGAGCTCAAGCCGTGGATGCGCGTGCGCCGCATCGGCCGGCCGATGCGGCTCGACGTCGATCACCTGATGGCGAGCGCCGCGGTGCCGTTCGTGTTTCCGCCGGTGCACGATCGGCGGCGAATACTACGGCGATGGCTCGATGCGGCATCGCGCGCCGTTGTCGCCCGCGATGCATTTCGGCGCCGACCGCATGCTCGTGATCGGCGTGCGCGACGAGCAGCCGGATCCGGAGCCCGCGGCCGACGTCGCGGCCGTGGAGCCGACGTTCGCGCAGCTGGCGGGCTACATGCTCGACACGCTGTTCATGGACGGCCTGTATACGGACCTCGAGCGGATCTCGCGCACGAACCGATCGTCGAGCAGCTCGGCCCGGGGCAGCTCAGCGGGGTCGCTCGCGGAATTGCGGCCGATCCAGACGCTCGTGATCGTGCCGAAGGAAGACATCCGCGACGTCGCCGCACGCTACGCGCACGAGCTGCCGCGCCCGGTGCGCCTGCTGCTGCGCGGGCTCGGCGCGAGACCGCAGGAGCGGCCTGCAGCTCGTGAGCTACCTGCTGTTCGAATCCGGGCTTCACGCGCGCGCTGATCGACATGGGCTATCGCGACGCGCTCGCGATGGAAGACGCGCTGCGCGCCTTCCTCTTCGACCAACCGATGGACACGCTGTACGCCCCCGCGCACCTGAAGTTCGCGCTCGATCGCTAAGACGTGCTGCTTGGGCGGTTGCGGCGTGGGGGGACGTCGAGCACCCCTCGCGGGGCACGCCGGAAATCGGCATCCCTGCGGCTCGGCTGCGCACATCCCTGTGCGCAGACGGCCCCGCGAGGGGTGCTCGACGCCTCCCCCCACGCCGCAACGTGCCAAGCCGATGAGCTCAACGCGCCGCTCTTCCTCTTCCCCACCTCAAAAGCGTTTCGGGGGCGTTCGTGGATGCGAGGGGGCGCTCGCGAGACCGTCTGCGCACAGGGATGTGCGCAGCCGAGCCGCAGGGACGCGATTTCCGGCGTGTCTCGCGAGCGCCCTCTCGCAGCCGCGAGCGCCGCCGAAACGCGCCTCGCTACCGCAGTTCGTTGTGGTGCGTGCGGATGGCGTGGCAGCGCCGCCGAGGCGGTTCGCGATGGCTTCGGCGACGTAGACCGAGCGGTGCATCCCGCCCGTGCAGCCGATCGCGACCGTGAGGTAGGAGCGCTGCGAAGTCCTGGTAGCGCGGGATCCACTTGTGCAGGAACTCCGACGATCGTCGTCGATCATCTCCTGCACGCGCCGGCGCCGCATCGAGGAACGTCTTCACCGGCGCGTCCTTGCCGTTCAGCCGGCGCAGCGACAGCTCCCAGTACGGATTCGGCAGGCAGCGCACGTCGAACACGAAATCCGCGTTCGGCGGCAGGCCGTTCTTGTAGCCGAACGACTCGATCAGGATCGATACCGTGCCCGGCGTGCGCGGCGCGACGCGCTCGCGGATCTGCTCGCGCAGCTCGTACACCGTCATGTCGGTCGTGTCGATCACGAGCTCGGCGGTGTCGATGATCGGCGCCGAGCAGCTCGCGCTCCTTCGCGATCGCTTCCTCGAGGCCCGTGTTCTTGTCCGTCAGCGGATGCTTGCGGCGAGTCTCGCTGAACCGCGACAGCAGCACCTTGTTGTCGGTTTGCAGGAAGACGACCTCGCAGGCGATGCCGTCCGCGCGCAGCTGCTGCACGAGCGTCGGGATCGCCGCGATGTCGCTCGGCGGCGACTGCGGGCATCGAGGCCGATGCCGACGTTGTCGAACGCGGGGTCGTTACGGGTGACGATCTCGTCGACGAACGAGCGCAGCAGCGCTACGTCGGGATGTTGTCGATGCAGTAGAAGCCGAGATCCTCGAGGAAGTGCAGCGCGACGCTCTTCCCCGAGCCGGATACACCGCTGATGATGACCAGGCGCATGAGCTGTCTCTCGCTCCCGGCGCGAGCCCTTGGGCTCAGCGCGCAAGCGCTCCTACTTCCTTGGCGTGATGGTCGGTCAGCTTTTCTTTGTGCTTCTTGACCTGCCGGTCGAGCTTGTCGACCAGGATATCGATCGCCGCATACATGTTCGGTTCGATCGAGTCGGCGTGAATCGTGCCGCCTCCCACGTGAATCGTGGCTTCGGCTTTGTGTTCTAGTTTCTCGACCGTCAATACGCAGTGAATGTCGGTCATGTGATCGAAGTGGCGTTCGAGTTTCGCGAGCTTGGTACCGACGTAGTCGCGCAGGGATTCCGTGATCTCGATGTGATGTCCGCTGACGCTCAACTGCATGATTGTGCTCCTTCCGTTGGTAACAACCTGGTGAGACCGTCGGTCATCCCACCGCCTTGCGCTTGCGGTCGCTGGACGACGGGATCTTCATGGCTTCGCGGTACTTCGCGACCGTTCGTCGCGCGACCGTGATGCCGCCGTCCGACAACATCTGCGCGATCTGACTGTCGCTCAGTGGCTTCTCCGGGTCTTCGCCGCTCACGAGCTTGCGGATCTTCGCGCGCACGGCGGTCGACGACTGCTCGCCTTCCTCGCCGGCCACGTGACTCGAGAAGAAATAACGGAACTCGAACACGCCGCGTGGCGTGTGCATGTATTTGTTCGTGGTGACGCGCGAGACGGTCGACTCGTGCATCTCGATGGCCTCGGCCACGTCGCGCAGGACCATCGGCCGCATGCGTTCGTCGCCGTGCTCGAGGAAGTCCATCTGCCGCTGCACGATCGTGAGCGCGACCTTGAGCAGCGTCTCGTTGCGGATTTCCAAGCTGCGTATCAACCAGCGAGCCTCTTGGAGCTGGGCCTTGAGAGCATCATACTCCTCGCCGCGTGCCGAGGGAGCCCGCGTACAACTTGATTCACGCGTAACCGCGGCGAGATCGAATTGTTGAGCTCGACGACCCACTGGCCGTCGTGGCGGCGCACGAACACGTCGGGCACGACGTACTCCGACGCCGGCGCGAACACCGCCGATCCCGGGCGCGGCTGACACGAGCGCACGAGCGCGATCGCCGACGTGCAGATCCTCGTCCGAACGTCGCAGCAGCCGCTTCAACACACCATACTGCTGCTCGGCGACGAGCGGCAAGTGCTCCGCGCTATGGTTTTCGCAAGAGAAAGACCCGGCGTCGTCGGGGTCGAGCTGCTTCAGCTGGAGCAGCACGCGATTCGCCGACGATGCGCGCGCCGATGCCGGCGGGGTCGAGTTGTTGCACGAGCGTCGACGAGCACCTGCTCGATTTCCTCGACGGATGCGAGCACGTCCGGCGCCATCGTCGCGCGGATCGTGTCGAGATCGTCCGTGAGGTAGCCGTCGTCGTTGATCGCGTCGATGATGGCCTGGCCGATCGCCGTGGTTCGTGCGTCGAGATTCTCGAGCTCGAGCTGCCACAGCAGGTGATCGCGCAGCGTCTCCTCGGAGCGATCGGCATACTCGATCGTCGGCGGGGGCTCGGAGCTCTTCGGTGCTTCGGACGGGCCGGTCTTCTGCGCGTCTTCCCAGTCGGATCCTTGCCGCGACGGCCACTTCGGCGAAGTCTTCGGCCGGCTCGCTGGCGCTCGCCATCTCCATGTCCACTTCGCCGTCGGTCCGTCGCCGTCGCCGTCGCTCGTCACTGTCCGTGGACGTCGTCGTCTCCGTCGCGTCCGTGGTTTCGCTCGGGTTCTCCGGCTCCTCGACCTCGAGCATCACGTTCTCGTCGAGGGCCGTCTGGATCTGGGTCTGCAACTCCATGATCGGCAGCTGTAACAGGCGAATGGCCTGCTGCAGCTGCGGCGTCATCGTCAGCTGTTGCGTCAGCTTGAGTTGCAGGGACGGTTTCAACATGGGGGCAGTCTAACCGGACTCGTTAGAGGGAGAATCCTTCTCCTAGATAGACTTCGCGCACACTCTTATTGGACAGAATCTCGTTGGGCGAGCCCGACGCCATCAACGTTCCATTGTTCAGGATATAGGCGCGGCTGCAGATTCCCAGTGTCTCGCGCACATTATGGTCCGTGATCAGCACGCCGATGTCGCGTTGCGCGAGATGGCGGATGATGCGTTGGATATCGAGGACCGAGATCGGGTCGACGCCCGCGAACGGCTCGTCGAGCAACACGAACTTCGGTTCGGCCGCGAGCGCGCGCGCGATCTCGACGCGGCGGCGTTCGCCGCCCGAAAGACTCACGCCGAGCGTGTCGCGCACGTGGCCGATGTGCAGCTCTTCGAGCAACTCCTCGAGCTTGGTCTGGCGCGCGACGCGATCCAAGTCGCGCCGCGTTTCGAGAATCGCGCGGATGTTGTCCGCGACACTGAGCTTGCGGAACACCGACGCTTCTTGCGGCAGGTAGCCGAGGCCCAGCCTCGCGCGCCGATGCACGGGCATCTTCGTGACGTCGCGGCCGTGCGAGTCGGATCGTGCCGTGATCGCAGCGGACGAGGCCCACGATCATGTAGAACGCCGTGGTCTTGCCGGCGCCGTTCGGGCCGAGCAGCCCCACGACTTCGCCGCTCTCGATCGACAGGCTCAGGTCCTTGACGACCTCGCGCAGCCGATAGCGCTTGGCCACTCCGAGCGCTTCGAGCCTGCTCATTGCGGCGGGAGCGGCGGCGGGCGCTCTGTCTGCTCGGGTTTCTTCGGCACACGAGAAGCGGATCGCTTCGCCACAGTCGTCGGCCCGAACTCACGCGCTCCTCGTTGAAGTCGTAGATCAGATCGCAGCCCTGGATCTCGTACTGATCCTTCTTGAACCAGCGCGTTGTCCGACAGGAGCAGCGTCCGCGCCATGTGATCGTACACGAGCTTGCGTGCGCCGCCGCGCACCGGTTTCTGCTGCGTCGACTCGAGATCGGTGAACGACGCGGGCGCGCCTCAGCTCGGCGTGCGGAGCTGCTTGTCGATCGAACGTGAACACCGCGGTGTCCGCTTCGAGCACGGCGGTGTCGACGGTGATCTTGACGTGGCCCATGAAGCGCCACTCGCGTGCTTTGCTCGAAGTCGACGCCGGTAGCACGGACTCGTCGGCTTCGATGCGCACGTTGCCTTGCACGATGCGTGGGTGGCGGCTTCGATCAGATTCGTCTGGCGATTGAACGTCGACCGGATCCGAATCGAGCACGAGATCGTCCGACCGCGCTCGCTTCCTGTGCCGCCAGCACGGTGCACACGGTCGAGGCGAGGAGGGCGCAAACGCAAAATTTACGGAGCAAATTTCCCATGTACTTTCGATTCTAGCTCCAGGACGTCACCCTTCAAGAGCGTTCGGAACCGGCCCGCCTCGACGTGCCAGTCACCGACGCTGATGCTGACCGGCTGTCTCGGATTCGGCGCTGCGAGGTCTTCGGGAGGAACCGCAGTGTCTCGGCGGCGATGACGACCGGCTTGCCGCCGTCCCGCGGCTCGCTGCGGAGGCTCACGTTGCCGTTCAGCTCGAGCTCGGAGCCGTCCTTCGGCGCGGTGCCCGCTGTCGCGGAGATCAGCCAAGTATCCGCGTCCGCCGGCAGGTATTCGATCCGCACGCCGTCGAGCTTCAGGCGCTGCTCTTCGCGGCAGCTCTTCGAGGTTGTCGGCCATGATCCGGTACGCGACGCGACCCTGCTCGTCGGTGCCGAGCATGCGGGCGCGCGCGCAGGTAGTAGCCCAGGGGTTGCTCACCTTCGGCGGGTAGTGCGCGCACGGGCGTGGCCGGCGCGCGGCCGTAGAGCCAGGTCGCGACAGCGAGCGCCGCCAGCACGACCATGACCAACGTATTTCGCAAGCTCGTTCCGTAAGAGGGCGGCACTGCCGCGTTCGGGCGATTGTACGCGATCGGCCTACGAGCGCGCCGTGACCGGGCCGCGCGCTCGCGTGCATACGCTAGACTAGCGCTCCCTCGATTCGCTCGCATCGCACCCATGGACCCCACTGAGATTCGCAGCTCTGATCGAGCAGAACCTCGGCGACTCCAACGCGCGAGGTCCACACGCGACGGGCAAGGGCCACTACGAAGCGACGGTGATTTGCGTCGGCCTTCGCCGGCAAGCGCAGCCTGCAGCGCCACCAGATGGTGTACGCGACGTTCGGCTAGCCGTGTCGGCAGCGAGATCCACGCGCTCGCGTTGCAGACGTTCACTCCCGAAGAATGGCAGGCGCCGCCGCAATGAGGACGTCGGCGCGCGCCTAGGAACGGGCATGGATAAGCTCGCCATCGTCGGCGGCCGTGCGCCTCGACGGCGAGCTGCCGGTCTCCGGCGCCAAGAACGCCGCGTTGCCGATTCTCGCCGCCACGCTGCTGGCCGACGGCCCGGTGTCGCTTGACGAACGTCCCGCAGCTGAACGACATCGCAACGACGATCAAGTTGCTGAGGCGCATGGGTGTCGTGTCGATCGCGCAGCAGGGCGATCGCGTCGACGGTCGATGCGTCGACCATCAACGAGTTCATCGCGCCGTACGAGCTCGTGAAGACGATGCGTGCGTCGATCCTCGTGCTCGGCCCGTTGCTCGGCCGGTTCGGTCACGCCGACGTGTCGTTGCCGGGCGGCTGCGCGATCGGAGCGCGGCCGGTGAACCTGCACGTCGCCGGGCTGCGCGCGATGGGCGCGGCGATCACGATCGACGGCGGCTACATCCGCGCGCGCGCGCGAGCGTCTGCACGGCGCACGCTCGTGCTCGACACGGTGACCGTCACGGGCACCGAGAACCTCATGATGGCGGCCGTCTGCGCGCGCGGCGAGATCGGTGCATCGAGAACGCCGCGCGCGAGCCGGAGATCGTCGAGCTCGCGGCACTTTCTCAACGACGATGGGCGCGAAGATCGAGGGCGCCGGCTCCGACACGATCCACATCCAAGGCGTCGAGCGGCTCACGGCACGGACTACGACGTGATGCCCGACCGGATCGAGAGCGGCACTTATCTCGTGGCCGCCGCGATCACGGGCGGCCGAGTGAAGCTCACGCGCACTAGGCCCGAGCATCTCGACGCCGTGCTCCAGAAGCTCGCGGAGGCGGGCGCGCGGATCGCACGCGGCGCCGACTCGATCGAGCTCGACATGCAAGGCCGGCGGCCGCCTCGCCGTCGACATCAAGCACCGCGCCGTACCCCGGCTTCCCGACGGACATGCAGGCGCAGTTCTGCGCGTTGAACGCCGTCGCCGAAGGCACGGCGACGATCACCGAGACGATCTTCGAGAATCGCTTCCAGCACGTGCTCGAGCTGCAACGGCTCGGCGCGAATTTGTCGATCCAGGGCAACACGGTGATCACGCGCGGCGTGCCGCGTCTCACGGGCGCGCCCGTGATGGCCACCGATCTGCGCGCGTCGGCGTCGCTGGTGCTGGCCGGGCTTGCAGGCCGAGGGCACGACGCTGGTCGACCGCATCTACCACGTCGATCGCGGCTACGAGCGCATCGAGGCCAAGCTCGGCAGTCTCGGCGCGCGAATCCGCCGCGTCGCGCGTTAGCCGGCGTTGAGCAATTGGCTCCCGCCGAACGCGCTGCGAAGTTCCGCCAGCTAGTGCCAGGGCGGTCAGACTCGCTAGCCGCCGCCGGTCCGGGGCGGGCGTTCTTCGAGCACGGCCTCGGTGTGGAACGCTCGCGCCGTCGGGGCGAGCGACGCGAATCTTGATGTGCTGCGCCGGGCTGCGAGCTCGCGACCATGTTCATCGCCTGCTGCTGCGTGAACATGCGTTGGTCGTTGATGTGCGTCAGCACGTCGCCGGGCTTCGAGCCCCGCTGCCGCGGCGGGTCCCGTGACGTCTCGTCAGCAGCACGGCGCAGCCGTCGATGCCGAGCTGCCGCGCCTGGCTTGCCGGCAGAGTCGTTCGTGTCGACGCCGAGATAGCCGCGGATCACGCGGCCGTGCGCGACGAGCTGCTCCATGACGCCGCGCACGAGATTGACCGGGAATCGCGAAGCCGAGGCCTTCGGGCGTCGGCTGGTCGCGCGGCGCGGTGCTGATCACGGCCGTGTTGATGCCGACGAGCTCGCCGTGCGCGTTCACGAGCGCGCCGCCCGAGTTGCCGACGTTGATCGCGGCGTCGGTCTGGATGAAGTCCTCGAACGTCGTGACGCCGAGCTGACCGCGACCCTTCGCGCTCACGATGCCCATCGTGACGGTCTGGCTCAGCCCGAGCGAGTTGCCGATCGCGAGCACGACCTCGCCGACCTCGAGGTTGTCCGAGCGCCCGAGCGCGATGCCGGGCAGGTTCGGCAGGTCGATCTTGAGCAGGGCGAGCTCGGTGTCCGGATCCGCGCCGACGAGCGTGGGCGTCGCGACCCGGCCGTCGGCGAGCTGCACGCGGACTCGTCGGCGTCGCGAATCACGTGCCAGTTCGTCACGACGTAGCCGCGGCGGATCGATCACGACGCCCGAGCCGAGCGCGCGGCCGCGCAGCGTGACGCCCGGCAGGCTGCGCGCCGGCCGAGGACGTTCGGGCCGTGTAGATGTTGGCGACGGCCGGCGCGCTGGCGGCGACGGCTTGCGCGTAGCTCGATTTCCCGGCGCGGCGCGCTCCGCCGCTGCTCACGAGCTCGGGTCTAAACAGACACGACGAGCGAAGGCGATTGCCAAGCCCGACCGCGACCGATTGCGCGACGAAGGCGGCCACCTTCCAGAGCGGGGACATGCGCGCAGTCTAGCAGCTCGCACCGCGTGTTCGGTGGTCAAGCCGTTTCGGCGCTGTGTATAATGAGACGCTTCGAAAAAGTACCATCACGCGGCGCACACGGACGACGTGCGACGTCCACTTGGATCGGATATCAAGTTGTTTGAGGGAGGCTTCCTGATGCTTGGCCCCGTTGGTCGAGGGGTGCTCCGTGGCTGAGAGCACCGGTTTCACTCGGCGACACTTCCTGACCGTCGCCACCGTGGTGACCGGCGGCGCCGGCGTCATCGCGTACCGCCGTGCCCTTCGTGTCGTCGTTCAAGCCGAGCGCGCGCGCTCAGGCGCTCGGCGCGCCCGATCGAGTTCGACATCAGCAAGCTGGAGCGTCGGTGCCCTCGCGAAGGTCGAGTGGCGCGGTCGGCCCGATCTACATCCTGCACCGCATCGGACGAAATGCTGCCTCGCTCAAGCAAGGACGACCGCACTGCTGCGCGACCCGACGTCGAAGGAGTCGAGTCAGCCGAGCTACGCGACGAACGAGCATCGCAGTCTGCGTCCGGCGTTTCTCGTGCTCGAGGGCGTCTGCACCCATCTCGGTTGCGCGCCGATGCCGCGCTTCGAAGTGGCTCCGGCGGATCTCGGCCCGAGCTGGCCGGGCGGCTTCTTCTGCCCGTGCCACGGCTCGCGGTTCGATCTCGCCGGGCGCGTGTTCCAGGGCGTTCCCGCACCGACGAACCTGACGGTGCCGCCGTACCGGTTCGTCAACGACAACACGATCCTGATCGGCTCCGACACGGGGAATTCATAAATGGCGAGCAGCGAGGCTGACGTTTTCGATCGGCTGGGGCCGGTCTCGCGCGCGCTCGGCGCGTGGATCGACGATCGCTTCCCGATGACCAAGCTCATCAAGGAGCACGCCACCGAGTACTACGCGTCGAAGAACTTCAACGTCTGGTACGGGTTCGGCGTCATCGCGACGTTCGTGCTGGTGCTGCAGCTCGTCACCGGCATCTTCCTGACGATGAACTACAAGCCCTCGTCCGCGGACGCGTTCGCGTCCGTCGAGTACATCATGCGCGACGTCAACTGGGGGTGGCTGATCCGCTACCTGCACTCGACCGGCGCGTCGGCGTTCTTCATCGTCGTGTACCTGCACATGTTCCGCGGCCTGCTTGTACGGCTCGTACAAGAAGCCGCGCGAGCTCGTCTGGATCATCGGCATGTTCATCTACCTGTGCCTCATGGCCGAAGCGTTCTTCGGCTACCTGCTGCCGTGGGGCAACATGTCGTACTGGGGCGCGCAGGTCATCGTGTCGCTGTTCGGCGTCGATCCCGGTCATCGGCAACGGGCTCTCCGAGTGGATTCGCGGCGACTTCTACATCTCGGACATCACGCTGAACCGCTTCTTCGCGTTCCACGTGATCGCCGTGCCGCTTGATGCTCGTGCTGCTCGTCGTCGTGCACATCATGGCGTTGCACGAGGTCGGGTCGAACAATCCCGACGGCATCGAGATCAAGGAGCACAAGGGCCCGGACGGCAATCCGATCGACGGCGTGGCGTTCCACCCGTACCACACGAGCAAGGATCTCGTGATCGTCATCGTGTTCCTGATCGCGTTCTCCGCGGTCGTGTTCTTCGCGCCCGACATGGGCGGCTACTTCCTCGAGCATGCGAACTTCGAGCCGGCGAATCAGCTGCAGACGCCGCCAGCACATCGCGCCGGTGTGGTACTTCACGCCGTTCTACGCGATGTTGCGCGCCGTGCCGAACAAGCTGCTCGGCGTCGTGCTCATGGGTTCGGCGGTGCTGCTGCCGTTCTTCCTGCCGTGGCTCGACCGCTGCCGCGTGAAGTCGATCCGCTATCGCGGCTGGATCTACAAGGTCGCGCTTGATGGTCTTCGCGGTGAGCTTCCTGGCGCTCGGCTACCTCGGCATGCAGCCGCCGACCGGGACGGTCTATCTGTTCTGCCAGATCTTCACGGTCTCTGTACTTCGCGTTCTTCGTGCTGATGCCGTTCTACTCGCGCATCGAAAAGACCAAGCCGGTTCCGACGAGGGTCACGCCGTGAGAATCGCCGTCATCGCGTTGCGTTCTGGGCCTGAGTCTGACCGGCGCACGCGTTCGCGCAGGAGAGGGGCGAAGCTCGAGCCCGCGAACAACAACATCGCCAACGTGGCCTCGCTGCAGCGCGGCGCGAAGTACTTCGTGAACTACTGCCTCGGTTGCCACTCGGCCAAGTACGTCCGCTACAACCGCGTGGCGCAGGACCTCGCAGATCACCGAGAAGCAGCTGGTCGACAATCTGATGTTCACGGGCGAACGGCCGTTCGACACGATGGCGAACGCGATGCGGCCGGAGGACGTCGCGCGGTGGTTCGGCCGCTCGCCGCCCGATCTGTCGCTGATGGCGCGCGCGCGCGGCACCGACTATATCTACACGTTCCTGCACGGCTTCTACGCCGCGCCGAGCCGGCCCACCGGCGTCGACAACATCGTGCTGCCGGGCACGGCCATGCCGCACGTGCTGTGGAAGCTGCAGGGCGTGCAGCGCGCGAAGTTCACGACCGACGCAGAGCACGGCGGCGCGCAGGTGTTCGAGGGGTTCGAGTCGATCCGGCCGGGCGAGCTGCACTGCCGAGGAATACGACAACGTCGTGCGCGACATCGTGAACTTCCTCGACTACATCGGCGAGCCCATCAAGATGCGAGCGCGCAGCAGCTCGGCATTCGCGTGATTGCGCTTCTTGCTGGTGTTCCTGCTGATTGCCTATATGCTGAAGAGGGAGATCTGGAAGGACGTCCATTAGTCCTGCCAGCCTCAGGCTTCCCCGCGAAGTTAAGGAGATCCGTCATATGACGGTGATTGCCAACCGTCGCTCGGTGATGACGCTGTTCTCTAAGCCCGCCGACCCGTGGAGCCATCGCACGCGGATCGTGCTCGCCGAGAAGAGCATCACCATCGATATCGTCGACGTCGACGAGGGCAGCTTGCCCGAGGATCTGCTCGACCTGAACCCGTACAACAGCGTGCCGACGCTCGTCGATCGCGATCTCGTGCTGTACGACTCGCGCGTGATCATGGAGTACCTCGACGAACGGTTCCCGCATCCGCCGCTGATGCCTGTCGATCCGGTCACGCGCGCGCAGTTTCGGCTCGCGTTGTACCGCATCGAGCGTGACTGGTACTCGCTGGCCGACGAGATCGGCGCCGCGCTCGAGCGCAAGCCGACCGGCCGCGCGGTCAAGGCGCTCGAGGAGAGCATCCTGTCGAGCGTCGAGATCTTCGCGGCCAAGAAGTTCTTCTTGAGCGACGAGTTCTCGCTCGTCGATTGCACGATCGCGCCGATCCTCTGGCGCCTGCCGCTGTTCGGCATCAAGCTGCCCGCCCAGGCGCGCCCGATCCAGCGCTACATGGACGAAGTCTTCCGCGGCCGTCGTTCCAGGAGAGCCTGACCGACTTCGAGCGGGAGCTACGCCAGTAGCCGACGTCCGCCGACCAAGCAGCGGCCGTATCTGCTGCGGGCCATGCACGAATGGATGGTCGACAACGGCTTCACGCCGCACATCGTCGTCGACGCCGGCCGTGACGGCGTGCGCGTGCCGCCGGGTCACGTGCAGGACGGCAAGATCGTGCTGAACGTGAGCCCCTCGGCGACGCGCGCGCTCTCGCTCGGCAACGACGTCGTGACGTTCGAGGCGCGGTTCAACGGCGTGGCGCAGCAACTCTCGGTGCCGGTCGCGGCGTCCTCGGCATCTACGCGCGCGAAACGGGGCAGGGCATGCTGTTCAGCGACGAGGATGCGGCGCCGCCGCCGACGCCGGCGCCCGACGGCGGCGCGCCGCAGCCGCCGCCGCCAGCGCCGAGCGGCGGCGACAAGCCACGCCCGAAGCTCACCGTCATCAAGTGAAGCGTCCGCTCTCAGTGCGGCTCGAGCAGCTCGGCGTCGATGAGATCGCAGAGGCAGTGGATGATCAGGAGATGTACCTCCTGAATCCGGCACGTGCGCTCGGCCGGCACGCGGATCTCGATGTCGCTGCCGCGCGAGCGCGCCCGCGATCGCGCCGCCGTCGCGCCCGGTGAGTGCCACGACCTTCAGCGCCGCGCTCGTGCGCCGCGTGAATCGCGCGCACGACGTTCTCCGAGTTGCCCGACGTCGAGATCGCGAGCAGTACGTCGGCGGGTTGGCCGAGCGCGCGGACCTGTTTGGCGAACATCTCGACGAACGCGTAGTCGTTGCGCGATCGAGGTGATCGTCGAGCTGTCCGTCGTCAGCGCCACGGCCGGCAGGCCGGGGCGCTCGAGCTCGAATCGGTTCAGGAGCTCGCTCGAGAAGTGCTGAGCGTCGGCGGCGGAGCCGCCGTTGCCGCAGGACAGGATCTTGCCGTCCTCGAGCAGGCAACGCGTCATGAGCGCGGCCGCAGCCGTAATCGTCGGGCGCGAGCTCGATCGCGGCCTGTTTGGTCGCGATGCTCTCCTGGAAATGACGGCGTACTCGTTCGTCCATGGTGCGGTTGGCCGAAGCTGCGATCGCCGACACTCTGCCTCGAACGTCCCGGAGCTTCAACTGCCGTCGAATGCGTTGCTGAATCCAGCGGATCTCGGGCGTCGGCCCATCGATGCCGTCGAACGCGACGACGTCGAAACGAATCGGCGCGGCGTGCCACTCGCGGTGCCGCAGCAGCAGAGTAGCGCGTCGCCTGAACGATTCGCCGACGTTTGCTCGGTCCGATGCTCTCGATCGCGCGAGGTGACGCGCGCCACTGCCGCGCGCGCGGACCTCGACGATCACGAGGTGGCGGCCGTCCTGGCACACGAGGTCGATCTCGCCGAGCGCGGCAGCGAAAACCGCGCGCAACGACACGCAGCCCGTGGGCCTCGAGGTACTCGGCAGCGCGCGCCTCCCAGAGGCGGCCGCGCTCGAGCTGCATTCAGCGTCGTGCCCGAGCGAAGTGCTCGACAGACGCGGCGCCGCGGGCCGGCGGCGCAATCGATGCGCGGCCGGCTTGCCGTTGCGAAACTGCGCGAGCGGCAGCGTTCGATGGACGCGGCCCTGGTCGTCGAGCGACAGATCTCCCGACATGTCCGCGCACGGGCCAGGCGCGGCCGTCGCCGGCGTACAGCGAGCCGATCAGGTTGTAGGCGTCGATGCCCATGCCGTACAGCTTCGCGAGACTGTTCGGCGCTGCGGCCAGAACGACCTGCCACTCGTGGCGACAGATCGTCGCGCGTCGTCGTCGGGCGCGAGCAGCGCCGGCGTATCGGCGAAGATCACGCCGTTCAAGTCGGTGCTGCGCCGCGTGTTGGCCGGGTCGAAGATGTCGGCCGTCGCGTACGTCGGAATGTCGCCCGCGGAGTAGAATCGCAACTGCGGCACGAGCAGTCGAGCCGTGCGCGCGTCGGCCGACGATGAAGATCATGTCGATGTCTTGGCGGCGCCGCGGCTCGAACTGCACCGGCGCGCCGAGATTCGCGGCGAGCCGCCGGTAGCGCTGATTGCTGCGCGTGATGTTCAGCAGCGCAGCGATCGGCTGCGAGAAATCCTGCAACGACGGGTCGTAGCCGCTCGCAGTCGACCAGCTGGCCGCCGCGCGCCTCGAACTCGGCGCGAAACGTGTCGCGAATCTGGTAGCCACGCGCGTTGCTCGGCACGAACGCGAGCGCCGTCTTCGCGCCGGCCGCGGCTGCCGTCGCGGCGATCGTTCGTGCTTCGTCCTCGGGCGCGAGCGCGAACTGGTAGAAGCTGCGGAGGAAGGTGCCGTCCTTCGTCGCAAAGTTCAGCGCCAGCGTGGGCACGAATCCGGCCTGCGCGATGACCTGATCGACCTCGGGCTTCAGCAGCGGGCCGACGATGAAGTCGGCGCCGTCGAGCTGGGCTTTCAGATACGCCTGCTGGCTGCCCTGTGCCGTGTCGTACACGCGGACGGTCGTGCCCGCGCCGTGCGGGCCGCGCAGGTGCGCCGCCATGAAGCCGTCGCGTACCGCGAGCGCGGCAGCGCGCTGGGGCGACGACAACGGCAGCAGCAACGCGATGTGCGCCGGCCAGGCCGTGCCGCGCTGCGCTGCGAGCAGCTCCGCGAGCAGGCCGCCTGCCGCCGGGTGATCCGTGTACGTCTGCCGCCAGGTCAGCAATGCGCGCCGCAGCTCCTGGCCGCTGGCTCGCGACGAGCGGTGCGAGCGCGAGCCAGCCGTCGACGGTCTTGTCGCCGACGGGCGCGAGGGGCGCCGTGCTCGGGGTCTGCCGCAAGCCGTCCCAGATCATGCGTTGATTCGCGAGGATCGACGCCGCGTCGTTCAGCCACACCTCGCGCTCCGCCAGCGCGCGCACGGCCTCGGTCGGCCGGCCGAGCTGGAACAGCGCCTGGCCGCGAATCGCGGCGGCGTCGATGCGAGCGATATCGCCGAGTGGCTGCGGTATCGCGCCCAGCATGTCGAGCGCGGCTTGCGGGCGGCGCTCGGCGAGCTCGAGCCGCGCGAGCAGCACGGAGACTCGCTGTTGCTGCGTGGGCGTAGCGTTGCCGCGCGCGTCGTTCAGGCGGCGGCGCGCGACGGCCCTGTCGCCGGCTTCGATCGCGTAGCGCGCGGCTTCGAGCAAGTAGTCGACGCGCGCGGCGCCGGTCGCGCCGGCCGCGAGCTGCGCGTACAGATCGGCCGCGGCGCTGTAGTTGCGGGCTTCGACCGCGCTCTTGGCGCGCGCTTCGAGGTTCGGTCGCGCCGCCGGGCGACGGGCGTGTGGAGGGGGTGACGCTCGTGCACGCGGCGAAGCCGACGAGCACCAGCACGAGAATCGTGGTGGCTGCGCGCCGCAGCGCGCCTGTAAACTGCATGTCGATCATGGGCACATCTATAGCGCTGTCATGACGGGCGCGCGGGCCGGGGGCGGCACGCTCTACGTCGTTGCGACACCGATCGGCAATCTCGACGACTTGAGCCCGCGCGCGCGTGCGGTGCTCGCCAAGACCGATGTCATTGCAGCCGAGGATACCCGCCACACCCGGGGATTGCTATCGAGTATCTCCGCGGAATCGCGACTTATCGCGTATCACGAACACAACGAAGAGCAACGCGTGCCGGAGTTGCTCGCGCGGCTTGCGGCAGGCGAGTCCGTGGCGCTCGTCAGCGACGCCGGCACGCCGCTGATCAGCGATCCCGGTTGGCGGCTCGTGCGCGCTGCGCAGGACGCTGGCGTTGCCGTCGTGCCCGTGCCAGGGCCGTGCGCCGCGATCGTGGCGCTCTGTGCGGCCGGCTTGCCGACCGATCGCTTCGTGTTCGAAGGGTTCCTGCCGCGTCGCGACGGCCCGCGCGACGAACGCCTCGCCGAGCTCAAACGCGAGCGGCGCACGCTCATGTTCTACGAGGCCGTGCATCGGATCTCGGCAACGCTGGCTGCGCTCGTCGCGGCCTTCGGCGGCGAGCGGCGAGCCGCGCTCGCGCGCGAGCTCACGAAGGTCCACGAGCAGATCGTCGTCGGCACGCTCGCGGAATTGCATGCGCGGCTCGATGGCGAGATTCCGCTGCTCGGCGAATTCGTGATCGTCGTCGCCGGCGACACGAGCGAAGCGCGCGCGGATCTCGACGAAGCGCAACGCGTCTACGCGCTGCTCGCGGCCGAAGTCGAGCCCGGCACGGCGTTGAAGCTGACGGCCGCGATCACAGGCATGGCACGCAACGATCTGTATCGGCTGCTGCGCACCTGAGCGTGCAAAGCGCGTAGACTTCGCGCCGGGAGTCGGCCAGGCAGCCGCTGGGGTAACACCTGGAGGAAAGTCCGGGCTCCATTGGGCAGGGTGCCAGGTAACGCCTGGGAGGCGCGAGCCTACGGAAAGTGCAACAGAAAATAAACCGCCGGCCAGCAATGGCAGGTAAGGGTGAAATGGTGCGGTAAGAGCGCACCGCGCAGGTGGTAACACTCTGCGGCAAGGCAAACCCCACCCGGAGCAAGACCGAATAGGGGAGCGTTAAGTGTGCCCACACGAGCTCCCGGGTAGGTCGCTTCAGCTGCGCGGTGACGCGCAGCGCAGATGAATGGCTGCTCTCGACAGAACCCGGCTTATCGGCCGACTCCCTCTCTTCCTCCTCCCCAAAAAGAACGCCGCGCAACTTCTTGCGGCGGACCCTTCGTTCCCGTCCCGACGGCGCTGCGGCGCGACTCGTCGAGGGGCTCGTCCCGGGACACGCCGGAAATCGGGTCCCTCCGGCTCGGCTGCGCACATCCCTGTGCGCAGACGGTCCCGGAACGAGCCCCTCGACGAGTCGCACCGCAGCGCCGCCGGGACTAGCGATGCGCGTGACGTGAGCGGCGGGTCTTCGATGGGGGCCTCGCGGGACCGTCCACGCACAGGGATGTGCGTGGACGAGCCGCAGGGATGCGATTTCCGGCGTGTCCCGCGAGGCCCCCATCGAAGACCCGCCGCTCACTTGGCACCGACGCCAAAACCACCGTCGCTGACCGCCGACGAACGCGCGACGTAACACGTTGTGGGCCACGGAGTTTTTGTGCGCAAACGCGTTGACCTGCGCGGTGGTGGTCAATATAGTGTCGAGGAGTGGAGAAAAGTGGGAGGGAATGGGCCTGGCGGTCTCCCTATGTTGCGCGGCGCTACCAAAGTCACCCTCGATGCGAAGGGCAGGCTGGCCATTCCGGTTCGATACCGGGACCAGCTCATGACCCGTGCCGAAGGGCGTCTGGTAGCCACCGTCGACCGGGACTATTGCCTGCTCATCTACCCACTGCCCGATTGGGAGGAGATCGAACGCAAGCTGATCCGCTTGCCTGCGCTCAATAAGCAATCGCGGCGCTTGCAGCGTCTGATGTTGGGACACGCCACCGAGCTCGAAATGGATAGCCACGGGCGAATCCTGTTGACGCGTGAGTTGCGAGAGTTCGCGGGCCTCGACCGTCAAGCGATGTTGATCGGTCAAGGCAACAAGTTCGAGCTCTGGAGCGAAGAACGATGGAGCGCGCGGCGGGACGAGTGGCTGGCAGACGACGAAGGCGAAGAAGCGGGCCTACCTCAAGAACTCGAATCGCTGACTCTGTAGAGCATCGTGCCGGTGACCAGAGCCTCTGGACATCAGCCGGTGCTGCTCCAGGAGGCGCTCGAAGGTTTGGCGTTGCGGGATGACGGTTGGTACGTCGATGCGACCTACGGACGCGGCGGGCATAGCGCCGCAGTACTGGCGCGGCTCGGAGCGCAGGGACGGTTACTCGCTTTGGATAAAGACCGCGACGCCGTGGCTCACGGCCGCGAGCGGTTCGCCGGCGACGCACGATTCGCCATCCAGCACGCAGGCTTCGAAGACCTCGCCGCCGTCGCCGCGCCTTGGCTCGCCGGGCACGCGTTGGCGGGAGTCCTTTTCGATCTTGGGGTCTCCTCGCCGCAACTGGACGTTGCGGCGCGTGGCTTCAGTTTCGCGCACGACGGACCTTTGGACATGCGGATGAATACGGCGGCCGGCCCGACGGCGGCGGAATGGCTCGCGACCGCGTCGCAGCGGGAGCTTACCGACGCGCTGTTCCAGTACGGCGAGGAGCCGCGCGCGCGACAAATCGCGGCCGCGATCGTGCGTCGCGCGATGCCGCGCCGCTCACGACGACCCAGCAGCTTGCGGACCTGATCGCCGCCCACGCGGGGCGGCAGCAGCGGCCGCATCCATCCGGCCACGCGCGCGTTCCAGGCCATCCGAATCGCCGTCAACGACGAGCTCGGCGCGCTCGAGCGCGCGCTCGCCGCAGTGCGTCGACTTGCTGGCCGCCGGCGGGCGGCTCGTCGTGATCAGCTTCCATTCGCTCGAGGACCGGATCGTCAAGCGGTTCATGGCCCGCGAGGCGCGTGGCGACGAAGTGTACGCGGGGCTGCCGAACATTCCGCCGCACGCTCGGCCGCGCCTGAAGTTGATCGGCAAGCTCGTGCGCCCGACGGCCGAGGAAGTCGAGCGCAATCCACGCTCGCGCAGTGCGCGTTTGCGCATCGCCGAGCGGCAGCCCACCGAGCAGGCGGCATGAAGAAGCAGCTACTCGAGCTCGCCGGCGTGCTGCTGCTCGCCGCGTGCGTCACGGCGTCGGGCATCTGGATCGTGGAGACCGAGCACCACTCGCGGCAGCTGTTCATTCAGGTCGAGGAGCTGAACCGCGAGCAGGACCAGCTCCAGATCGATTGGGGACGCCTCCAGATCGAGCAGAGCACCTGGGCGACGCATCCGCGAATCGAGGGTCTCGCGCGCGAACGCATGCACCTCACGGTGCCGCGCGACGAGCAGCTCGTCGTGGTCGTGGAGCCGAAGCGGTGAACGAATGAAGCGGGGTGCGAAAACGACGGTGGCGGATCGGGCGCGTTGGCGCACGACGTTGCTGCTCGCCGGCTTCGCGCTCGGCGCGTTCGCGCTCGAAGGGCGGATTCTGTACCTGCAGCTCGTCAACAAGGCGTTCCTGACGGAGCAGGCCAACGATCGCCATCTGCGCACCGTGCAGATCTCGGCGCATCGCGGCATCGCTGACGGATCGCTACGGCGAGCCGCTCGCGGTCAGCACGCCGGTCGACACGGTGTGGGCGAACCCGCAAGAGCTGAAGCCGGCGCTCGCGCGGCTGCCGGAGCTCGCCGCCGTGCTCGACCAGGACACGGAGTGGCTCGAGCGACGCATCACGAGCAATCTCGATCGCGAGTTCGTGTATCTGCAGCGCCACCTGCGGCCGGCCAAGGCCGAGCAGGTCATGCAACTCGGCCTGCCCGGTGTCGGCACGGTTCGCGAGTATCAACGCTTCTATCCCGCGGGCGAGGTCACGGGCCACGTCGTCGGCTTCACCGACGTCGACGATCGAGGTCAGGAAGGGCTCGAGGCCGCGTTCGATCATTGGCTCAAAGGCGAGAACGGCAGCAAACGCGTGTTGCAGGACCGGCTCGGCCACGTGATCGGCGACGTCGAGCTCTTGAGCCACGCGCGCCCCGGCAAGGATCTGCGCACGAGCATCGACCTGCGGCTCCAGTACCTCGCGTACCGCGAGCTGAAGCGCGCGGTGACGGAGAGCCATGCGCGCTCCGGCTCCGTCGTCGTGCTCGACCCGAACACGGGCGAAGTGCTCGCGATGGTGAATCAGCCGTCGTACAACCCGAACGATCGCTCGCAGTATCACGCCGAGCTGTATCGCAATCGCGCCGTCACCGACATCTTCGAGCCCGGCTCGAGCTTCAAGCCGCTCGTGCTCGCGGCCGCGCTCGAGAGCGGCTCGTTCAGCCCGCGCACGATGGTCGACACGTCGCCCGGCACGCTCTCGCATCAACAACCGCAAGATCACCGAGGACGAGCACAATCTCGGCCGCGTCGACCTCACGACGGTGCTCGCGCTGTCGAGCAACGTCGGCGCCGCGCGCGTCGCGCTCACGATGGAGCCGCAGACGATCTGGAAGGTGCTGACCGGCTTCGGCATCGGCCGCCTGAGCGACAGCACGTATCCCGGCGAGTCGGCCGGCGTGCTGAACGACCCGCAGCACTGGCGCACGATCGGCCAGGCCACGCTGTCGTACGGTTACGGCGTCGCGGTCACTGACGTTGCAGCTCGCGCGCGCGTACGCCGCGATCGCGGCGAACGGCACTGCTGCGACCCGTGTCGATGCTCGCCGTGGACGAGCCGCCGGCCGGCGAGCGCGTGATCTCGCGCGAACACGGCGCAGGAGCTGATCGACATGCTCGAAGCCGTCGTCGCGCCGAACGGCACCGGCAAGCGCGCGGCGGTGCGCAACTACCACATCGCCGGCAAGACCGGCACCACGCAGAAGTCCGGCGTCGGCGGCTACGCCGCGGACCGCCACGGCGCCATCTTCGCCGGCATCGCGCCGGCCAGCTCACCGCGGCTCGTGGTCGTCGTCATGATCGACGAGCCGCAGGGCCAGGCCTACTACGGCGGCGACGTCGCGGCGCCCGTGTTCGCGAACATCGTCTCCGGCGCGCTGCGCGTGATGGCGGTGCCGCCCGATGCGCTGCCGGCGCCGGCGCTGACCGTGCTCGCGCAAGCGCAGGTGAGGCCATGATGGCCGCGCTCGCAGCACGCGGTCGCACGCTCGGCGAGATCCTCGGTGCAGGCGCGGGCGGCTACGGCCGGCTCGCGATCACCGATCTCACGCTCGACAGCCGGCAGGTCACGTCCGGCGCCGCATTCGTCGCCGTAGAAGGCGGCCGCGAGCACGGGCTCGCCTACGCAGCCGAGGCGCTGGCCCGCGGCGCGGCGATCGTGCTGTACGAGCCCCATCGCCAAGTTTCCGCAGGTCGAGGCGCCGAGCCTGGCCGTGCCCGAAGCTGCAAGGCGCGGCTCGGCGAGCTCGCGCACGCGTTCTACGCGCTGCGCCCCGCGCCGACGCTGGTCGGCGTCACGGGCACGAACGGCAAGACGACGGTCGCGTATCTCCTGGCGCAGACGCTCGGTCAACCGCAGCGGCCGTGCGCCTACATCGGCACGCTCGGTTACGGCGTGCCGCCGCAGCTCACGCGCTCATGGGCTCACGACGCCGGACACTCTGACGCTGCACCGCGAGCTCGCGGAGCTCGGCACGGCTCGCGTCGCGATGGAAGTGTCGTCGCACGCGCTGGCTCAGGACCGGATCGCCGGTCTTGCGTTCCACACGGCCGTGTTCACGAATCTGACGCGCGATCATCTCGACCTGCACGGCGACTTCGACGAGCTACGGCAATGCGAAGCGCCGGCTGTTTCGGCTGCCGGAGCTGCAGTACGCGGTCGTGAACGCCGACGATCCGTTCGGCGCGTCGCTCGGCTCCGATCTGCCGCTGGGCTGCGAGCTGCATGCGCACGAGCACGCGCGGTGCGGGCGCAGAGCTCGTCGGTCGCGTGCGGCGCTCCGATCTCGCCGGCCTCGACATCGAAATCAACGGCAAGTTCGGCACCGGGCGGTTGCAGTCGAAGCTGATCGGCACGTTCAACGCCGAGAACCTGCTCGCCGCACTCGGCGCGTTGCTCGCGCAGGGCATGCCGTTGCGGTTGGCGTGCGCGGCGCTCGGCGCGGCGAAGCCGGCGCCCGGTCGCATGGAAGTGCTCGGCGGACTGCCGGATAAGCCGTGGGTCGTGATCGACTACGCGCACACACCGGATGCGCTGCAACGCGTGCTCGGCACGCTCGAAGCAGCGGTCTTGGGCGAGATCTACGTGCGTGTTCGGCTGCGGCGGCGATCGCGATCGCGGCAAACGGCGGTTGATGGGCGCCGTCGCCGCAGATCTCGCCGATCGTATCGTGCTGACCGACGACAACCCGCGCAGCGAGGATCCGGCCGCGATCATCAACGAGATTCGCTTAGGGTTAGGCCAGCATCCGCGCGTCAGCGTCGTCCACGACCGGCGCGCGGCGATCGCGAGCGCGATCGGCAAGGCACGGCCCGGCGACGTCGTGTTGATCGCCGGCAAAGGTCACGAGTCCGAGCAGATCGTAGGCTCCGAACGCCGCGTACTCAGCGACCGTGCAGTCGCGGCGGAGCTGCTGGGAGTAGTCGCATGATGTCGCGAACGCTCGGTGATCTACCCGAGGCGGCCGTATGCTGATCCTGATCGCCGATCATCTGACGCGCCTCTACACGGTCTTCAACGTCTTCAGCTACCTCACGATGCGCGCGATCCTGTCCGCGCTGACTGCGCTCACGCTGTCGTTCGCCATGGGGCCGTGGCTGATCCAGCGCCTGCAGATGCAGCGCATCGGCCAGCAGATTCGCCAGCTCGGCCCCGAAAGCCACCAGCCGAAAGCCGGAACGCCCACGATGGGCGGCGCGCTGATCCTGCTCGCGATCGCGTTCAGCACGCTGCTGTGGTCGAACTTGAGCAACCGGTTCGTGTGGCTCGTGCTCGGCGGCACGCTTGTTCTTCGGCGTGATCGGCTTCGTCGACGACTACAAGAAGCTCGTCGTGCGCAACTCGAAGGGCCTTTCCGCGCGCGCCAAGATCTTCTGGCAGACGGTCGGCGCGCTCGGCGCTCGCGATCGCGTTCTATCTCAGCGCCGACAATCCGGCGATCGATCACGCGTTGCTGATCCCTTATTTGAAGAACGTGAGCATCGAGTTGCCGGCCGTCGCGTACGTCGCGTGTGACGGCGCTCGTGATCGTCGGCGCCAGCAACGGCGTGAACCTGACCGACGGTCTCGACGGCCTCGCGATCATGCCGGCCGTGCTCGTCGCGCACAGCGCTCGGCGTGTTCGCCTACGCCGCCGGCAACGTGATCTATTCGAATTACCTCGGGATCCCCTACGTCGCGGGATCCGGCGAGCTCCTGGTTTTCTGTGCGGCCCTGGCTGGCGCCGGCTTGGGCTTCTTGTGGTTCAACACCTATCCCGCGCAAGTCTTCATGGGTGACATCGGTGCGCTCGCACTCGGTGCTGCTCTGGGGCTCGTGGCGGTGGCGGTGCGGCAAGAACTGGTGCTGTTCATCATGGGCGGGGTTTTCGTCGTCGAAACCGTCTCAGTCATCATCCAGGTTGCCTCCTACAAGTTGACCGGCCGGCGCATTTTTCGCATGGCGCCGTTACATCATCACTTCGAGCTCAAGGGCTGGGCCGAGCCGAAGGTGATCGTGCGTTTCTGGATCATCACCGTGATTCTGGTGCTGATCGGGTTGGCCAGTTTGAAGATTCGTTGATGGCAGCGATCGCGGCAGTATCGGTCGTTCGACGCGACGGCGGCCGAGCGGCAGAGCAGCGACACGGAAGGAACCGGTGCGAGATAGCGCAGCAAAACGCAGCTTGATCGTGGGCCTCGGCGCCACGGGCGTGGCGGTCGCGCGGTATCTGTGTGCGCGCGGCGAATCCGTGCGCGCGATCGACAGCCGCGCGACGCCGCCCGGGTCTCGACGAGCTCAAGGCCGCCTGCCCCGACGCCGACGTCGTCGTCGAGACGCTCGATCCAGCGCTGGCTCGACGACGCGAGCCGCGTGCTGTTGTCGCCCGGGCTCGCGTACGACATTCCGCTCGCGCTCGAAGCGCGCCGCCGCGGCTTGGCCGTGATCGGCGACATCGAGCTGTTCGCGCTCGCGGCCCGCGCGCCGGTCATCGCGGTGACCGGCAGCAACGGCAAGAGCACCGTCACGACGCTCGCGTCGCAGATGCTGAAGGCGCAGGGCGTGGCCGCTCCGGCCGGCGGCAATCTCGGCCCGCCGGCGCTCGATCTGCTCGACGCGCCGGCCGACGCCTACGTGCTCGAGATCTCGAGCTTCCAGATGGAGACGACGGACAGCCTCGCGCCGCTCGCGGCCACGGTGCTGAACGTGTCGCCCGATCATCTCGACCGGCACGGCACGCTCGAGCGCTACGCCGAGCTGAAGGAGAAGCTGCTGCGCGCGGCCGATCACGCCGTCGTGAATGCGCGACGACCCGATCGTCGCGGCCATGGGCGCGCGCCATCCGCGTGCCGTGCCGTTCTCCGTTGCGACGGAGCTTGCGCGCGGTTACTCGATCGTCGACGCGCAACGGCGAACGCTGGCTCGCACGCGACCGCGAGCCGCTGCTGCGCGCCGCCGAGCTCGCGATTCGCGGCACCCACAACGAAGCGAACGCGCTCGCGGCACTCGCGCTGACCGCGAAGCTCACGCGCGACTTGCCGGCAGCGCTCGAAGTGCTGCGCACGTTCGCAGGCCTGCCGCACCGCTGTCAGCGCGTCGCGGTGCGCAAAGGCGTGACCTACGTCGACGACTCGAAGGGCACGAACGTCGGCGCGACGCTGGCCGCGCTGCACGGGCTCGACGGGCCGCTCGTGTTGATCGCGGGCGGCCTCGCGAAGGGCCAGGATCTGGCGCCGCTCGCGGCTGGCGCACGCGGCAAGCTGCGCGCCGCAGTGCTGATCGGCACGGCCGCGCCCGAGCTCGCGCAGGTGCTCGCGGGCGTGTGCCCCACGGTGCGCGCCGCGAGCATGGACGACGCCGTCGCGCGCGCGGCCGCGCTCGCGCGCCGCGGCGATACCGTACTGCTGTCGCCTGCGTGCGCGAGCCAGGACATGTTCCGTGACTACAAGGAGCGCGGCGATTTGTTCGCGCGCGCGGCCGAGGCGCTGCCGGAATGAACGCAGTCGCGAAACCGCGCAGCGCCGCGTTCGATCCCATGCTCGTGGGCTCGCTCGTCGCGTTGCTGGCGATCGGCGCGATCATGGTCGGCTCGGCGTCGATCTCGATCGCCGACCGGCAGACGGGCGAGCCGCTGTTCTATCTCACGCGGCACGTCGCGGCCATCGGGATCGGTTTGCTCGGCATGGCTCGTAGCGATGTCGGTGCCGACCGAGCTCTGGTACCGCATGAACTGGCTGCTGCTCGTGGTCGCGTTCGGGCTGCTCGCGATCGTGCTGATTCCGGGCTTGGGCCACGCCGTGAACGGCAGTCGCCGCTGGCTGCTCGTCGGGCCCGGTCACGCTGCAGGCGTCGGAGCCGGCGCGTCTGTGCCTTCTGCTCTACATCTCGAGCTACGCCGTGCGGCGCGCGCAGGAGCTCGGTGCGAGCTTGAACGGTCTCGTGAAGCCGCTGCTCGTGATCGGCGGCGCGAGCGCGTTGCTGCTCGTGGAGCCGGACTTCGGCTCCGCCGTCGTGCTCGGCGCGACGACGCTCGGCGTGCTGTTCGTGGCCGGCGCGCGCGTGCGCGATTTCCTGCTGGCGGTCGCCGTCGGCGTCGTGCTGCTGACCATCCTCGCGTTGTCGTCGCAATACCGGCTCGCGCGCCTCATGGTGTTCCGCGATCCGTGGGCCGATCCGTTCGCGGGCGGCTTCCAGCTCACGCAATCGCTGATCGCGATCGGTCGCGGCGAATCGGCGGCGTGGGCTTGGGCGAGAGCGTGCAGAAGCTCTTCTATCTGCCCGAGGCGCACACGGACTTCGTGTTCGCGGTGCTCGTCGAGGAGCTCGGCTTCGCCGGCGCGTCGATCGTGATCGCGCTGTTCTGCATCGTCGTCTACCGCGCCGTGATGCTCGGCCGCGACGCGTTCCAGAGCGGCATGCATTTCCAGGGGCTCGTCGCGATCGGCGTCGGGCTCATGCTCGGTTTCGAGGCGTTCATCAACATCGGCGTGAACACGGGCCTCTTGCCGACGAAAGGCTTGCCGCTGCCGCTCGTGAGCTACGGTCGCTCGAGCACCGTCGTGACGCTGATCGCGCTCGGGTTCCTGATGCGGATCCACCGCGAGCTGTACGGCAATCAGAAGCGGTTCGTGCAGCGCGGGTACGTGCGATGACGACGCGGTCCGATCATGATCATGGCGGGCGGCACCGGCGGGCACGTGTTCCCGGGGCTCGCCGTGGCCGACGAGCTGAACGCGCGGGACTGCGACGTCGTGTGGCTCGGCACGCACCGCGGGCTCGAAGCCCGGCTCGTGCCGCAGCACGGCATCGAGATCGAGTGGATCACGATCGCGGGCGTGCGCGGCCGCGGCGTGCTCGCCTGGATCAGCGCGCCGTTTCGGATCGCTGGCGCCGTGCTCGAAGCGCTGCGCGCGCTGCGTCGGCGCAACCCCGCCGCCGTGCTCGGCATGGGCGGCTTCGTCGCGGGGCCCGGCGGGCTTGCGGCGTGGCTCGCACGCAAACCGCTGTTGATCCACGAGCAGAATTCCGTGGCCGGCACGACGAATCGCTGGCTCGCGCCGTTCGCGAAACGCGTGTTCGAAGCGTTCCCCGGCAGTTTCCCGGCGAACGTGCATGCCGAGCTGATCGGCAACCCCGTGCGCCGCTCGCTGATCGCGCTCGAGGCGCCGCGCACGCGCCTGACCGCGCGCCGTGCTGCGCGCCGCCGCGTGCTCGTGATCGGCGGCAGCCACGGCGCGCGGATTCTGAACGAGACGCTGCCGCGCGCGTTGGCCGAGCTATCCCGCGGACGCGCGGCCCGAAGTTTGGCATCAGGCCGGTCGCATCGGATTCGCGGCCGCGCGCGACGCGTATTCGTCAGCCGGCGTCACGGCGCGCGTCGACGAGTTCATCGACGACATGGGTGGCGCCTACCAATGGGCCGATCTCGTCGTCGCACGCGCGGGCGCGCTGACGGTCTCGGAGCTCGCTACGATCGGCGTCGGCGCGATCCTCGTGCCGTTCAAGGCCGCGATCGACGATCACCAGACGCTGAATGCGCGGCACTTCGTCGGCGGGGGCGCGGGTCTCGATGATCGCGGAGCAGGAGCTGACGCCCGCGGGTCTCGCGTCCGCGCTGCACGAGCTGTCTCGGCGATTTCGACCGGCTCGTCGCGATGGCCGAAGCCGCGCGCAAGCAGGCGCAAGCTGGCCGCGGCGGAGAAGCTCGCGGCCGCCTGCCTCGAAGCTGCGGAGGACGCGCATGAACGACGCGCGCATGGGCCGAGATCCGCAACGATCCACTTCGTCGGCATCGGCGGCGCCGGCATGGCCGGCATCGCCGAGGTGCTGCTGAACTTCGGCTACAACGTAAGCGGCACGGACGTGAAGCTCACGAGCGTCACGGAACGGCTGCGCGCGCTCGGCGCGCGCGTGCACGAGGGCCACGCGGCCGAGCACCTCGGCGCCGCGGACGTCGTCGTCGTGTCGAGCGCAGTCGCAGCCGGACAATCCCGAGATGCTCGCCGCGCACACGCGGCGGATCCCCGTCGTGCGCCGCGCCGAGATGCTCGCGGAGCTCATGCGCTTTCGCTACGGCATCGCGATCGCGGGCACGCACGGCAAGACCACGACCACGAGCCTGGTCGCGAGCGTGCTGGCCGAGGCCGGCCTCGACCCGACGTTCGTGATCGGCGGGCGGCTCGCGAGCGCCAACGCGAACGCGAAGCTCGGGCTCGGTCGCTATCTCGTCGCGGAAGCCGACGAGAGCGACGCGTCGTTCCTGCACTTGCAGCCGATGATCGCGGTCGTCACGAACATCGATGCCGATCATCTTGGCACCTACGAGAACGATCTCGGCCGATTGAAGCAGGCGTTCCTCGAGTTCCTGCACAACCTGCCGTTCTACGGGCTCGCCGTGCTGTGCAGCGACGACGACAACACGCGCGAGCTGATTCCGCAGCTCGGGCGGCGCGTCGTGAGCTACGGCTTCGGCGAGCGCGCCGACGTGCGCGCGTCGACGTCGAGCGGCGCGGCTCAAGACGCGCTTCAAGGTGCGAATCGAAGGAGCGGCGCACGCCGCTCACGGTCGAGCTGAATCTGCCGGCCGGCACAACGTGCTGAACTCGCTCGCGGTCGTCGCGGTAGCGGCGGAGCTCGAGATCGACGACGCGCCGCTGACGCGCGCGCTCGCGGCGTTCTCGGGCGTCGATCGGCGGCTCCAGGTGCACGGCACGGTGCAGACCGCGGCCGGCCGCGTGACGTTCGTCGACGACTACGGCCATCACCCGACCGAGCTCGCGGCCACGATCGCCGCCGCGCGCGACGCGTGGCCGGACCGCCGGCTCGTCGTGTGCTTCCAGCCGCATCGCTACACGCGCACGCATGCGCTGCTCGACGATTTCGCGCAGGTGCTGTCGACCGTCGACGCGCTCGTGCTGACGAACGTCTACTCGGCCGGCGAGAAGCCGCTCGCGGGCGCCGACGGCAAGTCGCTGGCCCGCGCCGTGCGCGTGCGCGGCGCCGTGGAGCCGATCTTCATCGAGGAGCTCACCGAGCTGCCGACCGTGCTCGGCCAGATACTCCGCGCCGACGACGTCGTGCTGACGCTCGGCGCCGGCAGCATCGGCGCGATCGCACCGACGCTTGCCGCGCACGCTGGCCGTGCGCACGCCCGTCGGGGTGCAGAAGTGAACGCCGTGGCCGACGACGTGACGCCCGCCGTGCTGCGCAACGAGCCGCTGCGCAAGCACACGTCGTGGCGCGTCGGCGGGCCGGCCGATCTCTACTACGAGCCGACGAGCGTGGACGATCTGCAACGCACGCTCGCGGACCTGCCGCGCGACGTGCCGCGTGCATCTGGCTGGGCTTGGGCTCGAATCTGCTCGTGCGCGACGGCGGCATCCGCGGCGCCGTCATCGCGACCGCACGGCTGCCGCGGCAGCTCGAAAGACTCGACGACGATGCGCGTGCGCGCCGGCGCCGGCCTCGCCTGCATGCTGCTCGCGAAGCAGTGCGTGCGCTGGCATCTCGGGCCCGCCGTCTTCTTCGCCGGAATCCCCGGCACCGTGGGCGGCGCGCTCGCGATGAACGCGGGCGCGTTCGGCGGCGAGACCTGGAACCACGTCGAGGCCGTCGACACGATCGATCGGCGCGGCGAACGTCCGGACGCGGCCGCGCGCCGACTACGAGATCGGTTATCGCACGCGTGCGCGGCCCGGGCAGCCGAGTGGTTCCTGGCGGCCACGTTCCGCTTCGACCGCGACACCGCAAGCTCGCTCGACACGATCAAGGCGCTGCTCGCGAAACGCAACGCGAGTCAGCCGCTCGGGGTCCCGAGCTGCGGCTCCGTGTTCCGCAACCCGCCCGGCGATTTCGCCGGCCGGCTCATCGAGCAGGCGGGACTCAAGGGCCGGCGCATCGGCGGCGCGGTCGTGTCCGAGAAGCACGCGAATTTCATCGTGAACGCGGGCAAGGCGACGGCGGCCGACATCGAAGCGTTGATCGACGAGGTCAGAGCCACGGTGCAGCAGCGCTTCGGGTGTGCAGCTTACGCCCGAGGTCCGAATCGTCGGCGAGCCCGCGGCGGCGGAGGAGCAGCGCTGATGTTCGGTATGAGGCGCAAAGGCAACCGCCGCAGAGTCGAGCGCAAACTCGCGCGGTGGCGCTTGCCGCGGATCGAGGCGCCGTGGCGCGGCCGGCTCAAGACTCGTGCTCGCGGTTGCGTTGCTCGGTGCCGCGCTGTTCGGCGTGTTCAAGGGCGCGCAGTTCGTGCTCGATCAGCCGGCTCGCAATCTCGTGGTCGAGGGCACGTTCCAGCGCGTCACGCCGCTGCAGATCGAAGCGGCTGTCATGAACGGGCACGATGCCGGCTTCGTGTCGGCCGATTTGGGCGAGCTGCGCCGCGCGCGTGAAAGCCATCGACTGGGTCGACCGCGTGAACGTCGGGCGCTCGTGGCCCGACACGCTGATCGTGCGGATCACCGAGCACCAGGCCGCCGCGCGCTGGGGTGAGAACGGCTTGCTGAATGTCCGCGGCGAGCTGTTCACGGAGCAGGCGCAACACGAGTTTCCCGAGCTGCCGCGGCTCGCGGGGCCGCGCGGCAGCGAGCGCGAGGTCGCGCGGCGCTACCTCGCCGTGCGCGGCAAGTTGGCCGAGGCCGACCTCACGCTGCAGAGCCTGTCGATGGACGAGCGCGGTGCGTGGCTGCTCGTGCTCGGCAGTGGCCAGGAGATTCGTCTCGGCCGGCGCGACATCGACGAGCGCTTGTACCGATTTTTCGACGTCGTGGCGCCGGCGCTCGCGAACGAGCTGAAGCGTGTGGCCTACGTGGACCTGCGTTACACGAACGGGTTCGCCGTCGGTTGGCGCGACGCGCTATCGACCGGCATCACCGCAGTGGCGCAGGTCGGGGATCGAGGTTAGTGCATGGGTAGAAGAGACGACCGCAGGTTGATCGTAGGCCTCGACATCGGCACGTCGAAGGTCGTCGCGATCGTCGGCGAGATCACCGCGGACGACCGGCTCGAGGTCATTGGCTTGGGCTCGAATCCGTCGCGAGGCTTGAAGCGCGGCGTCGTCGTGAACATCGAATCGACTGTGCAGTCGATCCAGCGCGCGATCGAGGAAGCGGAGCTCATGGCCGGCTGCGAGATCAACAGCGTGATCACGGGCATAGCGGGCAGCCATGTCCGCAGCCTGAACTCGCACGGCATCGTCGCGATCCGCGACAAGGAAGTCAGCGCCGGCGACGTCGAGCGCGTGATCGACGCGGCGCGCGCCGTCGCGATTCCTGCCGATCAGCGCGTGATCCACGTGCTGCCGCAGGAATTCATCATCGACTCGCAGGAAGGCATCCGCGAGCCGATCGGCATGTCCGGTGTGCGGCTCGAGGCCAAGGTCCATCTCGTGACCGGCGCCGTGAGCGCCGCGCAGAACATCGTGAAGTGCGTGCAACGCTGCGGCCTCACGGTCGAGGACGTCGTGCTCGAGCAGCTCGCGTCGAGCTACGCCGTGCTGACCGAAGACGAAAAGGAGCTCGGCGTGTGCCTCGTCGACATGGGCGGCGGCACGACGGACATCGCGATCTTCTGCGGCGGAGCGATCCAGCACACGGCCGTGATTCCGATCGCCGGCGATCAGGTCACGAACGACATCGCGGTGTCGTTGCGCACGCCGTTGCCGTACGCCGAAGAGATCAAGATCAAGTACGCGTGCGCGCTTTCGCAGCTCGCGAACCCGGACGAGACGATCGAAGTGCCGAGTGTCGGCGATCGCCCGCCGCGGCGGCTCGCTCGCCAGACACTGGCGGAGGTCGTCGAGCCGCGGTACGAGGAGCTGTATCAACTGATTCGCGAAGAGCTGCGTCGCTCGGGCTTCGAGGAGCTCATGGCGGCCGGCATCGTGATGACGGGCGGCAGCGCCAAGATGGAAGGCGCGATCGAGCTCGCCGAAGAAGTGTTTCACATGCCGGTGCGTCTCGGGGTGCCGCAGTTCGTCGAAGGTCTCTCCGACGTCGTGCGCAACCCGATCCACGCGACCGGCGTCGGGTTGTTGCTGTACAGCAGGCAGGCGCAGGCGGCGAAGGCCGAAGCGTCCGGCGGCAGGATGGGCGTGACCAACGCCTTCGAGCGGATGAGGGCTTGGTTTCAGAAGAATTTCTAGGCTTCGCTAGTTAACGAGGAGATTGCAATGTTCGAACTGATGGATGGGTACAGCGAAACGGCTGTCATCAAGGTGCTCGGCATCGGCGGCGGCGGCGGCAACGCCGTGGCGCACATGGTGCGGACCGGGATCGAAGGCGTGGACTTCATCTGCGCGAACACCGACGCGCAGGCGCTGAAGAACGTGAAGGTCAAAACGGGCCTGCAGATCGGCTGCAACATCACGAAGGGTCTCGGCGCGGGCGCGAACCCCGAGGTGGGCCGGCAGGCCGCGATGGAGGATCGCGACCGGATCCAGGCCGTGATCGAAGGCGCCGACATGCTGTTCATCACGACGGGTCTCGGCGGCGGCACCGGCACCGGCGCGGCGCCGGTCGTCGCGCAGCTCGCGAAGGAGATGGGGATCCTGACGGTCGCCATCGTCACGAAGCCGTTCACGATGGAAGGCGCGAAGCGCATGCGCGTCGCGGAGCAAGGCATCGCGGAGCTCACGCGGTTCGTCGATTCGCTGATCACGATTCCGAACGAGAAGCTCTTGTCCGTGCTCGGTCCGCAGACCACGCTGCTCGACGCGTTCCGCGCGGCGAACGAAGTGCTGCAAGGCGCGGTGCAGGGTATCGCGGAGCTGATCACGCGGCCGGGCCTCATCAACGTGGACTTCGCCGACGTGCGCACGGTGATGTCCGAGATGGGCATGGCGATGATGGGCTCGGGTGTGGCGAGCGGTCAGGATCGCGCGCGGCTCGCGGCCGAGGCGGCGATCTCGAGCCCGCTGCTCGAGGACATCAATCTGTCGGGCGCCAAGGGCATCCTCGTGAACGTGACCGCCGGCGCGGATCTGTCGATCGGCGAGTACCAGGAGGTCGGCGACACGGTGAAGCAGTTCGCCTCCGACGACGCGACGGTCAAGATCGGCACGGTCATCGACCCCGAGATCAGCGACGAAATTCGGGTAACGGTGGTCGCGACGGGTCTCGGCCAGTCCGTTGCCACGGGCGAGCGGCAGCAGGTGGTGCGCCGTCAGACCAAGGGACGCGAGCCGAACTACATCGAGCTCCAGAAGCCGGCCGTGCAGCGCAAGAAAGCCGTCGGTGACGGCGTCACGGGCAGCAGCGACACGCTCGAAGAGTTGCTCGACATTCCGGCGTTCTTGCGTCGGCAGGCGGACTGACCGAGGCGGGCGGTTTCCTTGCTGGCGGCAACGGCGCTATGGTAGTTTCCTCGGCCCCGTCGAGTACGCAGCGTTGTCGGCATTTGGCGACGCAAGCGCGGTCGGATCGGGGCCAGGGAATGGCATTCGCTTTCGTTACGGAGCGACGGACAGCGTGCGTCAACGCACTCTAAAAGAATCGATACACGCCAGCGGCATCGGCCTGCACTCGGGCGACAAGGTCTACATGACCTTGCGTCCCGCGCCGGCCAATAGCGGCATCGTGTTCCGCCGGCTCGATCTGCCGGAGCCCGTCGACATTCCGGCCAGCGCTTTGCGCGTGACCGAGACCACGCTCGGAACCACGATCGAGCAGGGTGGAGCGCGCGTCGGCACCGTCGAGCACCTGATGTCCGCCTTCGCGGGATTGGGTGTCGACAACGCGTTCGTCGATCTGACCGCGGCCGAGGTGCCGATCATGGACGGCAGCGCCGCGCCGTTCGTCTTCCTGCTGCAATCGGCCGGCATCGAGGAGCAGAGCGCTCCGAAGCGCTTCATCAAGGTGCTGCAAGCCCGATCGAAGTCGTCGAAGGCGACAAGTGGGTGCGGCTCACGCCTCACGACGGCTTTCGCTTGAACGTCGAGATCGATTTCGAGCATCCCGCGCTGCGCAAGTATCGCCAGGCCGTGAGCCTCGATTTCTCGACGACGCACGTTCCTGAAAGAGATCAGCCGCGCCCGGACGTTCGGCTTCCTGAAGGACCTCGAGGGCGCGCGCGCGCGCGAACGCGCACTCGGCGCGAATCTCGACAACGCGATCGTCATGGACGAGTACCGCGTGATCAACGAGGACGGCCTGCGGTACCGCGACGAGTTCGTGCGCCACAAGGTGCTCGACGCGCTCGGTGACCTATATCTGCTCGGCTCGTCGTTGATCGGCGAGTTCTCGGGCTTCAAGTGCGGCCACAAGCTGAACAACCTGTTGCTCCGCGCGCTGCTCGAGGCGCCGGACAGTCTATGTGGCCGTGGTGTTCGACGAGGGCGAGCAGCGCTCGCCGGTGTCCTACCAGCTCGCCCCGAGCCACTGACGGCCTGCTCAGCCGCCGCGTGGCAGTACGCTGATCCGTACCCTCTTGTTCGGCAGCGCGCCGACGCAGTAGCGCACGCGCGCCGCCCAGGCGGGCGTATCCATCACGAGCACGAGCTCGCCGTCGCCGTTGGTGGCGGCATTCACGACGTGCGTCAGCCTCCTCGGGAGGCAGCAAACGCCGAATCTCTGCTGTCTCCATTCGGCGACGCTCGGCCTCGCGTTTGAGGTCGCCGAGGGAACCGCGTCTCAGTAGTTCTGACAAATGCTCTGGGTTCATTCCCCATTGATCTGAGACCAACGTCTATTTTTTGGGCCCCATTGCTTGAGCCCACGCGGAGTTGCCGGCATCCTGATCCGAGCTCGATAAGAGGCAAACCGTCCGAAAGAGCGGGACGCAAAGCCACCGATCTGCTGGAGTCTCTCCAATGATAGCGGGGTTGCCGAGTGACTTTTGACAAAACCTGCATGTACACTCGCGGTGCATGCCGGCGCCCCCCGCGGCGCTGGATCGAAGAATTACAAGCCAGGACCTGGGGCACCGCATGCAGTTAATACTCCTGTCAAAGGGCCGAGGGCATTTGGGCCACGCGAACCTCGCCTCGCGGCGGCTGTGGCTCGCGTCATCGCCGTCGTCGTCTGTCACGGTGTGCACCGGCGCCTTCTACGGCGGCGTCAGTGCGGCCGCGCGTTTTCGGCATTACCACGCAGGGGCAGGCCGAGACCTGGCGCGCGGAGCTCGCGCAGCAGCAGTCCATCGTCGACAGCACCCGCCGCACCCTACAGCAGAATCTCGACGCCCTGGCGTTACGCCTCGGCCAAATGAACGCTCACGTCGTCCGTCTCGACGCCTTCGGCACGCGGCTCACGCAGATGGCGGGGCTCCAGGACGGCGAGTTCAATTTCACGCTCGGAGCCCCCCTTGGCGGTCCCGAAGAGCCCGTGGCGCTCGCGGACGACTGCCTCGATGCAGATCAACGGCATCGTGAGCGCGCTCCAGGTGCTCGATCGACCAGCTCACGGATCGCGGCCGGCAGTTGAACGTGCTCGAGAGACCTGCTGCTGAACCGCAAGCTGCGTGACGAAGTTCATCCCGGCGGGCCGGCCCGTCACGGCCGGCTACATCTCATCGCAATTCGGCAGTCGTACCGACCCGTTCACCGGGCGGCTCGCGTTCCACAAGGGCGTCGATTTCGCGGGCCGCGCAGGCGCGGAGGTCATCGCCGTCGCGTCGGGCGTGGTCACCTGGTCCGGCGCCGCGTTACGGCTACGGCCAGCATGGTCGAGATCAATCACGGCAACGGCTACGTGACTCGCTACGCCCACAACGTCGACAACCTGGTCGCGGTCGGCGATACGGTCAAACGCGGGCAAGTGATCGCCCGGATGGGCGATACCGGCCGTGCCACGGGCCCGAACCTGCACTTCGAGGTGCTGGTCAACGACCGGCCCGTCGACCCCCTGACCTAATCGCGTCGGTCAGACGCCCATTAACCCCGCGTCAATCCCTCGCGGGACAGCCGGTGCCCAAAACCAGTCTGACGTCCTTACAATAGGGCGCTTTACCGCGCTCAGCGTAAGGATCCCCCTCGCGTGCTCAGCACCGTCTCCCGTCTGATGACCGGCGTTTTCGGGAGCCGCAACCAGCGGCTGTTGAAGCGCTATGGTAGTTTCGTGGCCGCGGCCAATGCGCTCGAGGCGTCTCTGACGCCCCTAGCGGACGACGCGTTCGTCGCCAAGACCGCCGAGCTGAAGCAGCGTTACGCGGCCAACCAGGACCTCGACGCGTTGTTGCCCGAGGCCTTCGCGCTCGTCCGCGAGGCCGCGCGCCGCACGCTCGGGATGCGGCACTTCGACGTGCAGCTGATCGGCGGCATCACGCTGCATCAGGGCAAGATCGCCGAGATGCGGACCGGCGAGGGCAAGACGCTGATGGCCACGCTGCCCGTGTATCTGAACGCGCTGACCGGCAAGGGCGTGCACCTCGTGACGGTCAACGAGTACCTCGCGCAGCGCGACGCCGACTGGATGGGCCCCGTGTACCGGTTCTTAGGTCTCGACGGTTGGCGTCATCAAGAGCAATCAGCCGACCGACGAGAAGCGCGCGGCGTACGCGGCCGACGTGACCTACGGCACCAACAACGAGTTCGGCTTCGACTATCTGCGCGACAACCTCGCGTTCCGGCCCGAGGACCGCGTGCAGCGGACCTTGAGCTACGCGATCGTCGACGAGGTCGACTCGATCCTGGTCGACGAGGCTCGCACGCCGTTGATCATTTCCGGCCGCGCCGAGGAGAGCACCGAGCTCTACACGCGCATCAACCAGCTGATCCCGTCGCTGAAGGTTCACAAGCCGCCGTCCGGCAAAGCCAACGACGAGATCGAGTCCTCGCAGGTCGAGCTGCTGAGCGTCAACGGCAAGTCGCTCGGCAAGATGTCGACGGGCCAGGCGCTCGCGAAAGCGAAGGAAGACGGCCATCACCTGATCGAGATCGACACCGAGGCCTCGCCGGCGAAAGCCCAGCTGTTCGTGCCCGGCGACTACACGATCGACGAGAAGACCAAGCAGGCGCACCTGACCGAAGAGGGTCACGAGTACGTCGAGAAGCTACTGCTGAAGGCGGGCCTCATCGGCGAGGGCGAGAGTCTCTACGACCCCGGCAACATCCGGTTGATGCACCACTTGACCGCCGCGCTTGCGCGCGCACGGGTTGTTCAAGCGCGAAGTGGACTACATCGTCCGCGACGGCGAGGTCATCATCGTCGACGAGTTCACCGGCCGCACGATGGTCGGCCGGCGCTGGTCGGACGGCCTGCACCAGGCCGTCGAGGCGAAGGAAGGCGTGCGCGTACGGGAGGAGAACCAGACGGTCGCGTCGATCACCTTCCAGAACTACTTCCGCATGTACAAGAAGCTCGTCGGGCATGACCGGCACCGCCGACACCGAAGCCTACGAGTTCCAGCAGATCTACAACCTCGAGGTCGTCGTCATTCCCGACGCACATGCCGATGATCCGCGACGACGCGGCGGATCTCGTCTATCTGTCACAGGAAGACAAGTTCAAGGCGATCATCGAGGACATCACGGATTGCAATCAGCGCGGTCAACCCGTGCTCGTCGGCACGACGTCGATCGAGGCGTCGGAGTTCCTGTCGGGTCTCCTGAAGAAGCACAACGTCCCGCACCAGGTGCTGAACGCGAAGTACCACGAGCGCGAGGCCGAGATCATCATCGAGGCCGGTCGTCCGGGCAGCGGTGACGATCGCGACCAACATGGCGGGCCGCGGCACCGACATCAAGCTCGGCGGCAACTTCGACGCCGAGCGCGCGCAAGCTCGAGGCGCCGACCGAGGCCGACCTGGCCGCGCTCGAGAAGGACTGGCGCGAGCGCAACGCGAAAGTGCTCGAGATGGGCGGGCTGCACATCGTCGGCACGGAACGCCACGAGTCGCGGCGCATCGACAACCAGCTGCGCGGCCGATCGGGCCGCCAGGGCGACCCGGGCTCGAGCCGGTTCTATCTGTCGCTCGAAGACAACCTGATGCGCATCTTCGGCGACCCGGAGCGCATCAAGCGGATGCTGTCGCGCGCGGGCATGAAGCCCGGCGAGGTCATCGAGAGCGCGCTGCTGTCGCGGCAGATCGAGCGCGCACAGCGCAAGGTCGAAGCCCACAACTTCGACATCCGCAAGCAGCTGCTCGAGTACGACGACGTGGCGAACGACCAGCGCAAGGTCGTCTACGGGCAGCGGCAGGAGCTCATGGAGGCCGCCGATATCTCCGACGCCGTCCGCGCGGATTCGCGCGGAGGTCGTCAACGCCACCATCAGCGAGTACGTGGCGCCGCAGAGCGTGGAAGAGGTGTGGGACAAGCCCGGCCTCACGAAGGCGCTCGAGAACGAATTCGGCGTGAAGTTCGACGTGACGGCGCTGCTCGAGAAGGACCACTCCATCGAGGAGAATCGTCTGCGCGAGTTGATCGTCGCAGGCCGCGGACGAAGCCTACGCGCACAAGATCGGCGAGATCGGCACCGAGATCATGCACGAGCTCGAGAAGGGCATCATGCTGCGGCAGCTCGACTCGCACTGGAAGGAGCACATCGCGGCGCTCGACTACCTGCGACAAGGCATCCACCTGCGCGGTTACGCGCAGCGCAATCCGAAGCAGGAGTACAAGCGCGAAGCGTTCGAGATGTTCAGCGCGATGCTCGATCTCGTGAAGCACGAGACGATTACGATCCTGTCGAAGATCCAGATTCGAAGGCCGGAGGACGTGGCCGCCGTCGAGCCGGCCGCGCCGGATCCGAGCACGCTGCGCTTCCAGCACGCGGCAGCGCCGTCGTTGGTCGCTCCGCCACCGGAGGAGTCGCCGCCACCCGGGTTCGGTCCCGCGCCGGCGGGGCAGCCGCTGCGGACGCCCTCGCCGGACGCGGAGCCGGTCCAGACGTACGTTCGCGAGCAGCCGAAGGTGGGGCGCAACGAGCCTTGTCCGTGCGGCTCGGGTAAGAAATACAAGCAGTGTCACGGCCGTCTCAGCTGACGTGACAGGGCGCGAAACGCGTGCACGTGCTCGTGGGCCTGATCGCCGACGAGCGGGGGCGCTGGCTCGTGAACCAACGGCGCGCGGGCACTCACATGGCGGGCTTGTGGGAGTTTCCGGGCGGCAAGAGCCAACCCGGCGAGGCGCCGTTTGCCGCGTTGCACCGCGAGCTCGACGAGGAGCTCGGCATCGACGTGCAGGACGCGGAGGCCTGGTTCGAGCTCGCCCACGACTACCCGGACAAGCACGTGCGGCTCGACATCTGGCGGGTGAGGCGTTTTACGCGGCGAGGTCACGGCGCGCGAGGGCCAGCTGCTGCGCTGGGTCACGGTCGACGAGTTCGCCGGGCTGCCGTTGCTGCCGGCCGATTGGCCGATCGTCGAGCGGCTTCAGCAGATCGCGAGCTGAAACCGCACGTCCTGGGTGACCTGGACGGGCCGCGCGTCGACGCCACGCCAGCGCACGAAGCGGATCGTGAAGCGGTGTTGGCCGGCGCTGATCTCCGGGAACATGCCGGCGTCGACCGGCAGCTGCACGCGCACGAGGCTCGGCTGCTCGCTGCGGTCGAAGCCGAGCTGGAACAGACCGCCCGACGCGACTTGTTCCGCGGCTTCCGTCGCCTCGCGCGTGAGCCACAGCACCTCGGCGACGGCGTCGCAGATCGGTCGCAGGCGACGTCGTCCAGTCCTCGAGCTGCCGCCGTCGCTCGATCGGCGGCAGGTGCAGCCAGTAGCCGTAGTCCGGCAGGTCGAACATGCAGGTGCCGCCCGGGATCCCGCTGCGATGCCGGATGGTGTTTAAAAAGTCACACTCTTTCAAAGGGTTGATCAAGTGTGGGCCGGCCTCGGCGAGCTGCTGACGCAGGTCGTCGATATTGTCGATGAGCCCCGTCAGGCGGCTCGGATCGACGCCCGGCTGGCTCTTGAACCGGTTCAGCATGTCGGCATGCCGCTCGAGCTCTTTGACGACATCCGAGCGGACGTCGCCGCGCCCCAAGATCGTCAGGATCTCGAGCAAGGCCGAGACGGCGGCTCGCGAGCTGAACTCGGTCGGCTCGTCGACGTGGAACAGCGTTTGCCCGAACAGAAACTCGACCCGCAGGAACGTGCGCATGCGTTCCGACAGCGGTTGCTCGAACGTCATGAGGCCGTGCTCTGGCGACGCAGCAGGGAGCTCGGCGGCGGTGTTCATGCCGCTATTCTGCGCGAGCGCCGCACGCTCGGCAAACTCAGACGCGTCGTGCAGCGTGCGCGGCGTGTTCGAGATAGCGCCGATGCAGCAGTTCGACCTGTGTGCGCGTCGCCTCGCGCGTGCCGCTGTTGTCGATCACGTCGTGTGCTGCTTGCAGACGAGTGGCGCGATCGGCCTGCGCGCGCAACATCGCGAGCGCCTCGGGGCGCGGGATCGCGTCGCGCTTCATGAGCCGTTCGAGCTGCAGGTGCTCGGGGCAGTCGACGACCAGCACGCGATCCACGAGCCGCCGCGAAATCGGTCTCGACCAGCAGCGGTACCGCGATGATCGCGTAGGGGGTGCGCACTTCCGCGAGCTTCGCGAGCGTGCGCGCGCGGATCAGCGGGTGCAGCAGGGATTCGAGCTGTCGCCGTTTGGCGTCATCCTCGAACACGAGTCCGCGCAACGCGGCTCGGTCCAGCTCGCCCGACGGCAGCAGCACCCTGGCGCCGAAGGCCGCGCGGACCGCCGCGAGGCCAGGCTCTCCCGGCGCGACGACTTCGCGGGCGACGGCATCGGTATCGATGAGCCCTGCGCCGAGCGAGACGAACACGGCTGCGACTGCCGATTTGCCGCTGGCGATGCCACCGGTCAAGCCCACTACGAGCGGTGGCCGGCCGGCCGCATGATCCGCCATCGTCTGCACTCTCCGCGTCAGGCTCGCTGCTGGCGGTCGCGGCGGCGGGACACCGGCCGATCGGGCGCGCTCAACGAGCGAAAAACGACTCGTACCAATGCACGAGCCGCTCGCCCCACAGTAGGGCGATCCACCCCGCGGCGGCAAGATAGGGACCGAAAGGAATTTGGGTCTGGCTCGAGCGCCCGCCGAACACGATCATGCCGATGCCGACCACGCTGCCCACGACGGCCGATAGCAGAATCACGAGCGGCAGCAGCTGCCAACCGAGCCACGCGCCGATCGCGGCGAGCAGCTTGAAGTCGCCGTAGCCCATGCCTTCCTTGCCCGTCACGAGCTTGAACAGCTGAAATACGGTCCAGAGCGCGAGATACCCCGCAGCCGCGCCGATGACCGCCGAATGCAGCGACGGCGCGAACAACGGCGTGCCGCCGATCGGCAGCGCGTTCACGCAGCAGCCCGGCCCAGAGCAGCGGCAGCGTCATCGAGTCGGGCAGCAGCTTGTGGTCGAGGTCGATCAGCGTCAGCGCCAGCAACGTCCACGTGAAGCCGAGTGCGGCGAGCGTGTGCCACGTCGGGCCGAACACGTAAGCAACGACGAGCCCGAGCACTCGCGGCGCTGGCCTCGACCACGGGATAGCGCGGCGAGATCTTGAAGCCGCATTTGGCGCAGCGGCCGCGCAGCCATAGGAACCCGAGGACCGGCACGTTGTGCTGCGGCGAGATCGCAGTGCCGCAACCGGGGCACGCCGACGGCGGCCACATCAGATCGAAGCGGCCGTTCGCGGTGACGTGCGGCGGCGGCGTGAACGGCTGCGACTTCAGCTCGTCGCACTGCGAGCGCCACGCGCGCTCCATCATGATCGGGATGCGGTAGGCGACGACGTTCAGGAAGCTGCCGGCGATCAGGCCGATCAGGCCCGTGGCCACGAATAGCAGAGCGGGCCAGGCCTCGAAGATCTCCACGCGACGACCGGTGCGCTTAGACGACCGAGCCCATCTTGAAGATCGGCAGGTACATCGCGATCACGAGACCGCCGACGAGCACGCCCAAGACCGCCATGATGAGCGGCTCGAGCAAGCTCGACATGCTGTCGACTGCGTTGTCGACTTCTTCCTCGTAGAAATCGGCGACCTTGCTCGCCATCGCGTCGAGCGAGCCCGACTCTTCGCCGACGGCCACCATCTGGTTGACCATGTTCGGGAATAGGTCGGTGTTCTCCATCGCGCGCTGCAGGCGTTGGCCCGTGGCGACCTCGTCGCGCATCTTGAGCACGGCGCCTTCGTAGACAATGTTGCCGCAGGCGCCGGCCACCGAGCCGAGCGCTTCGACGAGCGGCACGCCGGCCGCGAACGTCGTCGCGAGCGTGCGCGCGTAACGCGCGATCGCGGACTTGTGCAGGATCGCGCCGAGGACGGGTATTTTCAGCATCGCGCGATCGACGAAGTGCTGCACGCCGCGATTGCGCTTCTTCGCGTACAGGAAACCCCAGATGCCGCCCACGATCAGGATCAGCAGCAGCCAGCCCTTGCTCTGCACGAAGTTCGATATGTCGATGACCATGCGCGTGAACGCGGGCAAGTCTGCGCCGAAGCCGCGGAACAGGGATTCGAACTCCGGAATCACGAAGATCATTAGGATCGTGGTCACGACGACCGCCACGACGACGACCGCGGCCGGATAGAACAAGGCCTTCTTGATCTTCTTCTTCAAGGCCTCGGTCTTTTCCTTGTAGGTGGCGATCTTGTCGAGCAACGTCTCGAGCGCGCCGGCCTGCTCGCCCGCGGCTACGAGGCTCACGAACAGATCGTCGAAATGCAGCGGGTGTTTCGCGAGCGCGTCAGCAAGCGACGTACCGTTTTCGACGTCCCCCTTGATCGCGAGAATGAGCTTCTGCATGGCCGGGTTTTCGTGTCCGGCGCCGACGATGTCGAACGACTGCACGAGCGGAATACCGGCGGTCATCATCGTCGCGAGCTGGCGGGAAAAAACCGAGATGTCCGCCGCGGTCACCTTGCCCTGCTTGCGGAACAACATGCTCTGCTTGCGGACGCGGGTCGCGACGACTCCCTGACGGCGCAGTTCTGGACGAACCGCGGTCTCGCTCGCGGCGACAATCTTGCCTTTGACCTTCTTACCAGTCCGGTCTTTGCCTTCCCACGTGAACGGGAACTGGTTGGCTGCTGCAGCAGTTGCCATGTGTCCGGGTCTCCAGCGGAGCCGTTCAAAAACGATCGCGCCTAATCGGCGCCGATCGCTACTCGATTGTAACCCGGTTGATCTCTTCGAGGCTGGTAAGGCCGTCCTTGACTTTCTTCAGCGCCGAAGGGCGCAGATCGACGACGCCCTCCTTCTTCGCGTCTTCCGCGATCTGAATCGCGTTGCCGCCTTCCATCATGATGCGGCCGATCTGCTCGGAGCACGGCATCACCTGGTAGATACCGACGCGGCCCTTGTAGCCGCCGGTGCATTGCGTGCAGCCCTTGGGCCCGAAGATCGTCATGCCGCCCTCGATGTCCGCGTGCGTGAAGCCTTCCTTCAGCAGCGCCTCGGCCGGGATGTCGATCGGCTCTTTGCAGTTCGAGCACAGCTCGCGCGCGAGACGCTGAGCGATGATGAGGCTGACCGAGCTCGCGATGGCGTACGGCTTGACACCCATGTCGACGAGACGCGTCAGCGTCTTCGGCGCGTCGTTCGTGTGCAGCGTCGACAGCACCAGGTGGCCCGTCTGCGCGGCCTTGATCGCGATCTCGGCCGTCTCGAGGTCGCGGATCTCGCCGACCATGATGACGTCCGGGTCTTGGCGCAGGAACGCGCGCAGCGCCGCGGCGAACGTGAGCCCGACCTTCGGGTTCACGTTGACCTGGTTGATGCCCGCCATGTTGATTTCGACCGGATCTTCGGCGGTCGAGATGTTGCGATCGGCCGTGTTCAGGATGTTGAGCCCGGTGTACAGCGACACGGTCTTGCCGCTACCGGTCGGGCCCGTCACGAGAATCATGCCGTACGGCTTCGCGAGGTTCTCGAGGTAGAGCTGCTTCTGAGTTCTCCTCGTAGCCGAGCGCGTCGATGCCGAGCTGTGCGCTCGACGGATCGAGCAAACGGCAAACGACCTTCTCGCCGAACAACGTGGGGCACGTGTTCACGCGGAAGTCGATCGCGCGGTTCTTCGACAGCTTCATCTTGATGCGGCCGTCTTGCGGAATACGGCGCTCCGCGATGTCGAGCCGCGCCATGACCTTCAGACGCGCTGCCACCTTGCTCGACAACGCGACCGGCGGACGCGCGATCTCGGTCAGCACGCCGTCCTGGCGCAGCCGAATCCGAAAGTGCTTCTCGTACGGCTCGAAGTGGATGTCGGACGCGCCCTTCTTGATGGCGTCGACCATGACCTTGTTGACGAAGCGCACGATCGGCGCGTCGTCGATCGTCCGAGCTGCTGACCTCGGCGCCGACTTCCTCGTCGCCGGCCGAGACCTCGAGGTTCTCGAGGTCGAAGTCGTCGTCGTCGTCGAGGCTCGACATCGTCGTGTCGACGGCCTCGATGGCGCGGGCGACGCGCGCTTCGAGCTTGTCCTGCTCGACGACGACCGCTTCGATGCGCAGCGTGGTCTGGAACTTGATTTCGTCGAGCGCCTGCAGATTGGTCGGATCGCAGACGGCGATGAACAGGCGCTTGCCCCGCTGCAGGATCGGCAGGATGCGGTGCTTCAGCAGCAGCTTCTCGTCGACGAGCTTGACGACGTCGAGGTCGAGGTCGACGGCGTCGAGGTCGAGCAGCGGCACGCCGAACTCGTGCGCGGCCGCGATCGCAATCTGACGCGGGTCGCCGAGACGGTTAGCGACGAGGTGCGGCACCAGCTGCGCGGCTCTTGCCGCCAATGGCTTCGAGCGCGGTGAGCAGATCGGCCTCGGAAATGACTCCGTCCTGCACGAGTCGACGCGGCAGGCCGGTCAGCGGACCTTGGGTTGCAGTAGCCGCCATGAAATCGATTGTTATGCGGGTCTTTAGCCACTTTTGACAATAAGCGCAGTACTTTCACCGCAGGCGGCAGGACTGTCAACGGCGGGCTTCTTCTTTTGTGACAGAGATTTACGTGTGGTCCCCGATGCGCGGAGATCCGCGACTGGGCAGCGTGAGAGTCTGTCCAGGCGGCCCCGAGCCGGTGTGACGGGCCTCACGACACGCGTGAAACGGGGCGGTCTAGCGGCAGCTCGGCGGCAGGAAGCGCACGTCGATCAAGGTGACGATCTGGACGGCCTGCTTCGGCTCCGCCCGCGAAGCCGAGCGGCTGCAGACCGGCTCCGGCGATCCGATTGCCGCAGATCCAGACGACGCGCTGATCGGCGGTTTCGAACGGGGTCAGGGACAACGTCCGGCCGGCAATCGCGTCGTCCGCGTCGCGGCCGAAGCGCACATCGACTCGGCCCTCGACGACCTCGACGACGTCGACGTAGTCGCCCCGACGGCCTCGTCGTGCCGTCGCGAGCCGAGCGCTTGCGGTTCGATCGGCGGGACTCCGGTCGCCTTGAACGCCTCGGTCACGCGGTCCGCGACGCCTTCCGTACCGGCGAGCCGCTGCGCGATCTCGGCCCGAACGACGTAAGTGCGGTAGGCCGACACACCGAGGGCTCCGATGACAGCGCCGTCACGGCGAGCACGATCGTGAGCTCGACGAACGTGAATCCCGCCGTGGTCGCGAGTGTTGTGCCGCAACGTCATGCGTGCGGTTAGGCAGGGACCGGGGACCGCAAAAAGCGAAGGCCCCTCACACTGTGAGGGGCCTCGCATTGATCAAGGCTCGGCCAGTTTCGAAGTGGCCCGGCCATCGGCTGCCTAGCCTTACGGACGGCAGGCCGACGGCAGGTACTTCACGAAGTTCGCACCCGCGAGCGTGCCACCACCAGCGGCCGCACCCGGCATCAGGCCGTTGTTGCCGGTCGGGACCGGGGCCCCGCCGCATTGCCACGTGACCGAGTTGTCGGTGCTGACGTAGGGGACGATCTCCAGCGTCTGACCGGCGATCTGCGCGTTGGACTTCGGCGCCGTAGGTGATCTGGATCACGCCGTTCGTGACGATCGACGCCCGTGACGTACTTGCCGCGCGTGTCGCCAGCGTTCGGCGACATACCGGCGGCCACACGGTCGGCGGGCGCGACGCCGCGGTTCAAGAACGACTCGGCGACCGCGGCCTTCGCCGCAGCAGCCAGGTTCATGCCTTCGGAGACCTGCGCGCGGATCGTGTAGTCCTGATAAGCAGGAATCGCGATCGCGGCCAGGATTCCGATGATGGCCACCACGATCATGAGTTCGATCAAGGTGAAGCCCTTTTGCAGTTTCGTCATTTCGGAAGCTCCTCTAGCGGTTTCAACAGAATATTGTTCGTTGGCGTGTGGACGTACCAATGCTGCAAGCCGTATGCCAGCGTCCCGGTCACTATGTCAATTTCCGCGGAGCTGAGCGGTTTCGCGCATGGGTCCGCAGGTCACGTAGTCTCGGGCTTCGTACATATTGCAGCAATCGCAGGGCTGTGCCGAAGCCGCAATAGCGCCACAATCTGACCAAAATTGTCAGTGCGTCCCTGATACCGCAAACAAAAAGGCCCCTCACATTGTGAGGGGCCTCGTGTCGGAAGATCCGGCCACCAGCGCGGTGGCCAGACCCGGACCACACCGTTCCTTACGGACGGCAGGCCGACGGCAGGTACTTCACGAAGTTCGCACCCGCGAGCGTGCCACCACCAGCGGCCGCACCCGGCATCAGGCCGTTGTTGCCGGTCGGGACCGGGGCCCCGCCGCAACGCCACATGACCGAGTTGTCGGCGCTGACGTACGGGACGATCTCGCAGCGTCTGACCGGCGATCTGCGCGTTGGACTTCGGCGCCGTAGGTGATCTGGATCACGCCGTTCGTGACGAGCACACCCGTGACGTACTTACCACGCGTATCGCCAGCGTTCGGCGGACATGCCAGCGGCCGTACGATTGGCGGGCGCGACGCCGTGGTTCAGGAACGACTCAGCGACCGCGGCCTTCGCCGCCGCCGCGAGGTTCATGCCTTCGGAGACCTGCGCGCGGATCGTGTAGTCCTGATAAGCAGGAATCGCGATCGCGGCCAGGATGCCGATGATGGCCACCACGATCATCAGTTCGATGAGCGTGAAGCCCTTTTGCACTTTCTTCATTGCGGAAGCTCCTCTAGCGGTTTCAAAAAACTTGGTTTAGCGGTCGGACGCCGCGAAGCGTCTGCGGCGGGTTTTGCAAGCGGTGTGCCACCGCCTCGCGCTATGTCAAAACGTCAACGGTGGCGGGATGCGCCGCAGCTCTTGAGCTCGAACTCTCTCGCAGGTTCGACATATTGCCCCTGCGAAAGCACCGGCGGGGAGCCGCAGTATGCGGCACAATCTGACCAAAATTGTCACTGGATTCGGCGCGCGGCGACACCGCGCCGATCACTCGATGCCGAGCTTCTTGATGCGATAGCGCAGCGCCCGGAACGTGATGCCGAGCTTCTTCGCGGCGGCCGTCTTGTTATAGCGGGATTGCTCGAGCGCCTTCACGATCGCCTCGCGCTCGATTTCCTCGAGGTGCGTGCCGAGCGGCGCGCCGCTCACGACGGCGTGCCGTTCGACGCCGCCGTTCTCCGTCGGCAGCAGCAGGTCTTCAACGTCGATCTCAACGCCCGAGCACAGCGTCAAGCGCGCGCTCGAGTATGTTCTCGAGCTCGCGGACGTTGCCCGGGAACTCGTACTCGATCAGCGCTGCCTGCGCCTTCTGCGTGAGGTGCGGCGTCGGCGCGCTCTGCCGGGCCGCCAGCCGGCGTCAGCGTGTGATGCGCGAGCATCAACACGTCGTCGCCGCGGTCTCGCAGCGGCGGCACGTGGAGGCCGATCACGTTGATCCGGTAGAAAAGGTCCTCGCGGAAACTGCCTTCCGCGACGAGCTCGCCCAGGTCTTTGTGCGTCGCGCTCAAGATCCGCACGTCGACCGGAATCTCCGTCGCCTGGCCGACCGGCCGGATCGTCTTCTCCTGGATGACGCGCAGCAGCTTGACCTGCATGTGCAGCGGCAGGTCGGCGACCTCGTCGAGAAACAGCGTGCCGCCTTCCGCGCTCTGCACGAGGCCGATTTTGTCCGTCACGGCGCCCGTGAAGCTGCCTTTCTTGTGGCCGAAGAACTCGCTCTCCATGAGCTCGGTCGGAATCGCGCCGCAGTTGATCGGCACGAACGGGCCGTCGCGCCGCGGTCCGGTCTCGTGGATCATCCGCGCGACGAGCTCTTTGCCCGTTCCGGACTCGCCCGAGATATGCACCGGCGCTTGGGATCGCGCGACTTTCCCGACCATCGCGCGGACCCGCTCGATCGCGGGCGACCGGCCGACCAACGCGTCGGTCGCGGTGCCCTTGACGCCCGCGCTCTCGCTCTTGAGCCGCAGCGCCACGGTCACGAGCTTGCGCAGGTCGTTCAGGTCGAGCGGCTTGGAGACGAAGTCGAACGCGCCGAGCTTCAGCGCGCGCACCGCGGTCTCGACGCTGCCGTGCGCCGTGATCACGGCGACCGGCGTTCCGGGCACCTCGCGCTGGATCCATTCGACGAGCTCGAGCCCGTCGCCGTCGGGCAACCGCATGTCGGTGAGGCAGAGATCGTATGGAGTCTTGCCGAGCGCCTGTTTCGCGCTCGCGATGTCGTTGCAGGTCCGCGTGCGAGATGTCCATCCGCTCGAGCGTGATCGACAGCAGCTCGCAGATGTGGGGCTCGTCGTCGACGACCAGTGCGACCGGGTTCATAGCGTCTCTTCGTTCGAATGCCAACGACTCGGGTCCGCAAACACTACGCGGAACTGGCTGCCGCCGCCCGGCCGCGCGTGGTAGCGCAAAGTCGCACCGTTGCGCTCGGCGAGCTCGCGGGAGATATAGAGACCAAGACCCGTGCCGCCGGGCTGACCCGTGAAGAACGGCTCGAAGATCTCGTCGACGTTGCCGGGCTCGACGCCAGGGCCGCGGTCGGCCACTTCTAGGAACGGGCGACCGGACGTTTCTAGATAGCCGCAGCTGAGCTCCACCGCGATCGCGCCGGCCGTGGCGCTCGCGTACTTGACCGCGTTGTCGCAGAGGTTCCAGACGATTTGATGCAGGTGCGTCGGATCCATCTCGGCCTCGATGTCGATAGACGACTCCGTCACGGCGACCGCGCCCTCGTAGAGCTCGAGCGTTTGCACGAACTCGCGCGCGAAGTCCTCGAGCCACGGCAGTGATCTGCAGCCGCTCGGGCTGCGTCTTCTTGCGGCGCGACAGCGCGAGCACGCTCTCGACGATCTGGCTCACGCGCCGCGCGTTCACCCGAATGATGTCGGTGAGCCGCTGGCCGTCCGCGCCGATTGCAGGCGACTCCGCGAGCAGCTGCCCCGCGTGGCTCATCGCACCGATCGGGTTGCGAATCTCGTGCGCGATGCTCGCGCTGAGCCGGCCGAGCGCCGCGAGCTTCGCCTGCTGCACGCGGTCCGCGATCAGCGACGTGTCCTCGAGGAAGATCACGACGCCGCCGTCGCGGTTCTCACCGAGCGGCGCGAAGTGCGGGAAGGATATCGTCGAGCCGTCTGGGCGAGCTGAACGCCTGCGACGCGCTCGCCGGCGAGCTGTGTGCGCCAGGTCGCGAGCTGTTCGGCGAGCGGCCGAGGACACCGCGTGCAGCGTTTCGTCGGTGCGCCGCGTGGCCGCCGCCGAGGTGTTTCGCCGCCGATCCGTTGATCAGCCGAATCCGATTCTCGCCGTCCACGACCACGATGCTCTCGCGCAGATGCTGAATGATGTACTCGTTGAGCTCGACGACGTTGCGCAGGTCGAGACCGCGCTGCTCGGCGAGCGCCTCGGTCTCGACGATCCGCGTGCGCAGCAGCTGCACGACCGCGGTGATGACGAAGATCGCGGCGCCGAGGATTCCGACGGGCGCGAATTGCGCGGTCGTCGTCATGCCTTGCAGCTGGGCAAGCGTCTGCTCGAGCAGCAGGACCAAGGTGGTGACCGCGGCGAGCATGAACGCGCGCTCGCTCTCGAGCACGAGCGCCAGCGTGCCGACCGACACGACGAGGATGCCGCCGAGGCTGCTCGAGATTCCGCCGCTCGCGTGGATCAGCAGCACGATCGCCGTGAGATCGGCGCCGAACTGCAAGTACGTTTGCACTCGTCGCGTTCGGGAAGCGGCGGCGCAGCAACACGAGCTCGACGCAGCCGACCGCCGAGTATCCCGAGCAGCGCTCCCCACGCGAGATTCGGATCGGTTTCGCCGACGATCCGCGGCCGACTCGACGAGTAGAAGATCACGAGCAGCACGGTGCCGATCGTGAGGCGAAAGAGGTTCAGCAGAATCAGCACTCGCCACGCGAAGTCTCCGGCGTCGGCGAGCAGCTGCGCCGCGCGCGGCCTTCGTGCGCCTGATCTCCAGATGCGTCGACGGCGGACATGGCGCGAAATCTTACCCGATTGAGCCGCGGGCTCGGTACGCAACTCACAACGCGCGCACGAGCGCGGCCTGAAAATCGAGCCCCGCGCTTTGCGAACCCCGGCCCTTTGGTGGAGAATACGGCGCCCGCCGTCCCGCTCAAATCGAACCTGCTATGAATCTCCACGAGTACCAGTCGAAGGCATTGTTCGCCGATTACGGCATTCCGGTGCCTCAGGGATCGCCAGTAACGCCGGCCGAGGCGAAGGCGGCCGCGACGAAGCTCGGCGGCAGCCTCTGGGTCGTCAAGGCGCAGGTCCATGCCGGCGGCCGCGGTAAGGCCGGTGGCGTCAAGCTCGCGAAGTCGTCCGGCGGAGGTCGAGCAGCACGCCAAGGCGATGCTCGGCACGCGGCTCGTGACGCACCAGAGCGGGCACGACGGGCTGCCCGTCGATTGCGTCTACGTGGAGTCGGGCTCGAGCATCGAGCGCGAGCTGTACTTGAGCCTCGTCGTCGACCGCAGCGCGGAGCGCATCGCGATCATGGCGTCCGCGGCGGGCGGCATGGACATCGAGGAGGTCGCGCACGACACGCCCGAGAAGATTTTCACGCTCACGCTGCACCCGGCCGCCGGCGTCGAGGACTACCAGACCCGCAAGCTCGGCTTCGGGCTCGGCCTCGAAGGCCGACCAGCAAGGCGAGCTCCGCGACGTTCTCGCGCAAGCTCGCGAAGCTGTTTCGCGAGTGCGATGCGAGCCTGGTCGAGGTGAACCCGCTGATCGTCACGAAGGACGGCCACATCGTCGCGCTCGACGCCAAGATCAATGTCGAGGACAACGCGTTGTTCCGCCAGCCGCGGCTCGCCGCGATGCGCGACCCGGCGCAGGAAGACGAGCGCGAGCGGCGCGCGCGCGAGCACGATCTCAACTACGTCTCGCTCGACGGCAACATCGCGTGCATGGTCAATGGCGCGGGCCTCGCGATGGCGACGATGGACTTGATCAAGCTGCACGGCGGCGAGCCGGCCAACTTCCTCGACGTCGGCGGCGGCGCGACGGCGGAGCGCGTCACCGAGGCGTTCAAGATCATCCTGACGAACAAGAACGTGCGCGCGATCCTCGTGAACATCTTCGGCGGCATCGTGCGTTGCGACACGATCGCCGAGGGCGTGATCACGGCCGTGAAGCAGGTCGAGCGTCAAAGTCCCGGTCGTCGTGCGGCTCGAAGGCACGAACGTCGAGAAGGGCCGCGAGATGCTCGGCGCGAGCGGTCTCAAGAGTGGTGCCGGCAACCGGCCTCACCGACGCGGCCTCGAAGGTCGTGAAACTGGCCGGAGCCGCGGCATGAGCATCCTGATCGACAAGAACACGAAGGTGATCTGCCAGGGCCTGACCGGCAAGCAGGGCACGTTCCACACGCAGCAGTGCCTCGACTACGGCACGAAGGTCGTCGCCGGCGTGACGCCGGGCCGCGGCGGCGAGAAGCATCTCGGCCTGCCGGTGTTCGACACGGTCGCCGACGCGACAGCGCGCCACCGGCGCGACCGTCAGCATGATCTACGTGCCCGCGCCGTTCGCGGCCGACGCGATCCTCGAGGCGGCCGACGCCGGCGTCGAGCTCGTCGTCTGCATCACCGAAGGCGTGCCGGTGCTCGACATGGTGCGCGTCAAGGCCGTGCTGAAGCGGCTCGCGCGTGCGGCTGATCGGCCCGAACTGCCCCGGCATCATCACGCCGGGCGGTGCAAGATCGGCATCATGCCCGGGCCACATCCACAAGCCGGGCTCGATCGGCATCGTCTCGCGCTCGGGCACGCTCACGTACGAAGCCGTGAACCAGACGACGCTGCGCGGCCTCGGCCAGAGCACGTGCGTCGGCATCGGCGGCGACCCGGTTCGCGGCATGAACTTCATCGACTGCCTCGCGCTGTTCGAGAAGGACCCGGCGACGCGCGGCATCATCATGGTCGGTGAGATCGGCGGCTCCGACGAGGAAGCCGCGGCCGAGTACATCAAGAAGCACGTGACGAAGCCCGTCGTCGGCTACATCGCCGGCGTCGCGGCGCCGCCCGGCAAGCGCATGGGCCACGCCGGCGCGATCATCTCCGGCGGCAAGGGCACGGCGACCGAGAAGTTCGCGGCGCTCGAGAAGGCCGGGTGTTACGACCGTGCGCTCGCTCGCCGATCTCGGCGAGGCGATGGCCAAGGCACTGGGGTGAAGGTCGGCCTAGCTCAGGTCAACACGCGCGTCGGCGCGATCGACGCGAACGCGAACAAGGTGCTCGACTACGCTGCGCGCGCCCGCAAGCACGGGTGCGACCTCGTGCTGTTCCCCGAGCTCACGCTCTGCGGCTATCCGCCCGAGGATCTGCTGCTGCACCGCGGTTTGCGCGACGCGCGTGGAGAGCGCGTTCGAAACGGTGCGGACAACGTGCGCGGTATCCCGTGTGCATCGGCTACCCCGAGTACGACGGCTACGCGATCTACAACAGCGCGGCGCTGATCCGCGACGGCAAGCGTTCTCGCGAATCATCGCAAGCAGCGCGCTGCCGAACTACGCCGTGTTCGACGAGAAGCGCTATTTCCAGCCGGGCGAAGGCCACGATCGCGGTCGACCTCGACGGTTTCCGCTTCGGCCTCGTCATCTGCGAGGACGCGTGGCTGCCGGAGCCGTGTCGCGCCGCCGCCGAGGCGGGCGCCGCCGGCGATCCTCGTGATCAACGGCTCGCCGTTCCACATGACTCAGCAGCAGCTGCGCGAGCAGGTGCTCGCCGCGCGCGCGACCGGGAAACTCGTTGCCGCTCTGTACGTCAACATGGTCGGCGGCCAGGACGAGCTCGTGTTCGACGGCGGCTCGGTCGTAGTCGACGCCGAACGGGCAGGTGCGCTTCCGCGCGCCGTTGTTCGAGGAAGGGCTCTACGTCGTCGAGCTCGACGTCGCGCGGCGGCAAGCTCGTCCCAGCGCGACGCGGCGCCGGCAGCCGACGCTGCCGCCCGTCGAGCGCGTCTATCGCGCCTTGGTGCTCGGCACGCGCGATTACGTCGACAAGAACGGCTTTCGGCGGCGTCGTGCTCGGGCTGTCCGGCGGCGTCGACTCGGCGCTCACGCTCGCGATCGCGGTCGACGCGCTCGGCTCCGAACGCGCGTGCACGCGGTCATGATGCCGTCGCGCTTCACGTCGCAGATGAGCACCGAAGACGCGGCGGAGGAGGCGCGCCGGCTCGGCGTGCGTTTCGACACGCTGTCGATCGAGCCGTTGTTCGAGACGACGCTCGCGACTGCTCGGCGATCGTGTTCGCGGGGCTCCCGCGCCGACGCGACCGAGGAGAACATCCAGGCGCGCTGCCGCGGCATCCTGTTGATGGCGATCTCGAACAAGCTCGGCGAGATGCTGCTCACGACGGGCAACAAGAGCGAGATGGCCGTCGGCTACGCGACCTTGTACGGCGACATGGCGGGCGGATTCGCGCCGCTCAAGGACTGCACGAAGACGCTCGTCTACCAGCTCGCCGCGCTATCGCAACGGAATCGCCCCGGTGATCCCCGAACGCGTGATCACGCGTCCGCCGACGGCCGAGCTGCGTGCGAACCAGAAGGACAGCGATTCGCTGCCGCCCTACGACGTGCTCGATCCGATCCTCGAGGCGTTCATCGAGAAGGATTACTCGGTCGACCAAATCGCGGCGCTCGGCTTCGAGCGCGCGACCGTCGTGCGCGTGCTGCAGATGGTCAAACGCGCCGAGTACAAGCGCCGGCAGGCGCCGCCCGGCGTGCGCGTGAGCAATCGCGCGTTCGGGCGCGACTGGCGCTATCCGATTACGTCGGGATACTAGTTCGCGCTGGCGCGCGCGTCGGGCTCGGCCGCGGGCTCGTTCTGCGCAGCTCGCTGCGCCGGTTCCTTCGCGCCGTTGCCCCAGGTGGCCGCGTAGACGCGCTTGGCGTCGGTCGCAAGATCCTGCATGCCGAGCTTCTCGTACGCGTCGATCATGATCTGCATCGTCTTCTCGAGCTCCGGAGCGCCGGGATAGTGCTCGAGCGCGTACTTCGACCGGTTGATGGCCGCGACATAGGCGCCGCGATTGATGTAGTACTCGGCGACGTAGTTTTCGAAGCGTGCGAGCCGGTTACGCAGGAACACCATTCGCTGGCGCGCGTCCGGCACGTACTCGCTGTTCGGGAAGCGCCGGATCAAGTCCTCGAAGGTGCGAATAGGACTTCATCGTGTCCTTCGGGGGCCGCTTCGACATGTCGACCTGGAAGAATTTCTCGAGGATGTTCGGCTTCTTGGTCGAAGTAGACGCGCCCGCGCATGTACATGCAGTAGTCGATGCGCGGATGCGATCGGGTTCTCGCGCTCGAACGCCTCGGCGGCGTCGACCGCCTGCTCGGGCTGCTGCCTTTGTAGTACAAGTAGATGAGATCGAGCTGCGCCTGCCGGGTCTCGGGCGCGAACGGATAACGCGACTCGAGCCCCTTGTAAGGACTTGATGGCGCTCGGGTAGTTCGTCGCGTCCATCTGCTTCTTGCCCTGGTCGTAGAGACTTGGTCGGGCCGCCGTCGCGCTCGACGTTGTCGCGCCGGCCGCAGCCGATCAGGGCGCAGGCCACAAGCGACGGTGAGCAACAGCAGTTGGAGGTGGTTCGAAGCACGGGCATGTGTTGCGCCTTGGCGGCGGCGATAATCGCTAGATTCGACAGGTTGCAGCTTGGACGATGAAGTATAGCCGAAAGTTTCCGCCCCTCGGTCGACGCGGCTCATGGAACGCATAGAGCGGCGGCTCATAGTGCCGGCCGAGCTCGCGGGCCAGCGGCTCGATCAGGCTGCGGCGCTGCTGCTGCCGGAGTTCTCGCGGAGCCGTCTCAAGACCTGGATCGACGCCGGCCGGCTCACGGTCGGCGGGCGAGGAGCGCGCAAGCGCCCGCACGCTGCTCAAGGGCGGCGAGGAGCTCGTGCTCGACACCGAGCTCGAAGCGGCCGATGCGCCGTCGAGCCCGAGGCCATTCCGCTCGATCGTCGTCCACGAGGACGCGGCGCTGCTCGTGATCGACAAGCCGGTCGGCCTCGTCGTTCATCCGGGCGCCGGCAACCGGTCCGGCACGTTACAGAACGCGCTGCTGAATCTGCACCCCGAGCTCGCGAACGCTGCCGCGCGCGGGCCTCGTGCACCGGCTCGACAAGGACACGAGCGGACTGCTGCTCGTCGCGCGCACGCTCGCGAGCCAGACGACGCTCTCGGCGGCGCTCGAGCGGCGGCGCATCAAGCGCACGTATCGAAGCGATCTGCCAGGGCGTGCTGACGGGCGGCGGCAGCAGTCGACGCGCCGATCGGGCGCCATCCCGCGAGCGCACGAGGATGGCCGTGGTCGACGGCGGCCGCGAGGCGCGCACGCACTATCGCGTGCTCGAGCGCTTTCGCGCGCACACGCACTGCGAGGTCGAGCTCGAGACCGGCCGCACGCATCAGATCCGCGTGCACATGGCGCACATCCATGCGCCGCTGCGTCGGCGACCCGGTCTACGGCGGCCGCCCGCGCTTGCCGCCGCGCGCCGAGCGACGAGCTGCGGCTCGCGCTGCAGGGCTTCCGCCGTCAGGCGCTGCACGCGAGTACGGCTCGCGCTTCGAGCATCCCGTCGACCGGCGAGGCGCTGTGCGTTACGAGCGCCCTCTGCCGCCGGATTTGCGAGCGCTGCTCGACGTTGCTGCGCGCGGACGCGAGGCAGCGCGATGAGCGCGCCGGCTCGGCTTCGCTCCCGATTGGCCGGCGCCCGCGCGCGTGCGCGCGTGGGTCACCGACGCGCCGGGGGTGCGAGCGCCGGCTCGTTACGCGGCGCTGAATCTCGCGACCCACGTCGGCGACGCGCCGGACCGCGTCGCCGCGAATCGCGCACGCCTGCGCGCCGGCGCTCGCGCTGCCGTCCGAGCCCGCGTGGCTCGAGCAGGTGCACGGCGCGACCGTGCTCGATCTCGACCGCGACGCCGTAGTCCCGCGGACGGCGCGGTCACCGCGCGTGCGGGCGTCGTCTGCGCCGTGCTGACGGCCGACTGCCTGCCGGTGATGCTCTGCGAGCGCGCGCGGCCGGCCGCGTCGGCGTCGCGCACGCCGGGTGGCGCGGGCTGCTGAGCGGCGTGCTGACCGGCCGCGGTTCGTGCCCTGCGGGCGCCACCGGATCGAGATCCTCGCGTGGCTCGGGCCCGCGATCAGCGCGGCGGCTACGAGGTCGGCGCCGACGTTCGCGACGCGTTTCTCGCGCGCGACGCCGGCACGGCCGCGGCCCACTTCGCGCCGAATCCGCGCGGCCGCTGGCAGGCCGATCTCTATGGGCTCGCGCGCGACGAGCCTGCGCGCGGCCGGGCGTCACGGCCGTCTACGGCGGCGGCTTCTGCACGTTCCGCGAGTCGGCGCGGTTCTTCTCGCACCGGCGCGAAGCCGCCGTGCGGCCGCATGGCGACGCTGGTCTGGCGCGCGAGCCGAAGCCGTAGCGCCGCGCCAGTAGTTACCGGCATGGCGGTTGAGAATCCGCCGGGCTAGCCTCATGTTCGGGCGAGCCAATCAATCAGGAGCGTATTGCCATGCGCATGGACAAACTGACCACGCACTTCACGCAGGCGCTGCAGGACGCGCAGTCGCTGGCCGTCGGCCGGGATCACCAGTTCATCGAGCCGGTGCACCTGATGGCGGCGCTGCTCGAGCAGCAGGGCGGCACGGTGCGCGGGTTGCTGACGAAGGCCGGCGTCAACATGAACCTGCTGCGCTCGCAGCTCGGCGAGGCGATCGATCGGCTGCCGAGCGTCGAAGGCACTCCCGGCGACGTCCACATCGGCAACGATTTCGAGCAAGCTGCTGAACGTCACCGACAAGCTCGCGCAGGAGCGCGGCGACAATTTCATCTCGAGCGAGTCTGTTCGTGCTCGCGGCCGTGCAGTCGAAGACGGATGTCGGCCGCATCCTCGAGAAGGCCGGCGCCGTCAAAGGCGCGATCGCGAAGGCCATCGACGAGATTCGCGGCGGCAGCAAGGTCGACGACCAGAACGCCGAGGAGAAGCGCCAGGCGCTCGAGAAATACACGATCGACCTCACCGCGCGCGCCGAGCAGGAAAAGCTCGACCCCGTGATCGGCCGCGACGACGAGATTCGCCGCACGATCCAGGTGCTCCAACGCCGCACGAAGAACAACCCGGTGCTGATCGGCGAGCCCGGCGTCGGCAAGACCGCCATCGTCGAAGGTCTCGCGCAGCGCATCGTGAACGGCCAAGTGCCCGAAGGACTCAAGAACAAGCGCGTGCTGTCGCTCGACATGGGCGCGCTGATCGCGGGCGCGAAGTTCCGCGGCGATTTCGAGGAGCGCCTGAAGGCCGTGCTGAACGATCTCGCGAAGCAGGAAGGCCAGGTCATCCTGTTCATCGACGAGCTGCACACGATGGTCGGCGCCGGCAAAGCCGAGGGCTCGATGGACGCCGGCAACATGCTGAAGCCCGCGCTCGCGCGCGGCGAGCTGCACTGCGTGGGCGCCACGACGCTCGACGAGTACCGCAAGTACATCGAGAAGGACGCGGCGCTCGAGCGGCGCTTCCAGAAAGTGCTCGTGGACGAGCCGTCGGTCGAAGACACGATCGCGATCCTGCGCGGCCTCAAAGAGAAGTACGCGCTGCATCACAAAGTCGAGATCACGGATCCCGCGATCGTGGCCGCGGCGACGCTGTCGCACCGCTACATCAGCGACCGGCAGTTGCCCGACAAAGCGATCGACCTGATCGACGAGGCCGCGTCGCGCATCCGCATGGAGATGGACAGCAAGCCCGAGGAGATGGACCGCCTCGAGCGCCGGCTGATCCAGCTCAAGATCGAGCGCGAGGCGTTGAAGAAGGAGCCCGACGAGGCCTCGAAGCGAAGGCTTGCAGATCTCGAAGACCAGATCGACAAGCTCGGGGCCGAGTACGCCGACCTCGAAGAGGTGTGGAAGGCCGAGAAGGCGGCCGTGCAGGGCGAGGCGCACATCAAGGAAGAGCTCGAGCGAGCGCGCGCGGAGGTCGAGAAGGCGCGCCGCGCATCGGACTTGGGCCGCATGGCCGAGCTGCAGTACGGCAAGATCCCCGAGCTCGAGCGCCGGCTGGCGCAGGCTTCGCGGAGCGAGGCGGCCAACAAGTTGCTGCGCAACAAGGTCACGGACGAAGAGGTGGCCGAGGTCGTCTCGAAGTGGACCGGCATTCCCGTGTCGAAGATGCTCGAGAGCGAGAAGGACAAGCTGCTGAAGATGGAGCAGTTCCTGGAGCAGCGCGTCGTCGGGCAGCACGAAGCGCTCGAGATCGTGTCGAACGCGATCCGGCGCTCGCGCGCGGGGCTCTCCGATCCGAATCGGCCGAACGGCTCGTTCCTGTTCTTGGGTCCCACCGGCGTCGGCAAGACCGAGCTCACGAAGGCGCTCGCGGCGTTCCTGTTCGATACCGAAGAGGCCCTGGTCCGCATCGACATGTCGGAGTTCATGGAGAAGCACTCGGTCGCGCGGCTGATCGGCGCGCCGCCGGGCTACGTGGGCTACGAGGAAGGCGGGTATCTCACCGAAGCCGTGCGGCGCAAGCCGTACTCGGTCGTGCTGCTCGACGAGGTCGAGAAGGCGCACCCGGACGTGTTCAACGTGCTGCTACAGGTGCTCGACGACGGGCGACTCACGGACGGCCAGGGCCGCACCGTCGACTTCCGCAACACCGTGATCGTCATGACGTCGAACCTCGGCAGCGAGCGGATCCAGGAGCTGGCCGGCGCCGCGAACTACGAGCGCATGAAGGCCGAGGTCATGGAGATCGTCGGTCAGCACTTCCGGCCCGAGTTCATCAACCGCATCGACGACGTGGTGGTGTTCCATCCGCTCGAGGCGGAGCACATCCGCAAGATCGTCGACATCCAGCTGGGCTATCTTGCACAAACGGCTCGCGCGAACGCGAGATCGGGCTCGTGCTCGATCCTGGTGCGCGCGACCGTCTCGCGCAGGCGGGGTTCGATCCGGTGTACGGCGCTCGGCCGCTGAAGCGGGCGATCCAGCAGCAATTGGAGAATCCGCTCGCACAGCGTATTCTGCGCGGCGACTTCGGCCCCGGCGATACGATTCGCGTAACGGTCGAGGGCGACGGCCTGGGCTTCGTCAAAGGTATGAAGGAGCGGGCCGCCTAACGCGAGAGTGCCTAACTCGAGAATGCAGGAATGCCGATCTACGAATATCGCTGTGCCGCGTGCAGCCACTATCTCGACGCGCTTCAGAAGATGAGTGACGCGCCGCTGCGCAAGTGCCCCGAGTGCGGCAAGTCGCAGCTGCGCCGGTTGGTGTCCGCGCCGAGTTTCCGTCTCAAGGGCAGCGGCTGGTACGAGACCGACTTCAAGGGCGATAAAGACAAGAAGCGCAACCTCGTCGAGACAGGCCGAGATCCTCCGAGCCCGTGAAGAGCGAAGAGAAGAAGGAGGCCGCGGCGGTCACGGGTGCGGCCGACAAGCCCGACAAGCCCGACAAGCCGAAGAACGGCGCGGACAGCAAAGCGAAACCGCAGGCGGCGAAGCGCGCTGCACCTAAGCGCAAAACGAAAGCGGCCAAGTCCGCGAGAGCCTGATGCGTCTGCGCCGCTACTTCGTGGCGGGCCTCGTGGTGTGGCTGCCCATCGGCGTCACCGTCCTCGTCTTCAAGGTGCTGCTCGACCTGATGGACGGGCTCCTGTTCCTCGTCCCGCAGGCCTATCAACCGGAGACGCTGCTCGGCTTCCGCATTCCGGGCGTCGGCGCCGTGCTCGCGTTGATCGTGCTGTTCGCCACCGGAGTCATGGTCGCGAACTTGATCGGCCGGCAGTTGCTGCGCTGGGGCGAGTCGCTGCTCTGCGCGGATTCCGTTCGTGCGCTCGGTGTACAGCGCCGTGAAGACGTTCTCGTCCGTGCTGCTGTCTTCGGGCAAGTCGTTTCGCAAGGTGCTGCTGATCGAGTACCCGCGCAAAGGTGTGTGGCGGCTCGGGTTCCAGACGTCCGACGAGGCGCACGAGATCAAGGCTGCGACCGGCCGCGACGTCGTGGCGGTGTTCGTGCCGAACTCGGCGAACGCCGCCGGCGGCTTCCTCATCTTCGTGCCGCGAGAGGAAGTGATCGAGCTCAAGATGTCCGTCGAGGACGCGTTGAAGATGGTGGTTTCGCTCGGCGTCGTGGCGCCGGGAACGGCCCCGGAGCCAGCGGCCGCGCCGCTTGCGCGCCCTTAAGGTTCACCGTAACATCCCCCGCCTCTTCGGTGGGGCCCGACTCTGATGCGCAGTCATTACTGCGGCCACGTAAACCGCACTGCGATTGGCCGCGAAGTCACCGTTGCCGGCTGGGTACACCGGCGCCGCGATCACGGCGGCGTGATCTTCATCGATCTGCGCGATCGCGAAGGGCTGCTCCAGGTCGTCTTCGATCCTGACCGCGCCGAGATTTTCGCCGAGGCCGAGCGCTTGCGCTCCGAGTTCGTGCTCGAGGTGCAAGGTCGCGTGCGCGAGCGCCCGGCGGGCACCATCAACCCGAATCTTCCGAGCGGCGAGATCGAAGTTCTCGCCACCCAAGCTCACGGTGCTCGCGAAGTCGAAGACGCCACCGTTCCATCACGACGAGCCGGTCAGCGAGGAACTGCGGCTGCGTTACCGCTATCTCGATCTGCGCCGCGAGCCGATGCTGAAGAACCTGCGTCTGCGGCACGCCGTGACGCGCGCGCTGCGCAAGTTCATGGACGACAACGGCTTCATCGACGTCGAGACGCCGATCCTGACGAAGACCACGCCCGAAGGCGCGCGGGACTACCTCGTGCCGAGCCGCACGCAGCCGGGCAACTTCTTCGCGCTGCCGCAGTCGCCGCAGCTCATGAAGCAGCTGCTCATGATGGCGGGCCTCGATCGCTACTATCAGATCGTGAAGTGCTTCCGCGACGAGGACCTGCGCGCGGACCGCCAGCCCGAGTTCACGCAGCTCGATATCGAGACCTCGTTCATGAACGAAGAGGATCTCATGCGGCTCATGGAGCAGCTGCTGCACGACACGTTCAAGTCCGTGCTCGGCGCCGAGCTGCCGATACCGTTCCCGCGACTGTCGTACGCGGACTCGATGCGGCGTTTCGGCAACGACAAGCCGGACCTGCGGATTCCGCTCGAGCTCGTCGAAGTCGCCGATTTGTTCCGCGGCGTGGAGTTCAAGGTGTTCGCCGGCCCGGCCGCGGACCCCGCGAGCCGCATCGCGGCACTCAAGCTGCCGAAGGGCGGCGAGCTCACGCGCAAGGAGATCGACGACTACACGGCACTCGTCGCGCGTCACGGCGCGAAGGGTCTCGCGTACATCAAGGTCAACGAGCGAGCGAAGGGCCGCGACGGTTTGCAGTCGCCCATCTTGAAGTTCCTGCCGGATGCGGCGGTGAGCGGCGTGCTCGATCGCGTCGGCGCCGTGGACGGCGATCTCGTGTTCTTCGGCGCGGACAAAGCCCACGTCGTCAACGAGTCGTTGAGCGCGCTGCGCCTCGCGCTCGGGCGCGACCGCAAGCTGATCGAAGGCGAGTGGCGGCCGTTGTGGGTCGTCGACTTCCCGATGTTCGAAGCGCTGCCGACCGGCGGCTGGACGCCGCTGCATCATCCGTTCACGTCGCCGCGCGACCCGTCGCCCGAGGCGCTGCGTGCGGCGCCCGGCACGACGATCGCGCGCGCGTACGACGTCGTGCTGAACGGCTACGAGGTCGGCGGCGGCTCGATGCGTATCCACACTCCGGAGATGCAGTCGGCCGTGTTCGATCTGATCGGCATCGGCAAAGAGGAAGCGGAGCTCAAGTTCGGCTTCCTGTTGACCGCGCTCGAGTTTGGCGCGCCGCCGCACGGCGGCATCGCGTTCGGTCTCGACCGGCTCGTGATGCTGATGGCCGGCGCCGACAACATTCGCGAGGTCATCGCGTTCCCGAAGACGGCCACGGCCAGCGACCTGCTGACCGGCGCGCCGAGCCCCGCCGATGCGACGCAGCTCAAAGAGCTCGGCATCCGCTTCAAGAGCGCGACTTAGGGCTGATCGCGGATGGTCGCCGTCGCTGACTTCAGGCGCCCCGAGTCGGTGCTCGTGGTCGTGCACACGCCAAAGCTCGACTGCCTGTTGCTCGAGCGCACCGAGCCGCGCGGGTTCTGGCAGAGCGTGACCGGCACGCTCGGTTGGGCAGAGACGCCGGCCGAGTGCGCCGCGCGCGAGATCGAGGAGGAGACCGGCCTCGTGCCCGCCGGCCTGCGCGACGCGCACGTGCAGAACACGTTCCCGATCCTGCCGGCCTGGCGCGCGCGTTACTCGCCCGACGTGCAGAGCAATCTCGAGCATCTGTATTACCTCGAAGTGCCCGAGATGCGCGCCGTGCAGCTCGCGCCCGGCGAGCACGTGGCCTATCTCTGGCTACCCGTCGAGGCCGCGATCGAAAAGGTCGCCTCGTGGACCAATCGCGAAGCGTTGCAACGCCTCAAAGACTCGCGCCCGGCTTGACCACCGTCGTCACCGTCCACGGCCTGTGGATGCGTGCGGGCGCCATGATCGCGCTGCAGCGCCGGCTCGAAAGGCACGGCTTCGACGGTGCAGCGGTTCGGCTATCCCACCGTCCACCAGTCGCTCGAAGCCAACGCCGCGGCGCTCGCGGACTTCATCGACAGCGTGCCCGGCGACACCGTGCATCTCGTCGCGCACAGCCTGGGGGGTGCCGTGATTCGCGCGATGCTGGAGCAGCGCATTCCGGCGCGGCTCGGTCGCGTCGTGATGCTCGGTTCGCCGCTGCGCGGCAGCCAAATCGGCGCGCGGGTGACGCGGCTGCCGGGCGGCCGGCGAATCATCGGCCAGACCATCATCGACTTGAATGCGCGCGGCGGGTTCGGCGACTGGCCGCCAGCCGTGCCGGCCGGCGCCATCGCGGGCCGCGTGCCGTTCGGCACGAGTTGGGCCGTCGGCGGCATCTTCGAAGCGAACGACGGCACCGTGGCCGTCGCGGAGACGCGCGTGCCGGGCCTCGCGGATCACATCGTGCTGCCGGTCACGCACTTCGCGCTGCCGTGGTCGAAGCGCGTCAGCGATCAGGTGCAACACTTTCTCGAGCACGGCCGGTTCCGCCACGCGCCGGGCTGACTCACTTCGGTGTTTTCGCGAGCCGCGCGAGCTCGTAGAGCAGGTCGAGCGCTGCTCGCGGCGTGAGCGTGTCGGCGTCGAGCGCCGTGAGTCGTTCGATGACCTGTCGCTGCTCCGGCGATGCGACGGGCGCCGCCGGCTCGAACGTGAGCTCCGACTGCGGGCTCGCCGGCAACAACGCCTGCTGGTGCTTCTCGAGCCTGCGCAGATAGTCGCGCGCGCGGTCGACGACGTCGCGCGGCACGCCGGCGAGCTCGGCCACGTGCAGGCCGTAGCTCTGGCTCGCGGGCCCGGGCTTCACGCTGTGCAGGAAGATCAGCTCGCGGCCGTGCTCGGTCGCGTCGAGGTGCACGTTGCGGCAGTGCGGCAGCTCGTCGGGCAGCGTCGTGAGCTCGAAGTAATGCGTCGCGAACAGCGTCAGCGCGCCGATCTTCTGCGCGATGTGGCGCGCGGCCGCCCACGCGAGCGACGAGACCGTCGAACGTGCTCGTGCCGCGGCCCGACCTCGTCCATGAGCACGAGGCTCGCGCGCGTCGCGCTGTTCAAGATGTTCGCGGTCTCGGTCATCTCGACCATGAACGTCGAGCGGCCGCCCGTGAGGTCGTCGGCCGCGCCGATGCGCGTGAAGATCCGGTCGAGCGAGCCGATCGTCGCCGACTCGGCCGGCACGACGCTGCCGATGTGCGCGAGGATCGCGATCAGCGCCGTCTGGCGCATGTACGTCGATTTGCCGCCCATGTTCGGGCCCGTGATGATCAGCATGCGCTCGTGCTCGTCGAGCGTGAGGTCGTTCGGCACGAACGCCGCACTGCTCGATTGCTCTACGCCGAGATGCCGGCCGCCGCGGTACACGAGCTGCGGCTCGTCGACGAGCGCCGGCAGCACGAGGTCGAGCGCCTTCGCGCGCTCGGCTAGATTCGCGAGCGTGTCGAGCTCGGCCACGGCTTCGGCCGTCGCCTGCAGCGCGGCGAGCTCGCGGCCGAGCGTCTCCAGCAGCTCGTCGTACAGCTGTTTCTCGCGCGCCAGCGAGCGCTCGCGCGCGGACAGCACCTTGTCCTCGAACTCCTTGAGCTCGGGCGTGATGTAGCGCTCGGCGCCTTTCAGCGTCTGGCGGCGGATGTAGTCGGCCGGCGCCGCGGCCGCCTGGCCGCGCGTGAGCTCGATGTAGAAGCCGTGCACGCGGTTGTAGCCGACCTTGAGGTTCGCGATGCCGGTGCGCTGCGCGCTCGCGCGTCTCCATGTCGCACGAGGAACTGATCGGCGTTCGTGCTGATGCGGCGCAGCTCGTCGAGATCGGCGTCGTAGCCTTCCGCGATCACGCCGCCGTCGCGCAGCAGCACGGGCGGCACCTCGACGAGCGCGCGCGCGAGCAACGCGCGCTCAGCCGCGTGCTCGCCGCAGCGCGCCGCGAGCGCCTGCAGCCGCTCGGCCGCGAGCGGTGAGGCGAGGCGCTTCAGTTCGGGCAGCGTCGCGAGGCTGTCGCGCAGGTGTGCCAGGTCGCGCGGCCGCGCAGAGCGCAGCGCGACACGCGTCAGGATCCGCTCGAGGTCGCCGATGTCCTTCAGCACGGATTGCATGGCGACGACCGGCCCGTTCGTCCGCAGCACGTCGAGCGCCTGTTGCCGGCGCTTCAACTCCGCGCGGTCGCGGATCGGCCGGTTCAGCCAGCGGCGCAGGAGGCGGCTGCCCATGGCCGTGGCGCACCGGTCCATGAGTCCCGCGAGCGTGTACTCGTCGCGGCCACCGAGGCTCGCCTCGATCTCGAGGTTGCGGCGCGTCTGCGCGTCCAGGATCACGGCGTGCTCGCGGCGCTCGCGCTGCAGCGTTTTCAGATGCGGTAATGCCGCGCGCTGCGTGTCCTTCGCGTATTGCAGCAGGCAGCCCGCGGCGCCCACGGCCGCCGGGATGTCCTCCGCGTCGAAGCCGGCGAGGTCGCGCGTGCCGAGTTGCTCGCACAGCAGGCGCTTGCCGGTGCCGGGGTCGAAGTGCCACGGCGGCCGGCGCCGCGCACCGGTCGCGTTCGCGAGCCACTTCGGCACGTCGACGTCTTCGGGCAGCAGCAGCTCGGCGGGCTTCAGGCGCTCGAGCTCGGCGTGCAGCGCGTCGAGATCGGCGAGCTCGGTCAGGCTGAACCGCCCGCCCGCGAGATCGAGCCACGCGAGGCCGAGCGGAGTGCCGGGCGTGACGGCCGCGAGCAGCCGCGTTTCCTTGTCCTCGAGCAGCGCGGCGTCGGTCAACGTGCCCGGTGTCAGCACGCGCACGACCTCGCGCGCGACGGGACCCTTGCTCGTGGCCGGATCGCCGATCTGCTCGCAGATTGCGACGGATTCGCCGAGCTTCACGAGCCGCGCGAGATAGGTCTCGGCCGACTGCACGGGAACGCCGGCCATCGGGATCGGCTCGCCGCCGGACTGGCCGCGGCGCGTGAGCGCGATGTCGATCAGCTTCGACGTGCGGCGCGCGTCGTCGTAGAACAGCTCGTAGAAATCGCCCATGCGGTAGAACAGCAGCGTGTCCGGAAACTTCGCCTTGATGGCGAGGTACTGCTGCATGACGGGCGTGTGGGGCGGGGCGGTCATCTCGTCGGCCGGGGCGGATTCAATGCCGCCATTGTAGTCGGGAGGGCCGCACCAGTGTCCCCCGGCGGCCGGCGAGGCGCCGCGTCCTCAGGCCGCGCGCGCGAAGCGACGCGGCGCGGCGTTCACGCGGTGAGCGTCAGCTTGGGCAGCTCCTTGTCGCGCCGCCTCCGGATGAGCAGCGCCAGCAGCCCGCCCAGCAGCACCGCGGCACCGGCGGGGTACTTCACCGTGTAGACGATCGGCGTCAGCGCCACACGCGTCAGCGCGCGCAACCACGGGCGCCCGCGGATGTAGTCCGCGGCCGGCGGCGAATGCCGGTAGTACCACGCCACGAACGCGCGGCCGAGCCGGTTCGTCTGTAGATACTCGTCGCGGAAGCGCCTCAACGTGTCGACTTCCGGCGCGAGGTAGGAACCGTAGGCGGCGGTCGCAATGAAGCAATGCCCACCACTGGCTGCTGGGCCTTGCCCTCGCACCAAGAACGACCCGATATCCTTGTTGTTCGTTAGATCGAAATCCGTGCCTGCGTGGCTCGCGCAGTACCCGTAGGTCCACGTCTCATCGCTTCCGCCGACGCTGCCGACATCGAGCGACACGAGCCTGGACTCACCGGGCTGCAGATTGGTCATCGTTGTGCCCCCGATCGTTGAACAGTCCGTGATCGGGGCGCCGAGATTGGGGTTGAGCGCGGCTGCCGACACACGGAACAGAATACCCGTCGCAGTCGTCGGCCCCCGATTGACGACAGTGACATCCGCCGTGATGCTGAGCTGGCCGCGGAACGTCACGCTGATCGCGAGATCGGCGCAACCAGGCACGCCGCCAACGTGACTGCTGCTGTTATTGCTCGACAGGCTGTCGATTTGTTCTGCGCGAACGACGGCCGCTGTGTTCGATCGGCAGGGGCCCGCGGCTTGCTCAACCATAGTCTGATAGGTCACCGTCACCGCGGCCGCATCGCCCACTGGCACGTCCGAAAGTGTCCAGCGCAACAGGTTGCCGGCGATCGTAGGTTGTGGGTTCCCGGTCAGGAACCGCAATCCGGCCGGCAAGGTGTCTTCGATCTCGACGCCCGTCGCTGCCAACGGCCCCGAGTTCGCTACGCGCACCGTATAGGTCACGAGCTCACCGACCTGGAGCGCTGCGTGGTCGGCTTCCTTAGTCACGCGCAAGTCGACCGTTCTGGAACCCGTGATGCCAGTCAAGCGCAGTGTCGCCAGGAGTGTCGCCGATGTGCGCAGCTCGATGGAATTCGCGAAGGCGCCATCGATCGTCGGCGCGAAAACGACCTGAAACTGGCAGGACGCGGCAGGCGCCAACGCCAGGTTGCCGCACTGATCCTGCGCAACGCGAAATGGCAGATTCGGATTCAGCGGCGCTGGCGCCAGGAGCGTGAACGGCACCGAGCCCGTGTTGCTCACGGTAACCTGCGCGCTCGCCGTCTCTCCCGCGAGGATCGCGGCGAACGGCAAATCGAGATCATCGGCGACGCCGATCGAATCGGTGACGCGAATGCCCGCGTCGTCATCCCGAATCGACACGTCGATCCTACTGCGCGGGCCCAAGATCGCGTTCGTGCCGGCCGGCGGCGCCAGCACTACGGTGAAAGTCTCGGTGGGCTCCGGCGTCGAGTCGCCGAGAATGTCGACTTGCAGCGTCTGGCTCGCTTGCTGGTGGGCGAACTGGATGAAGCCGACGGCATCTACGTAGTCGACGCCCGGCAGTGCGGTGCCGGCCTCGATCGTGAAAGGAATCGACACGGTTCCATCGAGACTCCCGCCGGTACGCTCGACGGTGAGCGTTACGTGTCTCGTGCCCGTGTCTTCGATCACTTCGGCGGACGTGGTGGTCCACTGAACGGTGGCGGTGGTGGGCGGCAGTGCGGTGTCGGTGATGCGCGTGATGAACGCATCACTTGCGCCACCGAGCGTCGAGTCGCTTGCGTTGGTCAGCGGGAAATTGGCCGAGCTCGTGAGACCGACGACGGTGATCGCGCCCGTGTCGTCCACGGCGACTGCGGCCGCAGAATCGTCGAGCGAGCCGCCGAGATAGGTGGCGAAGTTCAGCGTCAGGCTCTGCCCGAACGGCGCGAAGCGCACGACGAAGGCTTCGGACCGGTCGGCGGGGCCGGAGCGCGGTTGCAGCGCGTTCGACTGCGGAAAGTCCGTCGACAGCGTTTCACCCGTGACGACGACGCTCCGATCCGTGCCGGGGCTCACCGCCACGTCGAGCCCGAAGTCGTACGAGCTACCGCCGAGATAGGTGCTGTACGCCAGCGTGGTCGCTGCCGCATCGAGCACTGCGAGGAAGGCATCGGTCGTCCCGGCCGCGCCGGTCTTCGCGCTGCGCACCGCGTCGGTGCTCGTCGGAAAGTCGGTGCCATCCGTGCTGCCGCTGACCACGAGCCGGCCGGTCGCATCGAGGGCTACGCTGCCCGGAGTGTCCGAGGCAGTACCGCCGGCACCGAGGTAGGTGAGGCTGTGCATGCCTTGTCCCAGAGAAGCCAAGATACCCACGAAGACATCCGTCGGACCGCTCAGTGTGGTGCGCAGGGCGCCGCTGGTGACGGGTAGGTTGGTCGACGCCGTCTGGCCGACGATCGCAACCCGCAGATCGGCCGCCACGTAGATGCCACTGCCATAGTCATACCCGGTGCCGCCTAGATAGGTGCCGTAGATCGGATCTCCGATGGAGCTCAGTGCGAAGACAAACGCGTCCGGAACCAAACCGCCCCCGAAGTTCGCCTGCAGCACGGTGCCGCCGTCACTTCTGCCTACGGGAAAGGTCGTCGACGATGTTTCGCCGATCATGAACGTTGCGCCGCTGGCGGCATCCACGGCCACGTCGTTCGCGAAGTCGCTGGCGCCGCCGCCGACGAAACGCGAGTAGCGCAACGTGCTGCCCGTCGCATCGAGCGACAGCGCGAATGCGTCCCTTCCCCCATTCAGGATGGCATCGCCTGGGAGCGTGGCGCCGGCACCCGTCAGCGTGGGAAAGTTCGTCGACCGCGTGTCGCCGACGACGTACACGCGCCGCTGCCCATCGGCGGCGACACCCGTGGCGGAATCCGCGCCGTTGCCCCCGAGGTAGGTGGCAAACACCAACGCGCCCGCCGGTGTCATCTTCAGTACGAAGCCGTCCTGGCTGCTGCCGGGATTCGGTTGCACGGCGCTGAGTAGCACCAGATCGGCCGATTGCGTGGTGCCAGCCACGTAGATGTCGCGGAATCCGTCGACGAACACGTCCCTCGCGTCGTCCGCGCCGCTGCCGCCGTAGTAGGTGCTGAAGTCGAGCACCGGGTCGATGATCAGCTCGCGGTCTCGGTCGTAAACCCCGAGCGCGAAGGTCACGGCGCCCGTCGGCGATTGGCGGAACGCGGCGTCGATCTTCACGGTGCGCCCCTCGACCCGCTGATAGGCGCGCGGCGCGCGCAGCAGCGGCACCTCGCCCGCGGCCGCGAGGACGAGATCGCCGTCGGCGTCGATATGGGCGCCGCCCGGCACTGCCAACTCGATCTGTGCCGGGTTTGCACCGGGCGCCACGTGTACATCGAACTCGAGGCGGAACGGATCGCCGTAATGCTCGACGTCGATGCCGGTGTAAACGCCGCGTGCCCGCACTCTGCCGTAGTGGTGGATGCCGTGGAGCCACCGAGTGCTGTCGGATCCCAGCAGGTAATTGCTGACGCTCGGCCGTGGCTCGAGCGGCTCGAGCGCCGCGGCAGCGGCGGCACCAACGAAGCGGACTTCGAGCGCTCCGGGTGCGCCACGACCCGCGACGAGCAACGCGTCGGCCTTGATTCCGGCCACATAGGCAGCGGAACGCGCGACGTAGCCAATGGTGGCGTCCGCTTGGCCCACGTTCTCCTCGAAATAGAGCGGGATGGCCGCGTTGCCGCCACCCTGCAACACCTGTCCCGCGCACGGCCAACACGGCAGCAACGCGAGAAACAGCGACCACGCCCGAGGATCAACCCGCGTCCGACGGACTCTCATGCCGTTCTCCCTTGGCTAGGCGGGTCAACCCCGCCCGGAGAACCTACGCCCGCGGAACAAACGGATGACTGACAGATCGACGGCGCTAAGGTGTGCGCAGGCGCTCGTAAATCCCTTGCGTCTTGGCGTTGGGCTCGGCGCCCGCACGTGCCTTCAACAGCTTCGTACACCGTTGGTACACGGCCAGCGCCTCGCTGCGCTGACCCAAGTGGTCGTGACAGATCATGAGCCGCTGGTACAACTCCTCGCTCGAATCCTCCGCGTCGAGACCGCGTTGGTACCATTCGGCGGCCGCGTCCCAGCGGCCCTGGTCTTCGAGCCCGCTGCCGAGCTTGCGCAGGCCGCGCAGAAATCGTGCGCGGAGGCGCTCGCGTGGCGGGACCGACCAACTGCGGTCGTCCATGCCGAGAAACGGCCCGCGGTATGCCGCGAGCGCGGTTGTGGCGGCTGCGTGATCGTTCGCCGCAAGCCGCGATCCCCGCTCGAACGCCCACGCGTCGACCCAGCACACGTGCGGGTTCAGCGCGAGCTTGCCGGCCGATAGCGTGACTGCGTCGGCACGCCCGAGCAGCGTTCGCAGCCGCTTGAGGTTCGTGTTGAACGCTGCGGCGGCGGCGTCGCCATCGGCTTGCGGCCACAGAGCGCTCGCAACCCTGCTTTGCTCGACGTCGCGCCCGCCGTAGGCCAGCAACACCTTCAACAGATCGAGCGGCCGTTTTTGTGTCTTGCCCGAGAACACGACAGGCTCATCGTCGCGTACCAGCGCGAAGCGGCCGAGCGTGTAGATCTTGATTGGCCACGGCCACGCTTCGACGTGGGCCGCCGCGGGCGCAGCCAACAGCCGGCGGCAGCGAATGAGCTCGCGAACGTATTCGGGCTCGATGCCGGCTTCGAGCGCCTTCGCGAACAGGAAGGCGAGGTCGATGCGGCGAATGCGGCATTGCCAATCGGGTAGCCGATGGCAGCCCCCAACTGGAGCGCCGCACGAAGCTCCGCGAGCGCCGTCCGCACGTCCGCGGCGGCAAACGCGAACTGCGCCGCCATGCAGCGCCAACCGATTTCGCTCATCGGGCAACACGCGTCGCGTGCGATTTCCACAAGGCGGGTCAGATGCAGCGCGGCCGCTTCCTTGTGGCCGAGCGCGTGCTCCGTCTGCGCCATGCTGAACCGCCCCAAGGTTTCCGGAAACGGGCCTTCGTGCACCATGAGATCGAGGGCACGCTCCGCTGCACGATGCGCCGCGCGCACGTTGCCGCGTTCGTGCGCTACCCAGCTCTGCAACACAAGTGCCCAGGAACGAAACACCATTGCGCCGCCGCGCGATTGCGCAAGCATCTGCGCGGCGCTACGCTCCGCGGCCGCGATGTCGCCGAGCTGGAGCTCGGCGAGGCACCTTGCACCGAGCAAAGGCAGGCTCCAAAACGAGATGCCTTGCACTGCCGCGAATTCGAGACCCTGCGTTGCCGCGCGCACTGAGGCCTCGGGTTGGCCGGTGGTGTATGCGAGCACCGCCCGCATCTGAAAGCATGCGAGATCAGCGAATGGAGTCGAGCCGCGTCCACCCAGGCGATCCTCGAGTGTCTGCAGCAAGCGCTCGGCTTTGCCGATCTCGCCGCCGTTGACGTAGGCATTGACCAGGGCCACACCCACGGCGCTGATGCGCATGTCGAGCTCGGCTGCGGATTCGACGACCTGCTGGGCCTTGGCTATCCAGGCAGGGAAACGGTGGTCGCCCGGTCGGCGCCAGAACAGCCCGTAGAACATGGCGCACGAAACCGCCGCTTCAATAGGCGGTGGCACATCGTTGCCGGCGCGCGCGGCGAGCTCAGCGAGCCGTTCGATCCAGACGTCGAGCTGCGCGACATCACGCCACCCGTACGCGATCGCGTCCACAATGGTCGCGCACGCTAGCAGTGCGCCCACGCGATCCCCGTGCCTTTCGAAGCCGCGGAGCGCGCGCTCGAGCAGCGACCGCGCGTCCAAGGGCTGTACGGCGAGTTGCGCGGCGCCGAGCCAATACCAGAGCCACGGCGCCTCATCGCGAGCGGCGTCGGGCATGGCTTCAACCCAATCGATCACGACGCTGCCGCGCCCTTGGCCGAGCAGCAACGGGGCCTGCGCCTGGACCAAACCCGCAGCTTGGTCGAAGCGCCGGGTCCCGATCCACAAGGCGATGGCCGCCTCGATTTGCGCGTCGGCCGCGAGCAGCGCGGCCGCCTGTTGCTGCACGGCGCTCAGGTGCGGAGCCGCCGAGGCCGTGATCGCGTGGCTCAGCAGGAACTCGCGGAACAGGGGATGGTATTGGTAACGCGATGGGGTTTCGCTATGCAGTTCCGTGAAATACCCGGCGCGGTGCAGGCTGGCAAGAATGCGCCCTGCGGTGGCCTCGCCCGTGAGTGCCTGCGCCATCCCGGTGGTCATCGAAGGGAAGAACGCCGTTGCGAGAAGTACCTTGCGGCTCACGTCGCCGAGCTCGCTCAGCACTTCGTTTGCGAAGTAGTCGAACAGCAGCTTAGGCGACGCGGATAGCGGCGCTCGGTCCGCTCCGCCGGCGTGCATGAGCAGCAGCACGGTTCCCGCCAGCCAACCGCCGGTCGCAGCGTGCAACCTCTTGGCCTCCGCCGCGGACTGGCGCCGCTGGCGCCCCGCGGCGTGCAGGCCGAGCAGCTTCGCTGTTTCGACTTTGGTCAACCGCAGTGCGCGTTCGCTGATGACCTCCATCTGCTGGTCGACCTGGAGCTGCGCGAGCACGGCAGGCGCGCCGCCGCGGGACATCACGAACATCGTGGTGCCGCGAGGCGAGTGCGCCGTGGCGATGCGCACGAGCTCGTGGACCGGCGAGTCGGGGCGCAGCGTCTGGTAGTTGTCGAAGACGATCGCGGTGCGCGGTGCGAGACGCTGATAGAGCGCGACGAAAAACCGCTGCGCGAACACCGTCAGCTCGGGTAGATACTCTGGCGTTAGAGTGGGCAGCCGGGTGCGAACGCGCGGGGTCGCAGCCTCGGCAGCCAGACGAAGGTAGTGCAAGAAGGTCGCCGGATCGGTGTCGGCTTCGTCGAGCGAAATCCACAGGGATCGCTGCCGCTTCGCGCGCAGGTAGCTCGCCACGAGCGAGGTTTTGCCGCTGCCGGGGATTGCGGCGATCCACACCAGTTTGTGCCGGCGCGCTTGGTCGAGCAGCTTGAATAGCCGTGGCCGCGACACGAGTGCGGGGAGCGTCGGTGCAGTCAGCTTCGCGAGTTGCCGGCGTAGGCCCACCGTCGGTCCAGAGTCGTGCAGACGGTTCCGATGCTCCCACGGTACGGATGTGGGTAACAAGCGCGCAAGCACCGCGGTGCCCCCATCGGATGAGACGCTGGCCGCATACCACCCCGCCGCCCATCTGCTAGATTCCGGCCAAGCATGGCCGCCGAACCCCTTACGCAGGATCCCAAACGCGAGCTGGAGATGCTGCTCGCGTCGCGTTTCGCGCTGATCGTCATCGAGTCGCGCGAGGAGGCGCGGGTGCTGCAGCTGGTCCGCGAGGCCAGCCTCAAGGTCAGCCGGGGCCGCGCCTGGGGCGTCTTTCAATGGACGGTGACCGAAGGCCTGCGCCGCGTCGATCAGGACTTAGGCAGCTCGCAGAAGACCATCGCGGAGCCCGAGCAGCTCCTGCGCCATCTGAAGGCGACGCCGATGGCCGGCATCTACGTGCTGCTCGATTTCCATCCGTACCTGTCGGACCCCGTGAACGTACGCCTTATCAAGGACATTGCGCAGGACTACGACAGGGTGTCGCGCACTCTCGTACTGATGAGCCACGAGGTCACGGTGCCGCAGGAGCTCGAGCACCTGTCCGCGCGCCTCGCGCTCGGCGCGCCCTCGCGCAACGAGAGACTGATGGTGGTCACGCGCGTGGCCAAGGAATGGGCTAGCGCGAACGGCGGCCGCCCCGTGAAAATCGATCAGGAGGCGCTCGATCACCTGATCGACAACCTCGCCGGCCTCGAAGCGCCGGACACGGAGCGTTTCGCGCGGCAGGCCATCTTCAACGACGGCGCGCTGACGATGGCGGACATCCCCGGCGTTCTCGTCGCCAAGTATCAGCTGCTGAACCGCGGCGGCACGTTGTCTTACGAACCGGATACGGCGAAGTTCGCGGATGTGGGCGGCCTTGGCCGCCTGCGTCAGTGGCTCACGAGCCGCAAGCCCGCGTTCGACGGCACCGCGCCGGAGCTGGATCCGCCCAAAGGCGTGCTGCTGCTCGGGGTGCAGGGCTGCGGAAAGAGTCTTGCGGCTCGCGCGGCCGCCGGCATTTTCGGCGTACCGCTGCTGCGGCTCGACTTCGCGAGCCTGTACAGCAAGTGGCACGGTGAATCCGAAAAGAATCTCCGCGATTCGCTGCGCGCGGCCGAGAGTCTGGCGCCGTGCGTGTTGTGGGTGGATGAGATGGAGAAAGCGCTGGCCGCCGGTGCAGGCGACGGCGACAGCGGCGTCTCGCGCCGCGTGCTCGGCGCGTTCCTGACGTGGCTCGCGGAGCAGCGCTCGCGCATCTTCGTCATGGCCACCGCGAACGACGTGCAGGCGCTGCCGCCGGAGCTGATGCGCAAGGGGCGCTTCGACGAGATCTTTTTCGTGGACCTGCCGAGCCGCGCGGCGCGCGCAGACATCCTCGCGATTCACGCCCGCAAGCGCGGCGTGAATCTCCTGCCCGAAGAGCTGAGCGCGCTCGCCGCTCACAGCGAAGGCTTCTCCGGAGCCGAGCTCGAGCAAGGCATTGTCGCTTCGCTCTACACCGCGCGCTCGACCCAACAGCCGATGTGCGCGGCTCTGATCCTGCATGAGTTGCGCGCCACGCAGCCGCTGTCCGTGGTCATGGCGGAACAGGTGGCAGCGCTGCGCGCGTGGGCGCGCGATCGGACCGTGCCGGCGGACTAGCGGCTGCCGAGCTTTGACACCCGAATGGGTGCGGAGCATGCTCCGAGCGCAGAGCGCGCGCCGCGCACTACCAACTACTCGAAACGAACGGTGCGGCGCAGCGCTGCGTATCACGCATACGTCCGATAACCGCCGGTGGGGGCGCAACTGCGGCCGGCGAATCACATGGGGGAGGAAACATGAGCAGACTACTCGCTGTTGTCTATGGCCTCGTCGTGTACGTGTTCTTTCTTTGCACGTTTCTCTATGCGATCGGTTTCGTTGGCAATCTGTTTGTTCCGGTTACGATCGATTTAGGCCCGGCCGCGCCGTTGCCCAGAGCGTTGATCGTGAACGTCGTTCTTTTGGGGCTGTTCGCGGTGCAGCACAGCGTGATGGCGCGGCCTGCGTTCAAGCGGTGGTGGACGCGGTTTGTGCCGAGCTCTGTCGAGCGCAGCACCTACGTCCTGTTCGCGACTGCGGCCCTCGCGCTACTGCTGTGGCAGTGGCGGCCGATCACCGCACCCGTGTGGAACGTCACCGCTCCAGCGGGCGTTGCGGTGCTCCAAGGCCTGTTTGGGCTCGGCTGGTTCGTCGTGTTGCTCAGCACGTTCCTGATCAATCACTTCGAGCTGTTTGGCGTGGTCCAGGTCTTAGCGCGATTCCAGGGGCGTCAGCTCGCCGAGCCGAAGTTCCGCACCCCCTTCCTGTATCGCTGGGTTCGGCACCCGATCTATCTCGGCTTCCTGCTCGCGTTCTGGTCCACGCCGACGATGACCGTGGGGCATTTGCTGTTCGCTGTGGCCACCACTGGCTACATCCTGATCGGGATATGGCTCGAAGAGCAGGACCTGATCGCGCTGTTCGGCGATCAGTACCGGCGCTACCGCGCTGCCGTCAGCATGCTCGTGCCGCTGCCGCCTCGCCGGTGACCCGCGGGCCGATGTCGCTCACGCGACCCTGGGTCGCGTGAGCGTTGTCGTCCACGCACCGATCGGCTTACTTCACCCGCGGATCGAGCGGCGTGTAGGCGCGCTCGTCGAGCGGGCTGCCGGTCAGCGGCTGCAGCGCGTCACGGTACTCGCGCGCGTGCGCGGCGGCGACGTGCGTGTCGAGCGCGGCCTGGCTCTGCCAGTGCTCCACGACCGTGAAGTGATTCGCGCGTTGCGTGTGCTGGAGCACGTCGAAGCGCAGGTTGCCGGCTTCCTGCCGGCTCGCATCGGCGAGCTTCTGGAGCAGCGCTGGCGCTTCCGTGTTCGGCGCGACATCCACGTGCGAGATCACGAACACGCCTTGCGTGCGAAGGCCACCGACGCCTCTGTCCGCTGCCAGCGTCAACGGCTTGTAGGGCCGCTCGTCGTAAGCGCTGATGCGGACTGGCTGGAGCGCGTCCATCAACTGGCTCTTCACCGACGCGTCGCGCGCGTCGAACGCGGCCTGGTTGCGCCAAGTCTCGAGCACCGCGAAGTGCCCGGGCCGGCCCGTCTGTGCGAACAACTCCACCGCGACACACCCGGTTTGCTGCCGCGTCGCGTCGCGGTAGGCCTCGAGCGCGGCGCGCCCGGCGTCGGCAGCCGCGGCCCGGGTCTCGATGTACGCCACGGCAAAGGCGCCGCCCAACGCGGGGCCTGCGGATTGAGCAGTGGCGAGGTAGGGCATCAGCGTGAGTACGGCGAGCAGAGTGCGGGCGAACGGCATCGAAGCTCCACTTTACCCTCGTTGCGACGCTGCGCGATGATGCCTGCCTGAAGCGCGAAAAGCGATTGGGAGGGGGATGCATGCGAAGTCGTCGGGTGATGGGACGGATGTTCTGGCTCGGGGTGGCGGCCACGCTGGTGACCGCGGCCCACGCGGCCACGCCCACGGTGCGCCCCGAGAGCGTAGGGTTGTCGACCGCGCGGCTCGCGCGCGTGACGGAGCTCATGCAGCGGCAGATCGACGACGGCACGTTTTCCGGTTCCGTGACACTGATCGCGCGCAACGGCCGCGTTGCGATGCTGACGGCGCAGGGCGTCATGGACTTGGAATCGAACGACGCCGATGCGCACGGACGCCGTGTTCCGCATCATGTCGATGACGAAGCCCGTCATCGCCGTGTCGCTGCTGATGCTCGCGGAAGAGGGCAAGGTGCGGCTGACGGATCCCATCGGCAAGTTCATTCCCGCGCTGCAGACGCTGACGGTGGTCGTGCCGAACACGGAGGGCGTCTACCCGCCGTCGGCGGCGTTCGCGGCGACCGCGCCGCTGCCGGGGCGCGTCGTCGAGGCGCAGCGGCCGATCATGATTCGCGATCTCTTGTCGCACACGTCGGGGCTCATGAGCGGCGGGTTCAGTAGCACGTATCCGTTCGTGGTCGGCGCCGGCGAGACGCTCGCGCAGGCGCTGCCACGGTTGCAAAGCATCCCGCTCGATTTCCAGCCCGGCACCCATTGGGCGTACAGCGGCCAGTACGGTTTCGACGTGCTCGCGCGCGTCGTCGAGGTGGCCTCGGGCATGCCGCTCGACCGGTTCGTCGAGCAGCGAATTTTCGGGCCGCTCGGCATGAAGGACACGTTCTTCTATCGCGACGGCTTGCAGGCGCGCAAACCGACGTTATACCAGCGCATCAATGGCGCGTTGCAGAAGGTCGCGGACGGGCCGTTCATGAACGGCGCCTACTTCTCGGGCGGCGGCGGGCTGTCGAGCACGGCCGAGGACTATCTGCGCTTCGCGCTGATGCTCGCGAACGGCGGCGAGCTCGACGGCGTGCGCACTTTAAGCCGGCGCTCGGTCGAGACGATGACGTCGGTGTTCGCGCCCGACACGTTACCGGGGCGCAACGCGGGCGAAGGCTACGGGCTCGGCGTGCGCGTCGTGAGCGATCCGGCCGCGCGCAACACCTGGCTCTCGCCGGGCAGCTTCGGGTGGAGCGGCGCGTACAACACGCACTTTTTCGTCGATCCAAAGGAGAAGGTCATCGGCATCTTCATGACGCAGGTGACGTTCTTCGAGACGCGCGGTCAGCTGCGCGACGACTTCGAGACGGCCGTTATGCAGGCGGTCGTCGGCAACTGAGTCGCTTGGGTCGCAAGTCTGGTTGAAGAGTCCTGCCCGGTAGGAAAGCGAGGGTCGGATGAACGAAACTCGACGCGGTTTCCTGAAGGCGGCTGTGCACCACTGCAGGGGCAGCAGCGACACCTGGTATTGGCCACGCAGGGTCAGAGGCCAGGACCATGGTCACGATCACCAGGCGGTGCCTTCGGACTTGACGCTGCGGGTGAAGTCGCTCGAATCGCTGCTGGTCGAAAAGGGACTGGTCGATCGCGCCGCGCTCGATGCGCTCGTCGACACCTTCGAGCACAAGATCGGACCGCGCAACGGCGCTCGCGTGGTGGCGAAGGCGTGGGGCGATCCAGCCTACAAGCAGCGTCTGCTGGCGGACCCCGACCACGCGATCGCGGAGCTTGGCTATAGCGGCCAGCAGGGCGAGCACATGGTGGTCGTCGAGAACACGCCGCAGCGTGCACAACATGGTCGTCTGCACGCTGTGCTCCTGCTATCCCTGGCCGGTGCTCGGCCTGCCGCCGGTCTGGTACAAGTCCGCGCCCTATCGCTCGCGTTCGGTGATCGACCCGCGCGGTGTGCTGCGCGAGTTCGGACTGGAGCTCTCCGACGATGTCGAAGTGCGCGTCTGGGACAGCACGGCGGAATTGCGTTATCTCGTCTTGCCCGAACGGCCCGCCGGCACCGAAGGACTGAGCGAAGACGCGCTCGCTGCGCTGGTCACGCGCGATTCCATGATCGGCGTCGCCAAGGTTCTTCCGCCGAGGGAAGGAGCGAAGGCATGAACGGCGTCCACGACATGGGCGGGATGCAGGGCTTCGGTCCGATCCGGCCCGAGAAGAACGAGCCGGTGTTTCACGCGCGCTGGGAAGGGCGCGTGCCGGCCATCTGGTCCGCGCTCGGAACCTGGCGCAAGTGGAACATCGATTTCGGTCGCCAGACGAGGGAGTTTCTTCCTCCGGCGGAGTATCTGGCGCTTCAGCTACTACCAATTGCGCTACGCGCAGGTTGTGGAGTTGCTCGCCGGCAGCGGCATGGCGACGCGCGCCGAGATCGAAAGCGGACGGCCGGCGAAAGGCACGCAGAAGGCGATTCCGCCGCTCACGGCCGGCAAAGTCGCGCGCCTGGTTTGCCAACGGCAATCCCAAGAGACGCGATGTCGCGGTCGCTCCGAAATTCCAGGCCGGCCAGCGTGTGCGCGCACGCAACATCAATCCTCCGACCCATACGCGCCTGCCGCGCTACGCACGCGGCAAGCTCGGCATCGTCGAGCGCGACCACGGCGTGTTCGTCTTTCCCGACAGCAACGCCCAGGGTCTCGGCGAGAAGCCGCAGCATGTTTACTCGGTGCGTTTCGCCGCGCGCGAACTCTGGGGCGAGCAGGCAAAGCCGAAGGACACGGTCATCGTCGCCATGTGGGACGACTACCTTGAGCCGGTCTGACCGTGAGCTCGACTGCCGCCGCAAGCCACTCCGGAATCGCGATGCTCGCGGCGCTGCCGCGTCTGCCTCGCGACGACGGTGGCCCGGTGTTCGCCGAGCCGTGGCAGGCACAGGCGTTCGCGCTCGCCGTCAAACTCTCCGAGCAGGGGCATTTCACCTGGAAGGAGTGGGCGGCAGCGCTGGCGCGACGAACTCCAGGCCGCCGCCAATCGCGGCGAACCCGACGACGGCTCCCGTTACTACGAACACTGGCTGGCGGCTCTCGAGCGTCTGGTCACCGATCAAGGGATTGACCGACCCGGCCGCGCTCCTCGGGCGCAAGGACGCGTGGACCGACGCCTATCGAAACACACCGCACGGGAAGCCCGTCGAGCTTCCCGAGTGAAGTTTTTCCACGCCGCTATTCCGTCGTGAGACTGCGCGGCGGCATGTCCTGCGGCCGATCGGTCCACCTGACCTCGGGCCAGACGTGTACGCGCTGCTTGAAGCGCCAGCCTTTCGCGGTCTTCACGAGCGTGTCCTCGTAGCCGCCTTCCCAGTGAATCGGGTCGCCTTGCGCCGTGGTCTTGTTCTGCATCGTGAGCAGCGTAGAGATGGCCTTCGCGCCGTCCGGAGTGGCGGTGATCGAGAGGTTCGCCACGATGTGGTATTCGGGGTTCGGCGGCGGCGGGCGACAGCCGCCCTTGCCGTCGGAGCCGCCGGCGCGCGCGAGCTCGTCGCGGCCGCGGAACCAGACCTTCACGCCGCTGCCCCACGTCTGCGAGACGCCGAACGTGGCGTCGTCGGTGTACATGTCGGCGTAGTCGTTGCCGCCGTTCGTGCAGTTCTCCAGGATGCGCGAATAGCCCTGGATCAACTGCAGAATGTCGACGTAGTCCTGGGCTGAGAATTTGCTACCGCTCTGCGCGACGGCTCCGCCTGCGAGCAGCGTGCCGGTGACGGCGACCCCCATGAGACCGAGCGATGCGCGTTTCATTGTTATCTCCGGTGTTGTGTCGAGCCGAGGTCGCCGATCATAGCCCAGCTCCGGGTCGTAGCCGAGTTGAGGCGGCTCGGCACGAGTCCGCTGCCGCGCACGCGCGATGCGCGTCACTGTTTCTCTCGTGAACCCGACCGCCGACTCGGCGTCCGATCCGAACGAGCGCAGGAAGCTTTACGCCGATGCGTTTCGTTTGATTGCAGACCGCGCCTACGTTCTGCCGCTGTACACCGTCCCCCAGTACTACTTAGCCAACGCGGATCTCGTCTTCACGCCCTTCGAGGACGCGATGCCGAGGTTCTGGGAGATGCACTACCAGTGACGCGCGGAGCTGCGGCGGCTAGAACCAGTCTTCGAGCGCGATCCCGGCGAAGTGGCTGAAGTCCGCGGTGTTGTGCGTGACGAGCGCGAGCTCGTTGACGACCGCGATCGATGCGATGAGGCCGTCGTAGAGCGATGGTGATTGACCTGTTCGAGCGAGGCGGGCGCGCTCCCGACCGTGCCACTGGGCACATAGCGCGTCGAGCGGCACGATGGGGAAGTCGGCCATGAGCGTCTCGAGCCACTGTTGATACATCGAGCGGCGCTCGGGTTTGGCGATTCTGCTGATGCCGAACTGTAGCTCATCGATCACTGGTGCCGGGATCGCGCACGAGCGTTGGCGTTGTGCGAGCCGCCGTTCGAACGCCGCGTTGGGGCGCCCTCTCATGAGCTCGGAGAGTGCGTTGGTATCGAGCAGGTACGCGATCATGGCTCCACGTCGAAGGCGCGACCCGGGGAGCGATCACGCAGCGCGTTGAGCTCATCGTCCGATGCGAATGGCAGGCCTTTGGCGATCATCTCGCGACGCCAGCCTTGCAGGAACGACATGAAATCGTGCTGCGGCCGCCCCGCGATTTTCAACCGCTCGTACTGGCGCTCGGAGAGCAGCACGGCTACAGGCTTGCCGCGCCGCGTCAGGCGCACGGAGCGGCCCTTCTCGACTTCTCGCAGCAGGCTCGTGAGGCTGCTCTTGGCGTCGCGAATCGAGGCTTCTTTCATGGGCCGTAATCCCTATGTGGTCACTAATGTGGTCACGATGATAGCGCTGGCGTTCATGGCGACGCCAGCGGTGTTTTCGCGCGGAGTAGCCACTTATTGTTGATGGAGGCGCACGCCGCGCGGCTGTTCCGCGCGTGCGTGGGCACGTATGCTTCGCGGGCGCCTCTACTGCGATCGTTGGCCTCTCACGAGCAAGCACCCCCGCGGGTGACATGGGGTTCTGGGAGATGCATTACACATGAGTGGGTGGTGGTCAAAAGGCCTGGCGCGTGTACCCAGGACCCCACTCGTGCTGTGTTCGACGCTAGCCGCGTTCGCGGTCGCCTTGATGCCTGCGCCTGTTCTTGCCGGCAAGGCCGACAACTCCATCCGTTTCGCTGCTTACACCACGCTCGACAGCGCCGACGTGTACTTCACGAATTCGCGGCTCGCCCTCATCATTGCCGACTCGGTCTGGGACACGTTGATCTTTCGCGATCCCGAGACCGGAGCCTTTAAGGGCAACCTCGCGACGGATTGGCGGTGGATCGATGACAGGACGCTCGAGCTCGATCTGCGGCGCGGTGTGCGCTTCCACAACGGAGCCGCCTTCGAAGCCGACGACGTCGTCTACACGCTGAACTTCGTCAAGGACCCGCAGAACAAGTCCATTAAGCGGAGCGACTTGCGCTGGATCGAGCACATCGAGAAGCTCGACTCTTACAAAATCCGTATCGTCGCGACACAACCGTTTCCCCCCGCGATCGCCACTCTCGCCACCCCGGGTGGCGCGATCTACCCGCACGAGTATTACGCGCAAGTCGGCCCGAACGGGATGAGCGAGAAGCCCGTGGGCTCTGGCCCCTACCGGGTCGTCGAGCACGTGCGCGGCAAGCACATTCGCCTCGAACGAAACCCCGACTACTTCGGCACCGGCCCCAAGTCGCGACCGAAAGTCGACCGAATCGACATCCGTTTCATTCCCGATCCGCAGACCCGAGTCGCGGAGATGGTGGCCGGCGGCGCCGATCTCGTCATGTACGTGGCGCGCGACCAGGCGGAGCAGCTCCGGGACATTCCGACGCTACAAATCGTGTCGGGCGACACGATCCGCTACTCGTACCTCGCGATCAACACGCAGCCGGCAACACCGGCGCCGGCGCTACTCGACGTTCGCGTGCGCCGGGCGATCGCTCACGCGATCGACCGCGAAGCGATCGTGATGTACCTCATCGGGAACGGCGCACGCGTGCTGCACGCGGAGTGCCACCCCGTACAGTTCGGCTGTGAGGGCGCCAATGTCCCCCGGTATGACTACGATCCGGCGAAAGCGCGACGCTTGCTTGCCGAAGCGGGCTACGCCAAAGGCTTTGCGATCGATCTTTACGCCTCCACGCGCGATCGGAATCCGACCGAGGCCATCATCGGCTACCTCGCTGCCGTCGGCATTCGAGCGCGCCTGCGCACGGTAGAGGCAACAGTAGCCAGCGATCTCCTGCGTCGCGGCCGAGCGGCTCTCGCGCACATGAACTGGGGCTCGGGCTCCATCATGGACGCGTCGGCTTCGGTCTCCCAGTTCCACGAGTTCTCGGCGGACGATGTGAACCGGGATCCGGAAGTCCGTGATCTCCTCGTGCGCGGCGACACCGCGATGGACCCAGAGGCGCGCAAGGACGCCTATGCGAAAGCGCTCGCGCTGATCGCCGAGCGCGTGTATGCCGTGCCTTTGTACTCGGTCCCGGTCTACTACGTCGCCGACAAGGACCTCGTGTTCACCCCTCACAACGACGAGCTTCCGCGTTTTTGGGAGATGTACTACCGATGAACCGCGCGGGGCCCCGTCTCGCAATGGTGGCCGCGCTGGTGGTGGCGGCGGTGGGTCCCTTGCCGGCGCTTGCGGGCAAGGCCGACAACTCGCTGCATCTGGCCTTCCCGGCGACGCTTTCGAACATCGATCCCTACTTCAACAACAACCCTTTCGGCAGGGTGGTTGCGGAAAACGTTTGGGATACGTTGATCTACCGCGATCCCCGCACGGGCGAACTCGTCGGCCTGCTCGCGACCGCGTGGCGCTGGCTCGATGACCAGACTCTGGAGCTCGATCTGCGCCGCGGTGTGACGTTTCACGACGGTTCCACTTTCGACGCCGACGATGTCGTTTTTACGCTGAACTACGTCGCTGATCCCAAGAGCCAAAGCGCGAATCCGTCGATCGTCCGCTGGATCGACAAGGCTGAAAGGATCGATACGTACACCGTGAGACTCCTTTTCAAGCGGCCGTTCCCCGCAGCCTTGGAGTTTCTCGCATCGCAGCGCCACGTGATCCACGCGAGCGAGTACTACGAACGAGTCGGGCCCAAGGGCATGAACGCGAAGCCCGTCGGGACGGGTCCCTGGCGCGTGACCGAACACGCGCTCGGCAAGTACATACGCCTCGAGCGCAATCCAAACTATTTTCAGGGTGGCCCTAAGTCGCGCGCGACGCTGGACACCGTCGAGATCCGCTTCATTCCCGATGCGCAAACGCGTGTGGCGGAGGTCGTCGCCGGCGGCCTCGATGTCATCACCAATGTGGCCCGCGATCAGGCCGAGCAGTTGCGCGACGAACGGCGTCTTCGAGTCGCATCATCGGAGTCTGTTGGTTACGCATTCCTGCGGATCAACCTGCTGCCGCAGTCGCCCGCACCCCAACTTCATGACGTCCGAGTCCGGCAAGCGATCATGTACGCGATCGATCGCGCCAGCATGGTCGAGCATTTGGTCGGCGCGCAATCGCGCGTGCTGCACGAGGAGTGTCTTCCGAAGCAATTTGGCTGCACCGATGAAGGTGTGAGGCACTACCCCTATGATCCGGCGCGTGCTCGGACACTGTTGGCCGAAGCCGGACTCGGTGCTGGGTTCGACCTCGATCTCTACGCCTTCCGTGATCGCAACCAAACGGAGGCGCTGATCGGCTACTTGGCCGCCGTGGGTATCCGCGCGCACCTGCGGTTCAAGGAGTCCACGGCCGTCACGTCGGCTCGGCGCGCCGGCAGAGTCGCGTTGGTGGATTCAGTGAACCCCGGGGGCGGAGTCTACGACGTGAGCATGGTGCTCTCGGACAACTACACCTTCACTGCCGACGACATGACGCGGGACGCCGAGATTCGGGACCTCATGTTGCGCGGCGGTTCCGCGATGGATCCAAGCGCGCGCAAAGAAGCCTATGCGGCGGCGTTCCGCTTGATTGCCGAGCGTGCCTACGCGCTGCCGCTCTACTCGCTCACGAGTTACTACGTCGCCAACGCAGACCTCGTGTTCGAGCCCTTCGATGACGACATCCTGCGTTTCTGGGCGATGTCTTACCGATGACTACCGTCCGCGCGAATAGTGGGCAACTGGGCGGCATTCTTGCCGCAGCGCTATGCGCCGTCGCGCCGACAACGCCCGCCTCGGCAGATAAGGCCAGCAACTCGCTCCGCTTCGCCACGGAGCAGGTGCCCTCGAGCGTGGACCCTTACTTCAACAACTTGATGATTGGCGCCTATATTGCCGACAACGTGTGGGATTCGCTGCTCTACCGGAACCCGACGAATGGCGACTACGAGCCCGGTCTCGCCACTGCGTGGCGCTGGGTCGACGACCGCACGCTCGAGCTCGAGCTGCGCGCTGGCGTGCGGTTCCACAACGGCGAGCCGTTCGGCGCAGACGACGTGGTTTACACGCTCATGTTCGCTGCGAACCCCGCGAACAAGCTGGCCCGCGCCGACGCCTCGCTCTGGATTGACCATGTCGAGAAGGTGGGCGAGCTCGAGGTGCGCATCCACACGAAGCAGGTCTACCCCGCGGCCATCTCGGCGCTGGCCTCGCCGATGTCAGCAATGCACCCGCACCGCTATTACGCACAGGTCGGGCCGCAGGGCATGAACAAACGGCCCATCGGCACCGGCCCCTACCGCGTCGTCGAACACGCGTTTGGCAAGCACATTACGCTCGAGCGCAATCCCGACTACTTCGTCGGCAGCCCGAAGGCCAAGCCGCGTATCGATACCGTGGAGATACGTTTCATCCCTGATCCGACAACGCAGGTGGCGGAGGTGGTGGCGGGCACACTGGACCTGATCATGAATGTGGCGCGTGACCAGGCGCAGCAGTTGCGCGACATCCCGCGTCTGCAGGTCGTCACGGGCGAATCAGCGGTCATCACGTACATCCAACTCAACACGTTGCCTACGACGCCGGCGACGCAGCTGCTCGATGAGCGTGTGCGCCGCGCGATCATGCACGCGATCGATCGCGAGACGATGATTCGCTTCCTGCAAGGCGACGGTGCGCGACTTCTCCACGTGCAGTGCCACCCAATTCAGTTCGGTTGCAGCGACGCGGGCGCACCGCGGTACCGGTACGACCCCGGCGAGAGCCGCGCACTGCTTGCGGAAGCGGGGTATCCCGATGGCTTCGAGATCGATCTCTACGCGACCAGCCGCCGCAACGAAGCGGAGGCCATAGCCAACTACCTGAATGCGGTGGGCATACGGACGCGATTGCGCTTCATGCAGACCTCCGCTGTGATCGCGGCCGTGCGTGCCGGCCGCACAGCGCTGGCTTACTTCGGGCAGAACGTCGGGCTATCGGCCGACGTTTCGAGATCGCTGCCACTGGAACATACGTTCTTGAACCAAGACCTGAACCGCGACCCAGACGTGCGCGATTTGATCCTGCGCGGCAACTCCGTGCTCGAGCCAGAGCAACGCCGCAGAGCCTATGCCGAGGCGCTCGCGCTGATCGCTGAACGCGCCTACGTTCTGCCGCTCTATGCCGTTGCTCACCAGTTTGTCGCGGACAAAGACCTCGTCTTCACGCCGTACCCCGACACGGCGCCGAGGTTCTACGAGATGTACTGGCGATGACGCGTTCGCTTCGAGTAGCCCCTCCGTCGATGCTACGAGGTGCTGCGCTGGGGTTGATTCTTGCCGGCGCGATCACGCTTCCGTTGAGCGCAGACAAGGCAACGAACTCCCTGCGATTCGCTCACGAGCAGGTGCTGAACAGCACTGACCCTTACTACAGCGCCACATTCCTAGCCGGGTTCGTCGCGGACCAAGTGTGGGACACACTGATCTACCGAAACCCCAACACCGGCGCTTATCAGGGCCTGCTCGCAACGGCCTGGCGGTGGGTGAGCGATACGACGCTCGAGCTCGATCTGCGCGAGGGCGTGCGTTTCCACAATGGTGAGACATTCGACGCCGACGATGTCGTCTATACGCTGAATTATGTGTCGAATCCCAAGAATCGAGTATTCAACTACAACCTCATTCGCTGGCTGGACCATGTGGAGAAGGTCGGCGCCTACCGGGTACGACTCGTAACCAAGTCGCCGGCACCGGCCGCGATTGCGTTTCTCGCGTCGCCGTTCATCGTCATCCACCCGCACGACCACTACGCAGCAGTAGGCCCCGAGGGCGTAAACCTGCAGCCGGTTGGCACAGGTCCTTTCCGTGTCGTCGAGCATGCTGTCGGCAAGTATCTGCGCCTCGCGCGGAACCGCGACTACTTCAAAGACAGCCCCAAGACCCAGCCGACGCTCGACACGGTGGAGATTCGCTTCATTCCCGACGCTCAGACGCGCGTCGCCGAAGTCGTCGCCGGCAGCCTCGATCTGATCGTCGGCGCGGCGCAGGACCAGGCGCAGCAATTGCGCGCCCAACCGCACCTGCAAGTCAGCGCTGGCGAGACCTTGGGCTACGCGTTCCTCCAGCTCAATACGCTACCGGCCGCGCCGGCTCGCGAGTTGCTCGACGTCCGCGTCCGGCAGGCGATCATGTATGCCATCGACCGCGAGGCGATAGCCCGACACCTCGTGGGCGGAGGCTCCCGCGTGCTGCACGCCGAGTGTTTACCGCAGCAGTTCGGTTGCACGGATGAGGGTGTTCCGCGCTACGAGTTCAACCCGAGCAAGGCACGGCAACTCCTTGCGGAGGCAGGTCACGACGAGGGTTTCGTGATCAACCTGTATACGGGGCGCGATCGCAATCAATCCGAAGCTATCGTGGGGTACCTCGGCGCCGTGGGCATCCGAGTGAAATTGAGATTCCTACAACAATCGGCCTTGTCCGTCGTTCGCCGTTCCGGCCGGGCGCCTTTGGCGATCAGCGAGACCGGATCCTTCTATGTCATGGACGTCGCCGCCTCGGCTTCGTACTACCACGAGTTTCAACCCATCGATTCGAACCGCGATCCCGAGCTTCGCGATCTCTTGCTGCGTGGCGACAGCACGATGAACGACGGCGTTCGCGAAACGACGTACGCTCAGGCTCTGAAGCTGATCGCGGAGCGCGCCTACGTGCTACCGCTCTACACAACGGTCGATTACCGGATCGCCGCCAGGGATCTCGTGATCCCCGACGGCTATCCACGCTTCAACGAGATGTATTGGCGATGAACCGCGAGTCGGCGAACCGCGCTCGGGGGACCTGGCCTTTCCTCGAGTTTTAGCTAAAATAGCCAAATGGTGAAGCGAATCTCTGCGACCGACGCGAAAAACAACTTTGGCGGTCTTCTCGACGACGTCGCCTCCCTCGGCCGCGTCGATATCGTCAAGCACGGCCGGCTGGTCGCGGTCGTCTTGTCGCCCCGCGAGCTCAACGCCGGGCGCGCAGCGGAACCGAGGGAAGACCATCGCAGCTGGGGTAAAACGCACATGGTTCCCCCGGATCTAGCGCGCGCAGCGCGGATGCGCAACCCGCCGCGCGATTTCGATGAAGACTGAGCGCGACAAGGAGGCGCCGCTCACACCCGCCGAGGTTCGCAAGATCCTCGCCGTTTGCTCGCCTCGGGGGCTACTCGTCGGCGGCCAAGCTCTCGCGTTCTGGGCAGATCACCTGCAGGTGAAGCGGCCCACCGACCTCGCCTCCGGCGTCACTGCCGACGCGGACTTCATTGGCGACGCCGATCTCGCGCGAAACTTGAGTGAGCATCTCGGGTGGACGATTTGGGTGCCCTCGATGGACGACGCGACGCCTCAGACAGCCAAGGTGACACACCGGCTGAAGGGCGGGCTCGTGAAGCAGATCGACTTCCTCTCGGGTGTGGCGGGGCTCACGACCAAGGACTTGGCGCGGCGCGCCATCGAGATGGAAATACCCGGCGTCGGCGACCTGCGCGTCATTCACCCGATCGACGTGCTCGATAGCCGCATCCAAAATCTCCACCTCATTGCCACGAAGCGCACGGAAGCGGGGGTCGCGCAGGCCAACCTCGCCGTCGGCGTCGTGCGCGCGTTCATCCGCCAGGAACTTCAGGGCCGCGGGGAGCGTGCAGCGCTCAAGCTCCTCGAGCGCGTTGTGGAAATAGCGGTGGATATCGCCGCATTGCGAGTCCACCTGCGCTATGGCATCGATCCGCTGGCCGCCATTCCGCTCGAGGATTTCCGCACCACTCCCACGCTGCACAAGGTCAGGTGGCCACAGATCGTGGCCGATGTCTCGCGAAGGAGGGGCTTGCTCCAGGCGTCGACTACGAAAGTGAAGAAGCCCAGACCGAGACAAAGAGACACATGATTGCGTACGTACTGAAACGCCTCGGCCTCGCAGTGCTCGTCGCGGCCACGGTGTCGGCGATCACGTTCCTGTTGCCGCGGTTCTCGGGCGACATCGCGGTCGCGCTCGCGGGCGAAGGCGCGCTGCCCGAAGACGTCGAGAACGTCCGGCGCCTCTACGGCCTGAATCGGCCGCTGATCGTGCAATACCTCGATTGGCTCGGTGGCATGGCGCGAGGCGACTTCGGCCAGTCGCTGTATTTCCGCACCGGCGTGGCCGACCTGATCGCTGACAAGCTGCCCACGACCGCGATCCTGGCCGTGCTCGCGTTGCTCGTGGCGCTCGCGCTCTCGATTCCGCTCGGCGTGCTCGCTGCGGTGCGCCCGAACAGCTGGGTGGATCGCTTGAGCCTGAGCATTGCCGTACTGGGGCAGGCCATCCCGAACTTCTTCTTCGCACTGATCCTCGTGATGCTGTTTGCGGTGCTGCTGCCGATCCTGCCGGTATCGGGCAGTGAGTCGTGGCGGCACTTCGTGCTGCCGAGCTTGGCGCTCGGCTACTACGCCACGCCGGCTTTCATGCGGCTCGTGCGGGCCGGCATGGTGGAGGTGCTCGCGGCCGACTACATCCGCACGGCGCGGGCCAACGGCCTGTCGCAGACCAGCATCGTGTTCAAGCACGCGCTGCGCAACGCGCTCGTGCCGGTCGTAGCGCTCGCGGCCGTGCAGCTCGGTTTCCTGCTCGGCGGCTCGGTGGTCATCGAATCGGTGTTCGCGCTCGACGGGCTCGGGTACCTCGCGTTCCAGTCGATCAGCTACTCGGACTTCCCGGTCACCCAGGCGATCGTGACGCTGCTGTCGTTCGTCTACGTGGGGCTCACGCTGCTCGCGGATCTCGTCAATGCGTGGCTCGATCCACGGATCAGGATGGGCTAACGGATGAGTGATGCGGCTGCGAACGCTGTCGAAGTCGCGGGGTTGTCGCAGCGGCAGCTATTGTGGCGGCGCATCCTCGGCCACAAAGGCCTGCTGATCAGCACGGCGCTGATTGCGCTGATCGCACTCTCGGCCATATTCGCCCCGCTGCTCACGCCCTACGACCCGTACCAACAAGACCTGCCGGTGCGGCTCATCCCGCCGCTCGGATTCGACGGTAGCGTTTGGGCACATCCGCTCGGCACCGACAACCTCGGCCGCGACTACCTCACGCGCGTCCTGTACGGCGGCCGCATCTCGTTGCTCGTCGGTTTCGCCGTGATGGCGCTGTCGTGCCTGATCGGCACCTCGCTCGGCATCGCGGCCGGCTACTTCGGTGGCCGCGTCGATATGCTCGTGAGCTTGCTGGTGACGGTGCGACTCGCGCTGCCGTTGATCCTCGTGGCGCTCGCGGTCGTGGCGCTGTTCGGCGGCTCGCTCACGGTCGTGATTCTGGTGCTCGGGCTGCTCAGCTGGGACCGCTTCGCCGTGATCATGCGCGCCGCCACGCAGCAGATTCGCTCGCTCGAGTATGTGGCCGCCGCACAATGCCTTGGTGCCTCGAGCTTGCGGATCATGGCCAGCGAGATCCTGCCGAACCTTCTGCCGCAGCTCATCGTCGTAGCCACGCTCGCCGCTTCCGGCGCCATCCTCACGGAGGCGGCGCTGTCGTTCCTCGGCCTCGGCGTGCAACCGCCGCTGCCCTCATGGGGCCTGATGGTGGCCGACGCGAAGGTCTACATCTTCTTCATGTTCTGGCCCATCGCGATTCCAGGAACGGCGCTCGCGATCCTGGTATTCGCCATCAACATGTTCGGTGACGGCGTGCGCGACGTGTTCGCGGCGGGCGGAAGGAATTGACGTGAGCGATGCGTTGCTCAGTGTCCGGGACCTCGTGATCGACATCGACACGCCGCGCGGCGTGCTGCACCCAGTGCGCGGCATCTCGTTCGACGTGAACCGCGGTGAGACGCTCTGCATCGTCGGTGAGTCCGGCTGCGGCAAGTCGATGACGGCGCTCGCCTTGATGGGCCTGCTGCCGACACAGGCCACGCGCCACGTCAGTCGCCTCGTGTTCGACGGGGAAGATCTCACGCGATCCGCGACGGCACGACTCGCGGAGCTCCGCGGGCTGCGCATGGCGATGATCTTCCAAGAGCCGATGACGGCGCTGAACCCGGCCTACACGATCGGTAACCAACTCTGCGAGGTCCACCGCCGCCACAAGCGCTCGAGCCGCACCGCGGCGCGCGAGCGCGCCGCCGAGCTGCTCGAGAAGGTCGGCATCACGGCCGTCGGCGAGCGTCTCGCGCAGTACCCGCATCAGCTCTCGGGCGGGTTGCGCCAGCGCGTGATGATCGCGATGGCCCTGATGTGTGGCCCGGTGCTTTTGATCGCAGACGAGCCCACCACTGCACTCGATGTGACGATCCAGGCACAGATCCTCCGGCTACTCGCAGATCTGCAGCACGAGCTCGGCATTGGCCTGTTGCTGATTACGCACGATCTCGGCGTGGTGGCGCGCATTGCGCAGCGCGTGGCCGTGATGTACGCCGGCGAGGTCGTCGAAGCCGGTACTGCGAGCGAGGTGTTCGGGGAGCCGCGCCATCCCTATACGCAAGGGTTGATCGCTTCGATCCCGATTCCCGGCCGCACCAAGCCCGGCGAGCGACTCGGCGCCATTCCGGGCACCGTGCCTTCGTTGCTCGGCGACCTCGTGGGCTGCGCGTTTCGGCAACGCTGCGGACATGCCGCACCCGTGTGCGCGAGCGCCGTGGCGCCCCGGTCGAAGGGCGGGCACGAGTGGCGGTGCGTGCTCACCGCGGGGGGCAGCGCGTGAGCCCGCTGCTCGAGCTGCGCGACGTGTCGCACACGTTTGCCGTCGGCCGCGGCCTGTTCGGCGGCAAACGCCGGCTCCAGGCCGTCGTGAACGTGGACCTCACGGTGGACGAGGGTGAAGTGCTTGGCCTCGTCGGCGAATCGGGTTCGGGCAAATCAACGCTCGCGAAAGTTCTGCTCGGCCTCATCAAGCCGGAGAGCGGTGTCGTGCGCGTCGCCGGCTTGGACGTCGGCACGCTCGAGCGCAGCGCGCTCGCGCGGCAAATCCAGCCCGTGTTCCAGGATCCGTACTCGTCGCTGAATCCACGCAAGACGGTTGCGTCGATCGTGGCATTGCCGCTCACGGTGCTCGGGCTCGGCACGGGCGGCGAGCGGCGCGCGAAGGCCATTGCCATGCTCGAGCGTGTCGGGCTTCGGTCCCGTTACGCCGACGTGTATCCGAACGAGCTCTCGGGCGGCCAGAGACAACGCGTCGCGATCGCGCGCGCGCTCGTCGTAGAACCGAAGATCGTGCTGCTCGACGAGCCGACGTCGGCGCTCGACGTTTCGGTGCAGTCGCAGATCCTGAACTTGCTCATGGACCTGCGCCGCGACCTCGGCCTTACGTACGTGTTCATCAGCCACAACCTCGCGGTCGTGGAGCACATTGCGACGCGCGTTGCCGTGATGTACCTCGGCCGCATCGTCGAATGCGCCGCACGCGACGCGATCTTTCATTCGCCGCAACACCCCTACACGAAGGCTTTGCTCGAGTCGGTGCTCACGCCGGAACCCGGCCGCGGCGTGCCCGACACGGGCCTCGGCCTGGCCTTTCCGAACGCGCTCGCGCCGCCGCCCGGCTGCGTGTTCCACCCGCGCTGCGCGGCCGCGGGCCCACGCTGCAGCAGCGAAACGCCGCGCGCGACCGCGATCGGGGCGGCCATGGTGCGTTGCCACGTGCACGACGGTGGAGTCAGTAAAGCTCCTAAACTGGGAGGGCTCTAGATGAAGCGTCGATGGCGCGAGACGTACCTGACCCTAGTAGTCTTCGTCGCTTTGCCGGCGAGCGTCCATGCACAGGGCACATCTTCACCGGCCCCACTCCGGACCTCTTGGGGCGATCCGGACCTGCAGGGCTACTACACGAACAAGTACGAGTATGGGACGCCGTTCGAGCGGCCGGCGGCTTTTGAAGGGCGTGGTGTCGAGGAAATCACGGCGCACGAGTTGGTTGAGCTCACCGCGAGCCGTCAGAAAGAGGCGCTTGACCGCGCTCCGTTCTTCGGCGGCGATCCGGAAGGGCGAATCGGCAACGCGGCCGAGTTCAGGGACATCTACGAGGTCACGAAGGGCTCGCGCGCCTGGCTCGTGATCGACCCTCCTGACGGCCGGATTCCGCCGATCCTGCCCGCGGCGCGCGCCCGCGTGGAGGCGGCGAGCTCACAGAGAGGGAGCTTCGGTTCAGGGCCGTTCAACGGCCCTGAAGACTTCACGCTGTGGGAGCGCTGCATCACGCGCGGCCTCCCGGGCTCGATGCTGCCGGGCGTCTATGGCAACTCCTATCAGATCGTGCAGTCACCTGGATACGTCGCCATCCGCTACGAGATGGTGCACGAGACACGCGTGATTCCGCTCGATGGACGTCCACATCTCGCGAGCTCGCTGAGATCCGATATGGGTGACGCCAGTGGCCGCTGGGAGGGTGAGACTCTCGTCGTCGAAACGACGAACTTTCTGCAACGCAGCGCGTTTCGCGGCGCCAACGCCGAAACGCTTCGGCTGGTCGAGCGCTTTACCCGGACCTCGCCTACCACCGTCGAGTGGACGGTGACCATTGACGACTCTGCCACCTGGACCAGGCCGTGGACGTTCTCGATGCCGCTGACGCATAACGACGAAGAGGCGATCGAGCAATACGAGTGCCACGAGGGGAACCACGCGATCTTCAACGTCCTGAGCGCCGCCCGGGCTGCTGCGCGCGAGCGGACTGGCCGGTGATTGGGTCGGGAAAGTAGCTTTGCAGGACGCGCTCGACGTCGCTATTGCGGTGCGTTCAAAGGTCGTGCGCAGTAGCGCAGGACGATAGCGGGGGTGGTCCTCGCGATGCTACGGCGTGTCCGGCAACCGTTTCAGCAGCCGGCCTTTCGCGCTGTCGGCCGGCACGAACCGCTGCACGCGCTCGCCTTGGAACACTTCGCCCGTGTAGACGTTGCCGTTCGAATCGACGGCGATCATGTGCAGCCCGAAGAACTGCCCGCCGTTCTCGCCCATGTGCCCCATCTCGCCGAGCACGCGGCCGTCGGCGCGGTTCACGAACCAGATGCGGTTGTTCGTGAGGTCCGAGACGTACAGGAGCCGCTGCGCGGCGTCGGGCGACATCGCGATGCCGCCGGTCGCGCCGCCGATGCCCGTGCCGGGCGCGATGACCCACTCGGCGATGAACTCGCCCTGTTTGCTCGTGACGTGGATGCGGTTCGCGTTGCGGTCGGCCGCGTACACGCGGCCGTCGTGCGACACGTTGATCGTGAGGTGCCCCGCGAAGTCGCGCGGCATCGGGCCGTTCGGCGTGTACGCGTGGTCGGCGTCGTCGGTGCTGATGTCGTGCAGACGTTTGCCGTACGCGCCCCAGCCGCGTTTGAACGCGAGCGAGTCGAGATCGAAGATCAGCACGCGGCCGCCGAGATAGTTGTCGGCCACGTAGATCTCGCGGTCGGCTTCGACGATGCGGATCTCCTCGATCGTGCCGACGATCAGCGGCGTGTCCGGCGGATACTTCGCGCGGAACGCCGCGCGCTTTTCGGCCTGCGCCGCGAGCGCGGCCGCGTCGCGCGGCGGCTGCGGCAGGAACGCCGCGACGGGGCCGCGGCTGCCTTGTCCCGGCTTGCGGTCGCTCGCACGTCGGCAAACCGACCGGGCCGCCGTCCTCGCGCTCCGGCGTGTGCGCGATCTCGCCCACGACGCGGCCCGTGCGCGTGTCGTACTTGCGCACCGTCTCCTGGCCGAGATACGCGAAGCCGGCGCTGTCGACGTCCATGCCGTGACCTTGCGGCGCGTCGAACGAGCCGATGACTTTGCCCGCGCGATCGATGTGGATCATCGCGGGCGCCCGCACGCAGCAGAGCGCGAGCGGCGGACTGAGCTCCGCGTGCAGCTCGATGTTGGTGAGATCGTTCGGCCGGTTGTAGACCCAGACGTTGCCGTCGCGGTCGAGCGCCAAGCCCGTCACGCCGCCGAGCTTCCAGAGGTTCGGCAGCTCTTTCGGCCACGTGGGGTCGAACACGAGCTCGGGCACGCGCTGCGCGAACGCGCCCGCGAGCGGGGCCAGCAGCCCGGCTGCGACGATCAGCGCGTAACGTCCCCGTCCCCCCATCGCACGGAGTCTAGCCGAACGAAGAGGGTGCCAGGCCTTGCACAGTTGCACAGATTGCATGTCAGCGACCTGGAGTCGCTCGCCGCAATCTGTGCAACTGTGCAAGGCCTGGCACCCTCTTTGCTTGCGCGTTAGAAGGAGACCTGGGCCCAGAGGCCGATTTCGTTGTGCTTGCCTTCGAGGTGCCGGTGGTCGCGCCGATCGTGCCGTTCGACGTCTTCAGCGTGCCGCCTTCGACCTTGTCCTGCTTGTAGACGACGGCGAGATCGACCTTGGCCACGGGCGTGAAGATCACGCCGAGGTTCGTGTACTTGTTCTCGAGGTTCGGCGCCAGATCCTTGCTCGGCTTCGCCTCGTCGACGCGCGCGAACAGCTGCACGTTCTTCTTGACGTTGAACGTGGCCCACACCGAGTGGCCGTCGCTCGAGTCGCTGAGCGGGTTCAGCACCGTGTTCCAGTTGTCGGCCTGGAAGAACTCGGCGCCGACGCGGAACTTCGGTTTCACGTAGGCCGCGAGAATCTCGGTGCGGTCCGCCGTGTGGAACGTCGTGATGCTCGGCTTGTCGAGGCCGCGCTTGCCGGTGCGGTAGAACAGCGCGAGCGTCAGGCCGTTGACGGGCTCGAAGTCGATGCGCGTGTCGAGGTCGAGGCCCTGGCTGCGGGTCATGGTCTTGTAGCCGGCGCCGTTGATGGCCGACACGGCGTAGTGCGCCTTGCCGTTGCCGAAAGCGCCGAGGATGTGCGCGCCCCAGTCGGCGGACGCTTCGAAGCCGATGCGCTCGACGACCATCGTCTCGATGAAACGGTAGCCGTAGATGCCTTCGAGGAACGGCAGCAGCGGAGTGTCCGCCGAGCCGAGACGCAGCGTGAACTTGTCGTTGAACTTGGCCTCGGCGTAGGCCTTCTTGACGAACAATTGCGTCTCGCTGTCGTTCGCGACGTAGTTGAAGTCCGTCGTCAGGTTGACGGACCAGACCTTGTCGAACTGATGCCCGAGGATGAAGTAGAAGCGTTTGACGTCGAGACCGGTGCCGGACGCGTCGGTCTTGGCGCCGTTGCTCGTCTCGTCGACGTTCGTGAGATCGACGAAGGCTCTGCCTCCGATCGTGGTTTCGCCCGGCTCGGCCGCGCGAGTTGCGGCGCTACCCAGGGCGCAGGCGATGGCGAGGGCGGCGGACAATAATGTCTTGTTCATGGAATCTCCGTGTCGGGGGTGTTTCTGCGAAGTCGCGGCAAAGTTACCGAGCGCTTCATTACAGTGTTGTTACAACGGGTCGGGGCCGCGCCGGCGCAACGATTCCGCGGGGGGGGCTGAATGGGGCTCGAGGCGAACGGCGGCGGGTTGGTGCGTGCGATACGCCGCCCCGATCTCGTCGCGCTGATCGTCAACAACATCGTGGGCGCCGGCATCTTCGGGTTGCCGGCCGCGGCGTTTGCGCTCGCGGGCAACTACAGCGTGTTCGCATTCGCCGCGTGCGCGCTCGTGATGACGTTGATCGTCGCGTGCTTCGCCGAGCTCGGCAGCCGGTTCACGGCGACGGGCGGGCCGTATCTGTACGCGCGCGTGGCGTTTGGGCCGTCGATCGGCTTTCAGGTCGGCTGGCTGTTGTGGCTCGCGCGCGTCAGCGCGTTCGCGGCGATCTGCAATCTGATGCTCGGCTATCTCGGCTATTTCTGGCCGGGTGCGAACGAGTGGCGCACCGCGATCATTGTTGCCGTCGTAGTCGCGCTCACGCTGTTGAACCTGCTCGGCGTGCGGCGCGCGACCGTCGTGAGCACGGTGTTCACGGTCGGCAAGCTGATCCCGCTGCTGCTCTTCATCGCGGTGGGGCTGTTCTTCGTCTCACGCGCGAATTACTCGTTCACCACGCTGCCCGCGTACGGCGATTTCTCGCAGGCCGTGTTCATCGTCGCGTTTGCGTTCATGGGTTTCGAGGTCGGGGGAATCCCGGCGGGGAGACGAGCGAACCGCGCGCGTCATTTGCCGTTCGCGCTGCTGACCGCGATCGCCGTCGTCGTCGCGTTGTACGTGCTGATCCAGCTCGTGTGCATCGGCACGTTGCCCGAGCTTGCGGCCTCGGCGAGGCCGCTCGCGGATGCCGCGAACCGGGTCATCGGCCCCGCAGGCGCGGCCGTGATCGTGGCGGGCGCGCTGATTTCCGTGACCGGCACGATGAACGTCGTCGTGCTGACGACACCGCGCTTGCTGTACGCGATGGCGGAGCAGGGCGACCTGCCGCGTGCGCTTGCGATGACGCACGCGCGCTATCGCACGCCGTACGTCGCGATCCTGATCTCGGCCGCCACGATGCTCGTGTTCACGCTGAGCTCAACGTTCGTCACCGCGTTGACGATCAGCACGATCAGCCGGCTACTGACCTACGCCGCCGGGTGCGTCGCGTTGCCGGTGCTGCGGCGGCGCACCGATGTCGAGCCGGCCACGTTCGTGCTGCCCGGCGGGCTCGCGATTCCGGTGGCCGCCGTCGCGCTGACGGCCTGGCTATTGTCGAACAGCAGCCGGAACGAGCTGATCGCCGTGGCCGCCACGGCCGCCGTCGGTTGGCTGGTGTTTCTCGCAGCGCGTCGCCCGTAGGCAACCCGCGTTCGATCCGCGACAATGGGACCGCCCTTTTTCGCCGCGGCGGGCCGATGCAGTTCTCCTGGACCAATCCGTACCCGACGACGCGTAGCCCGCTGTTCGCGCGCAACGTCGTCGCGACGTCGCAGCCGCTCGCGGCGCAGGCCGGGCTCGCGATGCTGCGTCAGGGCGGCAACGCCGTGGACGCGGCCGTCGCGGCGGCGGCTGCGATGGCGATCGTCGAGCCGGTCTCGAACGGGCTCGGCAGCGACAACTTCGCGATCGTGTGGGACGGCCGCGCGCTGCATGGCCTGAACAGCTCGGGTCCCGCGCCGGCCGCGTGGACGCGCGACTACTTCGTCCACAAGCACGGCGAAACGGTTCCGACGCGCGGCTGGGACGCGGTCACGGTGCCGGGCGCGGTCGCCGGCTGGGCCGCGCTGTCGCAGCGGTTCGGCAAGCTGCCGTTCGCGGATCTGCTGCAACCGGCGATCGAGCTCGCGGAGCGCGGCTACGGCGTCGGTGTCGTGACGGCGGCGCAGTTGGGCGCGGCAGGCGCCGACGCTGAGAGACCTGCCCGGTTTTCGCGAGGCGTTCATGCCGCGCGGGCGCGCGCCGCAGCCCGGCGAGCGGTTCCAGTTCCCGGCGGCGGCTGCCACGTTGCGCAAGATCGCTGCGACGCGCGGCGAAGCGTTCTACCGCGGCGAGATCGCAGCATCGCTCGCGGCGCACAGCCGCGGCGAACGGCGGTGCGATGACGGCGGCCGATCTCGCCGGCTTCGCGCCCGAATGGGTTACGCCGATCTCGGCGCAGTTCGCGGGCTACACCGTGCACGAGATTCCGCCGAACGGGCAGGGCATCGCGGCGCTGATGGCGCTCGGCATTCTGCGCCACCACGATCTCGCGGCGCTGCCCGTCGACAGCCTCGCGTCGCAGCATCTGCAGATCGAGGCGATGAAGCTCGCGTTCGCCGACGCGTACCGGTGGGTGGCCGAGCCGCGTGCGATGACGAAGGTCACGCCGGCCGATCTGCTCGACGACGGCTATCTCGCCGAGCGTGCGCGGCGCATCGATCCGAAGCGCGCGCAGGATTTCGCGCACGGCACGCCGCCGCGCGGCGGCACGATCTACCTCACGGCCGCCGACGCGAGCGGCATGATGGTGAGCCTGATCCAGTCGAACTACATGGGGTTCGGCAGCGGCATCGTCGTGCCGGGCACGGGCGTGAGCCTGCAGAACCGCGGCCACTGCTTCACGCTCGAAGCCGGCCATCCGAACGTCGTCGAGCCCGGCAAACGGCCGTTCCACACGATCATTCCGGGCTTCCTGACGAAGGACGGCCGCGCGCAGATGAGCTTCGGCGTCATGGGCGGCAACATGCAGCCGCAAGGGCATCTACAGACGCTCGTGCGGATGCTCGTGTACGGTCAGCAGCCGCAGGCCGCGTGCGATGCGCCGCGTTGGAAGGTCGGGATCGGTCGCCATATCGATTGTGAGAGCACGTGCGCGCCGGCCCTCGTCGACGGCTTGCGCGCGCTCGGCCACGACGTCGCGCCGATCGATGCCGGCAATGATTTCGGCTCCGGGCAGTTCATCTGGAAGCTGTCCGACGACGCCGAGGACGGGTACGTCGCAGCCAGCGACTCGCGCCGCGAAGGTCAAGCCGTCGGCTACTGACGCGAGCGCGCCCGCACCTGGGTCGCACACCCGCCTTGTGGCGCCGCGCGCCGCTCGTCTAGACTTTGCGCCAGGCGGCAACACGGTCGCCAACGTCGCTCGGACGGTTCCGGGCGCTTACGTGAGAGCACACATGGCAGGTTCCACTGCAGGCAAGCGCCGTTTCGCGCGCATCGAACGTCTCCCGCCCTACGTCTTCAGCATCACGGCCGAGCTCAAGCTCGCCGCGCGCCGTCGCGGCGAAGACATCATCGACTTGAGCATGGGCAATCCGGACGGCGCCACGCCGCCGCACATCGTCGCCAAGCTCGTCGAAGTCGCACAGCGAACCGACACGCACGGCTATTCCGCGTCGAAGGGCATCCCGCGGTTGCGCCGCGCGATCTCGCATTGGTACAAGCGGCGCTTCGAGGTCGACATCGATCCCGACAGCGAAGCCATCGTCACGATCGGCTCGAAGGAAGGTCTCGCGCACCTGATGCTCGCGACACTCGATCGCGGCGACACGGTGCTCGTGCCGGATCCGAGCTATCCGATCCACATGTACGGCGCCGTGATCGCGGGTGCGGACATCCGCGCCGTGCCGATCGTGCCGGGTGGGGACTTTTTCGCCGAGGTCGAGAACGCCATTCGCGGCAGCTACCCGAAGCCGAAGATGATCGTGCTCGGTTTTCCGTCGAACCCCACGGCGCAGTGCGTGGAGCTCGAGTTCTTCACGAAGCTCGTAACGCTCGCGAAGAAGCACGACATCCTCGTCGTGCACGACCTCGCGTACGCGGACATCGTGTTCGACGGCTGGAAGGCGCCGTCGATCATGCAGGTGCCTGGCGCGAAAGACGTAGCCGTGGAGTTCTTCACGCTGTCGAAGAGCTACAACATGGCCGGCTGGCGCATCGGCTTCATGGTCGGTAACGCGGAGCTCGTGCACGCGCTCGCGCGCATAAAGAGCTACCACGATTACGGCACGTTCACGCCGCTGCAGGTCGCGGCCATCGCAGCACTCGAAGGCGATCAGCAGTGTGTGAGCGACATCGCAGCCACGTATGAGCGCCGCCGCGACGTGCTCGTGCGTGGGCTGAACGAAGCCGGCTGGCCAGTCGAGGCGCCGAAGGCTTCGATGTACGTGTGGGCGCAGATCCCGGAACGCTACCGCGCGCTCGGCTCGCTCGAGTTCTCGCGTCGTTTGCTCGAGGAAGCGAAGGTGTGCGCATCGCCCGGCATTGGCTTCGGCGACAACGGCGACGACCACGTGCGCCTCGCGCTGATCGAGAACGAGAACCGCATTCGCCAGGGCGTGCGCGGCATTCGCAACATGCTCCGGGCACCCGGCCGCAACACGTCGCCACCCGTGGCCGCCGCCGCTCCCTGACTCGACACGGCGGCGGTGCGGCGGTCCGACAAGGACCCGCCACGGCGCGCGCCGTGGCGGGCGGGGGTGGTCAAGTCGGTGTGAGGGAGGCGTCAGTCGGGCTGCACGCGCGTTCCGGCCATCGTGCCGTTGACCTCGGCCATCTTGTTGCTGGCGTCCTCGAGGAACGGATCGGCGGGCGTGACCGAATAGACGCTGGCCTTGTAGCCGCCCGAGTACTTGTTACCGGAACGGTCGACCGTCACCACCGCGTGGATGTGAACTCGGACACCAAACGATCCGAAGTCCCATCCCATCGCAATGTGATTCAGCGTGTACGTGCGCGGGCCGATCCTCCGCCACACGCCCTGGCAAATGTCGCCGGTTGCCGGATTGCGTCCGGCGGAGAACATTAGCTCGGTGCCATCGGCATGCCACGCTTGCGTGCCGAAATCGCCGCCGCCGTCCAGCTTGAACTCCCAAAGACCGACGATGGGCTCGTCGTTGTCGTTCCCGTCACTGACGCGCACGAACGATGCGGCTGCAGCCGGTCCTGGCCGGTACACGGCTGGGCTGAAAACGGGGCGTGCGGGGCCTAGGGTGTTGCCCGAGCCGGCGGCTTTGTACAGACCGTCCAGGCATCCGGCATTGGCCTGACTGACGGCGAGCGTAGCGAGACCGAAGACTATGGCCGTGGCAAAACGGCATCGACTGCGAATGTGCATTTGAGTTCTCCTGATTCCAATGGTCGCTTCGAGTTCGAGTTCGAGTTCGAGGGCAGGGGCCACTGTAGGGCCGCCGGCGTCGCGGTTGGGTTTGGGCGGCGTGAGGGATTTGTGAGGCTTGCGCCGTCCCGCGCCCCGAGTAGAGTCTTTTGCCCTAGTCTCGTTTCCGGGAGGTCGCGGGCGTGGAGTCGGTGAGCTATGGGTGCGGCTCCTTCGTCATCGATGCGGGCGAACGCCGTTTCAGCAACGGCACGACCGAGGTTCCGCTCGAGCCCAAAGTCTTCGCGGTGATCCACGAGTTGCTGCGACGGCCCCGGACGCTCGTCACACGCGATGAGCTGCTCGATGCGGTGTGGGGTCACCGGTTCGTGACACCATCGACCCTGAACCGCGTCGTCGCGCTCGCGCGACGTGCGTTCGGCGACGACGCCGACCAGCCGAGATTCATCCAGACCGTGCACGGCGCTGGCTACCGCTTCATTGGTTCCGTCGAGGTCAGCACCGCCGCCGCGCGCGAGGTTCGGGCGCGTTTCGCTCCGCCACCAGCGATGCGCTTGCCCGCGCGCCTGGAACAATTGATTGGGCGCGAAGGTGAGCTCGAGCAGATTGCCGTACTGTTGACTCACCACCGCGCTGTCAGCGTTCTTGGCAGCGGCGGCATGGGCAAGACAGTGTGCTCGCTCGAGGCTGCGCGCCGGGCCGCCGAGAGTTTCCCGGACGGCGTGTGGTTTGTCGATCTTGCCCCGATGCAGGACGCCGACGAGTGGTTGGAGGCGCTCGCGGCCGGGTTGTTGATCCAGGCGACGCAACGCGAAGACCTGATCGAGAAAATTTGCGCGTCCCTCGAAGGACGGCGAGCGCTGATCGTGCTCGACAACTGCGATCGCATCGCCGCGGCCACGGGCGAGCTCGCCTACACGCTGCTGCGTGGCACGGACGAAATCAGAATCCTGAGTACGTCGCAGCAGCCGCTCCGATTCGTAGGCGAGCAGATCATGCCGTTGCCGCCGCTGCAGCTGCCCGACCCCGCGTGGCTGGAACGCAGCGACGCAGCTGCAGTGGAAGCGGCGCCAGCGTGCGCTTTGCTGGTGGCACGTGCACGTGCGGTACAGCCGGGATTCGCGGTCACGGGCGCGAATCGCGCGTCAATCGCCGACATCTGCCGGCGTCTCGATGGCATGCCACTCGCGATCGAGCTCGCGGCGGCGCGGTTCGCGCTGCTGTCGCCGGACCAGGTGCTCGCGCGCCTCATGCAACGCTTCCGATTTCTCGCGGACGAAGTGGCCGGACGCGACTCGCGGCATCGCAACCTGCTCGCACTGCTCGACTGGAGCTACAACCTGCTGTCTGCCGAGGAGCAGCGATTCCTGGCCTGGCTCGGTGTGTTCGTGCAGGGCTGGACCGTGGATGCCGCGACCGACGTTGGCGGCTCGCTCGGGCAGAACGCGACGTTGGCAGTCGATCTGCTGAATGGGCTCGTCAACAAATCGCTCGTCACGGTGGATCGTAGTGCGCTACCGCTGCGTTACCGGTTGCTCGAGAGTGTCCGCGAGTTCTCCCTCGAGCGCCTGCGTTCATTGGGCGAAGAACAACAGGCAAGGTGGGCGCATCTTGCCTACGTCCGCCGACTAAGCGCCAGGATCGAGGCGGAGACCTTGGCCGGCAGATTGCACGAGACGATCGATACGGTGATCCCAGAGGATAGCGACATCACGAGTGCGCTCGAGCATGCCCGCGATTCGCCGGCTGGCCGGGAGCAAGCGCTCGCAATCGTAGGTTCTCTTTTGCTGTACGTCAAAATCCGCGGTGGTTACGACACGCGTTGGTGCGACCTCGCTTTGGACGGCGCAGAGCGGCTCGATTCGTCGGCTGGCGCGCGCGCTCTGCTGTGTCGCGGCGTCCTCGCTGTCCACAGGTCCGCCTCACGCGACACGGCGGAGTCGACGCTTCTCGCTGCAGCAAAGCTCGCGCACGCGGCCGGTGACCGCTGGGCGGAGGCTTATGCCTCCGGCTATCGCGCCTTATGCCTCGTGAACGTCGGCGATCTCGACGAAGCTGTCGGTTGCACGGAAATTACGGCCACGCTGGCCGCGGCGCTCGATGACGACCTGCTACGCGGGCTCGCGGGGCTGGCGCAGGGCTGGATTCATCTGGCGCGCGGCGAGCTGCGCGACGCGGTCGCGACGTTTGAGGCCGCAAGTACGCTCGGGCCGGATCCGCATCAGCGCCACTTCCTCGAGGTGTACACGGGGTTCGCGTACTTCGAGTTGTGCGCGTGGCCGCTCGCGGCGCAATGGCTTCTCGTGGGCCTGCGGAACGCGGCCGGCTACGGCAACATCCGCGGTATGGCGGGTTCCATCGAGGCCTGCGCATACATTGCTCTGGAGCACGGCGCGTATGCGCCGGCTGTCGAGTTGCTGGGGGCTGCCGCCACGATCCGGCATCGAACGGGATCGCCGCTGTTCCGCTTCTGGGTAAAGCACAACGACCGAGCCCACGCGGTGGCCCGACGCGAGCTTGGAGCGAGCGACTACGCGGCGCATCTTGCTAGCGGCCGGCGCCTGCGCGACGAAGAATCGGTGATACGCACGGCTGCGTTGCTGCGCTCGTTTGCTGCGGGCGACGCACAGGGTCAGTCGGCGTAGTTCGTGAAATGCCTCAGCGCGGCGCGAACAGGGCTGTTGGGTCGTAACGTTGCCGCACGCGCGCGAGTCTGTCGGCGTGATTGGCGCCGGCGCGCATCGCCGCGTCGCCGTCGTCCCGGTCCGTGAAGTTCGGCATGGTGCTCGGGAGCGCCGCGGGCGCCAGGCGTGCGTGTAGCGCTCGAGCGTTGTCGCGCGCTTCGGCCAGCCCATCCTGATTCGGCGCTATGCCGAGGATGTTGACGAAGTAGCGCGCGTCGCGGGAGCCGAATGCCGTGTGGTCGGTCGCCACTCGCGCGACGGCGCCGCCGAGATGCTGCACGTGAATCTCGCTGAACGGCGTCGGTAGATCGAAGGCGGCCACGCTGAGGTCGCGAATTACGGTGTCGCTGAGCGTAGCCAGATTTGCCGTCTTCCAGTAATTGCAACGCCCAGGCGGTGCCGCGGGGTCCTGCATCTTTTGCCATTGCACGTACGGCATCGGGCCCAGGTGGAGGGCGAGCGGTTTCGGCGTTTCGGTCAGCGGCGCGAGCTCCCGGTTGCCCTGCTCGAGATCACCGGACCAGCACAGCGCCTGAATCACCACCGGTCTGCCGTGCCACGCCGCATCGAGGAATGGCAGCGGCGGTGCGTTCGCGAGCACCGTGAGCCCGCAGAACTCGTCCGGCGCCTCGGTTGCGTAGTCGCGGAAGCTGCGCAGGGCCGTCGCTGCCTGCTCCGCCGGTCTGACCACGAGGCCCGCGAGAACCTCGCGGACGGGGTGCAGGCGGAAGTCGAAAGAGGTCACGACGCCGAGCCCGCCCGCACCGCCGCGCAGCGCCCACAGCAGGTCGGGGTGCTCGTTCTCGCTCGCGCGAAGGGCGCGGCCGTCGGCGAGGACGATCGTCGCACCGAGCAAGTTGTCGCAGGCTAGCCCGCAGCGGCGCATGAGCCAGCCGACGCCGCCGCCGAGCGTGAAACCGCCGACACCGGTCGATGACACGAGACCGCCCGTTGTGGCGAGGCCGAACGGCGCGGTGGCTTCGTCGACGTGCGCCCATAGTGCGCCGCCCTGCGCGCTGGCGATCCTGGCCTCGGGGTTCACGACGATCGAGCGTAGTCGCGCAAGGTCGATCAGCAGCGCGCCGTCACGGATCGAGCGGCCGGCTACGTTGTGGCCGCCGCCGCGCACGGTGACTTCGGAGCCGAACTCGGTCGCGATGCGCAGCGCCAGCGCAACGTCCTCTGCGTCGGCGCACAAGGCGATCGCGCTCGGTCGTTGATCGATTGCGCCGTTCCACATGCGTCGAGCGAGCGCGTAGCCCGCGTCTTCGGCGCCCAAGACCTGTCCTTGCAGGTGCTGGCGGAGCTCCGTCACGAGCGCTGGGTTCGAGGCAGTCGAAGCCTGGGTCATTCGCGTTCTCCATCTTGGCTTTGCGCAAGCGTAATACTCGGTGTGCCCAGCGTTTGTGAGGCTTTGATGATGTGCGCTAGCAGTCGGGTGCGTCGCACCACGGTGCGGATGGCTTGATGTTTCGCGACTCGCCGGGCGGGGCTCGGGTCGGACGGCGCGCAGCGCCGCGCGCTGATGCTTTAGCTAAACCGCGCCTGCGCGCGTTCCTTGGCCTTCTGCGCCTCGATCTCTCGATTGCGGGGTACGCTCGAGGTCTCGAGCGAGAAAATCAGCCGGTGCGCTGCCGCCGATACTTCGACGAGCGCGCGGTTGAAAGCTTGCTCGTTGACCTTCGACGGTGTGTTGAAGCCCGAGAGTTTGCGCACGAACTGCAGCGCGGAGGCCCGGATCTCGGCATCGGTGGCCGGCGGGTCGAAATTGAACAGCGTCTTGATGTTGCGACACATGGCGGTGCACCTCGGCACGGTTTCAGCCGGATTGTACCTCGCTGATCAGCACGCTCCATTGCTCGGCGCACGCGCTGTGCGCTACGTTGGTTTCATGCCGACCTCTCACCAGAGCCACGCTGATTCGCCCGCGGGCGCGTCCCGTCCACGCCGCGGCATTCTGCTTCCGGGCGACATTCGCCGGTTGGTGGTCTTTGCCTTGACCATTCTGGTGATCGTGCCCGGCATTGCCTGGATGGCCGGCGGGTTCAACGATTGGTCGACAGCCGGCTGGCGGCCCGGTCTCGACCTCGATGCGTTTGCCTCCGCTCCCGTTGCCACACGCGTTCACGCGGTCGCGATTCTCGTGTTGGTGGTGGCTGGGTGGATCATGCTCGCCCTGCCCAAAGGCGATCGCCGCCACAAGACATTCGGATGGATCTGGGTGGGCGGCATGGCCGCCATGGGCGCCACGTCGATCGCGGTCCCGCATGGCGACAGCTGGGTGGCCGCGTATATCGGCGGCGGCTCGGCCCTCGTGCTCCTCGCGTTCGGCGTCTATGCCGTGAAGACGCGACGGCTCCGCACACACGCCCGCACCATGGCCATGCTGATGATCGCGCTCGTGCTCATGACGCTGCTGTCACTGATGCCGGGACGGTTGATGCACGACGTGGTGTTCGGCGGCTAAGCGCAGGAGGCTGCCAGTCCGAGCCGCAGCCGGCCGCTCATCTTGGTGTCACGACGGTCCAGCGTCCGACGCCTGCGTTGAGAAGCGCTATGGTGCCGAGGACCATGAGGCGCCGGTGCACGTCGGTTTGCCGCCGCATAGTCACCGCTACGCCGACGAACCCAGCGAACATGATCATGTCGCCGAAGCCCGTGATGTAGAAAAACGTGGGATTTGCGTGGAGAGGCGAACGTACAAGGGTCAGATAGGTTCCGAGCACGACCATGGCCGCCGCGATTACAACGCCGAACCACCCGAGGCGCCTGTGCAGCGCGACCTGGCCGCTTTTGACGAACGCCGTCTGTGCGACGAGCAGTAAAAGCCACGACGAGAATAGCGCACCGTGCAAGTGCAGCAGCGGTGTGAGCGCGGGAGTGCCGTAATACGGCTGGAGGTAGTAGGTGGGTGCGAAGCCAACCACTACTGCTACAAGAGCCACCCGGCGAACAGGACATAGAACGCCCCCTCGCCGCGCGCTGAGACTTCGGACGACATGAATCCTCCCCACGGAATTGAGCGCAACCCCTGCGCAGCGCTCGCTAGCAACGATAGCTGCACATCGGCCGAGCGGCAATTTTGGCTGGCTAGGCGGTCGGTGTACTGTGCCACGGCGCGCGCGGGTCGATCTGCCGCCACTCGCCGGGTGCCAATCCGTCGAGCGTCACGCGTCCGATCGCCGCGCGCACGAGCCGCAGGGTCGGGAAGCCGACCTTCGCGGTCATGCGCCGCACCTGGCGGTTCTTGCCCTCGTGCAACGTGAGCTCGAGCCACGCGGTTGGGATCTTCGCGCGGTAGCGGATCGGCGGGTCGCGCGGCCGCAGATTCGCCGGCTCGTCGATGAGCCGCGCCTTGGCCGGCTGCGTCACGAAGTCACCTAAGTCCACGGCGGCGCGCAAACGCGCGAGCGCTTCGTCGGTCGGCACGTTCTCTACCTGCGCCCAGTACACCTTCGCGAGCTTGTGGTGCGGATCACTGATGCGCGCCTGCAGCGCGCCGTCGTCGGTCAGGAGCAGCAGGCCTTCGCTGTCGGTGTCGAGCCGGCCGGCCGGGTACACGCCGCGCACGTTCACGTGGTCCGCGAGCGTGCGCTTGCCGGGCTCCGGGCTGAATTTGCAGATCACGCCGTATGGCTTGTTCAGCGCGATGAGCATGCGTCACTCAAACGTGGGCGCGAGTGCTCGGCGGCACGGCCTGCACTGCGGATTCCTGCGGTGGCGAGGAGCGCGGATTCTGCCTTCGCCGCCTGAGCGTTATGCGCGAGTTCGGAGGCCGCCGCGCCGGGCCCAGCGAGTCAACGAGCGGATTGCTTGCGATGCGCTCAGCGAACACCGGGGAGCATGCGCTGCAGGACGCGATCCCCGCGTATGAAGTAATGCCAGAGTGCAGCCAGCACATGCAGGCCGACCACACCGAGCAAAACGTTCGTGAGCAGATCATGGATATCGCCGGCCTCGTGGGCCCATCTCATCGTGTGGTCGGCGAGTGCCGGCAGCGTAATGAAACGGAACAGACGCACCGTGTAGCCGAAGAACCCCGCTGCCGCCCAACCCAGCACGGGAATCACGATGAGCAGCAGATACAGCAGCAGGTGCGTGAGCGTTGCGAGCACGCGCTCCCAACGTACCATCGGGGCCAACGGCGTGGGGTGTGCGATGCGCCACGCGAGGCGCACGAGCACGACGAGCATCGACGCCGCGCCCACGGAGAGATGCCAGGCCACGAGCCCCTCCTGCGCAACGCCGGGCCGAATGTGGGGCATGGTCCAACCGATGGCGACCTGCGCCGCCAGCAGGCCGAACACGAGCCAGTGGAGCGCACGCGCCGTGGTGTCATAGGCGTGTTCGTCCGCGGACGACACCATCGGGTGTTTCAGATCATGGCGACTTGGACCGTCCGCAGTAGTGGTCATGGAGAAGCCTCAACAGAGTGCAACCGAAGCCGGATCGGCCATCGCGATCATCAGCGGCGAATACTAGTTTCTGGCGACCTTCTTGTCATTGGCCGCCTCACTGCACGAGCGCGCGTGCGATCAGGTCCGGCGGCACCTGCGTGGCGGGCACCGAGGCCGCGGCATGCCGCGGCCGGTGCCGTGCACGGCGCGCGGTCTGGACCCGGTTCGAACCAGCTGCGCACGTCGGCGTCGAGCCCGATGCCGTGCATGTAGTTGTAGAGCGCCTTGCGCAGCCCCGCGCCGAGGAAGTCGTGATCCGTGCCGACCGGATCGTCGAACTCGCAGGTCGTTGTGCGCGAACGTGATGTCCGGCGGCGGCCGCAGCGTGATGCCGTAGCGCTCCGGATGCAGCCCGATCGGCGAATGCGCGGTCGCCGCTGAACCGATGCCAGTACGCCGACTGGATGCAGCCGGCGTCGAACAGCTGGCGCACGCGCTCGAGCGCGTCGATCGGTGTCCTGCGCGGTCTCGGTCGGGAAGCCGTACATCAAATACGCGTGCACCATGATGCCGGCGTCCGTGAACGCGCGCGTCACGCGCGCGACTTGCTCGACCGTGACGCCTTTCTGCATGAGCTTCGAGCAGCCGGTCGGACGCGACCTCGAGGCCGCCGCTGACCGCCACGCAGCCGGACGCGGCCAGCAGCGCGCAGAGCTCGGGCGTGAACGTCTTCTCGAAGCGGATGTTGCCCCACCACGTGATGCTGAGCTTCTCGTCGATGAGCCGCTTCGCGAGCGCGCGCAGCGCCGGCGGGCGGCGCGGCCTCGTCGACGAGGTGAAAGCCGGTCTCGCCCGTCTCCGCGATCAGCGCGCGGATGCGCTGCATGACGACGTCGGCGGCCGGCCGATCGTAGCGGCCGATGTAGTCGAGCGACACGTCGCAGAACGTGCACTTCTTCCAGTAGCAGCCGTGCGCGAGCGTGATCTTGTTCCAGCGGCCGTCGGACCAGAGGCGATGCATCGGATTCAGCATCTCTAGCACCGACACGTAGTCGTCCGAGCGGCAGGCCGTCGTACGTCGGGGTGCCGGTGTCCGTTCTGCGGGATGTCGTGCTGCGTCGGATCGGTTTCGAGCACCACGTCGCCGGCCGCGGCGCACGATACGTGCGCACGAGCGGCGCGTCGCTGCCTGTGCAGCCGCGCGAGCAGATTCAGCAGCGGCCGCTCGCCGTCGTCGAGCGTCACGTAGTCGAAGTAGTCGAACACGCGCGGCTCGCGAAGCCGCGCAGCTCCGTGTTGACCCAGCCGCCGCCGAGCACGAGCTCGTCGTGCGGGCGACTGCCGCGCGGATCGCGCGCGCCATGCGGAACGCGCCGTAGACGTTGCCGGGGAACGGCGCGGTCATGCCGACGACGTCCGGCTGGTGCGCGGCGACGAGCTCGCGCGTGAGCTCGTCGAGCGTCTTCGTCGACGAGCGTCGGCTCGGCGTCGAGCGCCTGCGTGCAACGGATCGAACGTCGGCGCGCTGGCCGCGAGCCGCTCGGCGTAGCGCGCGAGCTCGAAGCGCGGATCGATGCCCTACGCGCCACACGTCGGCGAGATCGTCGACGATAGAGGCTCGCGAGGTAGCGCGCCTGCTCCGTGGTGCCGAGCGCGCCGAACGCCCAGGCCAGGTGCTCGTCGCTCGCCGTGCTGCGCGAGGCGGCAGGGCGAACCGCGGCCCTCGGGCAGGAACGTGCGCCCGACGATCCGCAGCGCGAAGGCTCGGATCGCGGCGCTGCAGGAAGCGAATCGCGGGCTCCACGGTCTCGACGTAACGCGGCGCGTGCGCGAGGAAATGCGCGATCGACGGCGGCATGCTCCACGCCGCGCGGCCTTGCGCGCGCGGCGGCGCAGCTCCTCGGCCATGCGCTCGACGAGCGGTGCGCAGAAGAGCCGAAGAAACAGCAGCAGCGACGCATCGGCCTGCGTCACGTCGAGCCCGAGCTCCGCCGCCGTGCGGCGCAGGAAGCCCGTCAGGTACGCCGTCGCGGGGTACGGCGTATTCAGCTGGGTCATCGGGGGTGTCAACAATAGAACGCGCATCGCCGTCGTTGCACGCGAAGGAACCGGGGCGCATCCATTGTAGTCACGCCACCGCGAAAGTGCGCCGAAAAGAGGCTATCGTTCCTTGCATGAGCCCACTCATCGACTGGATTGGCGCTACGAGCCTGGCGACAGCGGTGGCCGAGTCCGCGCAGCTCACGGCGTGGCTCAGCGCCCTTCACGTGGTCGGCTTTGCGGTCGTGACAGGTTCCGCGCTGATCGCGAATCTGCGCGGGGTCGGCGTGCTGTTCGCGGCGAGCGCACTCGGTGACGTGCTGCGCCCCGCAAATCGCGCCATCCTGCTCGGGCTCACAATCAGTGTTGCCACCGGAGCTCCGCTGTTTGCGGCGCGGGCGGCCGAAGTAGCGGCCAACGGCACGTTTCAGCTGAAGATGTTGCTGCTCGCGGCGGCGGTAGTCAGTCAATTCACACCGCTGCGCGAGAACGCCCGCGAGCCGAGCTCCGGGCCCGTCACACGCCTGGTCGCCGGCATCAGGTTGGTGCTCTGGCTAGGTCTTGCGCTAGCGGCGTGCGCATTCATTCTTCTCGAGTAGGGCTCTAGCACATGACTCTTCTCGACGTCTTGAGCTGGCTCGAAGGCACGTCGCTCGCCACCCTGATTCAAGAGTCTCGGTACGGGTTCCCGATCGTCGTGGCTGCGCACATCCTCGGGCTCACACTGTCCGTTGGCACGCTGCTCTGGGTCGATCTGCGGTTGCTCGGAATAGCCGTGCAGCGCCTGCCTGTCTCGCACGTCTACCGCAGTCTCGCGCCGTGGTTCCTGATCGGTTTCGCGGTCATGGTCGCGAGCGGCCTGACCCTATTCACGGCCTACGCAACCTTGGCCTACGCGAACTTCTACTTTCGCTTGAAAATGGTCGCGCTCGTTCTGGCCGGGGCGAACGCGCTCGTCTTTCACTTCATGACCCAGCGCGGCTCCGCGGAGTGGGACGCCGCGCTCCGGCCTCCGGCCGCCGCGCGAGTCGCCGGGCTCACGTCCATCGTTCTTTGGGTCGCGGTGATGCTCGCCGGGCGGATGATGTCCTACACGATGTTCTCGGCTCCGCCGGGTCCCTAACCCTGTCGAGCGGATAGGCGCTACTGCGCGCGATCGGGTTCGCGCCGGAACTCGTACGTGAGCTCGTTGCAGGGGTGCGCGACGTACGGCACGTCGGCCACGAGCAGCGTGTCGGAGCCGACGTATTGGCCCGCGAAGTACACCGGGTCCTCGGCCACGTAGTCGCGCTTCAGCGTCCAACGCCGCGCGTCGAGCGTGAAGCGCTCGACGACGTGCAGCTGGTCGCTGTTGCGCAGCGGCGCGGCGATGACGCCGGGTTCGAAGGCCACGGTGTCGACGACGAGCGTGTCGCCGTCCCAGCGGCCGATCGAGTGGCCCGCATAGCTCGGCGTGAGGTTGGTCGGGTGCTCGCGCAGGTTCATCTGAATCACGCGCTCGAAGCTGAACAGACCGTAGTTGATCACGATGCGATCCCGTTCTTGCGTGATGCGATTGACCGGTCCGTCGAACACCCAGTCGAGCAGGATGCTCGTCGGCCGGCAGCGCAACCGCGGATTGTCCTCGGGCGACCACATGCGAAACGCATCGGCCTCGGCTTTGCCGCGCGGCGTGAACTGCACGGGCCGCGCGTTCCAGCCCGAAGCCGGAATGTCCTTCGGCGCGAGCTTGCCCTCGTGCACCGCGCCGATCAGGCTCTTCGGCGTCATGACGCCGCCGCCGCCCGGCGGCACGGCGATCACGTACTGCTCCTGCGCCCAGTCACCGGAGATATTCGGCTCGCCGGACGGCCGCCGCGCCGGCCGGCTCGACAGGTCGACTTTCGAAGTCACTTCGAGCTGCGCGTTGCGGTTCAAGCTCGGGCCGCTGCCGATCTTGATGTCCTCGAGGTAGCACGCGCTCGGGTCGTCGCGGTGGCCGAAGCCGAACACCGTTGCCTGCGCGCCGGTGACGAACATCTCGGGCGCCCAACCGGAGCGACGCAGCAGCGTGGCCGCGCGCATCTCGCAGCGCATGGCGATCCTCTTGCCGGCGGCGTTCACGACGTCGAAGTGCAGATACGAATGCGGGTTCACGAAGTCGATGCCGGTGATCACGCCCGTGAACGCCACCTGCCGCGAGCGATCGAACTGGCCGAAGCCGTGATGCGCGAGCGCCGCGGTCGACGCGCCGAGCGCGGCGGTCGCGAGCACAGTTCTTGCGAGCGACTTCATGGCGAGTCCCTAGAAAATCTTCGGCCAGAGTTTCCGGTACGCGGCATCCGCTTGCCAGCGGCCACTCACGCTCTCGTGAAACACGTCGCCGCGCTTGGGTGCCCGCTGTTTCGCGCCGAGATTGAACGGCGGCTTCGCCCACGGCCTGTGGAACGCCTGGCCGAACCGGGTGGCGTCGAGCGGCCCGGCCGGCAGCTTCCCGAACCGCACGCCGACGCCGGCGAGCTTCAGCGTCATCCAGTCGAGTGCGAGATTCGACAAGCCCGACTCGGCCAGCGGGTAACCGCCGCCGACGTCCGAGTGGGCGCCGATGAACCACACCTGCTCGACGCGCGCATCCTTGTCCCACCGCGTGACGGGAAAGTCGCGGCGCTGCTCGTCGAGCGCCATCGCGTGGAAGCCGAACTCCACGGCGCGCGAGAGTCTAGTGTCGACGAAGCTGAAGAAATCGTTGCGCGAGCCTTTGACGTAGTTCGGAACGCCCATCGAGCCGACCGTGTCCCACACGCCGACCGACTTGATCGGCACGCGCGGAATCAAGGCACCTTTGCGCAGCGTCGTGCGCGCGACCACGTCGCCGGCGAGATCCATGATCGTGTTCAGCAGCGACGAGAGCTTCTTGTCGCCCTTGAACACGACGCCTTTGCACTTCAGCCATGCCGCGAAACCCCGCAGATACGCCTCGGACTTGTCTTGCGTGTCGTACTTGCTGGGATCGAGCAGCCCGACCGCGGAGATCATGCCGGCCAACGCGCGCGCCGTGTACGCGCCGCGGCTGAAGCCCGTGACGTGGATCGAGTCGCCGGCCTCGTATTCGCGCGAGATGAACGTGTAGCCGCGGATGATGCGTGCGACGACGCCGGCGCCGAATACGCCGCCGAGCACTTTCATGATCGGGTTTGCCGTGTCGCCGACGCCATGGATGTACTTCGCGGCCTGCAGCAGCACTCCGGCGGCGTCGCGATGCATGACCTCCGTCTCGTTCTCGAGCGCCTGCGTGCCGGTCTCCCGGCCTTGAAGGTTCGCGAACAGCTTCACGACGTTCGTATCGCCGTCCCTGACGGCCGCGTCGTTCTGTGCGGTGCCGTCGATGTCGGTGGTGGTAGCGTCGTCGCTCGGGCCGTTCCACGTGCCGTCGGCGCAGAACACGATTTGTTTAGGCATCGTCGCTCCTTTGTTGCTTCGCTCGCATGCTACTACTTGTGCGGCGCTCGGAGGATGGTGCGGCCATTGCAAAGCGCCGGGTTTGGCAACACTATCGCGGCACGGCGCCATCGCCCGCACAACAAGAAGAAGGAGATCTCCCATGAGACCGCTACGGTTCCTGGCCCTCGTCGCAGTAGTAACTACGGGCTGCACGGCGCAGGTTTCTTCTTCCGGCCTAGACATTGCCGCTGTGTTCGATCGGCTCGCGATCGATCAGCTCGTGGCGGGCGATTACCCGCGCGCGCTCGATGCACACAATTGGGACGCGTACGTCGCGACGTTCACGGACGACGGCGAGCTCGTGCTCGGAGAGAATCACACCAAGGGTCGCGACGCGATGAAAGGCTTCCTTGGCACCTTGCCGGCCGAGCCGCGCGTGATCCACGTGATCTCGAATCTGTCGTACGAGATCAAGGGCGATGCGGCCACGGGTGGCGCGTACTGGCAGGATATCGGCGTCGGCGACGTGCACGGCGTGCTCGCGGCAGGCCACTACGTCGACGCGCTTCGCAAGGTCAACGGCACGTGGAAGTTCACGAAGCGCGAGATCGTGGTTCAGGCCGGTGAGGCTCCACCGCCCGCGAAGTAGCGGCGGCTCGCGCTGCCTGTCCGCCCTCAGTGCTTCCTGCTAGGCTTGGGCAGGATGACGGTCAGCGTCGCACAGAGGCTCGAGTCGTTTGCGGCTGCGCTGCGCAGCCGCCGACATCGGGCGGCGTTGCTCGTGCTGCTCGGCTGGCTGCTGCTCGCCCAGACGCTGCTCGCCGTTCACACGGTCGACCACGCCAAAGTCGAGAACGGCGCGCCCTGCGCGCTGTGCGTGGCCGGCGACCATTTGGCGGGCGCCGCCGCGCCCCCCGTGCATCGCATCCCACCGCCAACGCCCGAGGCCATCGCTTCGACCGTCAACGGTTCCATCGCCGTCGCATTCCGCGCGGCTTATCGATCGCGAGCCCCGCCGGCTCACCTCCAGTCCTGACGACGAACGTGCGGGCGTAAGCGCCTGCGTCACTAGTTTTCCAGGTAAGGAGGAATCATGCGATTCCGAACATGCGCGGCACTGACCGCGCCGATACTCGCCGCGTGCTGCGCCGCGGTGCAGGCACAGCAAGTCTCCGGGAATGCTTTCAACCCGGCGATCAGTTTGATTCTGAACGGCCACTACGCGAGCTATTCGCGCGATCCCACCGATTGGGCGCTCTCGGGTTTCCTGCTCGACGCGGAGGCCGGGCTTCCTACGGAGGGTCTATCGCTCGACGAGACGGAGCTCGCGATCAGCGCGAACATCGACGACAAGTACTACGGCTTCGTGGCGGCCTCGATCGACCAGACCGGCAACGACACGTCGCTCGCTCTCGAGGAGGGCTACATCGAGACGCTCGCGTTGCCGAAGGGCCTCAAGATCAAAGCAGGTCGCTTCCTTTCCGACGTCGGCTATCTGAATCCGATCCACTCGCACGCGTGGGACTTCGACGACTCGCCGCTCGCGTACACCGCGATGCTGAACGGCGCATACAAGGACACGGGCCTGCAACTGAAGTGGGTGGCGCCGACCCCGTTGTTCGTGGAGCTCGGAGCGGAGCTCATGCGCGGCGACTCGTTTCCGGCCGCGGGCGCGGCGCACGGCGGCGTCGGCGCGTCGACGCTGTTCGTGCACCTCGGCGGCGACGTCGGCAGCACGAGCAGCTGGCGTGCCGGACTTGTCCCGGCTCTCCGCGGATGCGAGCGAGCGGTCGTCGGCGTTCGCGTTGGGCACCGCCGCGTTCACGGGCAACAGCGATCTCACGATCGCCGACTTTGTCTGGAAGTGGGCCAAGAACGGCAACGCGCGCGATCTCTACTACACCGTGCAGGCCGAGTATTTGCACCGCAACGAATCAGGCACGCTCGCGGTCACGACCACCACGGCCACGAATTTGGGTTTGTACGACGGCACACAGAGCGGCTTCTACGTGCAGGGCGTGTATCAGTTCCGGCCGCGCTGGCGCGTTGGAATGCGTTACGACCGGCTCGACGCCAGCAACAATGTCGCAATTGTGGGCCCGAATCCTCTCGCGACGACGCACGACCCGAGTCGCGTCAGCGTCATGAGCGATTTCTCGAACAGCGAGTTCAGCCGGTTGCGGCTGCAGATCAATCGCGACCGCTCGCGGCCCGAGACCCGACAACCAGATCGTCTTCCAATACCTGATGAGCCTGGGCGCGCACGGCGCGCACCGGTTCTGAGGAGACCGCCATGAAAGTTCTTTCCTTCTTTACCGCAGCCTTGTTCGTGACGCTTGCCGCGCCGGCGCACGCCGCGCTCGAGGTCCTCGCGTGCGAGCCCGAATGGGCCGCGCTCGCGACCGAGATCGGCGGCACTCTCGTCAACGCCGAATCGGCGACCACGCCGCAGCAGGACCCGCACTACATCCAGGCGCGGCCGAGCCTGATCGCGAAGACGCGCCGCGCGGCGCTCGTGATCTGCACGGGCGCCGACCTCGAGGTCGGTTGGCTGCCGCTGTTGCTGCGCCAGGCCGGCAACGGGGCCGTGCAGCCGGGGCAGCCCGGCAATCTGAACGCGGCGGACTACGTCGAGATGCTGGACAAGCCCACCAGCGTGGACCGCTCGCTCGGCGACGTGCATCCGTACGGCAATCCGCACATCCAGACCGATCCGCGCAACCTCGGCTAAGGTGGCGGCGGCGCTCGCGGAGCGACTTGCGAAGCTCGACGGGGCGAACGCGGCGACGTACAAACAGCGCTACGAAGACTTCGCGAAGCGCTGGCAGGCCGCCGTCGAGCGCTGGACGGCCGCCGTCGCGCCGTTGAAGGGCAAGCAGATCGTGACGCATCACAAAGGCTGGGCGTACCTCGAGAATTGGGCTGGCCTCGCGAAGTCGGCAATCTCGAGCCGAAGCCCGGTCTGCCGCCGAGCGCCGCGCATCTCGCGGAATTGCTGGATCAGCTGAAGGGCAAGCAGGTGGCCGTCATCGTCCACTCGACGTACGAGGATGCGAAGGCATCCGAGTGGCTCGGGACGCGAACGCAAATACCGTACGTCGTTCTGCCGCACACGGTCGGCAGCGTGCCGGGCGCCAACGATCTGTTCGGCATGTTCGACGTGATGGTGAAGACTCTGCTGGAGGTCAAACGGTGAGCTTCGACACCACGGCGCTGACGATCATCCTGCCGGGCCTCGTGGCCGGCATCCTCGTGCTCGCGACGCACGTGCCTCTGGGGCGCGAGGTGTTGAAGCGCGGCATCATCTTCATCGACCTCGCGGTCGCGCAGATGGCGGGCTTGGGCGTGATCGCCGCGGGACTTTCGGTCTCGACGCGCACGGCGTCGCGGCGCAGGCCGCCGCGTTCGCCGCGGCGCTCGTCGGCGGCTTGCTGCTGTCGTGGACCGACAAGCGCTTCGGCAAGACGCAGGAGGCGATCATCGGCGTGTCGTTCGTGCTCGCGGCCACGGGCGGCTTGCTGCTGCTCGCGAACAATCCGCACGGCGGCGAGGAGCTGCGCGACCTGCTCGTCGGCCAGATTCTGTTCGCGGACGTGCACACGCTGACGCCGGCCGCCGTGCTCGCGGCCGTGGTGCTCGCGAGTTGGCGGCTCGTGATGCGCACGTTCGGCAGGCCGGGCTTCTATCTGCTGTTCGCTGTGAGCGTGACGGCTTCCGTGCAGCTCGTGGGCGTGTACCTCGTGTTCGCGAGCCTCATGGTGCCCGCGCTCGCGACGCGCTCGCTCGCGAAGCACGCGCTCGCGGCCGGCTACGCGATCGGGCTCGTCGGTTACGTGGCGGATTGCTGCTGTCGGCGGTGTTCGATCTGCCGACCGGCGCCGTGATCGTGTGGACGCTGACGCTCGCGGGGCTCGCGGCCGCGCCGCTGTTCGCGCGACCCGCGAATGTTCGCGATTCTTAGTCCGCGACGAAATTGACACGTCGCGGGCCGCGCGCCGGCCGCGTTACGTCGCGAGCGTGACGGGTTGTACGGGCACCAGTGTAGGTACGCCCACCCGCCGAATCGCGCTCGCTCCGCGCCGGCGCTGCGCCACAGAGAAATCTGAAGGGCGTTCACGCGGCGCGCCGTTGACCGCCCTCTCCAGCCACTCATAGTATTGTTGGATAGCGACCGTCGTGTCGTTTCGGACTTCGGGGGAAATTCATGAGATCAGTCAAAAGCCTGGCATGGGTCGGCATCGGTGCACTCACGCTGGCAATGGTGTCGCCGACGGTGCTCGCGCAGCGCGGGCAGTTCGGCGGCGGATTATGGACCGCCGCTCAAGGCCGAGAAGCCGCCGAAGGAGTTCGCGACCTCCGACGAGCACTACGAATATCTGCTCGCGCAGGCGAAGGGTGGCACGAAGCACACGCTCGCGACCGGTGCCGCGCTGGGACGGGCTCTGGAACACCGCCGGCAACACGCACCTCGAGGCGTTCATCGACGGCCCCGGCGGTCTCGCGGGCAAAGTGCGCGAAGGCGTGCTGACGCCCGCGTACGAGAAGGCCTACAAGGAGCGTTGGCGCCAGCAGATCGAGGAAGGGCAGGTGCACTACGACCGCCTCGCGCATTGCGAGCCGCCCGGCATGCCGCGCTTCCTGCTCGAGCCGTACACGCACGAGTTCATCAACCTGCCGACGGAGTCGTACCTCATCAACGACTTCGGGCCGTCGATCCGCCGCGTGCTGATCGGCAAGAAGCACAGCAACCTGTACGGCACGCACTCGTGGTACGGCGACACGATCGGCTTCTGGGATGGCGACAAGCTCGTCCTGAGCACGAAGTACCTGTACCCGGCCGACTTCACGCGCTGGTCGCCGATGACGAGCAACCAGTTCGAGAGCGTCGAAATCTGGCAGCTCAAGAAGTATCCCGACGGCATCGAGCGCATCGACGTGCAGGCCACGTTCTACGACAAGTTTGCGTTCGTGAAGCCGGTCAGCGTCGATGTACGCGTTCCGCCGCGCGACCGACCTCGAGAAGGCCGACTACCGCGTGAACCACTGGGAGTGCGAGCAGAGCACCAACGCGTATCTCGACGACAAGGGCGTGTCGAACTTCCATTTGCCCGGCGAGAAAGGGTTCAACGATGCCCGCGGCGCCACGATGTTCCCGGAGCTTCCCGGCCAGACGCGTGACCCGATCTACAACACGACGCTCACGCCGAATTCGAAATAAGAGGAGTGCTCAAGATGATCAAGCGTTTTCACCTGGTTGTCGGCGGCGGTCGCGGCCGGCTTGCTGATGTGCGGCCGTAGCAGAGGCGCACCATTCGTTCGCGATGTTCGACCGCAACACCGAGATCGTGAAGTCCGGCACCATCGTGCGCTGGGCGTTCAACAATCCGCACTCCTGGCTCTATTTGAACGTGAAGGGCGAGGACGGCAAGGAGACTCTGTGGAGCTTCGAGGGCTCCGCTCCGACCGGCCTGATCCAGCGCGGCATCACGGGCGACACGTTCAAGCCGGGCGCCAACGTCACGTTCATGTACTGCCCGCTGCGCGACGGCCGGCCTGGCGGCGCGATCGGCTGGGCGCAGCTCGACGACGGCAATTACCTGAACCCGGCGGACGGCGGCTGCAACGGCAGCAAAGACGAACATCACGCGCTGGGAAGGTCTGCTGAAGCAGGGCGTCACGTCGCAGACGCAAGAGCCGAAAGAAGCCAAGGCTCAGTAGAGAAGTCAACGGCGCGGCGACGCGGTGGTCCCACCGCGCGCCGCGCCGTTCGTTCTAGGGTATTTCCGCCGACGGTTCCGGGTCGGACAGCAGCACCGGCTTGCGGAGCTTCAGCGTCTCTTGCCGCTCGTCGGCGGTCGTGATCTCCACGCTGACGATGCCGCGCGGCGTTTCCTCGACGACGACGTCGCGAGGCTGCGCGATCCGATGATCGATGCCTTCGAGCGCGATCTCGAGCGTGTCGGCACGCGCGTCGTACGTGATGCCGTACAGCGGCAGCCAGCGCGCCTCGACGCGATCGCCGAGCGCCAGCGACACGACCTCGAGCTCGGCGGCCTCGTCGCGCAGGCTCTTCGACAGACGGTCGCAGAACGCCCGCCACTCATTGCGCCCAAGTCTGCGCATGCCCATTTGCGGCCCCTCGTCCGGATACACACCGGGAGTAGACGGCGCGCCGCCGGACCCTTGCCAGTGTGGGAACTACTTACGAGCCGGTGCTAGGATGCCAAGGCAGCGCTGGACGTCGCACAGGCGGCCGGCGTTTGCCGAACAACAACGAACGAACCGCGCCGACCCCAGCGCCGGCGCCCAAGGCGGAACACATGATCGGCGGACGCCTCTACGCAGATGACACCACTCTGATCAAGGGTGGCTACGTGCTGACGCTCGACCCCGAGCTCGGCGACATGCCGCACACCGACGTGCTGATCCAGGGCAGCAAGATCGTCGCGATCGGCCAGGATCTCGAGGCGAGCCCGAACGCGAACGTCATCGACGCGCGCGATCGCATCGTGATGCCGGGCTTCGTCGACACGCACCGCCACACCTGGCAGACGCCCGTGCGCGGCGTGCTGCCGAGCTGCACGCTCGATCAGTACTTCTCCGGCATGCTCGACAACATCGGCATCCAGTACCGCGCCGAGGACGTCTACATCGCGAACCTGATGGGCGCGCTCGAGGCCATCAACGGCGGCATCACGACGCTGCTCGACTGGTCGCACGTGAACAACACGCCCGAGCACGCCGACGCCGCGATCCACGGCCTGGCCGAGGCCGGCATTCGCGCGATCTACGCGCACGGGCCTCCGGTCGGCGCGAGCTGGTGGGCGTACAGCTCGAAGGAACACCCCGAAGACGTGCGCCGCATCCGCAAGACGTACTTCAACTCCGACGACCAGCTAATGAGCTTGGCACTCGCAGCACGCGCGCCCGGCAACGTGACGCCCGACGTCGCGCGTCACGACTGGTTGCTCGCGCGCGATCTCGGCATCCGCATCAGCGTGCACGTCGGCATGCGCTTGACGGGCGTGCACGTGAATCACGTCGGCACGCTGAACGAGCTCGGGCTCATGGGCCCCGACACCACGTACATCCACTGCACCGATTCCACCGACGCTGAGCTCGACCTGATCGCAAAGACCGGCGGGACGACATCGGTGGCGCCGTACGTCGAGATGCTGATGGGCCACGGCGTTCCGCCGACGGGCCGTCTCCTTGCGCGCGGCATGCGGCCTTCGCTCAGCATCGACGTCGTGTCGAGCGTGCCCGGCGACATGTTCACGCAGATGCGCACCGCGCTCGTGCAGGAGCGAATCCTCGCGTTCACGGACACGCCCGACATCGCATTCTCGCCGACGATCACCCACCGCGACGTGCTCGAGTTCGCCACGATCGACGGCGCGCGAGCCTGCGCGCTCGATCACAAGATCGGTACGCTGAAGCCCGGCAAGCAGGCTGACATCGTCCTGATCCGCACGGATCAGGTGAATGTCGCGCCCGTCGTCGATCCCGTGGCGACCGTCGTGATCTGCGCCGATACGTCGAACGTCGACACGGTGTTCATTGCGGGGCGCATCGTGAAGCATCGCGGCCAGCTCGTGCGCGTCGACATGGCGCGGCTGTTCCAGCGGCTCTCCGGCGCGCGCGACCACCTGCTGTCGAACGCGGGCGTGATTCCGAAGTGGATCCTGTCGCGGCGGGACTGAGCGGAAGTGAACAGGGCGAGCCGAAGTGGGCGCTAGTCCAAGCGCTTGGCGTTGACGTTCGATGATCAAGTTTCCAAAGCCACTCGTGTCGGGATGCACTATCGCCGTCACCGCCCCTTCTTCGGGCGTGTCTGGGGCCGCGCTTGGCAGACTCGACCTCGTCCTCGCCTTTGTTCGGTCACAGGGCTACACCGTAGTTGAAGGCGCGTGTCTTCGGAGTCAACACAAGGACGCCAGCGCTAGCGCGACGGCCCGCGCGCAGGAACTGACTTCTTATCTGCTCGATCAGGCCATAGCGGCGGTTCTGCCGCCTTGGGGTGGCGAGCTGGCCTCTGAGATTCTTGATCTCATCGACTTCGATGCTTTACGGAGTGCCGAGCCGAAGTGGTTCCTTGGCTACTCGGACCTCAGTACGTTGCAGGTACCCCTTACGCTCATATCTCGTTGGGCCACGGCGCACGGCCCGAACCTGTTGGACCTTGCTCCGACGCAGACGGATGAGCTCACCACGCGTGCGCTATCGGTGCTTGCGTCCGACTGGACTTATCCGGTGACGCAGCATTCATCGTCGCGCTATGAAAAAGCGTTTATCCCGTACGAGAAGCGCGTTGAAGCGCCGTTCAATCTAACGGAAGAGACTCGCTGGCGGCGTCTTGATGGTGCATCTGACGATGTGGCATTTCAGGGGAGATTGATTGGCGGGTGTCTGGACACAATAGCGTGGCTCGCTGGGACCCGATATGGCGATATCCCGTCGTTCACCCAAGCAAACGGCGCTACCGGAACCATCCTCTATCTGGAAAATGCCGAAATGTCGCCAACCGGGCTGGTTCGATGCCTGCTGTCGCTGAGGCGGCAGGGTTGGTTTGACGGGTTGGCGGGGCTCCTCATCGGTAGGAGCGCAGCACCCGAGCCTAGTTCAGCCGATAACCTTGGTTATACCGAAGCTCTTCGTTCCTCTCTCCAAGGTTTGCCATATCCGGTCCTTCTCGACGTCGACATCGGCCACCGGCCGCCGCAGTTCACGCTCGTGAACGGTGCTCGCGCCGAGGTCAATTTCACAGAGCGCGGTAGCTACATCAGACAGCATGCGAGCTAGGTTGAACCAAAGTGGAGGAGTACATGAAGACGATGCAGGCCATGTGCGCGAAGATGCGACGCTAGGCTCTAGCTCGGAATTACTTTGGGCGACGTGTTGGACTGTTTCGCGCGCTTGGTCGCAGTCCAGCGCTCGATTCTGGCCGCAATCCACGGATTCCAGTCTGCCGGTGGCGCGTAGCAGCCGCTAACCTCGCGGCTCATCGACCCGCCGTTTGACGTGAAACCATATGACAACCAAAGTGGTTGCATCGGGGTTTCTAGACATGCCCATGCCCACGACACTAACGCTCAAGAACATTCCGGACGAGGTTTACGAACGCCTCAGGGCGGCGGCCGAACGGCACCGCCGCAGCCTCAACAGCGAGGCGATCGTGTGTCTCGAATCGGTGTTGGTGCCCGGCCGCACGCCGCCGCGCGAGCGGGTCGAACGCGCACGCGCTCTGCGCGCCACGTTGCCCAAGGGTCGCTTCAAGGCTCTCGAGATCGACAAAGCCAGGCGTGGGGGGCGATCGTGATCGTGGTGGACACCCACGTCGTGGCCTACCTGTACCTGCCAACCGAACGCACGCGGTACGCTGAAGCGCTGCTCGAGAAGGACCCGGAGTGGGCCGCGCCGCTGCTCTGGCGGAGCGAGCTGCGTAACATTCTGGCTACATACGTTCGTCGCCGGCTGCTTGGCTTCGAAGCGGCGCGCGACATTCAGGCCGAGGCGGAGCATCTGCTTGCCGGCGGCGAGCACGAGGTCGATTCGACGAGAGTGCTCGAGTTGGCGCGGGACAGCGATTGCTCGGCGTACGACTGCGAGTTCGTGGCGCTTGCGATGCAGCTCGGCGTGGGCCTCGTGACGGCGGATGCGAAGCTCCGCAAGGCGTTTCCGCGGCAAACGATCGCGCTCGGGGCTTGAGAAAGCGTTCTTGCGTGCGCCATGTCACGGTTTCGGCGGGCTGCCACCCCGCACCGTTGCGGTCCAGCCTCGCGACTGGCAATTTGCGCCAATGCGCCTGCTGGTCACTCTGACTCTGTTCTGCCTGCTGGCTGGCGCGGCCGTTGTGGGTGCCGCGCCGCCCGAGGAAGTCGCGGTCGGCCAGCCGTTGCGCGACGCGACGATGCGCGGGCTGAACAGACCGGCGCGTGCGCTGCACGAGTTTCGCGGCCGGCCGCTGCTGATCAACGTGTGGGCCAGCTGGTGCGGCCCGTGCCGCGCCGAGATGGCGTCGCTCGAGCGGCTCGCGTGGCTCGACGACACGCGCTACTTCACGATCATCGGCGTCTCGACCGACGACTACATCGACAAGGCGCAGACCGCGCTCGCAGAGTCGAACGCCACGATCACGCACTTCATCGACACGAACCTCGAGCTCGAGAAGATGCTCGGCGCCTCCACGCTGCCGCTCACGGTGCTCGTCGACGCCGACGGCCGCGTGCTCGGCAAAGTCCACGGTGCGCAGGAATGGGACGGCCGCGCCATGCTCAAGTACATCCACGCCACGTTCAAGCACACCGCGCCGCCATCGAAGTAGCCGCCTAGAACGCGCCGCGACCGTTGCGGTAGAGTCGCTGCACTGATCCAAAGGGGACGGAGCGGCGGATGAACCAGACGAGAGCCGTGACGGGTGCGGGCTTCGCGGCGCTGCTCTGCGCTTTGACGGCCGCCGCGGACGATCGAGTGACGGCCGGGGCCGCGTCCGTCGAGCCGCCGACGCTGATGTCGCTCGGGTTCGACTGGAACATCGAAGGCGACGACAACCGCAACGCGGCCGTCACCGTCGAGTATCGGCAGACGGGCGACCGCCGACGTGGCACGTCGGGCTGCCGCTGATGCGCCTTCAGAACGAGCAGGTCAACGGCCGCGTCGGCGGGCCGAGCTTCCTCCGAGGCACGAACGCCGTCGAGAGTGCCGCGACGCTCGCCGGCGGCACCGTGCCGGCGCGGCCGTCCCGCGGGTCGAGCGCGAAGTCCGTTCGCGTTCAGCCCGTTCTCGTACGTCGCACCGAACATGTTCTCGGGCAGCGTGTTCGATCTCACGCCCGAACACGGAGTACGAGGTTCGCCTGACGCTGTCGCGATCCCGACGGCGTGAACGGCGACGCGCGCCGAATTCTCACGGCGCGAACGCGCGCCGAGCCGCAGCCGGCCGCCGGCGGCAAGGTCTACCACGTCTACCCGATCGGCTACGAAGGGCCGAAGCAGGAGCCGTCGTTCACGGGCCTGATGGCGGCGTACTACATGGGCGCGCGCGCACTTCGACTACCAGAACGCGTACCCGCCGCGCGTGCAGCCCGGCGACCACGATCCTCGTGCACGCGGGCGTGTATCAGAGCGATCGGTACCACTACATGAACCGCGCGCCGTCGCCGGGCTACCTCGCGCTCGCGACCGTGTTCGACGGCACGTACTACCTGACGCAGAGCGGCACGCCGGACCGGCCGATCGTGATCAAAGGCGCCGGCGACGGCGAGGTCGTGTTCGACGGCGACGGCGCCGAGAACCTGTTCAACCTGATGGCCGCGAACTACAACTACTTCGAGGGCATCACGGTTCGCAACACGAACGTCGCGTTCCTGCTGGGCATCAAGAGCATTGCGGGCGCGAGCGGCTTCACGCTGAAGCACTCGCGCTCTGACGAACGTGGGCCGCGGCGTGCAGGACGACTGGTCGGGGTCGAAGAACTTCTACATCGCCGACAACGTGTTCATCGGCCGCCACGATCCGGACAAGATGATGGGGTGGAACGGCGCCATCTGGGAGAAGCTGCCGGGCTTCCCCGAGCTGCTCGACTCGGAGTACGCCGATGAAGGTGTACGGCCAGGGTCACGTCGTCGCGCACAACTACATCGCGCAATTGGCACGACGGCATCGACATCGCCACGTACGGCAACCCGGACGGCACGCCGAATGCCGGTCGCGGACCGCTTCCCGATGTCGATCGACTTCTACGACAACGACATCTACAACATGGGCGACAACTGCATCGAGACCGACGGCGGCGGCCGCAACATGCGCGTGTTCCGCAACCGCTGCTTCAACACGGCGCTCGGCGGCTTGAGCGCGCAGCCGATCTTCGGCGGGCCCGGTGTATTTCATCCGCAACGTCGTGTACAACGGCCCGGGCAGCGGGTCGCTTGAAGTACGTGTCGACGCCGACCGGCGTGCTGTGCTACCAGAACACGTTCATCGGCGAAGTCGGCGTCGCGGGCCCGGCCGCGAACGAGCACTTCCGCAACAACCTGATCCTGGCGCGAGGGCGCGGCGGAAGCCGTGTTCAACGTCGGCACGTTCACGAACTACTCGACGTCCGACTACAACGGCTTTCGGCCGAACCCCAGCGCCGAAGATGTCGTTCCAGTGGAGCTCGCCGCCGTTCGACGTGCGCGCCGATTACGTCGAAGGCGCCGGTCGTGCGCACGTTCGCGACGCTGCGGGCGTATCAGCGCGCGACCGGCCAGGACACGCACAGCGTGCTCGTCGACTACGACGTGTTCGTGAACGTGACGCAGCCGGACATGACGGATCCGCAGCGCCTGTACGACCCGGCCGCGTTCGATTTTCCGCTGAAGCCGGAATCCGCGGCGCGTCGACGCGGGGGCGCTGCTGCCGAACATCAACGACCGCTACACGGGCCGCGCACCGGATCTTGGCGCGTTCGAGTTCGGCCAGCCCGTCCCGCATTACGGCCCACGAAACTAGTAGAAATGCATGACAATGCGCATAGGTATGCGCATTACAACGTGCTATAAATAGCGAAAGCTACAGGGTACGTCCAATGCCGCGTCGCAAGTCAGCCGCAGTTCCGAAGCGCCCCACCAACGTCAGCATTCGCAGCGATCTGCTAGCGGCCGCGAGGGAAGCGGGTGTGAATCTCTCTGCGACCCTCGAGCGAGCTCTGACCGATGAGCTCGCCAAGGCTAAACGTCGACGGTGGCGGGAAGAGAACCGCGAGGCCATTGCGCGTTGCAACGAGTTTGTCGAGGAGCATGGGGTGTTCGGCGATCGTCTGCGGAGCTTCTAGTGCAGCAGTTCACGCTGTACCGCAATAAGGACCCCAGTACGCGAGTTCTGTTTCCGCTGTTGCTCGATGTTCAGTCTGATCTACTGGAGGACCTAAAGACTCGCGTCGTGATCCCGCTAACGAAGAAGACCAGACTTGCGGGCGAACCGGTCGGCCATCTAATGCCGCTGATCGAGTTCGAGGACGAGACATACGTTTTGGCTACCCATCATCTGGCCGGCATCGCTCGCGCGCAGCTGGGCACGCCGGCGGGCAGTCTGGCGCGCCAGCGGGACACGATCATTGCAGCGCTCGACTTTCTGTTCACCGGATTCTGAATCGTACTAGCCTCATTTAGGGACGAGACATTTGCGCAAACCAACGACGCTGATCGCCGGCAAATTTGGTAGCCGCCATTTCGGCACGAAACCGTATCTCGCGGACGCGCTGAAGCGCACGAGCAAGGACAAACCCGTGGTGCTGTACGTGGGTGCGGCCAGCGGCGACGACCCGACTTTTGGCACAGCGCTCGGCGCGCTCATGACCGCCGCCGGTGCCGGCCGCGTCCTGTGGCCGAAGCTCGCCAGCAGCCGCAAACAGTCGAGCCAGATGCGCCAGGCGCTCGCGGAAGTCGATCTCGTGTTCGTCGGCGGCGGCGACGTCGAGGCCGGCATGGACTTGCTGCGCGGCGCCGACCTGCTCGACGACTTCCACGCGGCTGCGGATCGCGGTGCCGTGTTCGCGGGCATGTCGGCAGGCTCGATCATGCTGGGCAAGCGCTGGATCCGCTGGCCGAACGCAGACTCCGGCGACGACGAGGCCCAGACTTACGAATGTATGGGCATCGTGCCGGTCGCGCTCGATACGCACGGAGAGGGCGACGCGTGGGGGGAAGCGCAGTCATACGCGGCCGTGCGCGCACGCGAGCTCGGCAAGAAGGCGCGTGCCTACGGCGTGCCGAGCGGCGGCGCGCTGGTGATCGACCATAGGGGTAGAATCGAAGCGCACGGTGTGCCGGCGGCGGTGTTCGCGGCACTGCCGAATCGCAAAGCCAAGCTCGAAGAGACATTGGAGGTCGCGAAGTGAGCTATTCCGCAGCGCATTGGCAGCGCGTGAGCGACGAAACACGGCGCATGGTGGCCGAAGTGCCGCTGTACCGCGATCGCCCCATGCCGCCTGCCGACACGAGCGCGCTGCGTGCCTGGCTCGCGCAGCTGCCGTCGGTCGGCAAGCGCGAGCTGCGCAAGGGGTTCCCGAAATCGCTGGTCCGCCAGGACCAGGACCTGCACGCTGCAATGCGCGACGAGCGTGTGACGTTGCTCGCGACGTCGGGCACCACGGCGGATCGGCTCCAGGTCATCTGGGAGTGGTCGTGGTGGGACCCGCAGGAGCGCGAGGCCATGCGCTTGAACGCGCGCATCGCGAAGTCGATGCGCGAGAGCGGTTTCCGTGAAGCCGTGCTGACGACGCCCGCGTGCGGCGCCGGCGTGTGCCACTTCGGCAGCGCCACGATGGCGGAACGCAGCGTCGACGGCATGCTGTTTCTGAACGAAAGCCAGGATCCGTCGCTCTGGACGGACCGCGACGTCGAGCGAATGCTTGCCGAGTGGGTTCAGTTCGCGCCCCGCGGCATCGAAGCGGATCCTGCGTATCTGGCCGTGATCGCGCGCGCCGCCGTCAAACGTGGCATCGAGTTGCCGCCGCCGGACTTCATCACGCTGACGTACGAGACCACGACGCGCGCAATGCGCCGCGACATCGGCCGCGCCGTTGCCACGCCGCTGTTCCAGTTGTACGGCGCCACGGAGGCCGGTGTGCTGTTCATGGAGTGCGAGCACGGGCGGCTGCATCCCAACGAGCGCCACAGTCACATCGATCTCGAGCCGTTGCCGGGCAGTGCGTCGCTCGCGCGCGTGCTCGTCACCACGCTCGGCCGGCCGTGGATGCCGCTGCTGCGCTACGACGTCGGCGACGTCGTGCGCGTGGCCGCGACGCGCGATTGCGCCTGCGGCCTGGCGAGTGACGGGCCGGTGCTCGAACGCGTCGAGGGTCGGCAAAGCGATTGCGTGGTCGTGAACGGCGAGACCGTGACGCCGCTGATGCTCGACGACGCGATCCACTCGGCACTCGGCGCGGCCTCGACGCTCGAGCAGTGGCAGCTCATGGGCGACACTCTGCACGTCGCGGATCCGAAGTCGCGCGAGAGCGCGGCGGTGGCGGCCGAAGCAGTCGGCAAACTGCTCGCGCGACCGATTCGCGGCGAGCACGTGAGTGCCGTCGCGCCCGAAGCGTCCGGCAAGTACCGGCTGGTCAAGAGCTGATGCAAAGCGCCGGCTTCCCGCTGCTCGAACGCGGGTACGACGGCGAACCCTTCATCTACCTCGACAGCGCCTCGACGACGCCGAAGCCGCGCAGCGTGATCGACGCGGTCGTGCGCTACTACGAGACCATCGGCGCCAACGTGCACCGCGGCACGCACCCGCTCGCCGAAGCCGCCACCGAAGCCTACGAGGGCGCGCGCCATCGCGTCGCGGCGCTGATCGGCGCGCAGCCGGGCGAGATCGTGTTCACGCGCAACGCCACGGATTCGTTCAACCTGCTGGCGCGCGCGTTACGGCTCACGGCCGAGGACGAGATCGTGTTCCCGGCGTCCGAGCACCACAGCAACTACATGCCGTGGCGGGTCGACGCGACGCCCGTGCTCGTCGACATCGACGACGAGGCCGTGCCGCAGTGGTCGCAGCTCAAGCGCAAGATCACGAAGCGCACGCGGCTCGTGAGCGTGGCGCACGTATCGAACGTCACGGGCGTGATCGCTCCGGTGGAGGAGTGGATCGAGACTGCGCATGCGGCGGGCGTGCCGGTCATGATCGACGCGTCGCAGTCGGTCGCACACTTGCCCATCGACGTGCGCGCACTGAATGTCGACTTCATGGGCTTTTCGAGCCACAAGATGTTCGGCCCGAACGGCGTTGGGCGTGCTGTACGTGCGCCGCGACCGGTTCGCGGAGCTCGGTTTGGGGAACGTCGGCGGCGGCATGGTGGCCATGCACGCGGAGGATCGGTTCGAGGCTCTTGAAGCGCCGCTGCGCTACGAAGCCGGCACGCCGAACGTCGAAGGCGTGATCGGGCTCGGCGCCGCGGTCGACTACTTGCAGGGCATCGGCATGGCCAAGATCGCGGCGCATTCGCGCGCGCTGGCCGATCAGCTGATGCGGGGGCTAGCCGAGCTGCCGCACGCGACGGTGCTCGGTCGCTCGGCACGCGAGCGGATCGCGCTGGCCACGGTGTCGTTGCCAATGCCTGCCATGAGTCAGCAGGACATCGCGCGGCTCCTGGCGGACGCGCACGGCATTTTCGTCAGCGGTGGGTATCACTGCGCGCACGTGCTGCATCACCGGCTGAATCTCGCCGGCACGCTGCGCGCGTCGGCGCACTTCTACAACGACTCGGCGGACATCGAAGCGTTTCCTTTCGGCAATTCGTCGAGCTCTAGGCGAAACGCGTCGCGGAACTCGCGGTGCGCTACGATCTCCGGCGCGTCGCCGCGCACGAGCTGCGCCTCGCGAAAGCCCGACGTGATGTCGTGAACGCTCACGCTGCGCTCTGCGACGCTGAAGCGCACGCGCCATTCCTTGACCGCTAGCACGAAGCCGTCGCCGTCGGCGCGAATGCGCCGATACGGCTGCGGCTCTGGGCCGAGCGCGAGAGTGGCAGTGGCGCGTGCTCGCAGTGGCAAGCCTGTCCGCGCCTCTATCCACTCGGCTTGGCTCGCGGCCGCGGTGTCCCACTGCACTTCGAAGGCCGGCACCGGATCCTCGCTCGACTCGTCGAGCCAGCCGTTCTCGGTGGCGGCGATCGCGTCCGTGTACGCCACGTACGGCTTGATGTCGAACACGGGCGTGCCGTCGAGCATGTCGATGTCGGCGACGTGCAGCGTGAGCCCGTCGATGCGTTCGAGCTTCACGGCTGAAAGACCGATCGGGTTCGGCCGATGCGGCGAGCGCGTGCCGAACACGCCTTTGCGCCCCGAACGGCTGCGCGGCGGCAGCACCTTGGGGCGCCAGCCCTGGTTGAAGTGGAACCAGAACAGCACCCAGATGTAGTCCCAGCCCTCGAGATCGAGCAGCGCGTGCTCGAAGTTCCTGCCGGGCAAAAGCTCGATGCGTCCGGCCGCATTGCCGCCGGCGCGCGGCTGGCGTACGGCCTCGGTCTTCGTCGCGAGCGTCGTGCGCACATAGCCGATGGGTTCGAGCGTCAGCAGCTGTGCAGCGGGATCCTTCGTAGCCACCGCATCACTCTACCAAACCCTCTTCGCCTAGCTAGCGCGACCTTCGAAGGGGACGAGGGTGACGACGGTCGCGCGGCCGGCGGCGCGGCGCTGCGCGAGCCACGGCAGGAATTGGTCCGCCGGCATCGGTCGCGCGATGCCGTAGCCCTGCGCGTGCTCGCATCCCATCGCTGCGAGTCGCTCCAGCGCGGCGTCGTCCTCGATGCCTTCGGCCACGACGGTGAGGCCGAGCTGGTGTGCGAGATCGATCGTCGCGCGCAGAATGGCCTGATCCTTCTGGTCCTCGCGGCCGATCACGAACGACTTGTCGATCTTCAGCTCGTCGACCGGCAAACGTTTCAGCTGCGCGAGCGCCGAGTGGCCCGTGCCGAAGTCGTCGACCGCGAGCCGGAAGCCGAGCTCGTGGATGCAGTTCACGACGGCCAGGGATTTGTGGACGTTGTGCATGATCGCGCTCTCGGTGACTTCGAGCGTGAGCTGCGCGGCCGCGAGCCTGTGCTTCTGCACGTGCTCGAGCAGGAAGTACGGCAAGTACTCGTCGGTCAGATCGTCGACCGAGATGTTGACGGCCACGCCGACATTCACGCCCTGATCGCGCCACGCCGCGCAGCGCGCGACGGCGTTCTTCAGCACCCAGCGCGTCAGATGCGCGATGCTGCCGGCCTGCTCGATCGCGTCGACGAACTCGGCGGGCGGCAGCAGGCCGAGCTCGGGATGCTGCCAGCGCACGAGCGCCTCGACGCCGTAGACCTCGCGCGTGCGCAGATCGAGCTTCGGCTGGAAGTACAGCCGTAGCTCGTCGTTCTTCAGCGCCCGCGGGAAGTCGCCGACGATCTTGATCTGCTTCAGCGCGCGATCTTCCTGGCCGAGCCGGTACACGGCAGCCGTCGCGTGGCTGAGCAACGCCTCGCTGCGCGCGCTCGAGGCGCGGCGGCACAGCTCGGCCGCATCGCGGCTGTGCTCGGGATAGCACGCAACGCCGGCGCTGACCTGCAACGAGATGTTGGCGCCCGCCACTTGCAGGCCGGCGCGCAGGCGATCGGCCTGCTGCTCGGCCCACTCGACGGCCTGACGCGCGTCGCAGCTCCGGCAGCCCCACGACGAACTCGTGGCCGCTGAAGTGCCCGAGCACTTGCTTGTCGTCGAGTCGCTCGCGCAGCGCAGCGGCGGTGAGCTTCACGACGTCGTCGCCGGCCCGATGACCAAGCGAGGAGATGATGCCGTTCAGGCGATCGAGGCCGATGCTCACGACGCTCAGCGTTTTGCTGCTCTCGATGGAGTCGCGCAGCAGGCCGATCGTGAGATCGCGGTTCGGCAGCCCCGTGAGGCTGTCGTGGTGTGCCTGGTGGAAGATCTCTCCCTCGCGATCCGCGATGGCTTTCTGCATCGCGTTGAAGCCGCCTGCCAGCTCGCCGAGCTCGTCGGACGAATGTACGTCGATCGGTCTCGGTGTACACACCTTCGCGCATTCGCCGAGCCGCGGCGGCCAGAAGCTGTACGGGACGCGTGATCGTGTTCGCGAGCCAGAACGAGCCGCCGATCGCGAGCACCAGCGACAGGCCGGTGATCGCGAACAGGATGTTGCGAATGCGCACGTACGACGCGGTGGCCTCGGCCAGCGGCAATTGCACCGCGACGTAGGCATCGCTGCGGTCGTTCAAGAACGGACGCAGCAGCGACAGGTGAGCGTTGAGCTCGTTACCGGTGCGCTGCGGGTCGGTGCGGTCGGTGTCGAGACCCGTCGATGGCCGCCGCGCGCTCGCTCGGCGGCAACGTCGACGCCAGGATCTCCGGTGCGGCGCCGCGATCCGCCACGAAGGTCACGGCGAGGCCGGTCAAACTCTGCAGGTGCTTGGCCAACGTCTCGTCGATCGGGAAGCCGAGCATGACCAAGGCGACGGGCAGCGGTGACTTCAGCGGCACCGTCACGGTCTGATAGGCCGCGCCGTCGATGGTCACGACGTGGTGCGGAAACTCGTCGGTGATCTGCGCGGCCGTTAGTGGTGCATGGCTGTGTTGCTGCTCGCCGTTCGAGCTCACCATGACGGTGCCGTCGAGGTCGAGCAGTAGCGCCACCGTGGCGTCGGCGCGTGCCGCGTGATTGCGCAGCGCCGAACGGATCGTCGAGTGGTCCCCGCTCGCAACGGCCTGTTTGAAGCCGTAGTCGGCCGCGAGCACGTTGACGGTCGTCAGCAGCTGATCGGCGCGGCTACGCATGAACTCGTCGAACAGCACGCCGGCGAGGCCGACGGTGCGTCGCGCCTGCTCGTCGGCGTCGCGGCGCATCAAGTCCAGGATCGGGAACAGCGACACGAGCTGTGTCGCGACCACGAGCGCCACCGCGAGGAGCAGGATTTTGTGCCGGAAGCCGAACTGCTTCATCGTGCCTGGATGCGCGCGCGCGCGCAGTCTTTTAAAGGAACGTGCGGAATTGGCGAAATGGTACGCAGACGTAAGGCCGGCCGGTGTGCGCTCGGTCACGGTTGCTGCGCTGGGGCCCTCCTAACATCCTCTTTCGTGACTCCGGGGATAGTTAGCATGCGTATACATCGGCTGCAGCGCACGGGTGCCCTCAGCGGCGGCGACCTCGCTGATCGCCGTGGGAGTCGCGTTCCGGTGCGTCGCCGGCACGCTCGAAATCAAGGTCAGCGACGAGCGCGGCGAGCCCATATCGCAGGTGGCCGCGTACGCGACGCCGGTGGCGGGCGCGCCGGCGAAGAAGCCGAGCGCTGCGAAGCGCACGGCCAGCATGGATCAGCAGCACAACGAGTTCGTGCCGCACGTGCTCGTCATCAGCGCCGGCACGTCGGTGCAGTTCCCGAACAGCGACGTCGTGAGCCATCACGTCTACTCGTTCTCGCAAGCGAAGACGTTCGAGCTCGCGCTCTACAAAGGCAACACGCATCCGCCGCTGGCGTTCGACGAGCCCGGGGTCGTCGTGCTCGGCTGCAACATTCACGACAGCATGCTGGGCTACATCGTCGTCGTGCCGACCGAGCACTACGCGTTGTCGGACGAGCGCGGCACGGTGCGGCTCGAGGGCGTGCCGGCCGGCGACTACACGGTCGAGGTCTGGACGCCCCGCGCGCGGCCGATGGGCTTGCCCGCGGCGCAGCGCGTGACCGTGACCGACGGCGTCGCGAAGCTCGACACGCGCATCACGGGCCGCCTCGCGCCCGAGCAAGATCACAAACACGGTTCGACGAGCCTGTCATGGGACCGCTACTGAAACCCGCTGTCACCGTCGCCGCCGCCGTCGCACTGCTCGGCGCTGCGTCGTGCGCGTGCGCGGAGGGTGATCGCAACGAGGTCTTCATCGGCGTAGGCACGGCGTACTTCCACAGCTCCACGGATCTCAAGGCCTGGCCCGAAGGCGGGCTCGGCAAGCTGCGCTATGCCGACGACGGCGCCGAGGCCGTGCGGCTCTTCGCCGAGTACCACGGCCGCATCACGCCGACGCTGAACGCGCGCGTGGTGGCCGACTACGTCGACGACGGCTCGAGCGGGCTCGGCATCACCGAAGCCTACATGGACTGGCGGCCGATCCCGCGCTCCGCGAACCAGCAGCAGGTGCGGTTCGGCGCGTTCTATCCGCCGCTGTCGCTCGAGAACGGCGCGCACGGCTGGGAGAGCCCGTTCACGTACTCGTACTCCGCGATCAACACCTGGCTCGGCGAAGAGGTTCGGCCGCTCGGCGCCGAGTGGTCGCTGCGCCGACGGCTCGCGAGTACTCGCAACACGCAGGAGGTGCGCGCGTTCGCCGCCGGCTTCTACGGCAACGATCCGGCCGCGACGCTGCTGTTCTGGCGCGGCTGGTCGCTGCACGATCGGCAAACTCGCCTGAACGACAAACTGCCGATACCGCCGATGCCGATCTTCGGCGCGGGCGGCGCGGTGGTCGGCACCACACCGCAGACGGTTCAGCCGTTCACCGAGACCGATCACCGCCCCGGCTACTACCTGGGCGGCGAGTGGCGTTACGCGCGCCGCGCGCTCGTGCAACTCGCCCGCTACGACAATCGCGCCGATCCTTGGAGCTTCGCCGAAGGACAGTGGGGTTGGCACACGTCGTTCGATCACCTGGCCGTGCAGGTCGCGTTGCCCGGGGAGATCGGGCTCATGGCCCAGTGGATGCGCGGCGAGACGTACTGGCTCGCCGGCGCCTCGCCGACGGGTCGGCCCGCTCGGGCCGTGGGTGCAACTCGTCGAGGACGACTTCGAAGCGAAGTACCTGATGCTGACCCGCAAGTGGCACGACGCGCATCGAGTCTCGGTGCGCTATGACCGCTTCGGCATCGACCGCCCGAATGCCGTGCCCGTTCTGCATTCCGACGGCGGGCATGCCTGGACGCTGAGTTATCGCTACGAGCCGAACGAACGGTTCAGTGGCGGTGTCGAATGGCTCGAGATTCAGTCGCAACGCGATCTCTGGCCCTACTTCTACGGCGTGCCGCGACAGGCAAACGAAGATCAGTTGCGACTGCAGTTCTCTCTGCGCCTCGGAGCCCCTGCGCGGCGCTAGTCTGGTCTTGCTCCATTCCGGAGGCAGCGCGCATACTGCGCGGCGCGCGCGCCGGGGGGACGTTTGCGCGCTGCCGCCAGAGAGTTCTAGTGACCAAAGTCAACGTCGTTTCGGCGGCCATCGAGCCGCGTCTGCGGTTGATGCTCGTAGCCAAGGACGACATCGCCAAAGGCGAAATCATCTTCACCTGTAGCTCCGAAGAAATTACGCGCGAGCGCACCTGGCGCACGATCCAGATCGACTTCAACGCCCACGTCAAGAACGATCTGCTCGACTACGTCGATCACAGCTGCGAGCCGAACTCGGTGTTCGACATCGATAAGCTCGCGATGGTCTCGCTGCGCAAGATCGAGAGGAGCGAACCCATCACGTTCTTCTATCCCGGTGCCGAGGTCGAGCTCGCGATGGGCTTCGACTGCCAATGCGGCAGCCACGAATGCATCGGCCACCTGAAAGGCGGGTTCTACCTGACGGCCCCGCAAATGCGCCGGGCGCTCGACCGCGGCTACTGCACGCGCTTCATGCAGCAACAATTCCGCCGGCTGCTCGAGTTGCCTCAACAAGCGTGAAAGCGTCGGTCCTTCACGACATCTTCGCGGATGTCGTTCGGCGCCATCCCGACCGCATTGCCATCGACGTGCCGCCGTCCGCGGGCCGGCCGGCGCGCCGCACCGTCACGTATGCCGAGCTGGATCGGCAGTCGACCGCGCTCGCACACTCACTCGAGGCCGCCGTCGACGGTCCGGACCGCATCGTCGTGGTGTTGCTGCCGCGCGATTCCGAGCACGTGTACGCGGCGCAACTTGGCGCGCTGAAGGCCGGGGCGGCGTTCACCTGCGTCGATCCCGTATTCCCCAACGGCCAGGTACGCACGATCTTGGACGACGCGGAGCCAGTGGCGGTCGTGACGGACGCGGCCGGGCGCGAGCGGCTCGCGCAGCTCGGAGTACGCGTTCGCGTCATCGACGTGCGCGAAACGGCTGCGCAAACCGTGCCGATCGCGAGCCCCGCGTGGCTCACGCCCGAGAACCTCGCGTATCTGATCTACACGTCGGGCACGACGGGTCGGCCGAAAGGCGTGATGATCGAGCACCGCAGCATCGTGAGTCTCGTGCAGGGCGACGTCGCGACGCTCGGTGTCACTCCGGAGGATCGTGTCGCGCAGAACTCGTCTTCCGCGTACGACTCGTCGATCGAAGAGACGTGGTTTGCGCTTGCCGTTGGCGCGACGCTGGTCGTCATGGACGACGAGACCGTGCGTCTCGGCCCCGATTTGCCGGCGTGGTTGCGCCGCGAGCGCGTCACGATGTTCTGCCCGCCGCCGACGCTGTTGCGCGCGACGGGCTGCGTCGATCCCGCGCGCGAGTTGCCGGAGCTGCGCCTCTTGCATCCCGGCGGCGAAGCGCTGTCGCAGGACATCGCGGACCGCTGGTCCGTCAGCCGTCGCGTCGTCAACGACTACGGTCCGACCGAGACCACCATCACCGCGCTGCGTGCCGTGATCGAACCGGGCCAGCCCGTCGCGATCGGCACTCCCGTACCCGGAGTGCAAGCGTGGGTGCTCGACGAGAACCTCGCGCCCGTGCCGGACGGTACGCCGGGCGAGCTGTGCCTCGGCGGCGTCGGTCTCGCGCGTGGCTATCGCAACGACGCGGCGCTGACGGCGCAGAAATTCCCGGTCCATCGTGAGCTCGGCAGGCTGTATCGGACCGGCGATCTCGCGACGCGCGGCGCGGACGGGCGGTTCTACTCGCACGGCCGTATCGACGCGCAGGTCAAGATCCGCGGCTATCGCATCGAGCTCGAGGCCGTCGAGGCGCGGCTTGCCGAAATACCCGGTGTGCGCGAGGCCGCCTGCACGGTGCAGGGTGAGGGTGCGCACAAGACGCTGGTCGGGTTCGTCGTGCCGCAACGACCGGGCACGGTCTTGGATCCCGCGCCGCTGAAAGCGCGTTTGTCGGAGTTGCTGCCCGCCTACATGGTGCCCGTGCAGATCGGCACACTCGACTCGCTGCCGCGCAATTCGAGCAACAAGCTGAATCGCCGCGCGCTTGCCGGTGTTGCAAATCGAAGCGCACGGCGAGCGGCCGCCGACGGCGCCAGCCGCGCGACGAGCGCGAGGCGCGCGTGGCGGCCGCGATGCAGCAGGCGTTGGGTTTGCCGCACGCCGTCGGCGTCGACGAGGACTTCTTCGACGACCTGGGCGGCGACTCGTTTGCGTCGGCCGTGCTCGTCTCGCAGTTGCGCGACCACGCGGACACCGCGCTGCTGACCGTGCGCGACGTGTACGAAGCGCGCACGGCGTCCGCGCTCGCGGCGCGCGCGGCGGCGCAACGAAGGTGCGGCACGCGGCGCCGACACGCACGCGGCGCGCAGCACAGCGCCGCGCGCCACGGGTCGACCGGTGCTCGCGACGCTCGCGCAAGTCGGCGTGGCTGCTGCTCGGCATCCTGGTGCTCGCGCCGATCGTGTATGAGCTCAGCTTCGACGCATTTCCCGCCGTCGTCGATGCGATTGGGCCGGATCTCGTCGTCGTGCTCGCGCCGCTCGTCTACGTCGCGGGCGTGATGCTCGTACGGCTGGTGACGGCGCTGCTGGCCGTGGCCGCGAAGCGGCTCCTGATCGGCACGTATCGGCCGACGCCGTGCGCCCGTGTGGGGCGGCTTTTATCTCCGCAACTGGGTCGTGCAGCGCTGCGTGCGGCTCGTGCCGTGGGGCTTGCTCGAGGCCACCGTGTTCCAGCACGCGCTGCTGCGCGCGCTCGGCGCCCGCATCGGCGCGCGCGTGCACCTGCATCGCGGCGTCGCGCTGCTCGACGGCGGCTGGGACTTGCTCGAGATCGGCGACGACGCGGCGGTCGGCCAGGACGCGGCGCTCGGTCTCGTCGCGTTCGTGGACGGTCAGATCGTGATCGGGCCCGTGAAGCTCGGCGCGCGGGCGACGGTCGAGGCGCGCGCCGCGGTCGAGGCGGGTGCTGCGCTCGGCGACGGCGCCGAGCTCGCGGCATGGTCGTATCTCGCGGCGGGCCGGAAGATTCCGGACGGCGAGCGCTGGGACGGCGTGCCGGCCGAGCCGGCGGGGCCCGCGCCGCCGCCGCCCGCCGTCGATCGCAGCCGGGATCTGTCGCCGGCCGCGCACGGGCTCGCGCTGATCGGCGGCCGGTTGTTCCTCGCGCTCGTTCCTCGCGCTGCCGACCCAGATCCTGATCGTGGCGACCGCGCTCGCGCTGAACGTGGACGCGGCGACGTTCTTGGAATGGCTGTTCCACCCGCTGACCGAGGCGCGCTACTGGTTGCTCGAAGCCGTGCCGATCGTGCTGGCCGTGCCGGCCACGTTGGCGTTCGAAGCGCTCGCGGTACGTCTGCTGGGCCGTCTCGAGCCCGGCGTCGTGAGCCGCTTCGGCCCCGAATACCTGCGGCTGCGTTTGAAGACCGAGACGCTGGAATCCGCGGGCCGCTGGCTGTGCGGCACGCTGCTCTGGCCCGTGTGGCTGCGCGCGGCGGGCATGCGCGTGGGGCGCGGCAGCGAGATCGGCACGATCACCGACACGGTGCCGGAGCTCGTCGACATCGGCAGCGAGACTTTCTTCGCGGACGGCATCTATCTCGCGGGGCCGCGGATCGCGCAGGGCACCGTCACGCTCGCGCCCGTGCGGATCGGCCACGGCGCGTTCTTCGGCAACTTCGCACTCGTCGGCTGCGGGCAGACCGTGGCCGACGGCGTGCTGCTCGGCGTGTGCACCGTGGCGAACGAGCGCGCGGCGCTGCGCGGCACGTCGTGGTTCGGGCATCCGCCGTTCCAGCTGCACACGCGCGAGCCCTCCGGCGTGGATCGGAGCCTCACGCACGAGCCGGGCTGGCTGCGGTATTCGAACCGCGTGCTGTGGGAGCTGCTGCGCTTCACCGTGCCGCTGCTGCCCGTGGCGCTGCTGCTCGCGTGGTTCGGCGTGCTCGACAACGCCGCCGAGCAGGTGTCGCTCGCCGCGTTGCTGCTCGTCGTCGTGCCCGCGCTCGAGCTCGCGCTGCTCGTGTTGCCGGTGCTGCTCGTCGTCGCGTTGAAGTGGCTGCTGCTCGGCCGCGTGCGGCCCGGCACGCACCCGCTCTGGTCGTGCTGGGTCAGCCGCTGGGATTTTCTGTATATCGCGTGGGATTTCTGGGCGCGCGCCGCTGCTCTCCGCCGTCGACGGCACGCTGCTGCTTGAACGCGTTTCTGCGCGCGATGGGCGTGCGGCTCGGCCGCCGCGTGGTGCTCGGTCCCGGCTTCGAGCAGGTGGTCGATCCCGACATGCTCGACTTCGACGACGACTCGACGGTGCACCGCGCTGTTCCAGGCGCACACGTTCGAGGACCGCGTGCTGAAGCTCGACCGCATCACGGTGCGCGCCGAAGGCCACGGTGGGCCGCGCCGCGTTGCTGCTGTACGGCGCCGACGTCGGCGAGAACACGTACGTGGCGCCGCAGAGCGCCGTCATGAAGGGCGAGCGGCTGTTGCCGAATCGCGTGTACGTCGGGCGGCCGACGCGGCCCGTGCAGTCGCTCTAGGAAGTTGGCATAGAATCACCCGGCGCACTGAAACGCGCGGAACACAGTGAGGTATCGCACATGACGATCCGAACAGCCACGTTTGCCGGGGTCGCGCTTGTCGCGGCGGCCGCAGTGTTTGCCGTCGCATGCTCGAGGGTGCAGGCGCCGTCCGCGGCTGCGGCGGCAGGGCCGCAGTCGCAGGTTCACGGCAACCTGCGTCAGTTGATGCGCGGGATTCTGTTCCCGAGCTCGAACGTCGTGTTCTTCGCGCAGGGCACCGATCCGACCACGGTCCCGCAGGACACTGATCCGTCCAGTGCCGTGAACCCACTCGCGAGCGTCTACGGCGGCTGGGAGGCGATCGAGGAACAGCGGCATCGCGATGGCGGAGGCGGCGAACCTGCTCACGCTCCCGGGGCGCACGTGCGCGAACGGCAAGCCCGTTCCCGTGCAGAACGCCGATTGGCAGCGATTCGTGCAGGGACTGCGCGACGCGGGCATGGCCGCCTACAAAGCCGGACAGTCGAAGGACATGGACAAGGTGGTCGATGCGGCGGGCACCTTGACCAGCGCGTGCTCGGATTGCCACGACGTGTACCGCGAGAAGAGTGCGGAGCGTGGCGGCGAGGCCGCGCGCTGTACGGCGCAGTGAAAGCCGCCGCGCTTCGTGATCGCGGGCGGCTGACGCGGCCCCCGCAATCGCTCTAGCGCGGGAAGTCGTGCGACACTTCTGACGACACGGGTATCCGGGGGGACGATCCATGAAGCGCGTATTAGCAGCAGCCACGTTCGTCGTTGCGATTTCCCTTGCCGTATTCGTCGCACCGGCGACCGCTCAGCCGCGGTCAGCTCCGATCGACGCTGCGCTGCGCACCGCCGTCGAGCGGGGCGACGTGCCCGGCGTCGTGGCGCTCGTGACCGATCGCAAGGGCGTCATCTATCGCGGCGCCTTCGGCGTCACGGACGTCGAGAGCAAGAAGCCGATGGCCGTCGACTCGATGTTCCGTATCGCCTCGATGACGAAGGCGGTCACGTCGACGGCGCTCATGCAGCTCATCGAGCAGGGCAAGCTCGGCCTCGACGATCCCGTCGACAAGTACCTGCCCGAGATGGCGAAGCTGCCGGTGTTCGAATCCTTCGACGCCGCTACCGGCGCGTATCGCCTCCGGCCGTCGACGCGGCCGATCACGGTGCGGCACGTGCTGACGCACACGTCGGGCCTCGGCTATCCGTTCACGAGCGCGACGTTGCGCGACTTCAAACCGCGCGCGGGCGAGACCTACGCGGACGGCCCGCTGCTCTTCGAGCCCGGCGAGCGCTGGCACTACGGAACCAGCACGGACATCGTCGGGCGGCTCGTCGAGAAGATCTCCGGCGAGAAGCTCGAGGACTATGACCTGAAGCACATTCTCGTGCCGCTGAAGATGACCGACACGTCCTACAACATCCCGCAGGCGAAGGCGGCGCGCGTCGTCCCCTCGCAGCAGCGCGCGGGCGAGCGGATGGACGGCAGCAAGATCGTGTTGCAGTCGCCGCAGCCGCCTCTGACCGTGGCGACGCCGATCGGCGGCGGCGGATTGACCGCGACGGCCGACGACTACGGCCGCTTCGTGCGCATGCTGCTGAACAATGGTGAGCTCGACGGCGTGCGTGTGCTGAAGTCGGACACCGTCGCGTTGATGGGGAAGAACGCCATCGGGAACGTGTCCGTGCCGGCGCTGAAGACCGCGCTGCCGCGCAGCGCCGACTTCACGTTCATCAACGACGGCAAGGACAAATGGGGGCTCGGGTTCCTGATTACGGTCGATCACGTGCCGGGCAAGCGCTCGGCAGGCAGCTTGAGCTGGGGCGGGATCAACAACACGTATTACTGGATCGATCCCTCCCGCGGCATCGCGGGCGTGATCATGATGCAGTACCTGCCGTTCGCCGACGCGAAGGCGCTTGCGGTCTACGATACGTTCGAGCGTGCGGTGTACCAGACCGTCGACGCGGCGGGGCAGCGCTGACGGCCGGCGCTGCACTCCCTTGGTGCGGAATCCCTCCGCGGAGGATTCCGGGGAATCGCGGAGCTCGGGGGCTATTCCCAGCCGCCGTTTCGGAGCTCCACCGGCAGGATCTTCATGAACGCTTCGACGGCGTGGATCTGCCCGTCGTAGACCTTGAAGCTCTCCCATACGGTGAGCTGGTCGCCGCCCTTTTTCTGCACGCCCCATGCCATGCGCAGCCAGACGATACCCAGGCGCTCGTCGACGCCGATCACGCGCGTCTGCACGTCGCCGAGGCGCTCGAAGATCGCGAGCGACTGCGTCGAAATGTTTTCGCAGCCTAGGGCGAACTTGCAGTCCGGCCCGGCCATGACCTGGCCGTTCTCGTAGCGGTACGCGTTCGGCGCGAACGGCGCGTTCACGGCGGCGAACGTCTTCGCGCCATTCAGACCCGCTGGATAGTGCAGCGCCGCCTTGATCGCGTCCTCGCGCGAAGCGAGCTGCTCCGGTCGCGGCGCGTAGTTCATGCCCTCGCTCGGCGCGCTCAGGCCGTCGATGTTGAAGATGAGCCCTTCGCTGCGGCCTCGCGTCGCCACGGTCTCGATCTCCGTGATCTTGCGGTCGACGACCTTGAGGCGCACGACCAGCATCACCGGCGCGCCCACTTCTTCAACGATGACGTCCGCGCCTGCCATGCCGGCGCGCTCGTCCAAGATGTCCTGCCGGAAGCCGCGCAGCCGCGTGACGGTGTTGAAGAGGCCGAGCTTCGCGAGCGGTTTCTCGACGGCGTCCTCGGTCACGCGCACCTTGTCGGCGACCGGCACTCGGCTCGCGTCGTGTTTCAGCAGCGCATACAGGAACGTCGTCATCGTGCCGCGCAGGCACTCGCGGTCGCAGGCAGCGGATGCGGCCGATGCGGGCCGGGTGGCCGTCGCGGCTATGCACGCTAGCGTCCCGAGAACCAGCAAGGTCGTCGTCTTCATTTTCTCCCCCGTCGGCAAGTGCCGCGATGCCCGCGCAGAGTAGTCTAGCCTTTCCGCGCGTGGAATCGGTCCAGTGCGGGACGCGTTCCAGAAGGAACGCAGGATGGATCCGGTCGAGTGTTGATCATTCATGACGTGAATGATTATCACGCTAAGCATGAGCGCACCCCACCCCTCCCGCGTCTCGCCGCTGCGGTGCTTGCCTCACGGCTACGCGTCATGCCGGCTGGCGTGGTAACGGGCGCGCGTCAAACCGGCAAGAGTACGTTGTCCCTCGAGCTTTCGCCGGGTAAGCGGACCTACTAGATGAGCTGCTCGCGGCGCCGGACACCGACTGGCCGGAGGTGCTCGAGAACGTTTCCGCGGAAGCGGAGGACTGGAAGGCGCTCGCGCGCCGCGGTGGATTTCCCACGCCAGCACTGGAGTTGAAGTCGGACGCTGATCGCGCGATCTGGTTCGACGGCTACGTGCGCACGTACCTCGAGCGCGATCTGCAGGCGATCTCTTCGATCACGGCGCTGCCGGATTTCCGCCGCCTGATGCGTGCGGCGTCCCTGCGTCTCGGGCAACTCCTCAATCAAACGGAGCTCGCGCGCGACGTGGCGCTGCCGCAGCCTACCGTCCACCGTTATCTGAACCTGCTCGAAACCTCGTACCTACTAGTGCGGCTACCGGCGTATGCCGTGAATCGCACAAAAAGGCTAATCAAGACGCCGAAGCTCTATTGGGCCGACACGGGAGTCGCGTTGCATCTCGCCGGTCGCCCGGTGCCGGGGGGCACCCACCTGGAGAATCTCGTGTTGCAGGATCTGCTCGCGTGGCGTGACGCGCGTCTCGAGCCGGCGGAAGTGGCGTATTGGCGCACGGCCACGGGCAAGGAAGTGGACTTCGTTATCGAAGCGAACGACGCGCTGCTGCCGTTGGAAATCAAGGCCACGGCGCGTCCGCGGCTCGCTGACGCGGCGCACCTCTTGTCATTTCGAGCGGAGTACGGCGAGAAGGCCCGCGCTGGGCTGTTGCTGGACACCGGTTCAGAGACGGAATGGTTGGCGGGAGGTATTTTGGCCGCGCCGTGGTGGCGGGTTCTCTAGCGCCGGCTCCGACGAGCAGGGCAGCGAGTGCCCACGCGGGCCTAGTGCGGCCGAACGTAGCTCACGTGCGGATCGAAGCCGATCTGCTCGTAGTGCAGGCCGTCGCTCGCGCGATCGAGCCGCCACAAATAAAAGCTCGAGGGACTGGCGCGGCTCACGCTGCCGGTCACCATGACCCGGTCGCCGGCTTTGAAGGTTTCAGCCGACATGCCGATGTCGACGAGCTCGTGCCGGTTGTCCATCTCGAATTTGTAGCGCTGCTCGGTGCCCGTCGCGTCGGGGTCGGCCGTCACGATCACGTACGGGTGCGGGTTCACGAATTGGAACTCGGCGACGCGCGCTTCGAAGGTGCGCTGCTTCGCGTTGTCGTACATGCCGCTGATCGAGTGATGGGCCGTGGCCGTCGCGCCGAGCACGGCGCCGGCCACCGCGACGATGGTTCGCAGTGCGACCTTGGGTCGCGCCGGGCGGGTGCGCGCGAAGCGGGCGGTCACGCGTCTCATGGCCGCCGATTGTACCGGTGTCGAGGCCGATGGTCGCCGGCCCGTTGCCACACGTATGATTCGCGCATGCGGATCGTGCACATCGAAGCCGGGCGTCACCTGTATGGCGGCGCCGTCCAGGTTCGGTACCTGATCGACGGCTTGAGCAGAGAGCGCGTGGACAACGTGCTCGTGTGCCCGCCTGGCAGCGCGCTCGCGCTGAGCCGCCGGCCGCGCAGGTCGTGCCCGTGGCCATGCACGGGGAGCTCGACCTCGGCATGCTGCCGCGGCTCGTGCGCCTCATTCGTGCGGAGCACCCCGATCTCGTGCACGTGCACTCGCGCCGCGGCGCGGATCTCTTCGGCGGCCTGGCCGCCGCGATCGCCGGCGTGCCGGCCGTGCTGACGCGGCGCGTCGACGCGGCCGAGCCGCGGTGGCTCGCGCGGCTGAAGTACCGGCCGTATGCGGCGGTCGTCGCGCTGTCGCGCGCGATCGAGGCGCAGCTCACGGCCGCCGGCGTGGACGACACGCGTCTGACGCGGATTCCGAGCGCCGTCGACACGGGGCGGTATCGCCCGGACCCGACCGCGCGCGAACGCGTGCTGGCCGCGTTCGGCTTGGAGAGCGACGCGCTCGTCGTGGCCGTCGTGGCGCAGCTGATCGAGCGCAAGGGTCACGCACGCTTCCTGGCCGTGCTGCCCGAGCTCGCGCGCGCCGAGCCGCGCCTGCGCGTGCTCTGCTTCGGCCGCGGGCCGCTCGAGCAGCGCTTGACGCGCGAAATCGCCGAGCGCGGCCTGGCAGAGATCGTGACGCTGGCCGGTTTTCGCAGCGACTTGCCGCAGCTGCTGCCGGGCTTCGACCTGGTGGTGCATCCGGCCGAGCGCGAAGGGCTCGGCCTTGCGTTGCTCGAGGCCGCGGCGGCCGGCGTGCCCGTGGTCGCGTGCGCGGCCGGCGGTGTGCCGGACGTCGTCGAGCACGGCGTGACGGGCGAGCTCGTGCCGGTCGGCGACGCGGCGGCGCTGCGTGGCGCGGTCGGGCGGCTGCTGGCCGCGCCCGACGAGCGCGCGCGGCTGGGTGCCGCGGCGCGCGCCCGCGCCGAACGGCGTTTCGGCGTTGCAGGCATGGTCGCCGCGCACGTGTCGCTGTACGAGCGCGTGCTCGGCGAGCGTGCGGCGCGGGTCGCGCGCCCGGTGAGCCGATGACCGCCGCCGATCAGGAGCTCGAAGCGCTCGCGCTGCGGCTCGGTCGCGCGTTGCTCGTGCGCGGCTGGCGCGTGGCGGCCGCGGAATCGTGCACGGGCGGTTGGATCGCGAAGACGCTGACGGACGTTGCCGGCAGCTCGCAGTGGTTCAACGGCGGCGTCGTGAGCTATTCGAATGCTTCGAAGACGGACTTGCTCGGCGTGAGCCAGGAGTTGCTCGCGGCGCATGGCGCAGTGTCCGAGCAGGTCGTGCGCGCGATGGCGACCGGTGCGCGCGACCGGTTCCACACGCAGCTCGCGGTGGCCGTCAGCGGCGTCGCCGGGCCCGACGGCGGCACGCCGGACAAACCCGTCGGCACCGTGTGCTTCGCGTGGGCCACGCCGACCGGCACTGGCGCGGCGCGGCGCGTGTTCGCGGGCGGCCGCGACAGCGTTCGCCGGCAGAGCGTGGCGTTCGCGATCGAGCGGCTCGTAGATCTCGTGTGGCGCGATGAACGAACCGGTTGACGAGTCGCGCGACGGCGCGGCGCGTGTTCTTCGCGCTGTGGCCGGACGACACCACGCGCTCCGCTTTGCGGTTTGCCACGCAGCGCGCCGTGCAGGCGTGCGGCGGCCGGCCGATCGCGAAGGCCAACTTGCACGTGACCGTGGCGTTCTTGGGCGAGCTGACCGCGGAAGGCCTCGCCGAAGGCGCGCGCGGTGCCGCCGATTCAGGTCGGCGAGTTCTACGATCACGCTCGACGCGCTCGGCGTGTGGCCGGAGTCGAAGATCCTGTGGCTCGCACCGCTGGAGCCGCCGCCGGCGCTCGGCGAGCTCGAGGCTCAGCTCTGGGACGGGCTCGCGGAGCGTGGCTTCAGGACCGAGGAGCGCATCTACCGGCCGCACGTGACGCTCGCGCGGCGCGCGCGGCCCATCGAGGAAACCGTCGTGCCCGTGCGCTGGCCGGTGCGGGAGTTGGCGCTGGTCGAGTCGCTGCCGTACGGGAAAAACGTGCACTACGAGGTGCTCGAAACATGGCCGCTGTGACGTTTGCAAAGTACTGGACAAATCACCAGTATCGGGGTTCAATAGCCAGCGAAACGTTTTTCGGCGAAACCACCCGTTTCTCGCGACTCGAATGGGCGGCTCGCTGTGAAATAATCGAACCGTCGCGTCGCTGTCGGCGCGGTCCCGATTCACACTCCTAACATTGGACTAATCGAATGGACGACAACCGTAAGAAGGCGCTCTCCGCGGCGCTCGGGCAAATCGAGAAACAATTCGGCAAGGGCTCCGTCATGCGCCTCGGCGACTCGATGGCCTCGCGCGACATCGAGGCCGTGTCCACGGGCTCGCTCGGTCTCGACATCGCGCTCGGCATCGGCGGCTTGCCGCGCGGCCGCGTCGTCGAGATCTACGGGCCGGAATCGTCCGGTAAGACCACGCTGACGTTGCAGGTCGTGGCCCAGATCCAGAAGCTGGGCGGCACCGCGGCTTTCGTCGACGCCGAGCACGCGCTCGATCCCGCGTACGCCGCCAAGGTCGGCGTCAACGTCGACGATCTGCTGATCTCGCAACCCGATACGGGCGAGCAGGCGCTCGAGATCACGGACATGCTCGTGCGCTCGGGCGCCGTGGATGTCGTGGTCGTCGACTCCGTGGCCGCGCTCACGCCGAAGGCCGAAATCGAAGGCGAAATGGGCGACTCGCACATGGGCCTGCAGGCGCGGCTCATGTCCCAAGCACTGCGCAAGCTCACGGGCAACATCAACCGCACGAACTGCCTCGTGATCTTCATCAACCAGATCCGCATGAAGATCGGCGTCATGTTCGGCAACCCCGAGACCACCACGGGCGGCAACGCGCTGAAGTTCTACGCCTCGGTGCGGCTCGACATCCGCCGCATCGGCTCGATCAAGAAGGGCGAAGAGGTCATCGGCAGCGAGACGCGCGTGAAGGTCGTCAAGAACAAGGTGGCGCCGCCGTTCAGGATGGCGGAGTTCGAGATCCTGTACGGCACCGGCATCTCGCGCGAAGGCGAGATCGTCGATCTCGGCGTCAAGCAGAACATCATCGAGAAGTCGGGCGCCTGGTACAGCTTCAACGGCGAGCGCATCGGCCAGGGCAAGGAGAATGCGCGCGACTTCCTGATCGAGCACAAGGACATCGCGGCCACCATCGAGAAGCGAATCCGCGCCGAGTTGCTGCCGAAGAAGGTGCCGGTCGAGGCGCCGGCCGAAGCGGCTGTCGAGGAGGAGGGTGCGGCGGTTCTCCAGGCTTGATCCGGAAGCGGCCGACGAGGCCGCCTGCAAGCGCACCGCCGTCGAGCTGCTCGCGCGGCGCGAGCACAGCCGGCTAGAGCTCGAGCGCAAGCTCACCACGCGCGGGTTTCCGGAGGGTGTGATCGCTCCGGCGCTCGATGCGCTCGAGCAGTCCGGCGTTCTCGCGGCCACTCGGTTCACCGAGAGCTTCATTCGTTCCCGCGTCAGCAAAAGGCCAGGGGCCGGTACGGATTCGTGCCGAGCTCGCCGAGCGCGGCGTGGCCGACGGCGCCGAGCGGCTGCGGGGCGGCGACATCGATTGGCTCGCGGCCGCCCGAGCCGTGCGCCTGCAAACGCTTCGGCGCGGAGCCGCCGAGCGACTACCGTGAGCGGGCCAAGCAGGCGCGCTTCCTGCAATACCGCGGCTTTACGGCCGATCAGGTGCGGGCTGCACTGGAACTCGACACCGATTCCGACTAGGGTGCTCGTCCGCCCTTAGTCGTTGAATTTGCCGAGTATTAGTCGATGAGCTTAACGAGTAGTCAGCTGCGCCAGGCGTTTCTGGATTACTTCGCAAAGAACGGCCACCAAGTCGTGCCGAGCTCGTCGCTCGTGCCGGTCAACGATCCCACGCTGCTGTTCACGAACGCCGGCATGGTCCAGTTCAAGGACTGCTTCTTCGGCAAGGACAAACGCGACTACGTGCGCGCGGCGAGCAGCCAGCGCTGCGTGCGCGCGGGCGGCAAGCACAACGATCTCGAGAACGTGGGCTACACGGCGCGCCACCACACCTTCTTCGAGATGCTCGGCAACTTCTCGTTTCGGCGACTACTTCAAGAAGGACGCGATCCGCTTCGGCTGGGATTTCCTCACGGGCACGCTGAAGATCGATCCCAAGCGCCTCATGGTCACGGTGTACGCGACCGACGACGAAGCGTACGACCTCTGGCGCAAGATGATCGGCCTGCCGGCCGAGAAGATCGTGCGCATCGGCGACAAGCCGGGCGGCGGCTCCGACAACTTCTGGCAGATGGGCGACACGGGCCCCTGCGGCCCGTGCACGGAGATCTTCTACGATCACGGCCCGCAAGTCGCGGGCGGCCCGCCGGGCTCGCCCGATGCCGACGGCGATCGCTGGGTCGAGATCTGGAACCTCGTGTTCATGCAGTACGACCGCTCGGCCGACGGCAAGCTCACGCCGTTGCCGAAGCCGTCGGTGGATACGGGCGCGGGCTTCGAGCGCATGTCCGCCGTGATGCAGGGCGTCACGAACAACTACGACATCGATCTCTTCGTCGACCTGATCCGCGAAGCCGCGCGCCTGCTCGGCACCAGCGACTACGAAGAACCCGTCGCTGCGCGTGATCGCGGATCACATCCGCGCGTGCAGCTTTCTCGTCGTCGACGGCGTGATCCCGTCGAACGAGGGCCGCGGCTACGTGCTGCGCCGCATCGCGCGCCGCGCAATGCGTCACGGCTACAAGTTCGGCGTGGGCCCCGCGTTCTTTGCCGACCTCGTGCCGACGCTCGCGAAGGTGATGGGCGCGGCGTACCCCGAGCTCGTGGCGAAGCAGGCGTTCGTTCGCGACGTGCTGTTCAAAGAGGGCGAGCAGTTCGCGCGCACGCTCGAGAACGGCATGGAAATCCTGGACGCGGCCATCGCCAAACTCGGTGGCGCCAAGGTCATCGACGGCAACACGGTCTTCAAGCTCCACGACACGTATGGGTTTCCGACCGATCTCACGGCGGATATCGCGCGCGAGCGCGGGCTCACCATCGACGTGGAAGGCTACGAGCGTGCGATGGACGTGCAGCGCAAGCAGTCGCAGGCCGCGAGCCAGTTCGGCGTCGACGTGTCCGCCGGCGTCAAGGTCGACAGCTCGACGGAGTTCCTGGGTTACGACACGCTCGAGAGCGATGCGCCCGTCGTGGCCCTTTTCGACGCGCGAGGCGCAGCCCGTGCCGGCGCTCGAGCAGGGCGCCACGGGCACCGTCGTGCTCGAACGCACACCTTTCTACGCCGAGAGCGGCGGCCAGGTCGGCGACACCGGCGAGCTTCGCGCCGGGTCCGCGCGTTTTGCGGTCAGCGACACGCAGAAGCTCGGCGCGGCTTTCGGCCACGTCGGCACGGTGGCGGCCGGGCGCATCGCGGTCGGCGACCGCGTCGCGGCGCAAGGTGGACGCGGAGCGTCGCGCGGCGATCGTGCTGAACCACTCGGCCACGCACCTGCTGCACGCCGCGCTGCGCAAGGTGCTGGGCTCGCACGTGCAACAGAAGGGCTCGCTCGTGGCGCCCGATCGCCTGCGCTTCGACTTCTCGCACTTCGAGCCCGTGACGCAGGAACAGCTGCGCGAGATCGAGGCGCTCGTGAACGCGCAGATCCGGCACAACGCCGCGGCCGACACCCGCGTGCTCGCGTACGACGACGCCATCGCGGCCGGAGCGCTCGCGTTCTTCGGCGACAAGTATGGCGACCGCGTTCGCGTGCTGAAGCTCGGCGATTTCTCGACGGAGCTCTGCGGCGGCACGCACGTGCGCCGCGCCGGTGACATCGGCTTGCTCAAGATCCTGTCCGAGGGCGGTATCGCGGCCGGCGTGCGCCGCATCGAGGCCGTCTCGGGCCAGGGCGCGCTCGATTTCGTGAATGCCAACGAAGCGTTGCTGCGTGATGTCGCGGGTCAGGTGAAAGCCGGCCGCGACGACGTAGCGGCCAAGATCGCGCAGCTCGTCGAGCGCGGCCGCACGCTCGAGCGCGAGCTGCAAACGCTGCGCGGCAAGCTCGTGAGCGGCAGCGGCCGCGACATCCTGGCGGAGACGAAGATCGTCAACGGCATCAAGGTGCTCGCGGCCCGCATCGACGGCGCGGACGCCAAGTCGCTGCGCGACACCGCCGATCAGTTGAAGGACAAGCTCGGCTCGGGCGTCGTCGTGCTGGGCGCGGTCGACGGCGACAAGGTCGTGCTCGTGGCCGGCGTCACGAAAGACCTTTCGGGCCGGCTCAAGGCCGGCGACCTGATCCGGCCCGTCGCCGAGCTTTGCGGCGGCCGCGGCGGCGGTCGGGCTGACTTCGCCCAGGCCGGCGGCACGAAGCCGGACCAGATCGATGCCGCCCTCGCCCTCGTCTTAGGGCTGGTCGAGGCCGCCTAAACCCTGGATTCTGTCTAATCCTCCCGCGGCTGCGGAAAACTGGTAACGCCACCGATATTTTCGATTACCATTGGTCCGACTCGTGATTTGCCGTGCATGGAAGTTGCGAGCGGGGGGCGGCCAGAACGAATAAAAACAGGCCGACCAAGCTAGGGTTGTTCTCGATCTCGCGCCGCGCGTGAGCGCGGTGGGCGTCGTTTAGAACTTAGGGGGGAACGCCGAGCCCGAATAACAAGAGCTGCACTGGATGGTGCAGCAAACGGGACGGCGAGCAGGCCCAGAAGGAGTTGGCTATGCTGATCTTGACCCGGCGGGTGGGGGAATCGGTGGTCATCGGCAACGATGTGACTGTCACCGTGCTAGGAGTGAAGGGGAATCAGGTTCGGCTCGGCGTGAATGCTCCGCGGGAAGTCGCGGTGCATCGCGAAGAGATCTTCGAACGTATCAAGCGCGAGCAAGCCGAAGACAAGTCACCGCGACCGCACGTCAACGGCACTGCGCATCCATAGCGGCCTGTCGAACCGGGGCCACGTTCGGCGCCCGAGACCACCGCCGTCCGTTCGCGACCCCTCACATGGGCGTCGCACTTGCGCCGTTGCCCCAGTAGAATCACACCCGCAAAGACCGGGTTCCCATCACGGAGAGATGGCCGAGTGGTCGAAGGCGCACCCCTGCTAAGGGTGTAAGGGCCAAAAGCCCTTCGAGGGTTCGAATCCCTCTCTCTCCGCCAATTCTTTCCCTTTCAGTGTCATGGGCCTAGGTGCAAGCCGCGCGTTCCTGGTGCCAAATCCAGTGCAAGACGCTGAAGCCGGAGCCCGCCTCGGACCCCGGCCCAGTATCCCCGATCAGCCACCGCGCCAGCCGTCGCGGTAACCCCGGCCCGCCTCTCGTCGCTCCGTCGCCGTTAATGCCCATGGACCGGCGGAGAGCCGCGAGGTCAGATTCGTGACCGCACCGTCGGCCCACGCCGCATAGACCTCGAGCATCGTGCGCACGCTGTGGCCATGCTGTCGGGCCACCCAGAGCGGGTTCTTTCCGAGCATCAGGTTCCAGCTCACGCAGGAATGACGCGCGCAGTACGGCCGTCGCGAGCGGATTGGCACCCGCGCCAGAGTCTTCGCCCACCGCGTAGCCGTCTCGTGGATCGAGCGCAGCATCGCGAGCGCGCGAGGGCACAGCTCGAATACTCGCTGCACGCCGGTTCGTGAACGGGCGCCGCCAGCTCGACCGCGAGCGCTGTGAGCTCGAGGTTGCGGCCGACGCGCACGAGCAGCTCGTCCTGAAATGCATGCCGCAACCGCGCAAGGATGCCGCTCATCGCCGGTTGACTGAGAAACAGCCGTTCGCCTGCGCGCGTGACATTGCGCTCGCTCAGCAGCACATCGAGCGCGACGAGCAGATTCAGGTCGAATTGGCGCGGATTCATAGTGGTCGATAGCCGCGTGAAGTACGACGGAACGGCGCATTGCCAGTAGTGCGCGTCGTCGTGCGTTGCCCCCGGAACACCGCGCCGGGCCAATCTGCGCGGCAGGCGCACGAGGCGCAACCGCCGCGAGTGCCGTGCTCGTGAACGGGCGGGGCGCGCGCGCAATTGACGTCTCCGATGCCTGCCATCAGCAAAGCCCATTTCTGGACGCTTGCCGCTCGCGCGCAGACTTCGGCTGGAGCGAAACAACAAGATTTCGCAGTCGCGTCGACAGGAAGGGGGGAAAGATGGCCAATACGACCCGCGTGCGTCGCGCACACGGCCTGCCCGCGATCGCATTCGCGGCTGCCACCGCCAACATAGTCTCGGCGTTGCAGGCGCCGGCGTTCGCCGCCGGCCCCGAGGCCTCCGCGCTTGAAGAAGTCGTAGTGACCGCAACCCGGCAGAGCAGCAGCGTCAATCGCGTTCCGCTGGCCGTGACTGCCGAGACGCAGCGGGATCTTGACCAGCGAGGCGTGCTGACCATCGCCGATCTCCAGACGCTGGTGCCTGGACTGCGATTGTCGGGCCGCGAAGCCTCCGGCAATGCAACCGTGGCGATCCGTGGGATTCGTCAGCAGAGCGCAACCGCTGCGACCACGGGCTTCTATCTGGACGAAACTTCACTGCAAAAGCGTTCCGCCGGTGGCTTTGCGTCGCAAAACGGCACGCCGGTGCCGCCGCTGTTCGATCTCGAGCGCGTCGAAGTGCTGCGGGGACCCCAGGGCACGTTGTTCGGTGGCGGTTCGGAAGGCGGCACGATCCGCTACATCCAGGCCGCGCCGAGCCTGACGGATTATTCGACGTACGGCCGCGCCCAGGTGCTGTCCACCACGGGCGGCGACTCGGGGCACGAGGCGGGCTTCGCCATCGGCGGACCGATCATCAAGGACAAGCTCGGTTTCCGGGCGAGCGTCTTCCGCCGCAACACCGGCGGATACATCGACCTCACCGACTACCGCAACGGCAGCGTCTACGACCAAAACTCCAACTCGGGCCAGCTTGCCGCCGTCCGCGGGGCGCTCACGTGGAAACCCTCGGACAAGACCACCCTCACGGTCTCGTACCTGAAGTCACGGGATGAAACGGACAACCTGACGAGCTCGTCCAACGGGTCCGAGCCGGGACAGCTCCAGGTCGGAGCGCTTTGCTTCAATATCCCGTTCATCCTGTCGCAACCGGTCGCGGCACGCGCGTTTCTGGTTCCGCCGGCCGTGCTGCCGCCGAACCCGGGTTGCAATGCCGGCACGGGCGCCTACGTGGCTCCGGGCTACACCGTTGGACCTTTCAATCTCGGCCGCTTCCAGTCCCTCGCGTTCGGGCCCACACCCACGCGCACCGACATCGAAATCGCAAGCGCCAACTTCCGGTGGGACATCAGCGACAAGCTGGAGCTGACCTACGTCGCTTCGTCCACCTACGACCTGAATCGCGGCCAGAGCCCGCAGAATTTTCCGGCCACCTTGCTCGTGTACCCCGGCACTGCGCGGATCGTCACGCCCGGCGCGCCGACCGTGGCCGTTCCCACCGGCTCCGGCTTCAACCCCAACATCGTCACGGTTCCGAACGGGCTGGGTTTGGGCGCACTGATCGAAACCAACACCCGAAACAGCCGCCGCGGGACAGCGCACGAGTTCCGACTGGCGTCCTCGCCCGAGGAGCGCGTCAGCTACGTCGTGGGTGCGTACTTCGCCAGCACGAACGCGGACGTCGGGCAGATCGCGACGACCACGAACGAGGCGTTCCAGCAGTTGTCGGGCATGACGATCCAGCAGCGGTACGGAGTGCCGTTCAACGGGTTCTTCGCCAACATCCACGAAGCCGATGAAGACACCGAGACAGCCCTGTTCGGGGACGTCACGCTACGCTTCACCGACCACTTGCGCGGCAGTGCAGGCGTTCGCGTCACTGAGGTCAAAACCGCGTACGAGCAATCCAACTTCGGGCCGAATGGCGGCACGTCCAATCCCTCGCAGGCAGCGGTCAGGGGGCAGATCTCCGAGACCCCGACGACGCCCAAATTGTCGCTGCAGTACTTCTTCAATTCCGACGATCTGCTGTACCTCACCGCAGCGAAGGGATTTCGCGCCGGCGGTGTGAACCAGGTGCTGACTTCCGCGGCGCAAGGCTCGCTGGCCCAGTACGGTCTCACGACGGCGGTGCTACCGAGAACGTACAACTCCGACACCGTCATGAGCTACGAGCTGGGTGGCAAGGTGCGCCTGCTCGACGGCAGAGCGCAGATCAACGCGGCCATCTACGACCTCGACTGGAAGGACGTCCAGACATTCCTGTTCCTGGGCGATGGCGCCGTGTTCAACGTTCCCAAAGCGCGCAGCCGCGGCATCGAGGTCGAAGCGGAATTCCGTCCCATCCGGCTGCTCACGCTCAATGCCGCAATCAGCAATACCAAGGCGGAGTACCGTTCCTCCCTGGTCATTCCCGGCGGACCCGCCACGCGCGCCGGCGACCTCGTCGTTGCGCAAGCAGGTCAGGAGTTTGCGCAGCCACCGAGGACTCTCGACCTCGGCGCACGCTTCGACTTCATGTTCGGCTCCACCCCGGGCTATGCGCGCATCGACTATCTCTGGCAAGACGGTTACTCACCCGTCGCGCGCAACAGCGGCGCCTATTCCCCCGACTCGAGCGACGTTCCGTCGCAGAAGAGCATCAACCTGCGCTTCGGGTTCGAGCGGGGCGCGTTCGACGTGAACCTGTTCGCCCTGAACGTTACGGACGAGAAGCGAGGCCCGCGCACCGGTGGCCGGTCGCAGTGCACCAACGCCGACTGCTCCGCGTACAACAGCTACACGTACGGGTTGACCATAGCGGCACCGATACCGCGCCAGGTCGGCGTTCAGTTCGCTTACCGGCGCTGACGGAGGGTCGGGTGAACTGGCGCCGGCGCGCCGGGGGCGAGACGTTCAACTGAGCCGCGCGGATTCGCGCTCCGCGTCAGAGTTCCAGGAGCAGCGCGGAGTGCTTCGGCACCAAAACCTCTTGTCCGGCTCGCTTCACGTGGGCTCCCGCAGCGGAACCAGTCAGCAACTGCGCTTCGTTCGCATCGAGCGAGGGCGCAGTCAGCACTTCTATCACTCGTGACCGAGGCAAGTTGATACTCAGCGAACGCAGATCATCTTTGTTCAGAATGGCAATGATCTGTTTCCCGTCCCGTCGGTGAGCCCCATAAGCGACCGCGTTCACTGAGCCCGAATCGAACTCGATCTTCATCAATGTCGCGCCAACAAACCGGCTGGCGAATTTCATGCCGTAGCCGACCGGTTCCAGCAGATAGTTCGCATTGAGCTTGCCATCCACGCCGCTCCCCGCAAGCGTGCCCTCATTCGCGATCGGCGTGTAAAACGGCTTCGGATGCGGCTCATTCGGGTCCTTCATCTCAGCCTCGCCGACAAAAGTGCCGCCAACCGACACCGCCTGCGCGTGTCCGCTGCCGCCGTGAAGATTCACTCCGCTGTACCCCATCGCCATCAGTTGAAACAGATAATCCGCACCCCACAACGCTGCCGCAAACCGATCGCTCAATCCCGACTTACCTCCGCGAAACACAGTGTTCCCTTCGGTCATGCGGTACGCGGTTTGCATTTTCTCCGCAGCGGCGCGGGTGACTGCACCTTGCATGATGGCTGCCTCATCCGGTTGCATGAGCCGTTGAATGTTCGCCTGAGGATTGCTGGGCGGACCACCCCAATAGTGATGATGCGATAATGTGGTTACGTTCGGCTTATCGCTGACTGTCGCCCACAAGTCGGCGACGCGGGTGAGCCAAGTCACGTCGCGCGCCACGTCCGGTAGTCCAAATTTGGCGCCGGGGAGTGTGCGTTGTACCGCCCTTGCGATCGTCAGCCACTCGCTGAAGTATCTATCTGCGTTCCACTCTGCGGGTTCACGCAACCTGTAGCTGTTGAACATGTCGACTTCGTTTCCAATCTGGAAATACTGAAGTCGGGGACCCAGAGTTTCATACACGAAGCGCGCCTCGGGTAACACCGTCTCAGGAGTCCCGTAGCCGAGATTCAGGCCGTAAATGCAGCTCCAGCCTGTGGCTTTCAGAAAGCCGTTCAACTGACGAATCGTGTCTGGGGTGATCGCAAAAAAGTAGCGCGCGGGCCGCGAGCCATCTTTCAGAACCAGATTGCGTTCCGGCTGCGGATCTGACGCATTCGCCTTCCACCAACCGAACTCACTTGTGTTACCACCCAGACGCAGAACGCCACGAGAAGACAGATTTCGGAACTGTTCTATCAACCCGCGATTTGCTAGCGAGAAAAAGGCCGGATCCTCCAGCTGCATGTTCTCGTAAGAGAGGCCGATGAAATCCGCTGGAACGTTTCGTCCAGTTGACCCTGAAATAGTTAGCTTCGCGCGTTGCGATGCTGCCTCACTTTGACCCCAAACGGTGGGGGAAACCGCGGCAGCCCCGGCTAGCAACGTACTGTTTCGCAGAAAATCCCGCCGGCGTATTTGGTCCATGCAATCTGATTCTAGTCCGTTTTGATTCGGCAGATCGTCGACGGCTCGTATTCTTAAGCGCGTGCGACGGGCGGTGCTGTGCCCGGTGAGGCGAACGGCGCCTACCGGCAGCGCCCGCGCTTTCAACCTCTGCGCCGACGTCGGGTGTGACGCCAGATCAGCGTCGCGAGCCGCCTGCGGCAGGCGGTTACGCGCACCGCTGCCCGTGGAGCAGCGGGCTTCAAAATTCCTATCCGCACCGCGACTGCTTCGTCGCGAACTACTGCCCGCTCGTCTTCATAGAGAAGACGGGACGCAACCGCATGCCCTACAAGCTGCCACCGAACGAACGGGCTCCACTCTTCGCTGCCTGTGACGACGCGTTACGCGCGGTCGTGGCAACGCTTGCCCCGGAGATCGTCATGGGTATTGGGGGATTCGCGGAACGCCGCGCGCGCGACGCGTTGCAAGGATTCACCGGGACGATCGGCAGCATGCTGCACCCGAGCCCCGCAAGCCCGCTGGCGAATCGCAATTGGCCGGAACAGGCCGACCTCGCCATGAGCAAGGTCGGCGTGAGCGCAACCAGTCAGGGCGCGCGCTGACTCAGCGTGCCGAGGTAATCCCGCTTGCCGATCTTCACGCCGTTGTGGCGCAGGATCGCGTAGGCCGTCGTCAGGTGAAAGTAGAAATTCGGCAGCGCGTGCTCGACGAAGTAATCCGCGCCCGTCATCCACTTTCCCTCCCAACGAGGCTGAGTGATGACTTTCGCGGCCGCGCCTTCGAAGTCCTTCGCTGAGAATCCGTCGAGGTACGCGATGACCGACCGAACGCGCGCCCGCAGCTCCTCGAGCGTTGTCTCGGTATCGGCGTGGGTCTCGGCCGCCTTGCCGGTGAGGCGCGAGGCGGCGAGCTTCGCCGTATCGCAGGTGGTCTGCACCTGTTGCGCGAAGGCGAACTGATCGGGCGCGAGCCGAAGCCCGAGAACGATGCCGGGATCGAAGCCTTTGGCCTTCGCGAATTCCTCCGCCGTACCGAGCCACTTGTCGAGCTGGCCCAGCTGCTTTTTCATCTGCGAAAATATTTCGGTGTACATGCCCGAAGTCTAGGCGCTTCCACGCGGTTTCGCTCGAGTACGAAACGCAACGAAGCGGCAATCGCTCGCGCGTGGATCCCTACTCCGCTTTTCTGTACCGCGTCGCTGCCTCCGGATCGCACTTCGCGTCGTCCGACGGCTTGAGATCGGGGCGATAGTCCCAGGTCCCGCGCGTGGAGATCGTCACGGCCAGATAGTCCGGGTCCATGAGCGCGAAGTCGTAGGAGAGATGCCGCCGATCCTCTGCGAGCGTCAACCGTTCGACGAGGTGCTTGGAGGGGCTCGAGGGCCCGAGCGACGTGGGGTCGGACGAGAATCCGGCGGTGTCGATCACCAGCGTCTCGCCCTCCCACCGTCCGATCGAATGGCCCAGCAGCGACGGTGCGACGTCCTTCGGATGCTCGTTCTGGTCGAGATGAACGACCCGCTCTAGGTGGAGCCCCTGGGCGACGAAGCGCATCGCGACGGTCTTTTCGCCGATCGCGAGGGTGCGCAGGTCAGGAAATGCCGAAAGCCACGGCGGCGGGAACGCTTCGCAGATTCCTAAGTTGGTTCCGGGATCTCGTTTGCGCGCTGTCTGCGCCGCGCGCCCGGCTTCGGTGAACGGCAGCTGGGGCCCGTTGGCACTGCGCGCGATCCCAGCCCGGAACTCATCGATGGAGGGCACCCAGTTTCCCGCAAGACCGCTTGCCACCGCGGCGACCGGGAGTGGGCCGCTCCGGCCATCGACGTTGAGCAGAAACCGCTTCCCGCCGTCTGTCGTAGCATCGAGGCCGAGCACACGCGCGCCGGCGCCTGCACGCGCCGGGCGAGCGCGCACCATCACGTGCGTGCCCGGCGCGAGTGCGTCCTTGGGGGTTCCCCACGCCAGCGCCTGCGAGACGGACATCCCCTCGACGGCCTGGAGCACCGGCTTGCCGTCCGCCGCTTTGGTCTCGACAGTCAGGTAGATGTGTGGATTCTGCCAATCGAGCTTTGTGATCGTGCCCTCGACCGTGACTTCCGTGCTCTCGTCGTAACTGGCGCGACTATGGTGGGCGAGCGTTGCCGTCGGCGCGACCGCGACTGAAGCCGCGGCGGTCGCAAGCAACAAGATCTTTGCGAATGGAGCGTGCGCCATTGGGACACTACCGATGGATGGACGATGCTACTCTCGCGCGGAACGCGTGCGCAATGTACGACATGCCAGGGTCGCGCGACTCGCTGATCGACTAGCCGATCTTCTCGACGATGACGCGCCCGTTCTTGACGGACACTCGATAACGATCGCCGTCCTGGCACACGGCGACGTAGTCGTCCTCGCCTCTCTTGGTCACGCTGACGACTTTCCCGCACGGCTTGGCCTGGAGCGCGATCACGGCCGTGAGGTCCGCCGCGGTGCTGACCTCCTCGTCCGCGAGCGCCGCCCCCGAGCGCGCGATCATGGTGCCGGCGACGATGACTAGCGACAGGGACCCAGAAGCGATCCGCCACGCCGCAGCGGCGAGCGTCGAAAGACATTTGCGTGAACTGGGCACGGCGCCTGAAGCGTGTTGGGATAGAGATCGAGCGGTGCGTGCGCTGCGGCGGGCGCTTGAAAGTGATTGCGAGCATCGAGGAGCCGGAGCTGATCGAACGCATTCTGGCGCACCGGCGTGAGTGGGGCGAGGAGGGGACGCCGATGGCCTCGCTCGGGCCGCGAGCGCCACAATGGCGGTTACGCGCACCGCTGCCCGCGTAGCGGGGGGGCTTCAAAATTCCTATCCGCGGAGCAGAGCCGACATCCGTTCCCCCTACGTGCGGCGCCGGGATGGCGCTCCCGGCCGATCGGAAGCCGCCGAACCCGCGCCGCGCGGCTGTAGCATACCGAACAGATGCTCCGGAGCCGGATTTGGGTGCAGGAACCGGCTTATACTCGGGAGCATTCGAGTGGGGGTCGAGCATGAAGCCCAGTCGTAGCGTTGCCATTCCGATCGTCGCCGCACTGTTTGCCGGGCTTGCTCTCGCGCCGGCGTTCGCCGCAGAACCGAAAGCGACGTCCAACGATCGCCCGGACGAGTTCATCGTCACCGCCAAGGCCATCGAGGATCTGAGAGTCAAGATCAGGCTCGCCGAGGACGAGGTCTACGCGCGCTTCAACGACATCAACAGCGACGACGGTCACGACATTCACTGCTACGAGCTTTCGTCGCCAGGCACACACGTGCGTAAGCGGCGCTGCGTTTCGAACGCTTGGCGCGAACTCGCCGCCGCCGGCGCAGACGCCACGGTTAGGGGGTTCCAGTCGCAGAGCAGTGGCACACTTCCGGACGGTTCTCCGCAGGCGTCTGTGTCAGGCGGCTCCGGTGCCGGCGTTTACCAGGCCAACCAGCTCCACACGGAGCGGGTGATCATGGACGAGATCCGCCAGCTCGCAAACGACGATCCGGCGCTGCGCGACGCCATCGCGCGCGTGGGCGAGGGCTACCAGGAGCTCGCGGCCGCGACGGGCGAACGCCACCCGGAGTGGACGTTGTACCGGGACTTGGGAACCGGCGGAGACGGTGTGCCGGTCGGCGCCAAGCGTCTGTACGAGGTGCGCGTAGGCGAAGTGGCGTGGAACCACCCCTTAACTGCGCACACGTTCACGATCGGCAGCGTCACCGGGCGCGTCCGAGACATGATCGTCCGCTGCGGAAGATTGGACTCGAAGCTGAAGTACCGAGAAGAAATCGAGTGGACGATTCCGGACTCGTGGGGCAGCTGCAACCTCGTGGTGGATGCCAAGCGAGGGACGACGTTCGCGTTCTACGAGTTCTAGCAACGACGGGGAATTCGCATGAAACCGGTCGTTCAGTCACGCTGATCGTCACTGCCTTCTGCGCCGGGCTCGTTCTGAGGGCGGATAGTACGGACAAACGACGTTTTGTTCATCGGCCAACGCGCCAGTGACGCTGCCAGCACGCACAGCGTTTCATAACCTGACGTATCAGGACTCGGCCGGGCTTGGGTCCGCTTCCGCATTCGTTCGCAACATCGAAAACAGCGGAGTCATCATGACCTGGGGGGGGCAGCATTCGTCGGCAATGCGGACCTGGTTTCGATTTATCCTCCGCGAACCTATGGCGTGTCGTTACGATGGCACTATTAGGTTCCAGAACAGACCAGGGGGATGAACAACATGCGAACGGGTACAACGACAGGCGCCTTCGTGACGCTGCTCGCCGCGTCGATTTTTCTCAGCGGTTGCGGGTCGCCCGCGTCAACGGCGACTCCGGTGGCCGCACCGACTGCGACCTCGCACGAGGTGGATGACAAGGCGCTGCGCGATCTGGTCGACCGCACCGTCTCGGCGGCTGGTCGGCTCGACGCGGAAACCTATGCGAAATATTACGGACCCCAATGGACGAGTGCGCTGCCCGGGCAGCCGATCGAAGACGTGACCGGCCCGCTGAAGATGAAATTTCCCGAGGGCTACGCCATCAAGATGGTGACGAAGACGACCGGGTTTTCGGATGCCGGGGACATGGGCTGGGCCGTGGGAACGTACGAACAGACCGCGCCGGACAAGAAGACCAGCACGCTGGCCAACACGACTGGGCAATGGATGAGTGTGTTCAGGAAGCAGCCCGATGGATCGTGGGGCGCGGTGTTCGACACGTTCAATGTCGACCCCGCGCCGTGATCGGCTAATCGTGCGGCGGGCCCCGCGAAGTGGGGCGCGATCGCCTGCGCGAACGTCGCGAACCTCATGCTCGTGCGGGCGGACGCTCGCCGCCAGGAATTCGCGGTGCGCGCAGCCCTCGGCGCCGGCCGCGGACGCATCGCGAAAGAGTTGCTCGTCGAGAGCACGGTGCTCGGCGCGCTCGGCGGCGCCGCGGGGCTCGTGCTCGCCTATGTCGGGCTGCGCCTGCTCGTTGCGTTCGGACCGACGAGCCCGCCGCGGCTTCAAGAAATCTCGATCGATCCGTCCGTGCTCGCGTTCGTGATCGTCGCCTCGCTCGCGAGCGAGCGGTTCAGTAGGGCGGCCCGACCGCGACCCGCTTCCCGGTCACCGTGCGGCTCTCCGCCATGTCGATCACCGCGATCGCGAAATCTTGTCGAGAGATGTAGGTCTCGCCGTTTCGATCGACGAGCTCGTCCTGGTTTCCGAGCCGAAATCGTCCCGTGTACTCGCCGCGCTCCTGAATTGAACCGGTATTTGCCGACATCACGGTCCAGTCGAAACCCGTCGAATGCTGGTACGCCTCCATCGCGAGCCAGTGGCCCTGCGCCACAGCGTACCTCTCCGTGCCTGGTGGGAACGTATCCATGATGCGTACACCATGCCGGTAGAGCGTCACACCGCCGCCGATCTGTATGACATACGGGGTCGCTTTGCCGAGCCGGGGTGCCGCTTTGATGTAGGCCGTCGCAGCTCGAAACGTCACAGCCTCCTGCGGCGTGTTGCCGGGCCCGACGCCGCGGACGGAAATCACGACGACGTCCGCGCCCCGGACGGTCGCTACGATGGAATCCGGATCGGTGGCGTCGCCGGGCGCAGCAGTAAAGCGAGGGTTGTCGAATTTGAGGCTCTTAGGGTCGCGTGAAACGCCGATGACCTCGTGACCCCGGCTCAGCGCTTCCTGGACGATCATGCGGCCGACACTGCCGCTCGCGCCGTAGACGACGATCTTGTCGGCCAGCGCGTTTCGCACGAACGGCCCGACCAGGCTCATAACGACGACGGTAGCGAGTGTGCGGATGAATCCCAATCGCATGGTTTCAGCTCCCGCGGCTGTTGTCAGTGCTGTACACGGACCGAGAGTAGACGTTAGCACGGACGCTCGAGGCGGACGGGTTAGCGCTCGGTTCAACCCGTGCGGCGCGCTCAATCTATTTCTTGCGTTCGTCGCCACAAATCCGCCATTCGCCTGCGTCTCACCGCCCGCGCTGCCTCAAGCACTGTATGAACCGGCGCTCCAGCTCGTCATGCACCGCAGGCTCCGCGGCATCGAGGCCGAGCCATTCGATCCGCATGGCTTCCCAGGCGCGATCATCCGCTTGCCGTGCCTGGCCAAGGCCCTGGCGCAGCAACTGCATTTCCTGGTCGCGGCGCAGCGCGACATCCGCGGGCGGTGTCGTGGCGCCGCTGAGGATTTCGGCGCGAATGCACAGCCTGCGCAGCGCCTGCTCGCGCGCCGCGTCATCGGTCTGCGTGAACTCGGGTGATTCCGCGCGGGCGAGGGACTGCCGCAACGCCTGCAGGATGGCCTTGTTCGGCCAGCGGGGTACGCCAGCGATGAAAGCTTCCGTGGCGGACTTCAATGCGTCGCGGTCGGCATCGTTACGGATGACGGCGCGCTGGTACGCGCGCACCTGCCGCGCTGCGGCAACGGCGTTGGCCTCTGCAGCTTCGACGTTGCGCTGCGCGAGCCCTGCAATCTGCGAGTCGTACCGGGACATCGCGCGCTGGTAGCGATCGCCGAGATTGCGTGACTCGTTGCGCGGCAGCTCGCCGAGCGCATTGAACGCGTCCTGCCATTCGCGCAGTTTCGCTTCGCCGGACGGGCGGTCCGCAGGGCCCTCCTGGCACGCCTGTTCGATCTGTTCGCACAGGGCTTCGGCTCGAGCCTTCGCCTGCTCGAGAGTCGCGGCTTGCTGCGCGTACTCCTGCTGTCGGCGCTCGAACACGGCGTTGCACAGCCCGCGGAACTCTTCCCACAGGGACTGGGACTGCGCATGCGGCACGGGGCCGGTCGCCTTCCACTGCGCCTGCAGTCGCTTCGCTTCGTCGATGGCGCGCGAGGTGTCCGTCGCCGTCGTCAGCTGCTGCGCGGCCGCGATCAGCGCCTGCTTGTCTGCGGTGTTGCGTGCATGCCAGGCGTTGACCCTGGCGCGGAGGCGATCCAGCGTGCCGAAGAACTGCGCATCGAGCGGGCGGCTCGCATCGCGATCGACGGGCGAGTGGCTGCGCCACTCCTGCGGCGCTTCGCGCAGCACGTGCATGATCAACGGATGGTCGGGTTGTTCCGCAGGTAGGCCTGCCTCGAACGCCAGCGCCCGCTCGAGCACTTGCCTGCGTGCATCGAGATTCGTCCGGCGGATCGCGGCCTGCTCGGCGAAGTGGACCTGGCAGGGCTGGAACGCCGCGGTGAACGCCTGTTCGAACCGTTCCACCTCCGCGGTGCTTTCGACCGCGAGCCCCTTGTTGATGGTGCGCCATTCCTGCCGCAGCGCCCGGATGTGCTCGGCCAGCGTCTCCGGCGCTTCCTCCACGCCGATCAACGCTTCCATCTCTTCGATCAGCTGGATGCGCTTCGGCGCGGCGGCGTAGTCCTTCCACTGACGAAGCTCATTCAGTCGATGGTCGAGCTGTTCGAGGCTGCGGGAGAGCTGTGGCGGCAGTGAAGGCGCCTCCGGCAGCGCAGCTTCGACGGACTGGCGGAATCTTGCGGCCTTGCGCGTATCGCCGCGCGCCAGGGCTGCGCCGCTCAGGCGAATCAGGCTGACGATGTCGGCCAGGGCCCGCGCGTCGGCGGCCTGCTTCTCGGTGAGTTCCTGTGTTTGCGCCTGCTGATCGGCCTGGACCTCAGCTTCGCGGGCCAGGTCTGCTGCAGTCTGGGCGATGGCATCGGCAGCAGCCTGCTCGGCGGCAGCCCGCTGCTGCGCCAGGAGTTCTGCATCGAGCTCGCGTGCCCGCGCTTCATCGGCGGCACGCTCCTTGGCCGCGCGCGCAAGTTCGCGCTCGTGCGCCGCGATCACCGCCTGGCAGCGATCGAGGGCCTGCTGCCCCCGCTGGCGAGTCGCAGCGTCGAACTCCGCGGGCAGCGCCCGCCACTGCGCCAAGTACGACGCCAAGGTTGGCGCGTACAGCGCGTAATGCGTTCTTGCGGCGTGCTTTTCGATGGACGCACACAGCGCCTGCGCATCGCTGTTGGCTTGCGCCAGGTTGCGCTGCTCGGCGAGCACCGCATCGAGCCGCTGCTTGATCAGCTTGTACGCCTCTTTGTCCCGGCCGCGCAGGCGCGGCAACAGGTCCTGCCACAGGGCCGGTTCATGAATCGCCGCTGCCGCCGCCTGGCGAAGACGCGTGGTCCGGCCTTCCACGGCAAGCCGGACCAATTCAGCCGATTCCATCGCGCCGGATTCGATCGTGCGCAGCAGCTGCTGCTGTTCTTCCGGATCAATCGCTGGCGGCGCGGGCGCTACGGGAGGGGGCGGCTCGACGGCAACCGGGGCGGGTGGCGGTGGAGGGGCTTTTCGGAACAGGCGAGAGAGCAGTTTCATTGCGGAATACGATACAGGAACGAAGTTGCGGTGCCCGTCGCGAGCAGGGCTGACGCGGACTTCATCGCCCGCTTGGCGGCGCTGGTGCCGCCGCCGCGGGTCCACCTGACGAGATATCACGGCGTGTTCGCGGCGCACGCGGCGTTGCGAGCGGAGATTACCCCGGGAGGAAGAGGCGCAGGGGCACAGAAGCGATCCACCGCCGCGCCGCAGCGGCTAGCGTCGAAGGACATTCGCATGAACTGGGCACGGCGCCTAAAGCGGGTGTTTGGGATAGAGATCGAGCAGTGCGTGCACGAGCGCGCGTTCCCGCCGAGCACTTCGAGCTGGTAGTGAAAGAATCCCTCTCTCTCCGCCAATTTCTTCCAACCCACTCGCGGCCTCGACCTGGTCGGGTTCACCGAGCCCCCACGTCAGGAGGAGCTGCAAACGCTCGTGGTGCGCGTGGCCGAACGCATCGGCAGCGTCCTCGAACGCCAGGGCCTCTTGGCTCGCGATGCCGAGCGCAGCTATCTCGATCTCGCCCCCGAGACTCGCGGCCCACTGGATGATCTGATCGGCCACTCGATCACGTACCGAGTGGCGATGGGCCCGCGTGCCGGGCAGAAGGTATTTTCGTTACAGACGCGATCGACTGCTGTCGGCGCTTCTCGCTCGCGCCGTTACTAGTCGCGGATCGGGCCAATGAAGGTCATGTGGGCCTCGTTCTCGCCGGGCATGCCGTCGAGGTGGCTGGCGATACGCAACTGCTGCTTGGCGACGGTGCCGACGATGTCGTTGCGATAGCGCCCGTACAGGGCGATCCTGCCGTTGTCTTCGTGCACGGTGAAGATTTGCACACGGGTGCCGTCGACCGAGCCGTCCTCGATGGGGGCCATCGTGACGGGCGAGTCGCATGGGCCGCAGATGAGTCCCACGAGTTGCCCGTTGAGCACCTTGAGCATCGCGATCTGGGCCCGCGCACCGGTGCCCGAGATCCAGGTACCCGCCACCGATTCGAGCGTCTGCGGCTCCGGCGGTCCCGGCGCGACGTAGGGCGCGGGCGGCGGCGCCGCAACCGTAGGTGCAGCGGCCTGTGCCGGCGCTGCGGGCTCGACGCGCACGAGGCGCTGCGGTGCGGCCTCGCCGCCTACGCGGCGCAACAGGACTTGGCCGTCGCCGATCTCGCCTTCGAAGCGCTGCTCGCGCCACTGGCCGCCGGCATCCGACAGCAGCGAGAACGATAGGCGTGCACCCGAGATGCGGCCGTTGCGCACGATCGAGAGGTCTTCGCGTTCGTCGCAGCGGGTGCAGTGCGTGCCCGTGAAGGCCTCGTCGCGCACTTTGAAAACATAGATGTGTCGCACACCGTCGACGTCGGCAATCCAACCGCCGCGAATGCTCGGTTGGGAGAATGCCGGCGCGGCGCACCCCAGAAGCAGAGCGACGAGCCACCGGATCGCGGTTCTCTTTCTCGCCATCGTTTCCCCCGTCGAGACTGGCCGTGAGCGGCCAGTCGCCCATCACAGACTAGCGCAGACGCACGCGGCGTTGCGAGCGGAGATCGCCATTCTGGCGCACCGGCGTGAGTGGGGCGAGGAGGGGACACCGATGGCCTCGCTCGGGCCGCGAGCGCCGCCGCAGCCGTTGCTGTTTTGATTCGGCAGATCGTCGACGGGCTCGAGTGCTAAAGCGCGGGCGACGGACGGTGCTGTGGCCGGTGAGGCGAACGGCGGCCACTGGCAGCGTCCGCGCCTTCAAACTCTGCGCCGACGTGGGCTGTGACGCCAGATCAGCGTCGCGACCCGCCCGCGGCTTTGACACAATGGCGGTTACGCGCACCGCTGCCCGCGGAGCAGGGGGCTTCACAATTCCTATCCGCGGCCATGACGAATCTCGTTTGCGTGGGTGGGGAGGCCGGCATTCAACGCGCGCGGTGGTGTGACGGTCAGGAATCAAACGCCCATATCCTTGTGCAAAATACTTTGGGGACGACCGATTTGTAACCAGACTGCGACTGCAATGTGGCCAGCCCTTCGAAATACTGTCGTTCGGTGGCGGGCGGCGGCTGCGACGCATCTTCAGTTGCCTCGCTCCTCCCCCCCGAGAGAACGACTTATTGCAGGACGCTCCGGCTGCCGCTCGTCGCCACCAACTCGACCCGTGCTTCGAGCGCACCACGTGGCGCTGCTGGCATTCGTCGCGGCGACGCCCGCCCAAGCGCAAGCGACGGACGACGCGCCGCTCGTCGCTCTTCGCTTCCAGCAACGCTCGCGCCTCGAAGCCATCGACAACAGTCCGCGCGCGAACGTCGCGTCGTCCGATCAGGTGCTCGAGCTGCAGACGAGCATGTTCATCGATGTTGGCCGAGGCAACGTGCGCTTCTCGGGCGAGCTCATGGACGCGCGCACCGAGCTGAACGACTCGCAGTCGCTGATCAGCACCAGCCTCGTGGACACGCTCGAGCCGTTGCAGGCGAATCTCACCTGGAATTTCTCCGACCTGCTCGCGCAGGGGCACACGGGCTCGCTGAAGGTGGGGCGCTTCACGATGGACGTCGGCCGGCGGCGCCTCGTCGCGCGCAGCGGCGCGCGCAACACGATCAGCTCGTTCACGGGCGTGGACTGGCAGTGGCGCGGCAGCGACGGCCGCAACGCGCAGGTGTTCGTGGTTACGCCGATGCGGATCCTGCCGACCGATCGCGCGTCCCTGCTCGCCAACGATGACGAGCTGGACCGCGGCAATCGCAACACGACGTTCCGCGGCGCGTTCTATCAGTTTCCGGCGCTGAAGAGCCGTGACCGGTTCGAGGTGTACTGGGCTGGCATCGACCAGGGCAATCGCCCGCAGAACGATGCGCTGCCGCGTGACTTCGACTCGGTCGGCTTTCGCGCGTGGCGCCCGACCACGCCTGGCAAGTGGAGCCACGAGGTCGAGGCGGTGCTGCAGTACGGCAGGTCGAGTGCCACGGCGGCCGGTGTCACGCGCCGTGGCTTAGATCACGACGCGGAGTTCTATCACGCGGAGTTCGGCTACGCGTTCTCGAGCAAGCTGTCGCCCGTGCTGCTGATGCAGTACGACCGCGCGAGCGGCGATCGCGATCCATTCGACGGTCGTAACGAAGGCTACGACACGTTGTTCGGCGACGGGCGGTTCGACTTCACTCCGCTGGGCATCTATGGCCTCTTCGCGCGCGGCAATCTGCGTACGCCAGGTGTGCGTCTCACATTCGTGCCGTGGCAACGCTGGCAGACGACGTTCAACTATCGCAAGTACGAGCTCGACTCGACGCGCGACGCGTGGTCCGGTGTGGGTCTGCGCGACCTCACGGGTCAGGCAGGGCGTTCGATCGGTCGGCAGCTCGAAGGCATCTTCACGTGGACGGCGATCCCGAAGCGGCTGGCATTCGAGACGGCTTTCGCGAAGCTCTGGGCCGGCCGGTTTTTCCGCGATACGGAGGGTGCGAGCTTTCGCGGTGACCCGATGTTCGTCTACTTCATGACCACGACGAACTTCGGTGGTCGCGACCGCTGATCCGCGCCGCAAAAACAAAAACCCGCCGCGGTTGCCCTTCAAAAGTCCTATCCGCCTGCGTGCCGCGATTCGGTGGGGTGGAGCTTGCCACCAGCGGCGGTGGCCGCGTCAGCACACACTCGCTGCCGATCATTCAGAGGGGGTTGTTCCGGGTTGATTCGTCTCGCGTTGCTGAAGAACGAGACGCCGGTTGAGCGCCTGACGCGATATACCAAGGATACTCGCAGCAATACCCTGGTTGCCGTCGGCACGGCGCAGCGCTTCGTTGATCAGCGCCCGTTCCGCTTCCTCCAGGGTCGGTAGCACCTCGGGCCACGAATGTTCGGCAAGGACGGTATTGGCTGCACTACTCTCTGATTCAAACTCATAATGACTGCGGGTAACGGCTTCCCTGAAACTGTGGAGCGACAGCATGCCCCCCTGATGTTGCGCAACAGCATCCTGGCACATGCTTTCGAGTTCGCGGATATTGCCGGGGAAACGGTATGTCATCAGCAGGCTCAATACCTCGCGCGGCACGGTGGGGACCGGCTTGGCAAGATCCAAGGCGGCCTGTTCAACGAACCGGCCCACGAGCAGCGGCACATCTGCCCGCCGGGCCCGCAATGCCGGCAGTTTCACCTGATGGGTAGACAGACGAAAGTAGAGGTCCTTTCGAAATTTTCCGCTTCGAACGTCCCGATTGACGTCGCAATTCGTCGCGACCACAACCCGTGCCTCGCTTCGCATGCAATCGTCTGATCCCAAAGGGTAGTAGGTCCCGTCCTGCAGAAGCCGCAGCAACTTGACTTGAGACGAGACGCTAAGATCCCCGATTTCGTCCAGGAACAGCGTTCCCTGGGCGGCGTGCCGGACCAAGCCCTCACGCTCTTGGTTGGCGCCGGTATACGACCCTTTGCGGTGACCGAAGAGCGTGTCGGCGAACATGTTGTCGTCCAAACCAGCAACATTCACGGGAACAAACGGACCAGCCCGCTGAGAGATCCGGTGCACGGCGCGCGCGACCAACTCCTTGCCTGTTCCACTTTCTCCGGTGATGAATACCGGATGCGCGGTGCCGGCGACCAGTTCCAGATATCGAAATATCTGGAGCATCTGCGCGCTCCGGGTGGCGATCCCGGAAAATGCGTCATGCGCCGCCGAAGACTCGGACAGTGCCATGTCACGAAGCGAACACACCTCGGCTTTCAGCGCCCGCATTTCAAAAGCGCGCTGCACTGCCGATACCATGCGATCTCTGTCCGCAGGCTTCAACAAATAGTCCACTGCGCCTTCCTGCATGCACTGGATGGCCACCTCCAAATCGCTCGTAGCCGTGACGACGATTACGGGAATCTCTGGGAAGTTAGCGGTCACCTCCTTTAGCAGTCGTTGTCCCGACATGTGCGGCATTGAAAGATCCAGCATCAAGACGCCGATTGGTCTTTGCTCCAATAGAGGCAGTACCAACCGACTGTCATCACAAGTGACGACGCTCGCGATTCCGGACGCGCGCAATGCAGTACTTGTGCTCCTGAGCAATCCCGGTTCGTCATCCACCAGCAGAACCGGCAGTTTCGCGAAGCTCATTTCCTCCATCATCTGTCCCTCCGGAAGCAACGCTGTCTGAACGGCGCAAGCCGATCACTGCGCGCGTACCTTTCCCGATCTCGGATGTGAACTCGAGGCTTCCACCCAGATCACTGAGAAGCGTTGATGTAATCGCGAGTCCAAGGCCGGTACCTCCTGTAGATGCCTTGGTAGTGAAAAATGGATCGCGAATGCGCGCAAGATCATCTTGTGATATGCCGACGCCTTGGTCATCGACGATAAACAACAACTTGTCTCTGATGCGGTCATAAATGGTCGATACATCCACACCACAGCTCGCGTTCGGTAGCGCTTCGAGTGCGTTCACTAGGAGATTCACGGCGACTTGTTCGAAATGCTGTGCAGAGCCGGCCGCCAACGGCAGGTCTGAGCCAAAGCGTGTCGTAAAACGCTCCGTCTTGGCGCGGATCAAGTGCGACAATAGGCGTATCGCCCGCTTTGCGGCGCCGTTCACATCGAAAGTATCGGAACTCGCCGAAGAGCTGGGGCGAAAGAAGTACTTCAACTCATCGACGATTTGCCCCACGCGCGCCGCCGCCTCGTGAATGTCGTTTGCGAGGAGGGGTATTTGCGTTCGCATTTCCGCATATTCCAAGCCGCCCACGCGAGTGGTGCTGGAAACGGGCTTGCCCGCATCAACCAGCGCTAGCAGGTCCTTACACGTCGTAGCCAGAAGATGCGAGTTCATGAGTATGAGGTGGTTCGGGTTGTTGATCTCGTGCGCTACTCCGGAAACCATCATCCCGAGAACCACCATTCGATTTTTTTGAATCAACTGCAATTCCTGGCGGCGTGCGGTTTCGCTGAGCCGAATTCTCTCGCTCATTTCCAGCTGCAAGTAGCTGTTTGTGCGATACAGCTCATCAGCCCCCGTTTTCAGTCGGACAAATTGAACTGCAACATAGGAAAGCAGCATCAGTGCGACGAAATAGAGAAGGACACGAAATACCTGCGCCCGCCGCTCCACGAACTCGCTTTCTTTCAAAACTGCGGCCCGTAGATTTTGAATCCGGTCGCTTGTCGGTACTGCGACGATCTGCCGGAGCAACATATCCGTCTTTGGGGCGAGATCGACGATCAGCCGTGCTTGAGTCACGAGCGTGCCGAGGTCGGTTCCGTCTGGAGGAACGAGTGAAAGTCGATCCAATATCCGCGTGATTTCGGCGGCGACGTCAGAGTCGAGCGCATTTACGAAGCGCAACACCGCATAGGACAGCTGGCGCGATTCGTCCGACACTTGCGGCTGCTCGCGCGGAATTTGCAGTGCGGGGCCAGCAAACGTCAGATAGAGCAGCGAATTTCTCAACAATGCGTTTGCGGATTCGAAGTGTTCGACCGCGGCGAGCTTTTCGGACTGGGCTTGGGCGAGCAGCTCAACGGGTCCGCGCAGACCAGCCTCCGCGGCGTTCGAGCCCGCCGAACTCGCTTTCGCCAACGAGTCGAAGGTCGCCATGATATGTCGCCGGTCTGCACCCAGCGGGTCATAGTTGGGAAGCAATCCAGACCGCGCCGAGACCACGTCACGCGTCAACTCTGCATCATAGAGCTCATAATCGCCGACGGCTGCGTGCATTCGTGCGTACAAAGCCAGATCGGAACTACGGCTTTGAATGAAAAATGTCGTGAGCAAGACGAGCAAGATCACGACGACTAGCGCCGGTTTCGAAGCTCTTATCTTCATCGCCGCCCCGTCGCGGCTTCGGTCGCGGCGCCGGAGCTAAAATCCCCCGTCAAAGTTCCGAGAAAGAGCACGATCCGGCGCCTGTCGTCGGGGCGCAATGTGCGTCCCAATTGCAGCCGGGCCATTTCATCGATGGCCTCATCGAGCGTTGCGGCTGATCCGTCGTGAAAATACGGAGCCGTGACGGCGACGTTGCGCAAGCTGGCAACTCGAAAGACACCCAGGTCTTCCGCATTACGAGTGATTCTCGAGCGGCCCGGATCCGTCGCCTCCTTTCCCGGCAAGTAGGCCGATGGGAACGTGAAAACGCCAAATTTTTGAAAGATATTGCCGCCGACATTCACTCCTTGGTGGCAGGCGACGCACCCGTAGGATTTGAAGAGCTGATAGCCCATCCGCTCCTCGTCGTTGAGTGCGCCTTGGTCGCCCCGCAAATACTTGTCAAATCTCGAATTTGGTGTCGTCAGACTGAGCTCATAGCTTTCCAAGGCATCCAATACCGCGTGCTTTGTAGCGCCATCCTTATAGATCGCTTCGAATTGCTGCAAGTACCGCGGGTCCGACCGAATCGTCGACAGAATCCCCGGCCAACTGGCGCCCATGAGCGCCGGATCGTTGAGGACGGCGTCAGCCAGCGCGGAAATATCGTCAAACTTGCCGTCCCAATTGACGATGGAATTAAACCGGACGTTAAAGATTGTCGGTGTATTTCGCAGCTTGCGAAGTTCGCCGAGCGCGCGCGCGCGCGGCAACCCATCCACGCCATGGGAGTTGAGCGGGTGGCACGTCGCGCAGGAGCGGTCGCCTCCGCCCGACAAACGCGCGTCCTGGAACAACTGCCGCCCAAGTTCAACACGCCGGGGATCGGTCGATACACTCAGCGGAATGGGTGTAATCGGCTCGCCGATTTGCGCCTGAGATTTCGGACCCACCGCGATGAACACCGTGAGGAAACATGCGGCGACGCAGGAGAAACAGAAACCCGCCGCTGGTCTGCGATGTAACCACGATGGGTCTCTGGTTCGGTCTCTGACTCTATTCTTGCGCGCGCGCGTGGTTCAACTCCGCTGCATCATTGAACAACACCCAAGCCAATGAGTAGAGATTACAAAAGTTGCCACGTCAATCCAAAGTGTGGACCGAATGTGGCGACCACATCGACGATGGTCGTGACGAGCACCACCAGCCATACAACAAGCCGGACACGGCTTTCCACCCGCATCCAGTGCTCGGAATCGACGGATTCATCGCGCTGCTGCCTGACGACCGGCACGGCCCGATGACTCTCCAAAGACCCGGACTTTGGGCATCGTGACCATATTCAGGTGCCCATGGGGCCGCGGCTCGACTCGAGTATTGGCAGTCTGCCGCCGCTCGAGGGATTTCCCCCGACGCGACCGACGCGAGGCCGCGTGATCGAAGACTATTGATTTCATGTTGCGCTTCCCCTCGCCGTGCCGAAGCCCCTTGCGGTGAATCGGTCGACGCCCCCCGAAAACTCTTCGGAGCAAGCGCCGTGCCAGATCCGGGCAAAACGACTAATCCCCCTAAAAACAGAGTACTTACCGGCGGCCCCGACGCTGCCAGGGAAGTCGTCGGGGTGCAGCAATTCAAGCAGGGGCAGCGGCACCTGCTCGATTCCGGGCAGGCCCGAGCTGAGAGCGATGACCCACCGCGCAATGCGATTGTTGGTTGCGCAAGCTGTTCGAGTTGATCGCGAGCATTGAAGACCCGTCGCTGATCGAACGGATTCTCGCGCAGCAGGCACGCGTGTCGCCGGAGCTCAAACTTCAGGCGAAAACGGTCGCTGATCGCGAATTGCTGACGGAAGCAGCCTGGTTGAAGCGGCTGGTCATTCGGGAGGTTCGGGCGGCGAACGTGTAGTCCTCTACGCCGGCGCCCGGGTCGGGGGCATTTCGTTGATCATGTAGCCACACGTGGCTACAATACGTCCGTATGAAAACCGTCGGCGTCCGTGACCTCAAGAACAAGCTGAGCGAATACCTTCGCCGCGTGCGGCTGGGGGAGGGCGTCCTGGTCACCGATCGGGGAGAAGTCGTGGCTGAGCTCCTGCCACCGGGGCAAGGGCAGGGCGATCCGTCGGTGCCGGCGGGACTTCAGGCGCTGGCGAGACGGGGCCTCCTGACCCTGGGTGCTCCGGCTGGAACGGACCTGTATCCTGCGCTGCTGCGCAAGCAAGGCGAACGTCGGCGGAGCGTCGCCCAATTGCTCGACGCAGGAGCGCGGCACTCGGTGAATCTCTACGCGGAGTCGAGTGCGGTGCTGGCATGGCTCCTTGACGAGCCGACCGCGCCCGCGGTGCGCCGCCTACTCGGCGACGCCGAAGTCATCGTCGCGTCTGACCTGACCCTGATCGAGTGTGATCGCGTATTGCTGCGGGCGGTGGCGCTCAAGGAACTGACGGAGGCCGAAGCGGCCGACCGTCGAGCGCACCTCGTCTCGGCTGCCGCTCATTGGCAAGTCCTGCGAATCGCGGCCGAGATAGTCGATCGCGCGCGTCAGCCGTTTCCGGGTGACCCGATTCGGACACTCGATGCCATCCACCTGGCGTCGCTTCTCGTCGCGCGTTCCGCGGTTGTCGGCCTCCGACTGTTGAGCCTCGACGAGCGCGTGCGCGAAGCGGCCAAAGGGCTGGGTGTCGCCGTCGAGCCTGCCTGAGCATAGTTACTCGATGCTGCTCCCGCGCCTTACGTGGTTCCACGAATTTTCGTGAGCTATAGTTCAACCGGAACCGAGGGATGCTTGAGTCGGCAGAGCGTGTTGGTTTTCGGCGCGGATTTCTTCGGGGCACTTCAGCTCAGGCAGTCCTGAGAAGCGCCCGTTGAAGACGTCGCGCTCCGTGATCTGCGTCGTCCACACGATTCGGCCGTCGCGCATGTCGAGCGCGAGCACGGCGTCGCTCGTCGACGACGCGGGTTCGGTGTAGTTGTCGCCGGTCGTTACGTACAGCAGCCGTCGTTTGGCGTCGACTGTGGGTGTCGCCCAGACCCCAGCGCCCGATGGGCCGAAGCGCAGCGCGTCACGCGCATTCTTGCCGATTTCCTTCGCCGCGGCTGGAGTAAACTCCACTTGGCATCGACGACGACCCTACGCCCGCTGGCGCCTCGCCCGCGGTCTCCGTGCCGTGACCGCGTCATGCGAGTTCGCGTGCTATATTTTCCCGATGGACGCTCTTCGTAAGGTGTTGGCCGAAGACTCGCGCATCGGCTACGCACTAGTGTTTGGGTCGAGCGCACGTGGAACTGCACACGCGGGCAGCGACCTCGACATCGCTGTTGGGCTCGAATCGTGTACGCGCCTCAGCGCGCTCGAGCTTGGCGATCTAATCACCCGATTGGAGCGCGCCAGCGGGCGTTCCGTGGACGTAGTGGTGGTCGATGAAGCGCCCCCGGCCCTTGCTTATCGGGTTTTTCGGGATGGCCGCGTGATCGTGGAAAAAAATCACAGCGCACTCGTCAAGGGCAAAACCCGCGCCATCCTCGAGTACCTCGATTTCCGACCGATTGAGGCGCTCGCCGCTCGCGGAGTTCTGGCGGCAGCCGCGCATGGTCGATGAGGCCGTTCTAGCCAAGAAGCTAGCCGCCATTCGCGACGCGGTCGCGCGCATCCGTGACGTGCTCCCGGGCTCGGCAGAGGCCTTCCGCGAGAGTCGCACAGCACGCGAGATTGTGATACTGAACCTTTTCATCGCCTTGCAGGAAGCGATCGCCCTGGCGACGCATTGGCTCGCCGACGAGGGATGGGATGTGCCGCAGAGCTACGGTGACGCCTTTGCGGTATTGGCCGATCGACAGATTCTCGCACCCGATCTCGCCCACCGGCTGCGGGCCGCATCCGGGCTACGAAATCTGATTGCCCATCAGTACGGCGCGGTGGATGCCGGCCGGATTTTCGATCTGGCCTCGAATGACCTCGAGGATCTGCTTTCCTTCTGCCAGCAGCTCGCGCAGCACGCTGAGCGCGGTTGAGCCTCACCTCGCCCCAGCGCGGCTGCGCCTCTTCAGACGGCCGCGAGACGACCGTGTACCGTACACCGCGTGGGGCTGTAGCTCAGTTGGTTAGAGCAGGGGACTCATCGAAACGGTGCCTTCGCGGCGACGAGCCGCGAAGTGGACGGGATGAATTCAGGGAACCCGCAACGCGCTGACCGCGCGCCGGCAACCCTGAGCCAAGCCGGCGGTACACCGCCGGACGGTGCAGAGACTACCTGCGAGGTGAAGCTCGACGCGGAGTCGATCGCGCGCGTCGGCCGTTTCCGGGTGACCCGCTTCGGACACTCGATGCCATCCACCTGGCGTCGCTTCTCGTCGCGCGTTCCGCGGTTGTCGGCCTCCGACTGTTGAGCCTCGACGAGCGCGTGCGCGAAGCGGCCAAAGGGCTGGGTGTCGCCGTCGAGCCTGCCTGAGCATGGCTGCTGTGAACCGGCGAGCGGATTGGACGCCGAGCGTCGTCGCATTTCTATGCGCCCCACCGTTCCTCTAGCCCCCCGACCCAAGGCAACGGTTCGGCAGCCACGCGCGCTGAGCGAGTCACGATCACGTGAGATCGAAGCGATCCAGGTTCATGACCTTGGTCCACGCCGCCACGAAGTCCTGCACGAACTTCTTCTGCGCGTCGGCGCTGCCGTAGACCTCGGCCAGTGCGCGCAGCTGCGCGTTCGAGCCGAAGACGAGATCGGCGCGCGTGCCGGTCCACTTCACGGCGCCGGATCTTGCGATCGCGCCCTTCGAACACGTCCTTGGCATCCGACGTCGGCTTTCCACTCCGTGCTCATGTCGAGCAGGTTCGACGAAGAAGTCGTTCGTGAGCGTCTCGGGCTTCTTCGTGAAGACGCCGTGCTTCGACTGCCCGACGTTCGCGCCGAGCACGCGTAAGCCACCGACGAGCACCGTCATCTCGGGCGCGGTCAGTGTCAGCAGCTGGGCCTTGTCGATCAGCAACGCCTCGGCCGGTCACGCTGTCCTTGCTCTTGACGTAGTTGCGGAAGCCATCGGCGATCGGTTCCAGCACCTCGAACGACTCCACGTCGGTCTGCGCTTGCGACGCGTCCATGCGACCCGGAGTGAACGGTACCTTCACGGCGACACCGGCCTTCTTCGCCGCTTTCTCGATGCCGGCGCAACCGCCGAGCACGATCAGGTCGGCCAGCGACACCTTCTTGCCACCTTTCGCTTTCTTGTTGAACGCGCTCTGGATGCCCTCGAGCGTCGCCAGCACCTTCGCGAGCTGCGTCGGGTTGGTTGACTTCCCAGTCCTTCTGCGGCGCGAGACGAATTCGCGCGCCGTTCGCACCACCGCGCATATCCGAGCCGCGGAACGTTGAAGCCGACGCCCACGCGGTCGAGACCAGCTGCGAGACGGACAGCTTCGAAGTCAGGCTCTTCTTGAGCGCCGCGATGTCCTTGTCGCCGATCAGCTGGTGATTGACCTTCGGAATCGGGTCCTGCCAGATCAGCTCTTCCTTCGGCACCTCCGGCCCGAGATAACGCGCACGCGGACCCATGTCGCGGTGCGTGAGCTTGAACCACGCGCGCGCGAACGCGTCGGCAAACTCCTTCGGGTTCGCGAGAAAGCGCCGCGAGATCTTTTCGTACGCCGGATCGAAGCGCAGCGAAAGGTCGGTCGTGAGCATCGAAGGCGCGATCTTCTTCGACTTGTCGTGCGCATGCGGCACCGTGCCGGCGCCCGCGCCATTCTTCGGCCGCCACTGATGCGCGCCGGCCGGGCTCTTCGTCAGCTCCCATTCGTACTCGAACAGGTTCTCGAAGAAGTCGTTGCTCCACTTCGTCGGCGTGCTGGTCCAGGTGACTTCGAGACCGCTGGTGATCGCGTCACCGCCCTTGCCGCTGCCGAAGCTGTTCTTCCACCCCATACCCTGCGCCTCGAGGTCGCTCGCTTCCGGGGCGACTCCCACGTTCGTCGCGGGCCCGGCGCCATGCGTCTTGCCGAAGGTGTGGCCGCCAGCGATCAGCGCGACCGTCTCTTCGTCGTCCATCGCCATGCGAGCGAAGGTCTCGCGAATGTCGCGCGCCGCGGCCACGGGATCGGGATTGCCGTTCGGGCCTTCCGGGTTCACGTAGATCAGGCCCATCTGCACGGCGCCGAGCGGATTCTCGAGATCGCGATCGCCGGAGTAGCGCTTGTCGCCACCGAGCCACGTCTTCTCGGCGCCCCAGTAGACGTCCTGATCCGGTTCCCAGACGTCCTCGCGGCCGCCGCCGAAGCCAAACGTCTTGAAGCCCATCGTTTCCAGCGCGACGTTGCCCGTGAGGATCATGAGGTCGGCCCACGAGATCTTGCGACCGTACTTCTGCTTGATCGGCCAGAGCAGGCGCCGCGCTTTGTCGAGGCTCACGTTGTCGGGCCAGCTGTTCAGCGGCGCGAAACGTTGCTGACCTCGGCCGCCGCCGCCGCGGCCGTCACCGACGCGGTACGTGCCGGCGCTGTGCCACGCCATGCGGACGAACAACGGTCCGTAGTGGCCGAAGTCCGCCGGCCACCAGGGCTGCGAGTCGGTCATCAGCTTCGCGAGGTCCTTCTTCAGGGCCTTGAGATCGAGGCTCTTGAATTCCTTCGTGTAGTCGAAGTCCTCGCCCATGGGATTCGACTTCGCGGAGTGCTGGTGCAGGAGATCGAGCCGCAACTGGTTCGGCCACCAGTCCCGGTTCGACGTGCCGCCGCCCGCGGCGTGATTGAAGGGGCACTTGCCTTCGTTTGGTTTGCTCATGGGTGGCTTTCGCTTCGCTCTATTGACGGAGGCAAACCATACTCCGGGGCCGCAACCCGCGTGATGGTTAGTTTCGATCGCAGTGATATAGATCTGCGATCCCTTCTGATGCCCTAGCCGTAGGTAATACGAGACTCATTTCTGCTGCTGGTATTCGTCTGCGCACCTTGTCTATGCTAGTCGCCGGCCTATCTGCATGGAGTCCTGATCATGCGCTCAACCTTATTCGTCACACCGTTACTCCTGAGCGCGGCGTTTGCCGCGCACGCAGACGCTCCAGCGCCCCTGCGCGTCTCGTACTCAGCCGACTACATCATGGAGACGGCTGAAGGAGCCATGCGCGGACACCTGAGTGCCGCGCCGGGGAAGGAACGCCGCGAGGAGGTCAGCGAGGGCACGACGAGCGTGACCATCCGCCGCGACGACAAGAACGCGACGTGGATGCTGATGCCCGCCGAGCGCATGTACATGGAAATAAAAACCGGGCAGCCGGGCGGCGAGTCCCGCAGCGCGAGTCCTGACGACTACAAAACCGAAATGACCAAGGCGGGTCGTGAGCAAGTCAACGGAGTGATGACCGACAAAGTGAAAGTGCTCATGACCGGAGCCAACGGCAGCAAGATGGGTGGCTTCTGGTGGACGACTGACGACGGGATCGTCGTAAAGCTGGACGTGATCAGCATCGACAAGGGCGAGAAACTGCGCATGAAGCGCGAGCTCAGCAACATCAAGCTCGGCGCACAGCCCGACGATCTGTTCGAGATCCCGGCGGGCTATACGAGCATGGCCGGGGGTATCGCCGGCGGGTTATTCAGTGCACCGGCAGCGTCGCGTGAAGAGAAGTCGGGCGATCGAGGGGACAAGAATCCCTCCGAAGAAGCGCCAAAGAAGAAGCGCTTCGGCCTCGGTGTCTTGAAGGACGCCATCGGCCGTTGATCGGAGAAAAGACAATGCGTCACTTAGTTGTGGGTGTGCTCGGCGTGACTCTTGGGTTCTGTAGTCTCGGCGTGCGCGCCGACGATACCTGCGAGCCCAAGGAGAGACAGGTCGGCAATGCCGCCGTCGTGCGTGCCAAAGCGGCCGAGTCGGCGGGCGACTTGAAACGCGCCCTCGATCTCGTCGCTTCAGGTGATGTGAGAGCCTGTGGCGATGGCGCCGATGCGATTTACATGCGCGTGCTTCTCGCGCTTGGGCGTGCCGCGGAGGCGGCCGGCCAGTCCGTGCAGGCGTTCGACTATTTCCAAACCGGGTCCTACTTCGATGATGCCAAGCGCGTCGGGCTCGCGCGGTTCCGGGCCAAGCCCACCGATCGGCGGCTCGCGGACGACATTCTCGACTTCATGCGCCGTAACGACTTTGCCGACGGCGTAGCCGAAGTTCAGCGGGTTGCGCGCTCGCAGGCACAGCGGCTACTCGCAGAGGAAGACAAGTCCTTCGCCATTCGCGAACCGCACACGGAGTTGCTCGAGGAAGCCAAGGCATGGCTGGGGACGGCAGGAGATGAATCCGCTGCCGACGTGAAGCGCCGGGCACTCGCGCGGGGCGATCAGTTTGCGGCGCTCGACTATCACTATGCACTGCAACAAGCGCTGACCTACTACGGGCGCGCGGACCGGCAAGACAAACAGGTGGAGGTCAAGGCGAAGGCGCGGCAGGTGGCGGACAAACTGGCCGGCGGCGACGGCTGGAATGCCGCCGTGGAGCTGTATTACCTCGCCGGCGACGCGAAACGTGCCGAGGCCCTGCAGGCGAGTCGCAGCGCCAGCGCTGCCAAGCAAGAAGACTCGCGCAAGGATCGCTTCCAGAAAGAACAGGGCGATCTGGAGAAGCAGCTCGGACTCTAAGTCAGCTCCGCCGAACTACTTCTTGTCCAGGCCCGCGAGCCACTCGTCGTCCGAGCCCGCGTTCAGATCCTCGAACAGGTAGCCGCCGAGGTAGCGTTCGCCGGTGTCCGGCAGCATCGCGAGCAACACGGAGCCGGGCTTCGCGGTTTCCGCAGCCTTCATCGCGGCGGCCACGGTGGCGCCGGCCGAGATGCCGCAGAAGATGCCTTCCTCGGCCGCGAGCCGGCGCGCCGCATTCTTGCCTTCCTCGTCTGTGACCGGCAGCAGCTGATCGAACACCTTCGGGTTCAGCACGTCGGGCAGGAAGTCCGGCGTCCAGCCCTGGATCTTGTGCGGCGCCCACGCCTTGCCGCCGAGCAGCGACGCGCCGGCCGGCTCGGTGGCGATGATCTTCACCTCGGGCCGCGCGAGCTTGATCATCTCGCCGGCGCCCGTCAGCGTGCCGCCCGTGCCCCAGCCGGTGACCCAGAAGTCGAGCCGTTTGCCAGCGAAGTCCTTCAGGATCTCGGGGCCCGTGGTCTGGCGGTGATAGGCCGGGTTTGCCGGGTTCTGGAATTGCCGCGCGAGGAACCAGCCGTGTTTCTCGGCCAGCGCGGCCGCGAGCCGCACCATGCCCGTGCCGCGCTCGGCGGCCGGCGTCAGGATCACCTTCGCGCCGAGCGCGCGCATAATTTTGCGCCGCTCGACCGAGAACGTCTCGACCATCGTTGCCACGAACGGATAGCCCTTCGCGGCGCACACCATCGCGAGCGCGATGCCGGTGTTGCCGGACGTCGCTTCGACGACGGTCTGGCCCGGTTTCAGCACGCCGCGTTTCTCGGCGTCGTCGATGATCGCGAACGCCAACCGATCCTTGACCGAGTGCAGTGGGTTGAACGCCTCGATCTTCACGTACATCGTCACGTGCTTCGGCGCGATCTTGTTCAGCCTGACGACGGGGGTGTTGCCGATGGTGTCGAGGATGCTGTCGTAGATCATGGCGGTGCCTTTTTGATGGTTGGCTTCTTGATTGTTGGACTAGTAACCGACGCGCGCGCGCGGCTCTGCGGCCGCGTCTTCGTAAATCTCGATCCGACTCGGCGCGAACCAACTATAGCGCTCCGCGAAGCGCGTGGTCTCGCCGACGAGTAACAATGCGGGCGGCCGGACGTCGAGCGCGGCCTGTGCCGCGGCGAGGCTGCGCAACGACGTCCGGATCACACGTTGCTTCTCCGTGGTGCCGCTCTCGACGATCGCGGCCGGCGTGGCCGGGTCGTGACCGCCGGCGATCAACGCCGCGCTGATCTCGGCGTACTGCGCAACGCCCATGTAGAGCGCGAGCGTTTGGCCGGGCCGGAAGTCCTGCAAGGTCAACATCGTGTCGTCGATCGTGTGCCCGGTCGTCAGCACCACGGCCTGCGATACGCCGCGCAGGGTGAGCGGAATGCCGGCGTACGCCGCGCAGCCTTCCGCCGCCGATACGCCGGGCACCACCTGGAATTTGAGGCCGGCTTCGACGAGCGCTTCCAGCTCCTCGCCGCCACGGCCGAAGATGAACGGGTCGCCGCCTTTGAGCCGGCACACGCGTTTGCCCGCGCTCACGAGGCCCACGAGCAGGCGGTTCAACTGTTTCTGCGTGATCGACGGCCGGCGCGGGGTCTTGCCGACGCAGATCAGCTCGGCGTCGCGGCGCGCGTAGTTCAGCAGCGCGGGGCTCGCGAGCCGGTCGTACAGCACGACGTCCGCGGTCGCGAGCAGTTGCCGGCCGCGGATCGTGATCAAATCCGGGCTGCCGGGGCCCGCGCCGACGAGATACGCCTCGCCGCGCTTCGCCGCTGCGTCGCTGCCCCACGCGGCGAGCTCGGCCTCGAGCGTTTGCTCCGCCTCGGCGTCGCGGCCCGCGAACGCGTGCTCGGCCACGGCGCCGGACACGACGCGTTCCCAGAAGTGCCGGCGCTCGGTGGAGTCTGGCACTCGCTCGCGCACGCGCTCGCGCCAGCGGCCCGCCAACTCCGCCACTGCGCCGAGCCGGCTCGGCAACCAGGCTTCGATCAAACCTTTGACCCAGCGCGCGAGCACGGGCGAGTGTCCGCCGGTGCCGATCGCGATCGTGACCGGCGAGCGGTCCACGATCGCGGGCATGATGAACGAGCAGAGCTCCAGGTCGTCCACGACGTTGCAGAAGCGCCGGGCGGCTTCGGCGGCCACGGCGACGCGCTCGTTGACCGCCCGATCGTCGGTGGCGGCGACGACGAGCCAGTAAGGATCGACAGGCTCGTCGCCGAACTCGCGAGCCACGTGCACCAGCCGTCCGTCCGCTGCGAGGTCGGCGATCTGATCGGAAATCTCCGGTGCCAGAACCGTGACCTGAGCGCCGGCTTCGAGCAACAGGGTGACGCGCCGCTCGGCCACGACGCCGCCGCCGACGACGAGGACGGGGCGGTTTTTCAGATCGGCGAAGAGGGGTAGGTGCTGCATGAGAAACGCTTCTTGCCGGCACGATACCGCGCCGCCAGACCGCAGAACAACAACATGTCCTTCTGCGGATATAGCGTCGCGAAATATTCGAGAGGTCCTCTGAAGCCCTTTGCCCACGCGGTTGACACCCCTATCTAACAAATGGTTATATGCCCGCGAGGCCGCTGACTCGCATCGAGGACGCGGCTTTTTCATCTCGGATGAGAAAGGCCATCTCCGCGTGACGCTGAAGCAGCTCAAGTACCTCGTAGGTATCGCCGACAGCGGCTTGAACATCACCTCCGCGGCCGACCGCCTGTTCACGAGCCAGCCCGGCATCAGCAAGCAGCTGAAGCAGCTCGAGGCCGAGCTCGGCGTGCAGCTCTTTACGCGCAAGGGTAAGAGTCTGGCGGCGATCACGCCGGCGGGGCGCGAGGTCATCGCGCGGGCCCGCAAGATCCTGCGCGAGGTCGGTAACATCACGAGTCTCGCCAGCGACCTGACGGCCGAGCTCGACGGCACGTTGTCGATTGCCACCACGCACACTCAGGCGCGCTACGTGCTGCCGGAGGTCATTCGCGCGTTCCGCGAGCGCTATCCGCGCGTCGACCTCGAGCTGCACCAGGGCACGTCCGAGCAGATCGCCGAGCTGGTCGGCACGAACAAGGTGGATTTCGCGATCGCGACGGGCTCGCAGGACCTGTTCTCGCACCTCACCTTGCTGCCGATCTACCACTGGCACCGCATCGTGCTCGTGCCGAAGGCCCATCCGCTCGCGAAGCAGCAGAAGGCACTCGATATGCAGTCGCTGGCCGAATACCCGCTCGTGACGTACGTGTTCAGCGGCACCGGCGAATCGTCGTTCAAGCGTGCGTTTCGCGACCACGGACTCGAGCCGCGCGTCGTGTTCACGGCGCGTGACGCCGACATCATCAAGACCTACGTGCGGATGGGCATGGGCGTCGGCGTGATCGCGTCGATGGCGTTCGAGTGCGTCGACCGCGAGGATCTCGTGGCGATCGAGGCCAAGGATCTGTTCCCGCGCGTCACGACCTGGCTCGGCTTCCCGCGCGACACCGTGCTGCGCCGCTACATGGTGGACTTCATCAACCTGTTCGCGCCGCACTACTCGGCGCGGTTGATCCGCGACGTCGCGCACGCGCAGTCACAGGAAGAAGTGGACGAGCTATTGAAGGAAACGCCGCTACCGATCAAAGGCGGCTGCGAGCAAGAACTCGCCGCTAGACGGCGTTAGAGGTCGGCGAGATCGATCTCGTGGATGCCGCACTCGCGCTTCAAACCGGCGAAGCGTGTTTCTTCGAGCGTGGCGACTTCGTGGATCGGCTTCGTGCTGTGATGATCGCCGACCGACACGTAGCCCTTCTCCCACAGCGGGTGATACGGCAGGTCGTGCTTCGTGAGGTAACGGTGCACGTCGCGGTCGGTCCACTCGGCGATCGGATGCACTTTCCAACGGCCGCCCGCCCACTCGAGGTACGGGATCTGCGCGCGGCTCTCGGCCTGGTTGCGGCGTAAGCCGGCGAACCACGTGCTGACGCCGAGCTCACGCAGCGCGCGGCGCATGGGCTCGACTTTGTTCTCCTGGTTGTAGGCCTCGAGGCCTGCAAGACCCTGGTTCCAGCGCTGGCCGTAGCGGGCTTCCTGCCAGGCGGCCGATCGCGGTGCGCTGTACACCTTCAAGTTCAGCTTCATGCGCTCGACGAGCTCGTCGATGAAGCGATAGGTTTCGGGGAACAGGTAGCCCGTGTCGACGAGAATGACGGGAATGTCCGGCTTGATCTGCGTGACGAGGTGCAGCGACACGGCCGCTTGCGCACCGAAGCTCGAGGTCAACGCGTGATTGCCGGGCAGGTTCTCGAGCGCCCATTCGATGCGCTGGTCGGCCTTCAGCGCCGCGAATTTCCGGTTGCAATGCTCGAGCGCGACTTTGCGCGTCGCTTCCTCGTCGTAAGCCTTGGCATCGAACTTCGGCTCGGCCGGCTCCAAGGCGGTGACCGGCAATTCCGAAACGGCGGCATTCAGCAGTGCGGCGCTCATCGTGGCTTACCCGAACCCAGTGCGCGGGTAGCCCCGGGCCTGAGTGATGTTGGTTTTTGCGAGGGGACCTACGGTAAGCGCCGGCCTTATGACTTTGAACGGTTAAGTTCTTCTACCCCCATGCCCAAAACGCATAAGGTTGTGACGAGCCCCTAAGCCAAGCGCGGCGAGGGTTTCAGGCCTCGGCGAGGATCGCGGCAACGGCCTCTTCGGCCGACTCCATCGCGCCTTCCATGCCGCGGCTTTGAAGCGCCAGGTGCTCGCCGCAGAACTGTAGCCGGCCCTGCGCGTTGCCGAGCACGGCCGCGTAGCGTGTCACGTCGCCGGGTCGGAAGTACGCCCAGGCCCCACCCGCGTACGGGTCGGCGCCCCACGAGTGCATGCCGAGCACTTCGAGCTGCCCTTTCGCGGCGGGGCGAATCTTTTCGATCGCGGCGATCACGGCACGGCCCGCGTCCGCCGGCGACAAACGATCGAGTGCCGCGGCCTGGTCGCCGATGATCCAGGCTGCGAGGCTCGTGACCTCGGTCGGCCGTTCGCGGTTGCGAGCGGCCGCGAGCATGCCGGCCTGTGTGTCGGTGAAGAGGCTCGGCGCGTAGCCGTCCTGCTCCCAGAACCGCGACTTCGGCGCGAGATACACCTGCGTCATGCGGTTGCGACGGCAGGTTCGCGACCGCCTCGGCTTGCGCGCCCGGCAGCGCCGGGTCGAGGGCGATCCGGCGCAACACGCCGACCGGCACGGCCGCGATGACGTGCCGCGCGCTGATGCGCGAGGCCGTTCGCGCAGTGCACGGTCGCGCGATCGGAAGTCTGTGCAATTCCGGTCACGACGTGGCCGAGCTCCACGCCGCCGCGCAGGGCCGCGGCCATCGCTTCGCAGATGCGTTGCACGCCGTGCCGTGCGGTGTACCCCAGGCTGTCCTTCGGTGCGACGGCGCGCTGGCTCTTCGAGAACGCGCCGCGAAACAGCAGCAACAGCGCCGAAACGTCGCGGGCATTGCGGCCGAAGCTCACGTTGAGCCCGTACGCGAGCTCGATCGCGCGTTCGCTCAATCCCTGACTACGAAACCAATCGTGCGCCGGCACGTCGAGTACCGCGTGTTGCGGCAGCGTCCAGGCGCCGGGATCTTCCAGCGGGTTCGCGCGCATCGTGAGCACGCGGTGGTAGTTCCACGGCATGTGCTCTTTGTCGGCCGCGGGAAAATCGTTGGCCGGGTGCGTCGGCCAGGCGGCCTGCCGAATGATCTCGCCGCGATACACGAGGTCCTGCTCGCGGAAGAACTCGAGGATCGGCGTCACGTCCATCAACTCGACGCCATGACGCTCGGCCGCGCCGATCACGCGCGAGTAACCGGCGCCGATGTAGGTGCCGCCCGCTTCTGCGGTGTTGCCGAGCTGGCGCATCGAGTGAATTCGGCCTCCGACTCGCTGCTGCGCTTCGAGCACGAGAACGTTCAAGCCGGCGGCTTCGAGCGTCAACGCCGCGTGCAGCCCGGCAATGCCGGCGCCAACGATCACAACATCGCGGTCCGCAGCAGCCATTCCTAGTTCCCCAGCTGTAGCGGATCGTCGACGCCGCAGAGCGCCGGTTTCGCCGGCCCGGCGCGCCCGGACAGGCAGCAATCGGCGGCGCACCGGTCGTGGCTCGGTCCCAAGGAGCCGAGCGCGCGACGCGTCGCATCGGGTGTCATGCGCTCGACGACGAGCTCGCGGATCATCGCGACGTACTCGGGATGCGTGCCGACGGTGGCCGCGCGCGCCATGGTGAGCCCAAGCGTGTGCGCGGTCGCGGCCGCGTCGATATCGAGATCGATCACGACCTCCATGTGGTCGCAGATGAAACCGATCGGCGCCACGACGACGGCCGTCACGCCCTCGGTCTTGGCGTCGCGTAACGCTTCGTTGACGTCGGGCCCGAGCCACGGCTCGCGGCCGTACGACGCATTGTTGCTCTGGTACGCGAGCCTCCAGCGCTGGTGCTCGAGCGTGTCGCCGACGAGCCGGCAGCTCGCTTGCAACTGGGTTTGATACGCGCTCGAACGCGCCATCGACTCAGGCAGGCTGTGCGCCGTGAAGAGCACGAGCGCGTTGGCGCGCTCGGCCTCGGGCAACGTGTCGAGCGCCGCTTGCACGCGGTCGGCCATCGCCTCGATGAAGCCCGGGTGGTTGAAGCCGGCACGCAGCTTGTCGATCTGAGGCGCGTTTGGCACCTGGTTCGCGGCTTCGTACAGGTCCTCGCGGTAGCGGCGGCAGCCGCTGTACGAGCTGAACGTGCTCGTCACGAACGCGAGCGCGCGGCGCACGCCGGCCTGCGCCATCTGCGCGACGGTGTCGGTCAGCAACGGATGCCAGTTGCGATTGCCCCAGTAGATCGGCAGCGCCGGGCCGTGGCTGTCGAGCTCCTGCTGCAGCGCCTTGATCAGCGCGCGCGTGTGCCCGTTGATGGGGCTCACTCCGCCGAACTGATCGTAGCGCTTGGCGATGTGGCCTTTCGTTTCCGGCGTGACGCGCAGCCCGCGGAACACGTTGTCGAGGAACGGCAGCACGTCGTCGGGTCCCTCGGGGCCGCCGAACGACACCACGAGCAGCGCGTCGTATTCGCGCTTCGCCGCGTTTACAGCTTCGACTGCCACGCGACCTTGCCGACGAAGAATGGGCCCAGGCTGTCGAGATATTGCGACGTCTGTTCCGTCTTGCGCATCTCCTGCACGATGGCCGATAGCGGATGCAGATTGGGCCCGAGCAGGCCCACGATGAAGTCGTTGTCGTTCTTGTCGAGGCCGTGGCACGCGAGCCGCACGTCGGCTGCGTGCCCGCCGGCGCCGTAGCGTTTCGCGAGCGTGCCGTGCTCGGCGAGTATCCGCCGCTGGTGATCGGCCGGCAGCGTCTGGAACTTCTTCGCGCGCTGCAGCGGGTACCACACGGCCCACTGATGCTCGGGGTTTGTAAGCTTCGTGCGTGGCTTCACGAACAGCGTGTCCTCGAGGTCGTTCTCGTAGCCGATGGAGTACGTGCGGCCCAGCATGTCGAACTCGGGCTTGTGCGTGTACTCGGCGAACGGCCGATGGCAGAGCAGCGTGCGCAGACCCGTGACGAAGAACGCGGGATCCTCCGACGCGACCATGAGGCCAACGCCCTGCGCATCGTTTGCGTCGAGATACAGTGCGCCGACGACGCCTTCTTCCTCGAGCGCCTTGATGGCCGAGTGCGGGTCGGAGCAGCCGCCGAACGCCGTGAACTTCATGAACAGTCGGCGGTCGAGCAGGATCTCCTTACCGCCGTGCCGGCCTTTCTCGGCCAGCTCGAGTGGACCCGGATCGGTGGACTCGGGAGCGGACGCTTGTGTGTTCATAGTTTCTCCGAATGCACGGCTTCGACGAGCGCGGCGACGCTCGCGAGCGGGGTCTGCGGCAGGATGCCGTGGCCCAAATTGACGATGTGACCGCGCGGCGCCGTCGTCGCCAGCAGCTCGTCGGCAGCGGCGCGCGTGGCGGCTGGGCCGGCGGTCAGGATCGCGGGCTCGAGGTTGCCCTGCACGGCGCGCTGCGGGTAACGCTGCTGCAACGCAGGCAAGTCGATGCGCCAGTCCACGCCGAGCACCTCGGCCGGCAGGCTCGCGTACGCGTCCATCAGATGCGGCGCGTTTTGCAGGAACAGGATTCGCGGAATACCGGCGCGGCCCACGGCCTCGAGCAGCGAGGTCAGGTGCGGGCGGATCAGCTTCTCCCAGCTCGCGCGCGACAGGAGCCCCGCCCACGAGTCGAAGATCTGCACCGCGTCGGCGCCGGCTTTCGCCTGTAGCAGCAGGTACTCGACCATGCAGCGTCGAAAGCTTGCCGAGCAGCGCGTCGAGCAGCTTCGGCTCCGCGGCCGCGAACGCGCGCAGCGTCGGAAAATCCTTCGCGCCCTTGCCCTCGACGAGATACGCGGCCAGCGTCCACGGTGCGCCGCAGAAGCCGAGCAGGGCCGTGCTCGCGGGCAACGCTGCGCGCGTGAGCTTCAACGCTTCGATGACTTCGGGCGCGATCTCTTCCGGCGCCGGCGTGCGCAGCTTCGCGATGCCGGCCGCGTCGCGGATCGGATTCGCGACCACGGGGCCCGGATCGAAGTCGAACTCGATGCCGAGCGCGGGCATGGGGCTCATGATGTCCGCGAAGACAATCGCCGCGTCGAGCGGATAGCGCTTCAAGCGGCATCAGCGTGACTTCGGCCGCGAGCTCCGCCTCGCCAGCGAGCTCCTTGAAGCTGTGCTGCTTGCGAAACTCGCGGTACTCCGGCAGATAGCGCCCGGCCTGGCGCATGATCCACAGCGGCCGGCGCGGCACGTTCTCGCGACGTACGGCCTTCAGAAACAGCTTGTCGTTGCTCGCGGGCATTCTTCTCTCTAGCTCTGCTGCGGCTCGGTGGATGACGGCTCCGGCGTGAAGCGATAGCCCACGCCGCGCACGGTGTGGAAGTGCGCCGGCGCTTCGGGGTTACGCTCGAAGCGCTTGCGCAAGCGCACGATGAAGTTGTCGATCGTGCGCGTCGACGGGAACACTTCGTAGCCCCACACGCGATCGAGGATCTCCTCGCGCGTCACGATGCTGCCGGCGCGGTCGGCCAGCGCCTTCATGATCATGGCCTCTTTGTGCGTCAGCGCGTGCTTCGAGCCGTCCCAGGCGTGCGCTTCGTAGGTCTGAAAGTCGATCGTGTTGCCGCCGAAAGCCAGCGCGGCATTCGTCGACTGGTACCACGTGCTGCGCCGCAGGATCGCGGCCACGCGCAGCAGCAGCTCGCGCAGGTGGAACGGCTTCGTCAGGTAGTCGTCGCCGCCGGCTTCGAACCCGCGCACGCGGTCCTCGGCGTCGCCTTTGACCGTGAGGAACAGCACCGGCGTCTGCACGCCTTCGCTGCGCAGCTGCGCGCACAGCTCGAGGCCGTCCATGTTCGGCATCATGACGTCGAGCAGGACGAGGTCGAACGGTTCCGCGCGCAGACGCTCGAGGCCCGCGAGGCCGTCGTGCGCGACGTCGGTGCGGTAGCCCTCGGCCTCGAGGTTCTCCGCGATGCCGGCGGCCAGATGCGCCTCGTCGTCGACGACCAGGATGTCGGGCCGCTGTCTTCATTGCGCGGCCTCCGGCCAGCGAATCGTGACCGTGGCGCCCTTGCCCGGGCCGGCGCTCTGCGCGTGCGATCGTGCCGCCCGACAGCTCGACGAGGCGTTTCACGATGTACAGGCCGAGCCCGGTGCCCGGCATCGTGCGGCGCAACTCGTCGCCGACGCGGTGGAATTTCTCGAAGATCATGACCGCCTCCTCGGGCGGAAAGCCTAAGCCGTCGTCGCTGACGGCGATCGTCACGCCGCCGTCGCGCGCGCGCGCGCACACGCCACGGCGTGCCCGTTGCCCGCGACGCAGGCCTTGACGGCATTATCGAGCAGATTGCGCAGCACTGTCGCGAGTGCGTCCGGGTCGATGGTGACCGTGAGGTCCTCGGGTACCTCGAGCGTGACGGCGATGTTGCGCAGCCGCGCGCGTTCCGCGACCTCGGCATGGCCGCGGTCGCGGCCGCGTGCACGTTCGTCGGTTGCGGCGCGAGCTTCTGCCGGCCTTCCTCGAGCCGCGTCGTGTCGAGCAGGTTGTCGATCATGCGCAAGAGGCGCTCGCCGTCCTCGAGCATGCGCCGGCCGAGCCGCTGGCTGTCGGCCTCGCGCGAGCGCAGCACGAGCGTCTCGGCCGCGAGCTGGATGCTCGCGAGCGGGCTCTTGAACTCGTGCGACACGGCCGCGAGGAAATTCTGCTGGCGGCGGCGCAGCTGCGCGTCGTGCCGGATCGCGCGCGTGAGCACCGCCATGCCGCCGATCAGCACGACGAGAAAGAAGCGCGCCTTCCCACAGCACGCGATTCACGCGCGCGCGCTGTCGGCCGCGACGCGTGGGCGTCGGCCGCGAAGCGTGCTCGACGCTGCGCGCGTAGCGCGTGTGGTCGAACATCCACCACAGGATCATGACGGCGGAGATCAGCAGCAGGGCCAGGAACCCCAGCTGCAGCGCTTTGCTCGGATCGCGGCGCAGTGGCATGCGCGCGCTATACGCGAGCGGCCGCGAGCGCCGCGCGCAAGTCCCGCGGCCAGACGATCGACGTCGCGGCGCGTGTGCGCGAGCGACAGGAACGCGATCTCGAACGCGGACGGCGCGAGTGCGATGCCCTGATCGAGCAGCGAGTGGAACACGCCGGCGTAGACGTCCGCGGCCTTCTGGTCGAGCGCCTCGGCCGAGCGCGGCGCCGTGTCCGTGAGCCACGCGATCCAGAACATCGAGCCTAGCCGGCAGAGCTTCGCCTTGCACCGGCGCGTCGGCGAGCACCGGCGTTCAACGTCTGCTCGAGATACGCGCCGAGCGCTTCGAGGCGCTTCCAGCCGTCTTCTTTCTGGAGCACGCGCAGCGTCGTGAGCCCCGCGGTCATCGCGACCGGATTGCCGGACAGCGTGCCGGCCTGGTAGACGCCGCCTTCCGGCGACAGGTGTCTGCATGATGCGCGCGCGGCCCCGCGAAGCGCGCCGACCGGCATGCCGCCGCCGATGACTTTGCCGAACGTCGCGAGGTCCGGCTTGATGTTGTAGTGCGCCGCGGCGCCGCCGGCGCCGAGCCGAAAGCCGCTGATCACCTCGTCGAAGATCAGCAGCGCGCCGTGCTTCGTGCACAGCGCGCGCAGCGTCTGCAGGAACTCCGGCCGTTGCAGCAGCAGGCCGTTGTTCGCGGGCACGGGCTCGATGATGACGCGCGCGATGCTTGCTCGCCTTCTTCGGCGAACAATTTCTCCGCGCGCCGCCGTGTCGTCGAGCGGCAGCACGCGCGTGAGCGCGGCGAGCTCGTTCGGCACGCCTTTCGACGACGGCTGGCCGAACGTCGCGAGGCCGGAGCCGGCCGCGACCAGCAGGTAATCGACGTGGCCGTGATAGCAGCCCGAGAACTTCACGACGAGATCGCGGCCCGTCGCACCGCGCGCGAGCCGCACGGCGCTCATGACGGCTTCGGTGCCGGACGACACGAACCGCACCTGGTCGACGCCGGGATAGGCGGCGACGACTTCCTCGGCGAGCTCGATCTCGGGTTGGCACGGCGCGCCGTACGACATGCCGCGCCGGCACGCGGCTTCGACGGCCGCGACGATCTTCGGATGCGCGTGCCCCAGGATCAGCGGCCCCCAGGAGCCGACGAAGTCGAGATACTCGCGGCCGTCCGACGTCGATGATCGTGGCGCCCGCGGCCGAGCGGATCACGAGCGGCGTGCCGCCGACGCTGCCGAACGCGCGCACGGGCGAATTCACGCCGCCCGGCGTGACTTTCTTCGCGCGCTCGAACCACGCGTCGGAGAGCGGAGGTGCTTGCCCTGAGCGGCGCGCGGGCGTCGGCTTCACAACCAGCCCCCCTTCAGCGCGTCGCGGGCGTGATACGTGATGATCTGGTCGGCGCCGGCGCGGCGAATCGCGGAGCAGGTTCTCGCGCACGATCGCGCGCCTCGTCGAGCCAGCCGTTCGCGGCCGCGGCTTTCACGGCCGAGTACTCGCCCGACACGTTGTACGCGGAGAGCGGCAGCAGGCTCGCCTCGCGCACGGCGCGAATCACGTCGAGTAGGGCAGCGCGGGCTTCACCATGAGCCAGTCGGCGCCCTCGTCGACGTCGAGCAGCGCTTCGCGCACGGCCTCGCGGCCGTTGCGGGAGTCCATCTGGTAGCTCTGCCGGTCGCCCATCGCGGGCGTGCGAGTCCGCCGCCTCGCGGAACGGGCCGTAGTAGGCCGACGCGAACTTCACGGCGTAGGACATCAGCAGCGTGTCCTCGCAGTGAGCATCGTCGAGCGCATCGCGAATCGCGCGCGATGCGGCCGTCCATCATGTCGGACGGCGCCACGACGTCGGCGCCCGCGCGTGCGTGGCTCACGGCCATGTTCACGAGCGGCAGCAGCGATTCGTCGTTCAGCACGCGGCCGTCGACGTTGAGAATTCCGCAGTGGCCGTGATCGGTGTACGCGCACAGACACACGTCGGTCATGACGACGAGGTCGTTGCCGAAGTCGCGCTTCAGCCGCTCGCAGGTCTTCTGCACGGCGCCGTTCGCGGCCGCGGCCTCGCGGCCGTCCGGCGTCTTGCCGCCGTGCTCGGGGTGGCCGAACAGCAGCACGGCGCGGATGCCGAGCTCCAAGTCCTTGCCGATCTGCTTCACGACGTTCTCGAGGCCCATTTGCGAGATGCCGGGCATCGACGAGATCGGCTCGTTCGCGCGCTTCGCCGGCACCACGAAGTGCGGCATGATCAGGTGCTCCGCGCTCACCGTGGTCTCGGCCACGAGATTGCGCAGCGTCTTCGTGCGCCGCAGGCGCCGCAGGCGTGTGCGGCCCGGCGTGGTGACGATCATCTCTGCCATTGCATCGACTCCAGAACTCCTTCGAGACTCGGTTCGCGCGCCTCGGCCGTGACGGCGAGTCCCGCCGCGCGCGCGGCGGCCGATGTCGACGGGCCGATCGTGTACACGTTGACGGCACGTCCAGGTTCACCTGCTGCACGAAGCCACTCACGGCCGTCGGGCTCGCGAAGATCACATTATCCGCGCCGAGCGTCGACATTGCGCGCTTCGTCGCGGCCGGCGGCGCCGGAATCGTGCGGTAGACGTCGAAGCGCGTGCAGCGTGCGCCGGCCGCCGTCAGCGCACGCTCGAGCGTGTCGCCGGCGTTCTCGGCCAGCGCGAGCAGCACGTGGTGCCGGTACGAAAGATCGCCGTCGCGAGCGAGCGTCGTCGCCCAAGCTCGCGGCCGTGCCGTCGCGGCCGACGAGGTCCATGTGGCCGAGCACGTTCGCGCGCTGCGGCGGCCGTCGCGGCGCCGACCACGGCCACGCGCGCGCGCGGCAGCGGCTGCGGGGTGCAGTGCGGCGAACGCTTCGACGCCGCGCCGCGACGTGAACGTGAGCCAGTCGGCGGCGGCGACCGCGGCGGCGAGATCCGCTCGCAGCGCCGGCGTGTCGATCGGCTCGCAGCTGGATGCAGGGCAGCGGCTACGGGCTCGCGCGCCGCGCTCCGCGAGCTCGTTCGGCCCACTCGGCAATTGTCTTCCTCGCTGCGCGTCAGCAGCACGCGGCGGCGCGCAGGCGGCACCGACCGCCGGCGTCACGACTCGTCTCCGCCGGCGTCGAGCGTGGCCCAGGCGATGGCACCGAGCTTCTTCGGATCGCGACCGCGCACGCGCGCGCTGCGCACGATGCCGTTGCGCTCGTGCATGCGCGAGCAGCTCGTGCGGCGCCGCCGTTGCGTTTGATGCAATACGCGCCGAACGCGACGTCGCAACCGCCTTCGGCGCGCGCGCAGCGCGTCGCGCTCGGCCTCGCACGGCCGCGTGGCTCGGCGCGTGATCGATCGTCGCGAGTGCCGCGAGCACGCGCCGGTCGTCGCGCCGGCACTGCAAGGCAAGCGCGCCTTGCGCCGGCGCCGGCACGAACTTCTCCGGGTCGAGACGTAGAATTCGATCTCGCCAAGAGCGCCAAGGTCGCCAAGAGCTGTTGCTCGGCGTGAGCCGCTCGACGCCGGCGGCCGCGAGCACGATCGCGTCGTAAGTCGCCCTCCGACGAGCTTGCGCATTCGCGTCGGCACGTTGCCGCGCAGCGGCTCTATGTTCAGGTCGGGCCGAAAGTGTTTCAGCCACACGCGCCGCCGTGCCGACGCGGTGCCGACCTTCGCGCCTTGGCGAGAGGAATGAATTCCTTCGCTGCTGCCCGCGAGAGCGTTCGCGGCGCACGAGCAGCAGATCCGCGGGATCGACGCGCGCCGGCACCGCGGCCATGACGAGCTCGTCGCGGCGACTTCGTCGGCAGGTCCTTGAACGAGTGCACGGCTAGCTCGATGCGCTTCTCGACGAGCGCTTGCTCGATCTCGCGCACGAACACGCCTTGCGCGCCGATCGAGCCGAACAGCGCCGTCTGATTCTGGTCGCCGGCCGTCTTGATGATCACGAGCTCCACGTCGTAGCCGGCTTTCGCGAGGCTCGCGGCCACGGTGCCGACTGCGTGCGCGCGAGGTCCGAGCCGCGCGTGCCGAGCCGCAGTTTCGGTTTGACGCTCATTGCACGCGCTCGCTTGGGTACGTCGTCGGTCGACGGCTCGGCGGCCGCGCCCTTCAGCGCCGCGCGCAACTCGTCCGCGAACTCGGGCTCGAGGCCACTCAAAAAGGCTTCGATGGAGCCGTCAGGCCCGTCGTGCAGCAGTCCGCGCAGCCCGAGACACGGAATGTGTGCGAATCGGCGCGCGAGCACCTCGGCCCAAGTTTCGATCGCGGCACGCTCGGCATCGCCGAGTCCTTTCAGATCCTTTTTCAACAGGCGCTTCACGCCTTCCTGCGGCCGTGCGGCGATAACGTTGCTGTAGTGCGCCGAACAGGGGCCCGTAGTAGCGCTCCGTGAAACGGTCCTGGAGCTGATCGAGCGCGTCGATCCACTTGCTCGCGCGCGGGCGCGGCCTCGAGCAGACGCGCCGCGCGGTTCTGCTCCGCGAGTCGCACGATCTCGTCCATGCCGATGCGTGGGATCGCGAGCTTGTCGCAGAGCTCGGCGTCGACGTCGCCGCGGCACCGCCATGTCGACGATCAGCGGCGGCTGGCCGCTCGGGTATGCGCGGCGAGCCGTTCGAGCGCGGCCTGCGTCAGGATCGGTGCGCCGGCGCCCGTGGCCGTCAGCAGCGCTTCGATGGCCGGCGGCTCGCGGCGAAAGGCGTCGAGGCTCTGATGCTGTGCGCTGGTGACGTGCCGCGAGTGCCGCGGCTTTCTCTGGCGTGCGGTTCACGACCGTGAAGTTCGAGGCCCGCTTGCGCGAGCGACACGCGCTGCGCGCTCCGTCATCGGCGACACGCCGACGAGCGCGATGCGCCCCGGCGTGCGCGCGATACGCTCGCGCAGGTTCTGCACGGCGATCTCGGCCAGCGACACGCGGCCTTCGGCGAGCTTCGTGTCGCCGCGCACGCGACCCGCTATCCGCAGCGCTTCTTCGAATACGAGACCCAAGCTCGGGCCGCACAGTCCGAGCTCGAGTGCGCGCTCCTGGCAAAAGCGCACCTGGCCCACGATTTCCGTTTCGCCTACGCACGCGGAGTCGAGACCCGCCGCCGTCAGGAACAGATGCTCGGCTGCGCCCTCGCCTTGCCATGCGCGCAGTCGCCGCTCGGCCTCGCCGTACGCGGCCGCGCGGCCCGTGAGCAGCTGGAATGCGTCGCGGCGCAGATCCTGGACCGGCGTGCGGTCACTGCGCGCAAAGATCAACTCCACGCGATTACACGTGGAAAGGTACGCGAGCTCCGCGAGCTGCATGCGCTGCGCGAAGTCTTTCAACCGTTCCGCCACGGTATCGGCGTGCAGCGCGAACTCGGCCAGCGCTTCGCTTCCGTCCTGCCGCCACGACACGCCGACGAGGCCAAGGTGTTCGAGCAACGGGAATTCCTACACGACGTCGGGGAACTCAGCCTAGCGCCGGGCTCGGCGTGGCTTTGTCACAGCCGTGTCACGACCGTGCGGTCAGTCGCTGCGGTCGGTGCGAAATGTGCGGCGGTTCTCGGCGCGCTCTGTCTTCAGGGTCCGCGAGGCGTCAGGTGTCGAATCTAACGTAGCGCGCGAGATTGAAGTACAGCGAACCGGCCCAGCAGCCCCAAACCCAAATGAAGAGAACGGCCCAGCCGAGGAGCCAATGGATGCCGAATGCAGTCCAGACGGCCGCGATGCCGCCGACCACCCACATCAGGCCGGCTGTGCCAAGCAGGCTGGATTTGAGGATTTCCTTCGTCGAGTCACTCATTGCTATCCGCTCCCGTAGGTTTGAAGCAGAGCTCATCTCGGTATTGCGTCAGCGAAATCAGCTTACTCTAGTCTCGCTCAGCGTAGCTCCCGCGGGGTGCCGATTATTGTCACAGTCGTGTCACGCGGGCGCGCCTTGCGGCAATGCAGCTTCCGCGCCGCCGTTGACCCGCTCGGCAGGTTTGGCGGGTTATGTCCATTGGTGACCTGCGTCACAGTGCGTTCTGGCATCTTCGTGATGGAGTTCGCACTGGACGCTCCTTCTATAACAACAACCCGGCGTCGTCCCAGTCCCCGACGCGCAAATGCGACCGCCATGCATAACGACAAGCACGATCCTAGCGGCGCCTACCGCGGCGACGACACAGCCACCGGCGAATACCCGCATTCGCCTGCGCCCGCCGGGGTGCGCGCCGGCGACGAAACGCAAGTGTCGGGTTGGCTCGCGGACCTCGAGGCGGAGATCGTGCGGTTGCACGATCGCTGGCACCAAGTCGAGCAAGGTTTCGGCGCGAAGGACGGCTTGATCGCCGAGATCAAGACCGAGATCGCTTCGCGCGATGGCGCACTCGCCGACGTGCGTGCGCGACTCGAGCGCAGCGGCGAGGCGCTGCAAGCGCTCGAGCGCTCGCTCGCGGACAAGAGCGACGAGGTCACGAATCTCTCCGCGGAACTCACGCGCCGCGCGGCCACACACGAGCAGAGCGTCTCGTTGCTCGCGGCTGTGACGGCCGAGCGGGACGTGGCGCAGCGCGATCTCGAGGCCGCGCGCATGGAGATCACGCGTTTGAACGCGGCCATCGAGCGCGAGCAGGTGGCCGTGAAGGCGCTCGCGAACCGCAACGATCAGCTCGTGGCCGCGCAGGCGGCGATGACGCTGCGGATCCAGGAGCTCGAGGCGTACATCGACGGCCGCGCGCAAAGCTGGTCGGGCTTAACGGCCGAGATCGCCGAGCAGAAGAGCGCGATCCTGCGCCTCGAGAACGGGTTGAAGACCAAGGACATCGCGATCGACAACGGCGCGCGGCTGAAACACGAGCTCGAGCAGAGGCTCGTCGATCTTGAGCGGCAGAACTCGGAGACTGCCGGCCGCCGCAGCGAGCGCGAAGCCGCCTACGACGAGCTAGAGCGCAAGCTCACGGAGCACTTCGCGTTGGCCGAGCAGCTGAAGGTCGATCTTGCGAAGCGGATAGCGGACCACGACCGTTTGCTCACGTCGGCTACGATCGATCGCACGATGATCGCCACGCTCGAAGCGGGGGTTTGCGAGAAGGACGTGTCGCTGGCGGCGCTCGAGGTACAGCGCGCCGCGGAGCGATCTGCTGCCGATGAGCGCCTGCGAGCACTCGAGCAGGATCTCGCGCAGCGCGATACCGCGCTCGCGCAGAGCCACGAACGTGCGCTGGAGCAATCGCAGCTCGCGACGGATCTCAGGGCTGAGCTCGACGTCAAACGCACGAGCATGGACATGCTGCAACGCAGCGTGCACCGCATCAGCAACCTTGGCGCGAGTGTTGCGGAGCTCGAGCGGCGCATCGAATCGAGCCAAAACGTGCGAGCGGCCGACGCGGCAGCCGTTCCCGCGGTCAGTGTGGCGCCTCCGGTTGATGCCGAGCCCGCGGAGCTGTTGCCGCTCGATAGCTTCTTTCGCCTCGGCGGTAATGCGGAGTCTGCGCGGAACGATTACGCACCGAGGCTGATCGGCTCCGTCGGCGGCGAGAAGATGTCGTTCCCGCTCTTGAAGAGTGAGATGACGATCGGCCGCGGTAAGACGAGCGACATCCGGATCTCGAGCCACTTCATCAGCCGGCTGCACGCGAAGGTCAGCACGCGCGGCATCGCTACGACGATCGAGGACATCGGCAGCAAGAACGGCATCTTCGTCAACGCGAACCGTATCAAGCGCTGCGTGCTGCGCGACGGCGACGTCGTGAGCCTCGCGAGCGAGCTCGAGCTGAAGTTCGTCGACACAGTGCACTGAAGACGGTGCCCTACAACGTCGCAGCTAGGCGACGTAGCAGCACGGCGCCGTCGCCGCGCCAGGCGCTGCCGTGCATACACGCCAGTGTTTCCGGCTCGAGCGCCGCCAGCCGCTCGAGCATCGCGCCCGTGTGCGGCGAGTGCGAGTAGTAGTCCATCGGCTTACGGAACGCCTCGCTCGGCCCCAGGATGTCGTCGCTCGTGAGCGCGACCTTGCCCGAGCCACCCTGCGTGAACAGGTCGCCGCAGAACAGCGTGCGCGTCGTCGTCTCGAAGATCAGGCCCGATTCCCAGCCGTGCGGCAAGTGCGGCGTGTCGAGCCAGCGGATGTTGCGTGGCCGAGCGAGAGCTCTGCGTTGTCTTCTAGCACGTGCGGTGCGCGGCTCGCGAAATCCACGATCGACGTCATGGCTGCGATGGAGCTGCACACCGGCTCCGCGTTCGGTGCCGCCGCGAGGAAATCGTTCAGCGCGCCGCATTCGTCGGCCTCGAAGTGCGAGAACGCGACGTAGCGCAGCCGGTTCACGGGGATCACGCTCGAGACGGCCTCCTGCACGAGCGGGAACAGCCCGTGCTGGCCGGTGTGAAACAGCAGCGGTGCGTCGTCGACGATCAAGTATTGGTTGAAGTTGAACTTGCCTGCGCCCGGAATCGGGATGGGCGTGTTGATCCTGATAGATGCCATTGGCTACTTCCTGGACGTTCGTGCCGGACTGCGGGTTCGTGATCATTGCAAAGCTCCTCTATGGCGCTGACACGGTCTGGCTTCAGGTTCCGCCGACCGCGGGCGACCGCGCCGCCGGCTCCGCGGTCCGCAGCCACGCGAGGTAGCCGGCGACGTCGGCCGAGCGCTCGGCCGGCGACCACGGCGCGAAGTCGCGCTCGGGCGTCGGAACGTAGGCGCCCTCCTTGACCTCGAGCCCGATCGTGCCGGGCTGCATGCATACGTAGGCGTGGAAGACTCCGGGCGGAATCTCGACGGCCGGCGTAGTGGTCGGGGAGAGTGTGACGCGTTGCGTGAGCTCGCCCGCGTCGCTGAACACGAGCAGGTCGAGCTGGCCGCGCAGCACTGCGAAGAACTCCCACTTGTGACTTTCCGTATGGCGGTGCGGGCGCATGTAGGTATCGGGCTCGGTGGCGACGAAGAGGCGCTGCACGTTCGCTTCGGTCGATGCGTGCACGTTCAGGTTCGCGCGCCGCCGCGGTGCGGCTTTGGCTTGCTCGGCCAGCGCCAGCGAAGTCCGCCGAGCTGAAGGTCTTGATCTTGGGTCATGCGGTGCTCGGTCAGTGTTGCGAATGCGCGCGCCGTCGCTGCGTCGAGCGCGGCCATTTCGGCGGCGATGCTCGTGGCGACCTGGAGTTGCCCGCGCGTGCGCGCCTGGTTGTGCGCGCTCGCGGTCGCGTAGCGCTTGTTGTCCCAACCGAAGTAGCGCTCGCGCAGCGCGTCGGCGCAGAAGCGCGCGGCGAGCTCGACCGTGATCGTCAGCGTGCCGAGCGGAATCGCGCGCCACTCGTTTTCAGTGAGGAACCCGCGCGCCGCGGCCGCGTAGCCGCCGACGGCCGCCTCGAAGTACTCGCGCACGAACCGCGCGTTCGTCGCGTCCTCGGTGGCGGGGTTGCACCACGAGCGCAGCGCGTCGCCGAGCTCGAGCGCCACGGGCATGCGCGAGAGCGTGTCGAGGTCGATCAGGCACAACGCGCGGTCGCTGCCTGCCGCGAACATCAGGTTCGAGATCTTGGGATCGCCGTGCACGATGCGATCGCCGCTCGGAGGAAGGGCCGGCAGCGAAGCCGCGAGCGCAAGCACGCGCTCGGCGAGCGGCCGAATCGCGGCGATGTCGCGATGCGCGGCGTGCTCGACGAGCGCGTCACGCAGGCCTTTCAGGTGCCGCGGCGTGTCGTGCACGCCGAGCCGCGCGTTCTGGAACGTGTAGTCGAGGTCGCCGACGGCGCGATGGAACTCGGCGAGCGTGCGGCCGGCCTCTCGCGCCTGTGCCGGCGATTCGAGCGCGTCGCGGCACACTCCGTGAATCCGCGTCAGCACGCGCCACACGGCGCCTTCGTGCTCGAGCCACAGTGCGCCGGCTTGGGTGGGCACGAGCCGCGGCGTCACGACGCCTTTGCGCGCGAGATGCTCCGTGATGGCAGCGATGTCGAGGTTCACGGCCGGTGGGAAGATCGGGTTCACGCGTTGGAGCACGAGCTCCGCGCCGCGAGTCGAGCGGGCGTACCAGGTCGGGTTGATCAGGCCGGAGGTCGCGCGCTCGAGTGGGCCGGTGGCGAGATCGAACGCCTCGAGCACTGCGGCGGGCGGAGTCAGGTTCAATGCGGCGGCCATGGTGCCGCTATCATAAACTGGAAGCGGTCGCTGGCCTGGCGCTACAGCTCGACGTCGAACTGCGCGAGGATGCGGCCGGTGCTCTCGGCGCAGGCAGCTTGAGTCAGCACGCGGTCGCCGCGTAGTCGGTAGTGCTCGCGCATCTCGGCGCGTAGGTAGGCGGAGGTATCAAGGGCGATCTGCTCGGCGGCTTCTTCGATCGCGGCCGACAATACCGGCACGAACGCGCGAAACTTCTTCACGGCACCCACGTTCGCAAGCAACGTCAGCACGGGTGCGCGGCCGTGGATCGTGCAGAACGTGGTCTTCTCGTAACTGAAGTACACGCCGACCAACAGTGTGCCGAGCGCGGCCAGCGCCGCCACGCCGAACGTGATCCATGCCGCGGTTTGCAGCAGCTCGAACCGTGTGAGGAATGCCGAGATCGTCGCGACGGCGCTGCTGCCGAGCGTTGCGTAGAACCAGCGGCGCGCGATCACGCGCTCGAGCGACGGCACCGGGTCGAGATACTGGAGGTCTAGATGAAACGGGTCTCGTGTCTTGCCGCCGGCTTTCTCGGCCACGCCGACGAAGCCTTCGGTGTAGAGCGTCAGCGTCGTGCCCGCGCGCCGCATGGCGTTGAGCAGCACGACCTGCTCGCGAACCGTGCGGGCGGCGGCCGCGGGATTTTGAGCCTCGTCGGAACCGATGTAGATGTGCTCGGAGGGGGAGTCCGCAACGCTCGGCGCCGCAAGCGCGGCCGGGGTGCTTCGGGCGAGCTTCATCGATCGGTGTCCAGTCGCGTAGTGATGGTTGCACTGTAGGCGGCGCGGGTGGGTACCAGCCGTGAGGACGTTCACAGTTGCGGCCACGCCGGGCCCAGCCGCCATTTAACGCAACGTGGTGGGGGGTCTTCTGGTCTGCCCGGCGGTGCGCTATAAGAGAGTCGTCGCAGAACGCGTAGAGGTGCGCCATGAACGGCTCGAAGCGCGTATACCTTGGAGTTTCGGCACTCGCTTTGCCTTGGTTGCTCGCGGGATCCACGGCGACTTACGCCGACGACGATGCCACGTTCAATCGCACGCCGCGCGATTGCGTGATTACGCAGAGCATCGCGCGGACGGACATCCTCGACGATCAAACCATCATCTTCTACATGCGCGGTAAGAACATCGCCTACCGCAACTATCTGCCGAAGAAGTGCCCCGGGCTCAAACGCTGGGACCGATTCCAGTATCAGGTCACGGGCGGGCGGCTGTGCAGCATCGACCTAATCACGGTGCTCGAGAACAGCATCAGGGGCGCGGGGTTCGACCGCGGCTTCACTTGCCGACTCGGTGATTTTCACCCGCTGTCGCCGGAGGACATCGAGAGCCTGAAGATCGAGAAGGAAGGCGGTCCGCGGCCGGATGCGGTGAAGGCGAAACCGGCCGAGGTGCCGCCCGCCGCGAACAACGACAGCGGCGCACCGCCGCCGAGCAAGGAGTAGCGGCTTACTGCAGGCCGAACGGCAACGGTTTGTCGTTCAACGTCAACGCGCCGTCGACGTAGCGCAGCGCGGCGCGATAGACCTCGCCGTCTTCGACCAGAAAGCCCTGGTTCACGAGCTGCACGAGCATGAGGCCTGCCTGCGCTTCGGCCATGTACTTCAGCTGCTCGGGCGGCATGCGAGCGTCCCCGCGAAACTGCATCTCGGCCGCGAGCGCCACGAGCTGCCGCGCGAGCGCCTTCGACAGCTTCACGTCCGCGTTGCTGTTCACGATGCCCATGATGGCGGTGGCATCGAGGTCCGTAAGACCGCCCGGCGGTAGCTTCGCCGGGTCCGTCGTGAACTCGGCTCGGCCTTCGAACGGCTCGCCGTCGAAGGCGAAGCGGATCGGATCGAGGACCAGGCTCGGTCCGGCCGCGAGCACGCGCTGGAGATCTGCCGTGGCAGCCGCCAGGGCTTCGCCCGGGTTGGGCGACGGGTTCAGGGTGGCCTCCTGCGCGGTGTTGCGAAGGTGCTGAATCGCCTCGACGTCGAGGTTGTGGGAGGCGAGACCTAGAACCGCGCCCGTGACTTCGTTCTCGGCGACGTGCAGGCGGTCCAAGCCATACGCTACTTTCACGTCGACCAGGGCCCCAGTGCTGCCGCGGCTCACGGTGCTCGCAAGCTTCAGGCCGTCGGCTTGAAGCACCGGCATGCTGCCCTGCAGGGGATCGATCGCGGAGATGCTCTCGACCGAGAGCTCGGCGTTCCCCGGCGCAAGATACTGCGACAGGATCTCGTTGTCCGTTGTCACGCGGAACTTGCGCAGCACAAACGTGCCTCCCGGCGATGCGAACTCGAGCGAATCGACGCGCGTGTTCGAGACGAGCTGATTGCCCGCGTAGCTGCCGTCGAGCGTGGCACCGGAGAACTTGAACTGCGCACCGCCGGTCGGTACGTCCATCGGCGGCACGTCGGCGTCGAATGCAACGCTGCCACCGAACCCCGTGCGGCCGCGGAACTCGAAGATGTACGGCACGCCGAGCTGCTGCTCGATCTCGGCGAGCCCCGCCGTCGCGGGATCGAGCCGTGCCACCATCGTGGACCAGCCGAAGTGCACGCCTTTCTGCACGGCCACGGGGCCGTGCGCGAAATCGACTGCGATCGTCGCGCGCTGGCCGAGAACCTCTGCCGGGGCTCCGCTCGCGGCGACCTGCGCGACGTAGCCGGGCGACAGACCGAATTCGATCTTCGCCGTGCTGCCGAACCAGCCGCGGTCGAACGATTTGATCTCCGCCGTGATCATGCCGTTGCCATTGATGACAGCGACACGCTCGCGTACGCGCGACTCCGTCAACGTGCCGAGCGCCGGTGGCACGGCGAGCAGCAAGACGAGGACCAATGCCACGACGGCGACGACGATCTTGTTCATGGGCGAGTCCTCGAGGGGAGCGGGGAGGGCAGCGATCATCCCGAATACGGTTCTAGCGGTCAATCGTCCGGACACCGCTGGACGAGTTTTGTCGTTTGCCGCATGCTCGCGCGCGTGTTCGCCGGACTCCTGACCGCATTCCGTAAAGCGCGCGAAGTGCGTCGCGCGGCGACGCTCACGCGCACGGAGCTGGAAGCAAGCCAGCTCGCGAAGTTTCGGCGGCTCGTGCATCACGTGAACGAGCGCTCGCCGTACTACCGCAAGATCATCGGCGAGCGCGGCATCGACGTCGCGCGCTGCGAGCCGAAGGATTTCCCGGTGCTCACGAAGTCGCTCCTGATGCGCCACTTCGACGAGATCGTCACCGTGCCGGGCATCACGAAGCAGACGATTGCGGAGTTCCTCACGCGCTCGAAGGACCCGACCGAGCGATACCTCCGCAAGTACCGCGTGATCCACACGTCCGGCTCGTCGGGCGAGGTGGGCTTCTTCGTGTACTCGCCGCAGGACTGGGCCCGAGGCATGGCGATGCGGCCGCGAGGCCGCGGGCCGCAGCGGAAGCGCAAGGGCAAGTTTCGGATCGCGTATTTCGCGGCGACCGACGGGCACTACGCCGGCGTCACGTTGGTAGGCTCGTTGCGTAGCGGCATTGCGCGCTGGTTCGTGGATTTGCAGTTGCTCGAGGTCAACAGCCCGCTCACGGATACGATCGCCGCTTTGAACGAGTTCCAACCCGACATGCTGGTCGGTTACACGACGGCGTTGAAGATCTTGGGCGAGCAGCAGCGCGACAGCGCGCTCCGTCTACGATCACCTTATCTACATGGCGACGGCCGGCGAGGTTACGACCGAAGCCGATCGCGCGTTTCTCGAGCAGACGTTCGGTTGCCCGCTGACGAACACCTACGGTTGCAGCGAGCACTTGGGAATGGGCGGTTCGCCGCCGGGCAGCTCGAACATCGTGCTGTATGACGACGACCTAATCTTCGAGTTCTACCCCGATCACTCCGTCATCACGAACCTGTTCAATTACACGCTGCCGCTGATCCGGTATCGCATGGCCGACATCCTGCGGCCCATCGAATCCGGCAAGCACGCGCCGTACCTCGTGATCGAGAGCCTCGTGGGCCGCAACGAGCTGCAACCCAAGTTCAGAAATCGTGATGGCGCCGAGGACTTCATCAGCCCGCATACGATCAACGAAGTGTTCGTGCCGGGCGTGACGCGGTTTCAGTTGCAGCTCACGGGCGCAGACGAGTTTCTCTTCATGGTGTGCCTTGAGCCCGCGCTCGACGCAGCTGCTCGCGCTGCGGCGGTCGAGGGCGTCGCGCAACGCCTGCGCGAGATCCTCGTGCGCAAGCGCATGGACAACGTGCGTTTTACGGTCGTGCCGACGGACGATCTGCCCGTCAATCCGCGCACGCGCAAGTTCCAGCTGATCGTCGACAAGCGGCCGACGGCCGCGGCCTGACGCTCGTCACTCAGCGCAGCCAGGCGTAGCTGACCTTCGCGAACAACGTGCGATTCGTCTGCATGAGGTCGGCCGTGCGGTCGTCCTCGAGACCGCTGTTGGCGGCGCCCACGTACAGCACGGTCTGCGGATTCAGCTTGTACGCGTAGAGCAGTTGGGAGCCGATCGTGAGGCTCCGCCCTGGCGTCGTCCGGTTGGTATACGCCGCGGTGTTGCGCTCGAGATCCTGCCGCTGCGTCGTGAAGCGGATGTAGCTGCGGACGTTGAACTGCCACGTGACACGCACGTCCGTGAGGTTGGCTTCGAAGATCCTCTGGCCCGTCTTGGCCGTCAGTGTCGACTTCGTGTGCCGAAGTCGCAGCAGCAGATGCTGATTGATGTTCCATTCGATGTTCGGCTGAAGGCGTCGCTCCAACGCGAGCCGCGAATTCGCGAAGTCGACCTGCTCGCCGTAGTGAACTTGCATTTGCACGTTAATGCCGCCGCGCGGTCGCAGCTGGCTGTATATGTCCATCCCGTTGCCATTGAACCGTTGGCCGTTCCAAGACCACGACGCGGGGCCCACCATGAACCGAATGAACGACTGCATCGGCCCCTGGAAGTTGACGAACGCATTTGCGGTCCGATCGAGCATTGCGCCGTCGACGGAGTACGTCGTCGCGCCGTCCGCGCCGGCCTGGATGTGTCTTCCACGGTCGCGCGCCGGAGCGCTGCCAGATGTGCGAGGCTTCGTACTCCGTCTGTTCGATGCCGACGCGCGGCAGGAAACCGGCGTCGGCCCGGAACCCCGCGTCGTAGTCCTTGTACTTGATGTCGGCGTACCACTCGCGGTGGTTGAACGTGTAGCGCAACTGCCGTGCGGCGCCGTCGAACGAGCCCAAGGGCTGTGCGAATGACGTCGCCGTCGCCGTCGGGTAGGCCGTGTCCGAGAGCAAGTACTGCGCTCGGAAGGTGTGCCGACCGCCGATCCGCATCAGGGCATCCAGGCCGCCGACCTGATTGTGGTAGCCGTCGCCGCTGCGGCTTGTGAACAGCGCGCCAAGCTGTGCGCCGCCGGCCGTGTTGTGCGAGTAGCGGCCGACGAGGGCGGTGTTCGTCGAGTCGAGCGAAGTGGTGGACGAGTCCTGCGGGCCCGGGATCAGCAAGTTTGTGAGCTCGTCCTCGACCGCGAACACACCGAGTGTCGAGTCGCTCGGTTGGCCCGTGAGCTTCGCGCCTATGCGCGGATCGGCGATCGTGCGTGTGAACACGGCCTGGATCGGCGTGGTGTAGTAGTCGGCGCCTTCGAGGAAGAACGGCCGCGTCTCGGGATAGAACAGCGCAAACTGCTGATTGATGCCGAGCTGCGCGACATCGGCCTCGACTTGCGAGAAGTCCGGGTTCAGCGCGAGGTTTGCCGTCAGTGCCTCGGTCACGCCCCAGCGCACGTTCAACCCGACGTCGGTATTCGTTTTGCTCTGCCACGGATCGTTCAGCGGGTCGGCGCGGCTCTCGCTACGCGCGGCCGTCAGTGACGGGACGATCTCGAGGTTCTTGCCGGCCGCGACTCCCGCAAGGCCGCGAATCTGGCTGAACTGACACAGGTAGCAGTTCCTGCCGCGTTCCGACGGATTGTTCGATATCCGCGTGCGGTCGCCGCGCGGTCGGAACCGCAGCACGTCGACGCCCCATACGCGCTCGCCGTCGGTGTTGCGGAATCGCAGCTGAGAAAGCGGGATCGCCATTTCGACGGCGAAACCTTTGTCGTTGATCTTGCCCGCGGAATCCCAGATCGCGTCCCACGAGTCGCTCTCGCGTTGCGAGACGTCGTCGTTCGTGAGATCCATCTGCACGCCGAGCGCGTTGGCAAAGAATTCGTACGCGTAGCGTTTGTCGCCGAACGAATCGATCACGATGCCGACGAAGTCGTCGTTGAAGGCGCGGTCGCGGTCGCGCAGGTAAGCGCGGATCGATTTCGGGTCGGGATCGCGCGCGTCGAACGCGATCAGGAGTCGCGTGCCGTCCTCGACGAGGTACGCGTGAGTCTCGACGGCTGCGGGCACGTTCTCGCCGGGGTTGGTCTCGATCGTGAGCTCGATGACGAGAGCGTCCTTCCAGATCGGATCGTCGAGCACGCCGTCGATCTTGACCTCCGCGGTCGAGCGCGGCAGCTGCGGCAGGCTCGCGCTCGCGGCGGCAACGGGGGCGGGCGATTCCTGAGCCGCGGCGAACGCGGTGTAGACGATGGTCGCGAGCAGCGCGGCGGTTCGAAACAGCCGCCGCGCCGCCAGTGTCACGCCGTGGCTCGCAGCGCGGTCGCGACCGGCATCCGCGCGGCGCGCAGCGCGGGCAGCAGGCCGCCAATCAGTCCGACGATGCAGGCCAACAACACGCCGGTGCCGAGAAGAGCCGGAGTGATGTGCATCTGGAACACGAGGGTGCCGACCGTGTTGCCGATGCCGACCGTGTTGCCGTTGAATAGCAGCCAGGCCACGCCGGCGCCGAGCAGCGCGCCGGTCAACGACAGCAGCAGCGCTTCCGCGAGCACCGAGCTCACGACACCGCCCGCGCCGAAGCCGATCGCGCGCAGCGTCGCGATTTCGACGGTGCGTGCGCTGACCGCCGAATACATCGTGTTCAGCGCGCCGAACAGCGCCCCGAGCGCCATGATGACCCCCACGAACGTCGTCACGATGTCGAAGAACGAGTTCGCATTCTCCGACTGACGCTGATAGTAATCGCGTTCGCGCTCGACGGAAACGGACAACGTGGGGTTCGTCGTCAGCGCGGTCTTGAACTCGTCGAAACTGCCCTCCGACGCGAGGAGCACGGTGACGGAGTTGGCCGCCGTGCGCTTGTAGGCCGACATCAATGTCTGGGAGTCGGTGAGCAGTCTGCGATTCGTTCGCGTCGCCGCCGCTCTCGAACACGCCGACGATCGTCCACACGCTATCGCGCAGGCCGACGTGATCGCCGATCTCGAGGTTCTTGAACTCCGTGTGCGCGCCGCGGCCGACAATCATCTCGCGCAGTCCCGGCCGAAACATCTGGCCGTCGATGAGCTTGACCTCGGGGCGGATCGTGGCGGACGTCGGCTCCACGCCGCGGACCCCGACGGCGGCCTGCGCGCCGTCTTCCCTGCGGATGAGGTTCACGGATGCGAGCATCTCGGCGCTGCCGGCAGCGTCGCCGGCGTTGGTCCGGGCGACGCCTGGCGCGTTCTTGATCGTCGCGATCGCGTCGACCAGTAGCGTGCTCGAAGTCTCGTTCTGCGCACCGCTGCGCAGCACGATCGCTCGATCTGGGCGGCCGGTGTCGACGAGCGCTTGAGAGAGGCTGCGCGTCATGCCGAACACGGCCACGATGACGCCGACGACTCCGGCGATGCCGATCACGATGACGCTCGAGCTCCCCATGCGGCGCGGAATGCTGCGCAGGTTCATCGCGGTCACGGCGCCGATCTGGTTCAGAACGCTCATGCTTAAGTCCTTTCGAGTGGTATCGCGGTTGCCGGTTGCCGGTTGCGGTCCCGGTGGCTAGCGACCGGCCAACGCGTCGACGATGCTGATGCGCTGCGTGCGCCAGGCCGGCGGCAGCGCGCTGATGAGGGCCACGATCGCGGCGACGCCGAGGCCGGTGCCGATCACGCTCCACGGGAGCGTCAGGCCGCCGGCGCCGATCGCGCGGAAGATCGATGGCGACGCGAGCTGCGCGATGCCGAGGCCGATGGCCGCTGCTACCCCGCACAGAACCAGGGCCTCGCCGAGCACGAGGGAGACGACGGCGCGGTTCGAAAAGCCGTAGGTCTTCAGCACCGCGAGCTCGGGGATTCGCTCGCGCACCGATTGCATCATCGTGTTACCCGTCAAGAAGAGCAGTGTGAACATCACGGCGCCGATGATTGCGTTGACGAAGAACGCCATGTTGCCGATCTGGGCGATGCGGCCGCGCAGCCAGTCGCGCTCGTTCTGCGTCTGTGTCTCGTTCGGCGAGTTCGCGAACAGGCTGTCGATGTGCTCGGCGATCGCGGCGGAACGCGCCGGCTCGTTGATTCGCGCGAAGTACAAAGTCACGGTGCCGTTACCGAACGTGCGCTCTTCGTCGAAGTACGGGTAGTTGATCCAGAACTCGTTGCTGGGCACCTTGCCGTCCGGCCAGGTATAGATGCCCATTACTTCGAACGTCCAGTCCTCGGCGCCGTCCTTGCGCATCCAGATGCTCGACCGCAGTGGGATCCGGTCGCCGACCTTCCAGCCGCGCTCTTTAGCGAGATCCTGGCCGATCAATGCGCCGTTGCGCGTTTGCGCCATCGCGTCCAGCGCCTGCTGCGAGACCTCGATCTCGGGGAACATATCGTGCAGCCGACTGATGTCCATCGCGCCAGCGCTGATGCCGTTGCGCGGCTCCTGGTAGTAGGCGCCGACGAAGTTGTAGTAGCCCACGCTCATGACACCCGGCACGCTCTCGATGCGCGCGAGCTGTGCGAACGGCAACGGCTCGGTGATGTTTACACGACTCTGGATGCGCAGGCGCGAGTCGCTCATCTGGTTGACGATCTGATCGATGCCCGCCGTCACACCGTGCATGACGCCGAACAGCACGAACGCCACGACCACCGACAGCAGCGTCAGGATCGTGCGCACGCGCTTGCGCCAGAGACCGGCCCAGATCAGCGGTAGGTACTTCATGCCGCGACTCCGAGTGGGGCATCGGCGAGCGAGCCCTTGTCGACGTAAAGGCGGCGCGAGGCGTGGCCCGCGGCGCGTGGATCGTGCGTGACCATGACGATGGTCTTGCCCTGGTCGCGGTTCAGGAGCCCGAGCAGTTGCAGCACCGACTCGGAGGTCTCGCGGTCGAGGTCGCCCGTGGGCTCGTCGCACACGAGCAGGGTGGGGTCGGCGACGAGCGCTCGGGCGATTGCGACGCGCTGCTGCTGACCGCCCGAGAGCTCGCTCGGCTTGTGCTTCGCGCGGTCGGCGAGACCCACGAGCTCGAGCGCCGCCTGCACGTTGCGTTTGCGCTCGCGGCTCGACAGCTTCGTCAGCAGCAACGGCACTTCGACGTTGCGCTCGGCCGTCAGCACGGGCAGCAGGTTGTAGAACTGGAACACGAAGCCGACGTGCCGCGCGCGCCACTTCGCCAGCTGGCCGGAAGACAGCTGATCGATGCGTTGGCCGGCGACCGTGATCTCGCCGCGGTCGGGCCGGTCGAGACCGCCGATCAGGTTCAGCAGCGTGCTTTTGCCGGAGCCGGACGGCCCCATGAGCGCGAGGAACTCGCCTTTCTCCACGTCGAGATCGAGCCCGTGCAGGACTTCGACACGCTGCTTGCCACGCACGTAACTCTTGTAGACCTGCTTGATGGAAACCAGAGCTGTCATGACTCTCACTCCTCGTGGGATATGCGGTGCAAGCGCATCAGTTGTCGATTCGGATGGCGGTGCCATCGGTGAGGCGCGCGAAGTCGCCGATCGCGACTCGCGTGCCGGAAGTCAGACCCGAGAGCACGATCTGGCCCGCAGCGCTGCGCTCGCCGAGGCGCACCGTGCGCTTCTCGACGTTGCCGTCGGTGACGACGAACACGACGCCCGTGTCGCCATTGCGCTGCACGGCGCCTTCCGGCACGAGCACCGCGCGTTGCGCGGGCGAAGCGGCGCCGCCCGCGGCCGTGGCGTTGCCGTTCGACGTCCGACAGGAACGCCACACGCGCACCCATCTCGGGCAGGATCCGCGGATCGCCGACGTCGAACCCGACGCGCACCTTCACGGTGGCCTTCGCGCGCTCGGCCGTCGGAATGATCGCGATCACTCGCGCCGGAATGCTCCAGTCGGGGTACGCGTTCAGCTTCACGCTGGCCGGTTGATCCGCGCGCACGCGGTTGATGAAGTTCTCGCTGACGTCGACCTCGACTTCGAGCGAGCTCATGTCGACGATCGGTGCCGATGCCGGTGCGCGTGAAGCCGCCGCCGGCGGAGATCGGCGACACCATCTCGCCTTCCTGCGCGGCTTTGACCGTCACGATGCCGGTGAACGGCGCGCGCACGACGGTGTCGTCGAGGTTGCGCTGCGCGAGCGCGAGCCGTGCGCGCGCGACCTCGACTGCGCGTGCAGCGACGTCGCGGCTCGTGCGCGTGGCGTCGAAGGCCGTCTTCGCCGTGTCGAAGCTCTGCGCGCTGATGACGGCGCGTGTGAACTGCATTTCGTTGCGTTGAAACGTGGGGCCCGCGTTGGTCAACGCGACTTCCGACGCGATCAGATTCGCTTTGCTCTGCTCGAGCTCGGCGCGCGCTTGCGCGACGGCCGCTTGGGCGTTGGTATCGTCGAGCCGCGCGATGACTTCGCCGCGTTCGACGCGCTGGCCTTCTTCGATGGTGACGGCCACGACCTTACCTGTGATCTTCGCGGAGACCGTGGCCTGCCGACGCGCGACCACGTAGCCCGACGCGTCGAGGATCGAGGCGGGGGTCGTGGCGACGTCGGCCGGTGCGAGCTCGGCGGTGGCGACCTTGACGGGGACGCCGCGCGGCATCGCGACGACCCAGGTCCCGACGCCCGCCGCCACGACGGCGGCTACCCCGACGCTCCACCAGACCGCCTTACGACTGCGCGGCGCAGTATCGTCCGACCGCTCGATACGCAGTTGCTCGAGCAACGATGACCTTTGATCCACGATGGCCTCCCCGTTCTGCCGCCAAGCCGCGCCTGATGGCGGATGCCAGTAACCCCTTGTCTTAGATGCACGGCGCGATTGGCGGGTCGCTACTGCGTGGGCAGAGAGCATCTTCCGTGCCAGCGACTCGTGGAGACCGTAACAGGTTGAATGGAAAAGGCCTGTCCGATCGTGCGGAGAATCAGGCAGCACTCGGCGCCAAGGCGAAACTCGCCAACACTTGGCGAATAGCGGCAACGGTTGGTGCGGCAGCGGCCGCGCTCACGCGCGGCGTGAGGCTCAGGCGCCGGTGCTGACCGGCAGCCGGTGGTTGTTCCAGTTGATCATGCCGCCGGCGAGGTTCGCGACGCGCGCGAAGCCCGCCTTCTCGAGGATGGCAACGGCCTGCGCCGAGCGTGCGCCGGAGCGGCACACTGCGACGATGGGTTTGTCCTGCCCGAGGCTCGCTGCGCGCTCGCGCAGCTGCTCGAGCGGGATCGATGTCGCGCCCACGATGTGGCCGAGCACGCCGCTCCACTCGTTCGCGTCGCGCACGTCGATGATCTGCAACTCTTGGGTGTGGTCTGCAACCCAGTCGACGTCGACCTCGTTCGTGCCCGCATACGTGTAGCGCAGCGGCGCCCACGTCGCTTCCAGCAACTCGTCGGCGAGATCGATGTGGCCGCACTCGAGATTCGCGGGCAGCGCCACGTCGATCTGCTTCGGGTGCGGCAAGCCCAAGTTCTCCATGTATCCGACGAAATCGCGCTCGCTGCGATCGATGGCGATGCGCGGGTTGTGTGCCTTCTCCTCCGCCACGCTGCTGCACGTCAGGCCGCGGTAGTCGTGCGCTGGATACAACAGGCACTCGTCCGGCAGCGTGTAGATCTCGGTCACGATCGAGCGGTACAGCGCGTGCGCGTCGCCACCCTGGAAGTCGGTGCGACCTGCGCCGCGAATCAGCAGCGCGTCGCCGGTAAACGCCATGCTGCGATCGTCGAGCACGAACGTCATGCAGCCGTTCGTGTGCCCCGGTGTCGCGCGGGCTTCGAGGTGGCGGCTGCCGAACCGCATTCGTTCGTCGGGCGCGAGCCCCAAGTCGAAATTTTGCGCGCCCGAGCTTTGCGCGATGCAGATACGGCTGCCGAGCGTGCGCTTCAGCAGCCACGCCCCGGTGATGTGGTCGGCGTGCACGTGTGTGTCGAGCGTGTAGACCAGTGTGAGCCCGAGCTCGCGCACGAGCGCCACGTCACGCCGTGCCTGCTCGAAGACGGGGTCGATGATGACGGCCTCGTTTCGTGCGCGGGTCGGCGAGCAGGTACGTGTACGTGGACGAGCGCGGGTCGAGCAGCTGGCGAAAGATCAGGTTCATGATGAGTGGATGGCAGCGACACCCGTGCGCTCAGACCAGGCTGTCGAGCAGCATGCCGAAGCCTACACCGACGATTGCGATGGCGAAGATCTTTTGTAGTCTAGGTCCCGCGAGTCGCTCGGCCAAGAGTCGGCCGCCGAGCATCGCCATCGCGCCGCCGGTCGCGAACGGGAGCAGCACGAGCCAGATCGATCTGGCGGTGAAACAGGGCGCTGACTGCACCCGAGGATCCGATCGCCGCGATGATCAGCAGCGAGGTCGCCACGGCACGATGCACACCCATGCGGGTCACGAGCACGAGCGCCGGCACGATCAGGAACCCGCCCCCGATGCCGAACATTCCGGACAGAAACCCAGTGCCGATGCCGATCACGGACAGCACGGCCGCACACGGTGTGGAGAACCGCAGCTGTCCGTCGGGCGCGAGCACGCAGATCGGTCCGCCCCCGGTGTCGTAGGCGCGTGCGCGGACCGCGGAAGCCTGGGCAGGGAAGACCTGTGCGGCGCGCCACATCAGTGAGCCGACCGTGATCGCGAGCAGCCGCGAAGCCGCCGATGATCCAGTGCTCGGTGAGACGCTTCGCCGCGAGCATGCCGAGCGGTGCGCCAAGCACGCCGCCGAGCGCGAAGATGATCGTCGGCTGCCACACCGCGAGTCGGTGCCGGATCGAGTGCGACGCCGCCGACGATCGCGCTGACGGACGACGGCCACGAGCGAGATCGGCATCGCCTGATCGGGCGCCAACCCGAGGACGTAGATCAGCAGCGGCACGGCGAAGATCGAGCCGCCGCCGCCCGTGAGCCCGAGCGCAAGACCGACGACGGCGCCGCAGAGAATCGCAACGATCGAATGCCAACGCGGCGCTAAGCACCATGCGCGCAGCATGCCGAAACGCCGGCTGGCGCGATACTCGTATTTCCCGGAGCGCGGGTTTGCGAGAGGCCGTGTTCTCGGCGTGCGTCGCGACTAGTCGGAATCGGTGCAGGTGGCGCCGATCCACTTGCCGACGATCGTCAGGTGGGCGGAACCGCGAGCCGATGTCGTGTCGATGGTCGCCTTCAGACTCTCGGCGGACAACGCATCGACGTGCAGCTTCTCGGTACGCTCCTTGTCGCCGGGCAGGTTCGCGTGATGTCCGCCGTCTGGCCGGTCACCTTGCTCGAAGTCACCTTGCAGCCTTCGTCCTCGTCCTCGGGCGGGCCCAGCCTCAGCTGCGCGAGGTCTTCGTTCGTGACGCAGCTCTTGTAGTGCTGCGGCTGCGCGAGTTGCGCGCGAGCCTCGGGCGAGAGGCCGGCGGTGGCGCCGAGCGCAGTGCCGAGTCCGGTCATGGTGAAATCCCATTGGCCGGTGCGAAGCCGCAGATTCTGCGCGTAGGCGAACGTCGCGACGGCGACAGCCGCGATCCCGAGGGCGACGCCCGTGCGACGAATCGCTGTTGGCATAGTGGTTCCTTTGCGCAGTGTCAGCGCTCTGTCGAGCCGATGAACCGATAAACCGCGGCGCCCACGAGCGCGCCGACGATCGGCGCGACCCAGAACAGCCACAGCTGCGCGAGCGCCCAGTCGCCCACGAATACGGCCACTGCCGTGCTGCGCGCCGGATTCACGGACGTGTTCGTGACCGGAATGCTGATCAGGTGAATCAGCGTCAGCGTGAAGCCGATCGCGAGCGGCGCGAATCCCTGCGGTGCGCGCTTGTCGGTGGCGCCCAGGATGATCAGCAGGAATATCATCGTCATCACGACTTCGCTGACGGCTGCCGCAGTCAGCGAATAGCCGCCCGGCGAGTGCGCGCCGTAGCCGTTCGACGCGAAGCCCGCGCTCACGTCGAAGCCGGCGTGACCCGATGCGATCACGTACAGCACGCCGCCCGCGAGCACGCCGCCGAGCACCTGCGCCACGATGTACGGCAGCAGCTTGCTGGCTTCGAAGCGCCCGCCGGCCCACAAGCCGATCGACACCGCAGGGTTCAAGTGACACCCCGAGATGTGCCCGATCGCATAGGCCATCGTCACGACGCTCAGACCGAAAGCCAGCGACACGCCGAGCAGGCCGATGCCGACGTTCGGAAACGCCGCCGCGAGCACTGCGCTGCCGCAACCGCCGAGCACGAGCCAGAACGTACCGACGAATTCAGCCCCGAGTGGTTTCATTGTTCTCTTCTCCCCTTTGGATCATTGCACCAGCGCTGCCTGCCACGCCTCGAGGTACTTGTAGCCTGAGCCCGTGTTGAACACGACGACGCTCTCGTCGCGCCCGATCTTGTTCTCGCGCACGAGTTTCTCGACGGCGAACAGCCCGGCGCCGCCTTCTGGTGCCGCGAACACGCCCTCGAGCTTCGCGAGCCGTCGGCACGCGTGCATGAGCTCGACGTCGCTCACGGCGACGGCTTCGCCGTGACTCGCGTACACGTCGGCCAGCACGATGAAGTCGCCGAGCGCTTTCGGCACGCGCAAGCCGGAGGCGACCGTCGCCGCGTCCTGCCAGAACTCCGACGCCGCGGCGTGCGCCGCGAACGCGCGCACGATCGGCGCGCAGCCTTCCGCCTGCACGGCGATCATGCGCGGCCGCTCGCTGCCGATCAGGCCCATCGCCTCGAGCTCTTCGAATGCTTTGCACATGCCGATCAGGCCCACGCCGCCGCCCGTGGGATACACGATCACGTCGGGCAGTGTCGCCGCCGAATTCTTCCCAGAGCTCGTAGCCCATCGTCTTCTTGCCTTCGATGCGGTACGGCTCCTTCAGCGTCGCGACTTCGTACCAGCCTTCCTCCGCGACCTTGGACGCGATCAGCTTGCCGGCATCGGAGATCAGTCCGTTCACGAGCCGCACGTCGGCGCCGAATGCGCGCGCCTCGATGATGTTCGCGGCCGGCGTGTCGGCCGGCATCGCGACGACGCACTTGAGCCCGGCCAGCGCGGCATAGGCCGCTGCGGCACCGCCGGCGTTGCCGGCGGTCGGCAGCGCAATCGTCTCGACGCCGAGCTCCTTCGCCATGCTGAGCGCGGCGGATAGCCCGCGCGCTTTGAACGAGCCGGTCGGGTTCAGGCCTTCGTCCTTGACGTAGAGATTCGCAAGGCCGATCTCGGCGCCATAGCGCCGCGTGTGCAGCAGCGGCGTCAGGCCTTCGCCGAGCGACACGGGTGCGGCCTTCGGCAACACCTCCGCGTAACGCCACATCGAGCGCACGCGATTCTTCAGAGCCGCGAGGTTCAACGTGCGCTTCGCTCGAGCGAGGTCGTAGCGCGCGAGCAGCGGTGCCTGACACGCGGGGCACAGGTTCTTGACCGGCGCGTAGTCCAGGCGCTGCCCGCAGCCGGGCCGCGAGCATTGCAGATGAGTCAGCGTCGACAGCGACGCGGTCCCGCCGTTCAAGTGAGTCTTTCCCCGAAAGTCATGTGCCGGTCTTGAGCCGGCTCCCCTGTGCGCTGCACAGAGTAGCCCGTGCCGGCGGGTCGAAGGAAGGCGCGCGGCTGGACTCGTGCCGGTGCTCGCGGCATGCTCGGGCCGTTAACCGGCGGGGGAGGGCGGCATGACTTTCAATCGCGCGCGCGGCGTAGTCGGATCGGCGGCCGTGACGTTCCTGCTTGCGGCTCTGGTATCGACTGCGCACGCCGCGGCGGACTTCTCGGGCGTGTGGGGCATGGTGCAGCACGACCGGCTCGGCGCGCCGTTCTTCATTCCGATCGAGCCGAAGTTGAACGACGCGGGCAAAGCCGCGACCGACGCGTTCAAAGCCAAGTACGACGTCGCGCGTCACGAAGCGAACGGCGCGTGCGTCGAACCCGGCATGCCGACCGTCATGTGGGGCATCGGCGGCGCGGCGATGGAAGTGGTGCAGCAACCGCAACGCATCACGCTGCTGTCCGAGCTCGCAAGCCAGTCACGCCGCATCTTTCTCGACGGCCGCGCGATGCCGGATTCGTTTCCGGACCAGCGCGTCGGCTTCTCGGTGGGGCATTGGGATGGCGATACGCTCGTGGTCGAGACGAGCAACGTCAGCGAGTGGCAGGCGCCGCGCTGGCCGCACAGCGGCGAGTTCCACGTGACGGAGCGCTGGCATCTCGACGATCCCTCCAGGTTCAAGATCACGGGTCTGCGCCCCGACAGGCCGCCGCCGAAGATCGAAGGCAAGATCCTCGTGAACGAAATGACGATGAACGATCCGCAGTGGTACGCGGACAAGGACTACAAGGTCACCGTCATCTATCGAAAGCTCGACAACTACATGCTCGAGGACAACTGCCCCGAAGGCATCTGGATGAAGCAGCTCGAGCAGGAAGCGGCGGCCAAGCCGGCGAAGAACTAGCGCTCGGCCAGAGGTCCAATCCCGCCGGGGCGCCCGACTGGGCGCTATACTGTATCGGCTGGGCGGCGGCACCTGACGGCGTCTTCCTTCGGCTTCGGTAGCTGCGGCACCCAGTCGTACGGCACGCGGTACGCGCGGTACACGCGATTCGTGCCGGGCGCGTCGGTGCCGAAGTACGGGCTCACGTACTCCCACACGATGTCGCCGCTGGTCGTGACCTCGAACAGCCGTCCGTCCGCGCCTTCGGTGATCAGCGTGTTGCCGTTCGCCAGCCGCTGCGCGGAGCTCACGTAGTGACTGAAGAATCGGTAGCTCTCCTGGCCCTTCAGCGAGTACTCCCACACCTTCTCGAGCGTGACCGGGTTGATCTCGAGCACGCGCGAAAAGTGCCGGCGCACCGCGCCCGTGCCGTCCGGTGCCGCCGGATTCGCGAAGCCGTAGACCGACGTGCCGCCGTTGTCGAACACGAGCAGGTCGCCGGCGCCGGGCAGACCCTTCGGGATCAGATGCGGGTGGTGCTGGCCGATGATCTGGCCGATGGCTTTCGTCGCGTCGGTTTCGCGGTAGTCGGGGCCGAGCCGCCACACGATGTGGCCGTCGCGCGCGACGATCGCGATGAAGCTCGCTTCGCGCGAGCTGATCATCACGTTGTCGGGGTGGAAGCGCTGGTCGCCGGCGTCGTACCAGCGGTTGGGCCCAAGCCACGTCGCGGCGTTCACGTGCAGCGCGTCGAAGCTGCCGCGGCCGGCGTTCAACGCGCCGCCCTTCTGGATCACCGCGCGCGCTTCGGCCGAGAAGCCGAACTCGTCGTAGTGATCGCCTGAGTGCCACTGCCATGCGATCTCGCCCTTGGGCGACACTTCGTACAACACGTCTTCCTCGAGCGGTTGCGAGCTCACGGCGGGCACGCTGCGATTCGAGTGCGCCAGGATCAGCGTGCGCACGGGCACGCCGCTCGGCGTGAACTCTGGCGAGTAGTAGCCCGACGGAAAGTCCGTGCGCTGCCAGTCGTGATGCTGGCGCGCGGCCCAGATCGTTTCGCCGCTCTTCGTCTTGACCTGTTCCGCGTGGTCGAACTGCCACACGCGCTTGTTTTCCCAGTCGAACTGCGCGACCGCGATCGACTCCTGGTGCGGCTGCAGCGCGCCGACGGCGCCGACGACGTGGCCGCCCGGCAGCATGCGGACCGGGCCGCCGCCCAACCCCGCGAACTGGTCCCAGCGTTTCAGCTCGTTGCCGTTCATGTCGATCAGCACGGCGCCGGTTTCCGGCAGCACGAACACCGTGTAGCCGCTCCACGTTTTCGCGGGGTCGTAGATCGTGGTGCCGGTGGGGTACACGCTCGGCGCCGCGTGCAGAGCGGCGGCGAGAAGTGACGTGGTTAGTGCGGCCAGCGTGCGACGCATCGCGCCTCCCAAATTACTTCGCGGGCTTCGACTCGGGCCTCGTTTCCATCGACACGGTTTGCGCGACGGCGGGGCCGCAGAGCGCGACACAGAGCAGAACGATGGCGGTGCGCGAGAAGCGCGCGATGGTCATTGGACTCCCCCGGATCGGCGCATACCAAGTCGACGCGCTCTTTGGCGCAAGAGTAGTCCCGGTCGGCGGCGCATGCCAGCCGCTGTGGCGCCGACACAAAGTGCGGACTAGAGTGGCGAGCGGCGGGGTGAGCGGAGAGATCGATGCTGCGGAATAGTCGAGTGTGGCACTGGACAGCGGCGCTGCTGTTGGCCGTGACGGTGGCCGCGGACGCGCAGGAGGGCGGGCCGGGCAACACGCGCCTGCTCGTCACGCAAGTGCGCGTGAAGCCGGCCATGATCGACACGTGGCGCACGCTCGAGCGCGATCAGGTCGTGCCCGCGCTGAAGAAAGCCGGCGTGAAGCAGTACACCGTCTTCGAGACACTCGTGGGCGACCAGACTGAGTTCGTCATTGTGCGGCCTCTGCCTTCGTTCGCTGAGTTCGACGGGCCCGATCTGCTCGAGAAGGCGCTCGGCGCGCGCGGTGCGGCCACGTTGAACTCACGGTTACGCGCCCGCATCGATGGATCGCACAGCCGCATCGAGAGCAGTCGCGACGAATTCTTCTTGAACCCCGGCGCCGCGGGCACGTTGTTCGTGAGTGTCTACCGCGCGATGCCGGGCCGCGCCGGCGACTACATGAACTTCGTCCGCAACGAGACGATGCCGCTCGCACAGCAGAACGGCACGTTCGCGGGCTGGTCGGTCACGACGTCCGTGCAGGGCAGCGAGCCGAACCTGATCACGTTGAACATGTTCCACAGCGACTTCGCACCACTCGACGGTCCGCCGCCGCTCGCGGCGACGCTCGGGCCGCAAGGTGTGGCCGAGTTCCTGCGCAAAGGCGCGGGACTCATCAACCAAGTCGAGCAGAGCGTGCTGAAACGCGTGCCGGACTTGAGCTACTGACGCGCCGCGCGTGGCCGCCAAACCGCGCAACCCGTGGCTCGCGATTCCGTTGACCGACTACGAGGCGCACATGGCGCTTCCACAAGTCGGGCAGGCGGAGTTGTTGGCCAACGTGCTCGCCGATGCCGTGCGCTGGCACGCGCCGCGCTCGGTCGCGGTGCTCGGGTGCGCCGGCGGCAACGGCTTCGATCGCGTGCCGCCGGGCACGCGGCTCGTCGGCATCGATCTGAACCCGGACTACGTCGCGGCCGCTCGAGCACGCCACGGCGCGCGTGCGGGACTCGAGCTCTTCGTTGGCGACGTGACCGCCGATGAGTTGCCGTTCACGCCAGTGGAGCTTGCGTACGCAGGCCTGCTGTTCGAGTACGTCGAGCCGGCCATCGCGCTACGGCGGCTCGCGACCAAACTGCTGCCGCGCGCGGGGCTCGTTGCCGTGTTGCAGCTTCCTAGCACCGCACAAGCCGAGGTCACGCCGTCGCCATATACGAGCCTGGCCGCGCTCGCGCCGAGCATGCGTCTCGTGCCACCCGCGGCGCTCACGCGCACCGCGTTGGCGGAGGGCTACACCTTGGTCGGCGCCGATGTTGTGATCGCGAGCGGCGGCAAACGGTTCGCGGTGCAAACCTACCGACGGAGCTGAAGCGATGGACCCCCTAGTTGTCGGCATCTTCGTGTACGACGAGGTCGAAGTGCTCGACTTCGCTGGACCGTTCCAGGTCTTTACGACGGCGCAACGCGTTGCGCGTCCTGCCACCCCGTTCGCTACCTTCACGATCGGTGTGCACAACGTCGTGGCGGCACGCGGTGGGCTACCGATTGTGCCGCACTACACGTTCGGCCGTGAGCCACCTATCGATGTTCTGATCGTGCCGGGCGGCGTGGTGACCGATGAGCTCGGCAAGCGCGACGTCATCGACTGGATTGCCGCGAGCGCCGCCGGAGCGCGGCTCACGGCCTCCGTATGCACGGGCGCGTTCCTGCTCGCGAAGGCGGGCGTGCTCGACGGCAAGAAAGCGACGACGCATTGGGAAGACATCGACGACTTTCGCAAGAGCTTCCCCAACATTCCGATCGATGCCGAGGCACGGTGGGTGGACGAAGGACGCATCGTGACATCGGCTGGAATTTCAGCCGGCATCGACATGAGCCTCTATCTCGTCGAGCGCCTCGCGGGTGAGGCGCTTGCGCTGCGCACCGCGCGGCAGATGGACTACCGCTGGCAGCGAGAGCCTTAGACAGATGAGCCCTCGGTCGCGAACGACCGAGGGCTCGTGCAGACCTTACTGAGCTTTGCCTTTGAAGCGACCGACGTACGCGGCTTTCGCGACGACCTTGCCGGCCATTGCGGCCAGCAGTTCGTCACGGCCGGCCGTGTTCGCCAGAGTCAGGTTCGCGTTCAGCGCGTAGATCTCGAACGTGTAGTGGTGGAAACGCGGCCCCGGAGGCGCGCCCGGGCCGAAGTACGCGTTCTGACCCGCGATGTTCTTACCCTGCACGGCGCCCGCGGGCAGGCTGCCCTCGGGAATGCCGCCGGCCGCCGCCGGGATGTTCCACACGATCCAGTGCAGCACGTCGCCGGTGCCGTTGTTCAGGCCGACGTCGAGGTCGTGGAAGATGATCGCGTAGCTGACGGTGCCTTCCGGCGCATTGCTGAACTTGAAACCCGGCTGCGTGTTACCGCCGCGGCCCGAGTACTTGTCGGGGACGATGCCGCCGTCTTCGAACGCCGTGCTCTCGACGACGAGCTGGGCCAGCTTGAATCCAGGCGGTGGGCCGCCACCGCCGCCCTGGGCGAACGCCGAGCCGGTGGCGAGACCTAGGACGAGCAGAGCGGAAGTCGAGCGCAGGATGTTCGTTAGCATTGTTTGCTCCACGCGGGGACAAAGGAAAACCGCGGGCAGTATGCCAAACCGTGGTGGCGCCCGACAGCGCCCGCGCGGCGTGCGCGAATAGGCATTCCTACGTATGTGCGCGCGTTGGCCGTGCAGGTAGCGTTGCGGCCATGGGAGCTGCGGCACGGTATGTCGGGGGCTTCGCGCTGCTGCTCGCGGCCGTAGCCTCCGTGGCGATCCATCTTGCGTACCGGCGCGATCTCGCTGCCGCGCGCGAGCGCGTAGCCGGCGGCACGGTCGTCGTCACGCCCTGCGGGCCGATCGAGTACGCGGTCGCGGGCCAGGGGCAACCGGTGCTGCTCGTGCACGGCGCCGGTGGCGGCTTCGACCAGGGGCTCATGCTCGGCGCGCCGCTCGTTGACCGCGGCTACCGCGTGATCGCAGTGTCGCGCTTCGGCTATCTGCGCACGCCGCTGCCGGCCGATGCCTCCGCAGCCGCGCAGGCCGACGCGCATGCGTGCCTGCTCGATGCGCTCGGCATTGCGCGCGCCGGCGTGATCGGCGCTTCGGCCGGCGGGCCCTCGGCGTTGCAGCTCGCGATTCGCCATCCGCAACGCGTCGGCAAGCTCGTGCTGCTGGTGCCGGCCGCATTCGTGCCGCGGCCGCAGGACGAGGCCCCGGTGCGCGTGCCGCCCGGCACGGCCCAGTTGTTCGACACGGCGCTGAAGTCGGACCTGCTGTTCTGGGCGCTGCTGCGCGTCGCACCGAACGTCATGACACGCAGCCTGCTCGGCACGCCGCCGAAGTCGTCGCCGCTGCTTCGCCGGCAGAACGAGTGCGAGTCGCGGAGATCCTGAACAGCATTCTGCCGGTCAGCCCGCGGCGGCTCGGTCTACTGAACGACGCCGACGTGACCACGCATCTCACGCGCTACGAGCTCGAACGCATCACGGCGCCGACGCTCGCGGTCAGCGTGGCCGACGATCTCTACGGCACCTACGACGTCGCGCGGTACACGGCTGAGCAGATTCCGGGCGCGCGCTTCGTCGGTTATCCGAGCGGCGGGCATGTCTTCGTCGGCCGGCAGGAGGCCGTCACGGCCGAGCTCAGCGCCTTCCTGCGCGACTCGCAGATCACCGCCGGCAGCAGATAGACTGGCCGCCCCATTCGAGGGTGGCCGCCATGTACGTCCCACAGCACTTCGCCGAGAACGGTCCGACGACGCTTGCCGCGTTCATCGACGCACACTCGTTCGGCACGCTCGTGACGAGCGTCGACGGCGTGCCGTTCGCGAGCCACGTGCCGTTCCTCTACGACCGCGCGGTTGGGTTGCTGCACTGCCACCTCGCGCGCGCGAATCCGCAGTGGCGCCACTTCGAGTCGCCAACGGAGGCGCTCGCGATTTTCGCCGGGCCGCACTCGTACATCTCGCCCACGTGGTACACCGATGCCGGCGTGCCGACGTGGAACTACGCGGTCGCTCACGTCTATGGCAGCGGGCGCGCGATCGATGACGCGGAGGCCACGGGGCGTCACGTCGAAGCGCTCGCGGCGAAATTCGAACAGGGCCGCGCGGTGCCGTGGATGCCCGATTACGATCGGCGCCGACTCGCAGGCATCGTCGGCATCGAGATCCGCGTGCGCGCGATCGAAGGCAAGTTCAAGCTGAGCCAGAACCGCTCGGCCACCGATCGCGCCGGCGTCGTCGCGCAGCTGCGCGCGAGCGGTACAGACAACGACGCGGCGCTCGCCGCGCTGATGGACGCGGCCGGTGCGCCCGCGCCGCGCGGCTAGGTGCGGCGCGGCGTCTTCGCGCCGGCTCAGGGCCCGCCCGTTACTTGATGGTGGGCGTGATCGTCCAAGCCCAGCCGTCGTTGTCTTTCTGGATCAGCGATTTGCCGTCGGGTGTCTTCGGCGGCGCACCCGGCATGTCCACCATCATCATCGCGTTCACCAGATCCATCTTCTTCGACGAGGTCTCGGACCCCGCCGAGAAGCGGCTCGTGCCGCATTTTCCCTCACCCATGTACGGTACCGCGCCGCCCACGTAATCACGCTTCATTGCTAGCGCGATCCCCGGAGTACCCGGACTCGGAGCCGTGATCGCCGTCACCGTCGCGAACTCGAACACCCCTTCGATTTGAGGACTCGGACAGCGCGTCTCCGGAAGCAGCGCCACTTTTGTCGGAAAATTCTTCACGACCGGGGTGCCGACGATCTTCATCTCGGTTTGGTTCCAGTCGAGCTCGAACTCGATGCGATCGCTGTAGTTGGCGAGCACGCCGCCCACTTGGCCCTCGCCCACGGGCGAACCATTGATCGCACTCTGATCGGAATAGTCGCCCACATACCGGTAGTGGATGACGGCGGCGGACATCCATTTCACCATTGCATTGACGTCGGGCTGTTGAGCGGCTGCCGGCGTAGCGGCCAGCGCGATCGGAACCCAGAAGGCAGCGAGCGCGCTGTGGCACGAGAGAAGGTTGTTCATAGCGGGCTCCCTTCAGTTCAGATCCAGAGCGCGCCGAGCTCGAGCTCGATCGCAGCAAACGGCGGCGCTCGGACGCTGAGTCGGCCTTCGTGGCGATCGAGCATAGTCCACTTCTTTGACTCGAGCGACAGCACCTCGAGCGTTTGTCGAAGCGGATCCACGAGCCACGCGTGCGCGACGCCTTCGCGTGCGTAGACGCGCAGCTTCTTGCCGCGATCGAGGTTCTCGGTGGACGCCGACAGCACCTCGCAGACCCAATCCGGCGCCAGCGTCAAATACGCGTCCGCCGGCACTGCGGGCAGTCGCTCGCGACGCCACCCCGCGAGGTCCGGCACGAGCACGTCATTGCCGAAGTGCAGCTCCGGCTCGATCAGGATCACCCAGCCGCCGGGGCCGTTGCGGCCGAAGTCAAACGGACCGCCGAGCTCGATGGCGAGCGCGGTAGCGGCACGCGAGTGCGGCAGTGCGGGTCGCGGCGTCGCATAAAGGTCGCCATCGAACATCTCGGCGACGAAGTGGTCGGGGACCTCCCGCAGGTCGTCGTAAGTGGCGCCCTTCTTCAAAGGCTTTTTGGTCATTGCCGGAGTCTAGCGCCCCACGCTTTGACCGAGTCAAACGCGGAACCTCATCGAACTGTCGGAATCCCCAAATTGCCGCGCCGTGGCCGAACAGCTACGCTCGTGCAACGGAAACGCGACCGCCGGATAGCGGTTCGGAGCGGAACGTCGCCGAGGGGTAATCCGAATGCGTAACGAAATCTCGCGTCGAGACGTGTTCAGCATTGCGGGTGCCGCGGGCGGCCTCGCTTTGACGGGCGGTCTGCGCAGCGCCTGGGCGCAAGGCACGATGCGGATCGAGCAGCTCGCGCCCGAGCTCGCCAAGATCATCGACACCGCCGAGCCGATCCGAATGCTCGCCGACGGCTACGGCGGCGACATCGGTCCTGCCGAAGGGCCGTTGTGGATCGCCGAAGGCGGCTACCTGCTCTTCAACGACATCAATGCCGCGCGACGCATGAAGTACACGCCCGGCAAAGGCGTCAGCGTCGCGCTGGAGAAGACCAACGAAGCGAACGGGCTAACGCGCGACCTGCAGGGGCGCATCGTGTCCGCCGAGCATTTGACGCGCCGCGTCACGCGCTACGAGCAGGACGGCAGCCTCACGGTCATCGCCAACAGTTTCGGCGGCAAGCGCCTGCTTCGCCCGAACGACGTGATCGTGAAATCCGACGGGGCCGTGTATTTCACCGATCCCGGCGGCAATGCCCTGCCCGAGCAGTGGGATTTGACGTTCGCCGGCGTCTACCGCGTGTCCGCCGATCTCGGCACGCTGTCGCTGATCCTCGACAACGTCGCGCGGCCGAACGGACTCGCGTTCTCGCCCGACGAAAGCGTCTTCTACCTCGCCGACAGCCGCGCGCGCGTCGTGCGCGCCTACGACGTGCAGGCGAACGGCTCCGTAGCAAAGGAGACCGGCCGCGTGTTCGTCGACTTGAACGGTGCCGAGCCGGGAGTGCCGGACGGACTGAAGGTCGACACGCTGGGCAACGTCTACTGCGGCGGCTCGGGCGGCCTTTGGATCATGGACCCGCGCGGCAAGAAGCTCGGCCGCATCGTCCATGGTCAGGCCGCTACGACGAACGTCGCGTTCGGCGGCGCCGATTGGCGAACGCTGTACTTCACGACACGCAGCTCGTTGTTCTCCGTGAGCCTGAAGGTTCCAGGGCTCCCGGTTCCGACGAAGAAGAGGGCGCCCTAGGCGCACTCGCACAGACCTGCGACGATATCGGCCGGTCAACCTGGGGGCTTCGCGTGCATAGAGCAACTTTTGCGGCGGCACTGGCTGTCGTCGTCGTAGTCGGTTCGCCGTTCGAGCGCGTCTTCGCTCAGCCGGGCGCGGCCGAAGACAGCCAAAAGATCCTGACCGTCGATCACTACGTCCGGTGCGCTCGACAGTGCCGACGATCTCCGGGCAGACCACCGAGATCTACGTGCGCGAGCGCGTGCGAGCCGCGACGGTCCTGCGCGGCGCGCCGCGCCGACGATCGCGTCGTGCTGTTCGTGCACGGCGCGGGCACTCCGGCCGAGGTCGCGTTCGACGTGCCGTACTCCGATTACAGCTGGATGGCGTATCTCGCGAACGCCGGCTTCGACGTGTTCTCGATGGACATGACGGGCTACGGCCGCTCGACGCGCCCGGCGATCATGAACGACTCGTGCAATCTGCGCCGGAGCAGCAGAGCGTCGCTCGGCCGCGAGCCGTGCACGGCGAACACTCGGCGAGCAGCTCACGACGATCGCGTCGGACTGGAACGACATCGACGCGGTCGTCGACTACGTGCGCACGCTGCGCGGCGTGCCGCGCGTGAATCTGATCGGCTGGTCGCTCGGCGGGCCGCGCACGGGCGGCTACACGGCGCGCAATCCAGGAAAGGTCGCGAAGCTCGTGTGCTCGCGCCCGCGTACAACCGCGCGTTCAGGCGCAGCCGCCGATGCCGAATCCCGCGAAGGGCTCGGCGTTCAACGCGCAGTCGCACGCGGACTTCGACGCGAACTGGGACCGGCAGGTCGGCTGCGCGAACCAATACGAGCAAGCCGTCGCGCGACGCGGTCTGGGACGCGATGCTCGCGTCGGACCCGGTCGGCGCGAGCTGGGGGCAGGGCGTGCGTCGCGCGCCGAACACGACCGTGTGGGGCTTCGGCAAGGCGACGGTCGACAACATGAAGACGCCGACGCTGATGGTGACCGGCACTCACGACAAGCAGGTGGCGCCCGAGCGCGTGCGCGAGCTACTTCGCAGATCTCGGCGCGTCGGACAAGGTGCTGGTCGACCTCGGGTGCTCGTCGCACAACGCGATGTGGGAAGCGCAATCACCTGCTGCTGTTTCGCGCCTCGCTCGAGTGGCTCACGGCTGGCACGGTCGAGGGCATGAAGCAGGGCGTCGTGCGGCTCGGCTATTAAGTAAACCCTAAGCCCTTGGCCTCTCGCATGGCGGCCCCCTTCGGCCTAGTATTTAGAGTCTCTTCGTGGGGGAAGGCATGAAACTGTTGCAGACATTGCACGGCCGCGGTGGTTTTGGGTCTAGGGCTCGCGGGTGTTGCCAGCGCGCAGGAGGGCCATCCGCTGAAAGGCTCGTGGCTCGGCGAGTGGACCGGCAATCAGGTTCACGGCGACAACATCCTGTTGATCCTGGACTGGGACGGCAAAGCCGTGACCGGCATGATCAATCCAGGCACCGACAACATTCCGCTGACCAAGGCGTCGCTCGATCCGAACGGCTGGGTCGTGAAGATCGAGGCGGACGCGAAAGACAAATCCGGCGCCGCGGTGCACTACGTGATCGAAGGGCACATCGAGAATCTCGAATTGCCGAGTCGCCAGATCACGGGCACGTGGTCGAGCCAGAAAGGCCGCGGCAAGTTCGCGGTCGCGCGGCAATGAGCATGCGCGCGGCGCTGCGAATCGGCGCGCTGGTCGCGGCGGCGATCGTCGCGCGCGGTGCCGTCGCGCATCACGCGCTCGCCGCCAAGTTCGACGATACGAAGCCACTCTCGCTCGCCGGCGTGGTCACGTCGGTGGATTGGCGCAATCCGCACGCGCACGTGTTCTTCAACGTCACGAAGCCGGACAAGTCCGTCGAGAACTGGGCCGTCGAGCTCGAGAGCACGGTGCTCCTGAAGAAGAGCGGCTGGAGCCGCACGACGCTCGCCCCGGGCGACGCCATCAAAGTGAACGGCATCGCGGCGCGCGATGGCACGCGGCAGCTCTGGGGCTCGAACGTGATCCAGGCCGCCACGAACCGGCGCGTGTTGAACGTGATCGACACGACGCCGCGGCCGCCGGAGGTGGCGCGTCCCACGCCGCGCTGGCCCGATGGCACGCCGCAGCTCGGCGCGCCGACCAGCGCCGGCGGCTATTGGGCGTATCCGACGAGCTCGGTGCTGATGCAGGCCGACGCCAAGGTGTCGATGAACGGTGACGGCGTGCTGGCGAAGCTCACCGACGCGCCGCAGGTGGCGCCGTTCCAGCCGTGGGCGCTCGGCCTCTATCAGCATCGCCAGCAGCGGCATCTCGCGGACGATCCGTCGTTCTTGAACTGCAAGCCGCCGGGCGCGGTGCGCCAGTTCCAGCAGCCGTACGGCGTGCAGTTTGTCGAGGACCGCAAGAACAAGCGCATGTTCGTGCTGGTCGGCAGCGGCAATCGTAACTACCGGATCATTTATCTGGACGGCCGCGCGCGGCAGGGCCAGGTGCAGGGTGACGACGACAACCCGCTGTACTACGGGCGGGCGGTAGGCCACTGGGAAGGCGACACTCTCGTGGTCGAGACCAGCGGCTTCAATGAAGATTTCTGGTTCACGAACGGCGGCTTGCCCCATACGGATAAGCTGTCCCTCGTGGAGCGGTTCTCGCGGCCGAACCTCGATACTCTGCGTTACGAGGTCACGATCAACGATCCCGGTGCGTACACCAAACCGTGGTCGAACGGCTGGGAGCTGCAAGTGGGTCGGCGGCGACGAGCTGCCGGTATATTTTTGCCAGGACAACCGGTCGTGAGCGGGCCGGTGCGTTCGCTAGCGTAGGCGTTAGCTCGGGGAGGACTGACGTATGACGATTCGGAAGTTTGCCGCGTTGCTCGTGGGAGCCGCGTTGGCGTACGCGGGCACCGCATTCGCGCATCATTCGTTCTCGGCGGAGTTCGATGCCGCCAAGCCGATCAAGCTGACCGGCATCGTGACCAAGGTCGAGTGGACGAATCCGCACGTGTGGTTCTACATCAACGTAAAGGACGACGGCACGGGCCAGGTGAAGAACTGGGGCGCCGAGATGGGGCCGCCGCACGGCCTGCAGCGTAGCGGCTGGCGCCGCGAGACGTTGAAGATCGGTGAAGCGGTCACCGTCGACGGGTTCCTCGCGCGCAACGGCGCGAGTCGCGTGAACGCGCGCACCGTGACTCTGACATCGACCGGCGGGCGGCCCGGCCAGACACTCGACGCGGCCTCGAGCGCCGGCGGCGCGAACCAATAGTCGTGCGCCACTCGCGCGGCAAACTCGCTCTGCTCGCCGCCGCCACGGCTCTCGCGGTATTGGCACTCGCGCTCGCGGATCCCACGCTCGCGCAGAAGCGGCCACGCGACTCCAAGCTGCCGCCGCCGGGGCCGGCGCCGCGCGCGGCGGACGGTCACGCTGTGCTCGGCGGTGCCACCAAGGAAGAGAAAGGCATCTTCGCGCCGCTGTTCGGCATCTCGGAGCCGATCTCGCCGGCGGCGACAGTGCCGTTCCAGCCGTGGGCCAAAGCGCTGTACGACGCGCGCCAGAAGCACGAGCTCGAGCCGCACACGCGTTGCAAAGCCTCGGGCACGGCGCGGCAATTCCAGACGCCGTACGGCGTGGAGTTCGTGGAGCTGCCGGAGCAAGCCCGCGTCTACATCTTCGATATCGGCGGCCCGCACACGTTTCGCATCGTCTACACCGACGGCCGCTCGCATCCCAACGATCTCGAGCCGAGCTACTACGGCCACTCGATCGGCTAGTGGGAAGGCGACACGCTCGTCGTCGACAGCGTAGGGTTCAACGAGAGTTTCTGGCTCGACCGGCGCGGCCTGCCGCACACCGCGGCCATGCACACCGATCGAGCGGTTCAGGCGCACGGATTCCGAGACCATCGCGTTCGAGATCACCGTGCACGATCCCGGCGCGTACACCGCGGACTGGACCGGCAGCTTCAACCTGCAACGCGATCCCGGCGTCGAGCTGTTCGAGTACGTGTGCCAGCAGGCCAACTACGCGATCGAGCTCATGGTCGGCGGCGAGCGCTCGAGTGTCGACCGCAGCAGTCCGATAGTGCCGTGAACTCCCTACGCCTCATATTTCTCTGCATCGCAGCGCTGCTCGCAGGCTGCGCGCCGTCGCACGAGCAGCAGGTCGCGAAGCACACGGAGACGATCGGCAAGTTCTGCCTCGATTGCCACAACGACAACGACAAGACCGGGCGGGCTCTCGCTCGAGAAGCGCAGTCTCGCCGACGTGCGTGCCGACGCGGCCGTGTGGGAGCAAGTGCTGCGCAAGCTCGGCTCCGGCATGATGCCGCCGCGCGACGGCGGCAAGCGCCCCGATGCCGCGACGTACGCTGACGTCATTCATTGGCTTTCGACGGAGCTCGATCAGGGCTACAAGCCGCACTTCCCGGCGCCGGGCGCGCATCGTATGAATCGCGCCGAGTACGCGAACGCCGTTCGCGATTTGACCGGCATCGAGGTCGACGCAGCGCAGTTCCTGCCGTCCGACGACTCGAGCCGCGGCTTCGACAACCAGGCGGGCGCCTTGGCGTTTTCGCCCGCGCTGCTCGAGGCGTATCTGTCGGCCGCCGGCAAGATCAGCCGCATGGCGCTCGGCGACATCGATAGTCCGGTGCAGACTACGTATCGCGTGGCGACAGACACGACGCAGAACTACCACGTCGAGGGCTTGCCGTTCGGCACGCGCGGCGGCTTGGCTGCAAGTCACTACTTCCCGGTCGACGCCGAGTACACCTTCAAAGTCTTCTCCGTGAACTTGGGCAACATGGGCAACTTCCGCCCGTTCGGCGAGGTGCGCGGCGAGCAGTTGCAGGTGCTTGTCGACGACGCGCCCGTGGCGCAGTTCGACTGGGACAAGGAATTCGGTATCAACCGCGGCTTCGGCTTCAGCGGCGATCTCAAGACGATCGACGTGAAGCTGCCGGTCTCGGCCGGCCCGCACAAGATCGGTGTGACGTTCCTCGCGACGGACTACGCGCCGCTGCTTGGATCTGAACAACGCGTTCGAACGCAGCACGATCGAGACCGGCGGGCTGCCGGGCTTCACGTTCTATCCGCACATCGGCAGCGTGCGAGTCGACGGGCCCTTCGCGGCGCAGGGCGCGGCGCACTCCGTGGCGCGCGAGCACATCTTCGTGTGCCACCCCGAGAACGCAGCCGACGAGCTTGGTTGCGCGCAGAAGATCGTGACTGCGTTGACGCGACGCGCGTTCCGCGGCCTGCGAGACCGAGCGCGACGTGCAGAAGGTGCTCGATTTCTACGCGCGCGGCCGCGAGCAGAGCGGCAACTTCGACGGCGGGGTCGAGATGGCGCTCGCAGCGCGTGCTCGTCGACACGAAGTTCATCTACCGGCTCGAGGCGGAGCCTGCGAACGTCAGCCGAAGGCGAGTCGTACGCGCTCTCCGATCTCGAACTCGCGTCGCGGTTGTCGTTCTTCTTGTGGAGCAGCATTCCGGACGACGAGCTCTTGACGCTGGCGGAGCAGGGCAAGCTGCACGAGCCCGCCGTGCTCGCGACGCAGACGAAGCGCTTGTTGGCGGATCCGCGCTCGGCCGCGTTCACGAAGAATTTCGCGGGCCAGTGGCTGTCGCTGCGCAACCTCGATGCGCAGCAACCCGTGGTCGCCGCGTTTCCCGGATTTCGACGACAATCTGCGGCAGGCCTTCCGCACCGAGACCGAGCTGTTCTTCGCGAGCATTCTCGACGAGAACCGCAGCGTGGTCGATCTGCTGACCGCTGACTACACGTTCGTGAACGATCGGCTCGCGAAGCACTACGGAATCCCCGGCGTGCAGGGCAGCGAGTTCCAGCGCGTGACGCTCGGGCCCGAGCTCGATCTGCGCCGCGGCTTGCTCGGCAAGGGCAGTATTCTCACGATCTCGTCGCAGCCGGGACGCACGGCGCCCGTGATCCGCGGCAACTGGGTCATGTCGACGCTGCTCGGCGTGCCGGCGCCGCGGCCGCCGCCGAACGTGCCGAAGCTCGAGGACAAGAAGGCGGACGCCGCCGGCAACGCGCGCGAGCCCACGCTGCGCGAGCAGTACGAGGAGCATCGCAAGAACCCGACGTGCGCCGCGTGTCACGCGCTCATGGATCCGTTCGGCTTTGCGCTCGAGCCGTTCGACGCGGTGGGTCACTACCGCACGCTCGACGGCACGTCGCCGATCAATGCTTCGGTCACGATGTACGACGGCACCGATCTGAACGGGCCGACGCAGCTGCGCAACTGGGTGCTGAAGTACAAGGAGCGCTACGTCACGAACCTGACGGAGAAGCTCATGACGTACGCGCTCGGCCGCGGCGTGGAGTACTACGACATGCCGGCCGTGCGCTCGATCGTCGCCGCCGGCGCCAAGGAAGACTACAAGCTCGGTTCGCTCGTCGCGGGCATCACGGCCAGTGACGCGTTCCGGCTCGGCACGAAGCTCGGTGCGGCCGCAGCCGGGCGCCGCCGCGGCGGCGCGACCGTTGCGGCCCGCAGGGGAAGCACGATGAGATTCATCACGAAGAAGCATTGTCGCGGCGCACCGTGTTGCGCGGCATTGGGGTCGACGATCGCGCTGCCGCTGCTCGACGCGATGGTGCCGGCCCTGACGCCGATCGCGCGCGCGGCGGGTGTTGCGCCGACGCGCTTCACGGGCATCTTCGTGCCGCATGGCGCGGCACCGGGTTACTGGGTGCCCGAGTCGTCGGCCAAGGGCTTCAAGTTTCCGTACATCTACGAGCCGCTCGGCACCGTTCCGCGACCGTACGGTGATCACGAGCGGGCTCTGGGCCACGGCTTCCGAGAATCCGCCGGGCGTCACGGGCGCCGATCACTTCGTCGCTTCCGCGTATCTGTGCGGTGTGAAACCGCGCAAGGCCACGGGCGCCGACGTGCGAGGCGGGCACCACGCTCGATCAAGTCATCGCCGCGGAGCTCGGCCAAGGCACGCTGTTGCCGTCGCTGCAGCTCGCAGTGGAAGACCCCGGCGCGAACTCGAGTAACTGCGGCGAAGGCTACAGCTGCGTCTACACGAACACGATCTCGTGGCAGACGCCGACGCGGCCGCTGCCGATGGAGATCAATCCGCAGGTGGTGTTCGAGCGCATGTTCGGCGACGGCGCGACGCCGGAAGTCCGTGCGCAGCGGCGCGCGCAGCAGCGCAGCGTGCTCGATTCGCTCGCCGACGATCTCGGCGGGTTGCACAAGGCGGTGGCGAGCTACGACCGCACGCGGCTCGAACAGTATCTCGACGACGTGCGCGAGATCGAGCGCCGGCTCGGCATCGCGGCGCAGGCCTCGAAGGAAGCGCCCAGCATGAGCGTGCCGGCAGGCGTGCCGGAGACGCTTCGCCGAGCACATCAAGCTCCAGTTCGACTTGCTCGCGCTCGCGTACCAGGCCGACATCACGCGCGTGGCCACGCTGTTGTACGCGCGCGATCTCACGGGCCGCGTATATCCGGAGGCCGGCACGCACGATCAGTTTCCACGGCGGCTCGCATCACGCCGAGGATCCGGCGCACGTGCTCGAATTCGCGAAGCTGAACCGCTACCACGTGCAGACGCTCGCGTACTTCATCGACAAGCTGCGCAAGATTCCGGAAGGCGACGGCACGCTGCTCGATCACTCGCTGACGCTGTACGGCACGAACATGGGCAACAGCAACCAGCACCTGCACTACGACGTGCCGCATGTGCTGATCGGCGGGGCGGGCGGGCAAGCTCAAGGGCGACCGGCATCTCGCGTTCAAGTCGAAGACCGTGCCGTCGAGCAATCTGCTGGTCAGCATGCTCGGGCTGTACGGCATTCAGCGCGATAGCTTTGGCGATAGCACGGGGCGGATCGAGCTGTAGGTCTGGGCCGTTCTCAACACCTCCGCTGGAGCCGAGATCCGACGCTAAGCTGTTGATCTACATCCGTATTCGTGGCATGATTCTGGACAAACAACCAGTATGGAGCGCACCCCATGGACGGCAGCCTCGATACGCCAAGACCCACCCCCGACCTCGCCTCCTACACGCGCCGACAACACGCCTTCGAACACCTCGAAGCGCAGATCACCGATCTCTGGGGCCACCTGAACGCAGCCACGTTTCGCTTCCTCGCGCTTATCGCTGAGTTCGATCGCACCCAGTGCTACGAGCGACACGGTCTCGTGAACACGGCGCAGTGGTTGAACTGGCAATGCGGCATCGGCACGGTCGCGGCGCGCGAGAAGGTCCGCGTGGCCCGCGCGCTCGAGAGTCTGCCGCAGATCAGCGCGGCGTTCGCACGCGGCGAGGTCTCGTATTCCAAGGTGCGTGCGATGACGCGCGTGGCCACGGCGGCGAACGAGTCCGTGCTCGTGAGCGTCGCGCTACACGGCACGGCGGCGCACGTCGAGAAGCTCGTTCGTAAGTACTGTTGGGTCGAGCGCGCCGAAGCGGCACGTAAAGCGAATGTGCAGCACGAGAGCCGTGGGCTCCACTACTTCTTTGACGACGCCGGCATGCTTGTCGTTCACGGGCGGTTGCCGGCAGACGTCGGCGCCCTGGTCCGCAAGGCGCTCGACGCGGCGGTCGAGGCCGTGCGTGCGAGCGAACACGAAGGCGCGGACGCTTCCGCGGAAACTTCCGCGTTCGAGCGCGAGCAGACCGCGGCCGCGTGCCGCGCGGACGCACTCGCGCTCGTGGCCGAACGCTTCCTCGAGCATCGCGGTGGTGACGATGCCGGTTCCACGGCCGATCGCTATCAGGTCGTGGTTCACGTCGATCAGGCTGTGCTCACGCAGGCGGTCGCGGCCGACGAGCGCGAGCCGCACTGCTGCGAGGTCGACGACGGCCCGGCGCTCGCGCTCGACACGGCGCGGCGGCTCGCGTGCGACGCAACGCTCGTCGGCATGGTGCAGAGCACAACTGGAGAGCCGCTCGACGTGGGTCGCCGCACGCGCGCGATTCCACCGGCGCTCGCGCGTGCGCTGCGCAGCCGCGACGGCGGCTGCCGGTTCCCCGGCTGCACACGCACGCGCTTCACCGAGGGCCACCACGTGAAGCACTGGGCCGACGGCGGCGAGACGCGCCTAGGTAATCTCGTCACGCTGTGCCGTTTCCATCATCGGCTCGTGCACGAGGGCGGGTTCGGACTTCGCGTCACGGATGACGGTGTGTTCGTGTTCACGCGGCCGGACGGTGCGCGCGTCGCGGAGAACGGCGAGCGACGCTTCCGCGGAAGCGTCGTGGCGGCCAAGGAGCCGAGCGCGAGCTTCGAGGAGACGCTGCGCGTCCACGTCTTGAACCTCGAGGCGGGGCTCGCGATCGACGCGAAAACCAGCCGCTGCCGCTGGCTCGGGGAGTCGATGGACTACAGTCAGGCGATCGAGGGCATGCAATTCCTGCGAGACCGCGACGCGGCGATTCGGCGCCAAGCTGCGTCCCCTTAACGGGACTGGCGAGTCCGTTTCCGGGACGGCGTGCGGGCCCATTCTCGCCCGACCGCCTGCTTCAGGGTCGAGGGCCACCCACCGCGCACGCACGGCGATCCGCTCGCGTTGGCCACTTCGGTTCGCCATGCGGTGTGGGATGTCGATGCGGCGCAGCCTGTAGCGTCGATTCGCACGATGAACGACGTGCCCGAGGCCAATCTCGCCAGTCGCAACACGCAGCTCACGCTGCTTGGCGTCTTCGCGGCGTTGGCGTTGTTGCTCTCCGCCGTGGGCTTGTACGGCGTTCTGGCGTACACCGTCACGCAACGAACGGCCGAGATCGCGTTGCGCATGGCGCTGGGCGCGCCCGCCACGAGCGTCGTGCGCGGCGACTGACCGCTGGCCGGAGGTGAAGCGGGACACGCGCCATCCAGTTGCGGCATCGCGTCCGGCACTACGTCACGGTTGCGCGTTGCGAAGGTCGTTACCCTAGGAAACTATTCGACGACCGAGCCTGAGCCTGTCCAAAGGGTCCTGGTGCTTCGCGTGGGTAGCTGAACTTGGGTACGCGACTAGATCGTGACGACCGCACCTGGCTGGAGCCTATTCACCAGCAGTGGGTCGCCACGCTTGACGCCATTCGGGACGCTGTCTTGGTGCTCGGTGCCGAAAACCGCATTGTCCGCACCAACAAAGCCTTCGCCGAACTTTGCAATGCTCGCTACGACCAACTCTTGGGTGAGCACATCAGCTCAGTTTGCCCCTGGTTGGTAACGGAGGGTGGTGACATTGCATGCACCATCGCGCGAGCGGCGAACAATCGTCTCTACAGGGTGCGAAACACATCGGTAGCTCCGAACCTTGTCGGCAAGGTCGTAATACTCGAAGACGTAACCGACGAGTTTGCGTTGGAGGAAGTCGAGAGGACGTACCGAGAGGGCTCCTATCAAGCGCTTCTAGAAACGCTGGAATCGCTACTGAGAGCGCTTGGTGCGCAGGACCCGTACACGGTCATGCACTGCCAGAGAGTTGCCGATCTGTCCAAGAAGATCGCCATGAAGCTTGGCGTCAGCGATTTGGAAGCCCAAGGCATTTATCATGCGGCGAGGGTCCATGATCTCGGAAAGATAACCGTTCCGAGCAGCATCCTGCACAAGCCTGGCAAACTCGTGCACGCCGAGATGAATCTCATCAAGCTGCATTGTGAAGCGGGCATCGCTGTTGTGAAGGAATTGACGTTTCCTTGGCCGGTGCATCAAGTCATTCTGCAACATCACGAGCGTCTCGACGGCACGGGGTATCCCGGAGGTTTGAGAGGCGAAGAGATTTCCTTCGCCGCACGCGTCGTCACGGTAGCCGATGTCGTGGAGGCGATGGCCACGCATCGACCCTACAGACGCGCATTGGGCATCGCTCCCGCGCTGTCGGAGATCAATGCCGGGAAGGGCGTCCGATATGACAGTGCAGTTGTTGGAGCGTGTGTCGATGTACTCGGCGATCCCGCGGTAGTGTTGGAGATCACTTCATAAAAGTGACGGCGGGTTCGTGTTCAAGCGGCCGGACGGCGCGCGGGTAGTCTAGAGCGAGAGCAAGGGGCGAGTGACGCGCCCGCTGAACGGACCGATGAGAATTTCGGCCGGTCGCGAGATGCTATCGTGTGATTGGCATCTGCGGGGGCGGCGATGGCGAAACGGGGAATCTCACGGCGCGATTGGGTCAAGCGTGCGGGCACGGCTGGTGTAGCCACGCTGCTCGGCGGGCGTGATGCCGGTGCGGAAACCACGCGCCTCCCTCGGCGTTGGGATCGAGAGACGGACGTCCTGGTGATTGGCGCCGGAGCGACGGGATTTCCGGCTGCCATCGTGGCCCGGGAAACCGGCACCGATGTCACGATCCTCGAGGCCGAGAATCACATCGGCGGCCACGCCATCTGCAGCGGCGGCAACCTTCCGCTCGGTGGTGGTACCAGCGTGCAGAAGAAGCACGGCATCGAGGACTCCGCCGATCTCGTGTTCCGCGATTTGACCGACTGGTCGATCGTGCAGCCCAACGGCTTCCCCGACTATCGGTACAACGATCGCGAGATCATTCGCGCGTATGCCGACCATTGCACCGCGATGTTCGAGTGGCTGCTCGCGCACGGCGTCGCCTTCCTCGACAAGGCTCCCGATAACCTCGGTGGCAGTTCGATCGGTAACTCGGCGCCACGTGAGATGCATCCGGTCAATCTGGATTATCCATTGGTGCAAACGGGCAACCCCGTCGAGCCGCAGCGCCGAACGACGTCGAGCTCCGGCAACGGTCTGATGCGGCCGCTCGAAGCGGCGGCCAGCAAAGCCGGCGTGCAGATCTTGCTCCAGCACCGGATGACCGCGCTCTACCGCGACGAGGCGGGTTCGAAACGCGTGGTCGGTGTCGCCGCGGAGCACGCGGGCAAAGTCCTCAACATCCGCGCGCGCAAAGCCGTGATCCTCGCGACCGGCGGGTCGAGCGGCAACGTGAACTTCCGCCGAATGTTCGATCCGCGTTTGACGGAGGAATATTGCGGTCTCGCCGGAATGCCCTGGTCCAACCAGGATGCGAGCGGTGAGCTCGCGGCCATGGCTATCGGCGCGTCGTTGTGGGGCGCCTATAACCAGACGGGGGAATTCGGCGAGACGCTGACCAAGCCCGGAGCGCTCGGCGCGCAATACGCTTACCGCAACTTGCGGTGGATGCCGGGCTCGCCCGTGTTCGACAAGGCTCACGCGAGCGGGCTGCCCGTTGGAGACTGGCAGAACGTGGTTCTCGTCAACATGCTGGGCAAGCGTTTCTACGATGAGACGGCGGGCCAGTACACGGCGAACAGCTACGGGCGCGCCGACCCCTATACGCCGCACAGTTACTTGAATGCCAAACGCAATCAGTACGACCCGAACGCCTGGCTAGCGGCCGCACTCGCCGGGATCGGCGACGGCCACAATGGTGGCGGACCGATCTGGGCCATCTTCGACGCCGACGCGGTGGCACGCGAACAATGGAATCCTGTGCCGCCCAATGTGGATAGCGAACGAGGTTTCTTCTTCAGCGCCGCTAGCATCGCGGAGCTGGCCGAGAAAGTTGTCATGCCGCACCAGCGCGTGCCGATGCCGTCTGACAACCTGGTGACCACGATCGCGCGCTTTAACTCCTTCGTCGATTCCGGTAACGACGAGGATTTCGGTAGGCCGAAGCCCCCTTACAAGGTGGTTCGGCCCCCGTTCTACGCCGCGTGGGCCACGCCCGTGATTCACGACACGCGCGCGGGGTTGCGAATCAACGCCGAGTGCCAGGTCGTGGATCTCAACGGGGCCGTGATTCCTGGGCTGTATTGCGGCGGCGAATCGGCCGGCGGCTTTTCCATGCACGGACTCGCGCGCTGCCTGTGTCAGGGGTTCATCGCCGGCAAACGTGCATCGGCTGAGAAGCCTGCGGCTGGTCGGCTATGATCGGCGCATCGTCGGCGATTGGGGGTGCCATGCGTCGTTCAGTGCTCGTCGTTGCGCTGTTGGCGCTCCAGCGGCGCTGCACTCGCGCAGCCGCCCGATCTCGTGCTCGTGAACGGCAAGGTCGTCACCGTCGACGCTCGCTCGTCCGTGCGGGAAGCGCTCGCGATCCGCGACGGCAAGATTCTCGCGCTCGGCCGCAGCAACGAGATCCGCAAGCTCGCGGGCGTCGGCGACGCGCGTCGTCGATCTCGGCGGCCGCACGGTGATCCCGGGGCTCATCGACTCGCACCTGCACGCGATCCGCGCGGCGTTGTCGTTCACGACCGAAGTGAACTGGATCGGCGCGCGCTCGCTGCCGGAAGCGATGGCGCGGATCCACGCGGCGGCGCAGCGCATGCCGCCCGGCGCGTGGCTGATCGTCGCGGGCGGCTGGAACGAGCTGCAGTTCGCCGAGCGGCGCCGGCCGACGCAGGCCGAGCTCGAGGCCGCGGCGCCGAGCAACCCCGTGTACGTGCAGCTCGGCTACGGCTGGGTCGTGATGACCGAGGCGACGGCTTCGCGAAGCTCGGTATCAAGAGCGACGCCGATCTGCCGGCCGGCGGCAAGCTCGAGCGCGACGGCGAGAAGGTCACGGGCGCGATCAGCGGCGGGCAGGGCGCGATCATCGCGCTGTTCGATCGGTTGCCGAAGCCGACGTTCGCGGATCAGGTCGCGGGTACGAAGGCGTTCTTCCGCGAGTTGAACCGGCTCGCGCTCACGGGCGTCGTCGATCCCGGCGGCAACAATCTGTTCCCGGCCGACTACCAGGCGCTGTTCGACGTGTGGCGCCGCCACGAGCTCACGGTGCGCGTCGCGTACAGCTTGAACGGCCAGACGGCCGGCAAGGAATTCGAGGAGCTGAAGAGCCTCACGGCGCTGTTGCCGATGGGCTTCGGCGACGACCGGCTGCACTTCAACGGCATCGGCGAGCGCATCACGCTCGCGATGAACAACAATCCGGCGCCGAGCGCCGACGGACAAGGAGCGCTACTACGAGATCGTGCGCTGGGCGGCCGAGAAGGGCATGGCGCTCACGATGCACTGGGGGCCCGATGGCACGGTCGATCATTTGCTCGGCATCTTCGAGCGCGTGAACCGCGAGATTCCGATCGCGCCGCTGCGTTGGTCGATCGCGCATTTGAACGACGCGTCCGATGCGTCGCTGAAGCGCATGCACGAGCTCGGCGTCGGCTGGACGGTGCAGGACGCGATGTACTTCGGCGGCGAGGATCTCGTGCGCCGGCAGGGCAAGGACGCCGCGCGGCGCATGCCGCCGGTCGTCACGGGCCAGCGGCTCGGCGTTGCGATCGGCGCCGGCACCGACGCGCATCGCGTCGCGTCGTACAACCCGTTCACGTCGCTGCAGTGGTTCGTCGACGGCAAGACGGTGGTGGGCACGCCGATCCGCGGCGCCCGAGGAAACGCCGGATCGCATGGCCGCGCTGCGCCTCTACACGCATGGGCAGCGCGTGGTTCTCGTTCGACGACGACGTGCGCGGCTCGCTCGAGCCCGGCAAGCTCGCCGATCTCGCGGTGCTTTCGGCGGACTACCTCACGGTGCCGACGGAAAAGATCGGCGATCTCGAGTCGGTGCTGACGCTCGTCGGCGGCGAGGTCGTCTACGCGGCGGGTGACTTCGCGCGGCTCGAGCGCCAGGAGCGAAAGTGAGCGGTGCGGCGCCGCGAGATCTCGCAGCTGCGGTGCCGCTGCGGCGTCGTGCGCGCCGTCGCGCGTGGGGTGACGCCGAAGACCGGCAATCACTGTGTGTGCTTCTGCGACGATTGTCAGGCGTTCGCGAAGTTCCTCGGCCGCGCGGGCGACGTGCTCGACTCGAACGGCGGCACGGACATCTTTCAGCTCTCGCCGGCGTGCCTCGAGTTTACAGCCGGAATCGACCACGTTGCCTGCATGCGGCTGACGCCGAAGGGCCTCGCGCGCTGGTATGCGAGCTGCTGTAAAACGCCGATCGGCAATACGATGGCGACGCCCGGCATTCCGTTCGTGGGTGTGATCCGCGCGTTCGTAGCGGAGCCTACGGGTGCGGCGCTCGGCCCGATTCGCACGCGGGTATTCCGGCAGTTCGCCACGGGCGACACGGCTGCGATTCCGCCGAACCAACAGCCGCAATGGTGGATGCTGCTACGCGTCGTCGGCCTCATGCTCGGTTGGCGGTTGCGTGGCGATCACAAGCGCTCACCGCTGTTCGACGCTCTGAGCGGCGTGCCGTTGAAGGCGCCGCGCACCCTGACCGAAGCTGAACGCGACTGCGCTGCGTTAAGCGGGCTTCGTGGCGGACCGGCGCAGCAGCAGCTGGGCTGCAAGCGTCACGAGCGCCGCAGCCGAGAGGTAGTAGCCGACGGACGCGATGCCGTAGTTCGCTGCGAGGTACGTGGCGACATACGGCGCGACCGAGCCGCCCAGAATGCCGGCGAGATTGAACGCGACGGACGCGCCGGTGTAGCGGACCGCCGTCGGGAACAGATCGGCGAGCGCCGTGCCGAGCGCACCGTAGGTCATGCCCATGAGCCCGAGGCCAATCGAGAGAAACAACGTGACTTTGACCGCGCTGCCGCTCGCGAACAGGGGCTCGAACAGCAAGCCGAACACGAAGACCCCCACGCTCGCCACCATCAGCATCGGCCACCGTCCGATCCGATCGGCGCCGAGCGCGGAGATCGGAATCGTCAGTGCGAAGAAGAGCACGCCGATCATCTGCAGCAACAGGAATTGCTGGCGCGTGAAGCCGAGCTGGCCTGTACCCCAGCTCAACGTAAACACGGTCATGAGGTAGAAGATCACGTACGTCACGATGGCCGCGAGCGTGGCCAGCACGAGCGTGCGTGAATGCTCGCGCATCAGCGTCACGAGCGGCACGCGCACGCGCTCCTGCTGTTCGATCGTGCGTTGAAACGCCGGCGTCTCGGTGAGCTGCAAGCGGATGTAGAGGCCCACGAACACGAGCACCGCGCTCGCGATGAACGGCAGGCGCCAGCCCCAGGCGAGAAATTCCTGCTCCGTGAGCGTGGAGCTCAGTGCGATGAAGATGCCGGTGGCGCACCAGAAGCCGAGCGGCGAGCCGAATTGCGGGAACATTCCGTACAAGCTCTCCTTGCCGCGCGGTGCGTTTTCGGTCGCGAGCAACACCGCGCCGCCCCATTCGCCGCCGAGGCCGAGTCCCTGACCCAGGCGGCACACCGCGAGCAGGAGTGGCGCGGCGATGCCGATCGTGGCGTAGGTCGGCAGCAGACCGATGGCGACGGTCGAGAGGCCCATCGTCAGTAGTGCGGCGACGAGTGTCGCCTTGCGGCCGATCCGGTCGCCGAAGTGACCGAATAGCGCCGAGCCCACGGGCCGCGCGACGAACGCGAGCGCGAAAGTCGCGAGCGATTGCAGCGTTGCAGTCGTCGGGCTGCCGGCGGGGAAGAACAGCTGCGGAAACACGATGACGGCCGCCGTGCCGTAGATATAGAAGTCGAAGAACTCGATCGTCGTGCCGATCAGGCTCGCGAACAAAACCCGGCCTTTCGTCATGGCCGGCAAGGATACGGTGCCCGCGGCGTGCGAGCCAGCGATTGCAGCCGTCTTAAACGTTAGAAGTAGGCGTGCGCTTCGGCGAACGTCTCGTTGCGGTTCGTGAACGACTGTGCCGTCGGGCCGTTGTAAGTACGCATTCCCACGCGCACCTGGAGCAGCTGTATCGGCGCGTGCTCCCACACCACGCTGTAACGTTGCTGTCGGTCACGGCCCGTGTGGTTGTTCGGGTCCAAGAATTCCACGCCGACCTTCAGGTTGTGGCCCTTTGCGATGCGCCAGTCCGCTTCGAACAGACTCGCGAACTGTTTGTCCGAGCCGCCCGTCGGGCGATCGTCCGTGATGAAGTCGAGCTCACCGAGCCAGGTGACGGGCCCCGTGTTGAAGCCGCCGAACACGCCCTGCATGGCGCGATCGCCGAGCGGGTCGCGGTTCACGTTCACGCTCGCACCGGCGCGCCACCGTGGCCGCACGTAGCTCGCCGACAAGCTCACCTGGCTTTTGCCAGGAGCGCTGCCCGCACCCGCCGTGCCGTTCGTCGCCGCGACCTGCGCCGACCACTTCGGCAGCTCGAGCCCGAGCTCGACGCCGTCGTCCGGCGTGTCGAAGTTTAGCCCTGAGCGCTGGCGCACGAACGTGGCGTCGTCCTGCAGGCGCAGGCCGAAAGGCAGGAAGAACTGGCCGGCCTTGATCGTGTACTTGCCGTGCTGCGGCGTCAGCAGCACGTAGCGCTCGCGCTCGATCGACGAGCCCGGCGCGAGCTGCTGATCGAAGTACACCGTCAGCAGATTCGGCACGGCCTTGAACTCCGCGTACACGGTGCCCTTCGTCGTCGTTGTTTCCGAAATGTCCGGTCCGCTCGGCAGGTCGACGTTCTTGAACCCACCGCGATAATCGCCGCCGACGCCGAACCAATCCGTGACGCTGCTGTTCCAGCCGACGTCGCCCTCGTCGCGCAGCACGTTACGCGCGGCGAGCTGCGTACGTGCGAACGTCATGCCGAACAGATTGCGCTTGCCGCCGCCCGTCGGGTTCACGTGGCATTGGCCGCACTTGAACCCGCTCGCGACGGCGAGATACGGCTCCGCATTCGCAACAGGGGCAGACAGCATCCACCCGACGGCGACCAGTACGGTCGCCGCCAGGCGCAGAACTCGGGCTGTCATTGCGGAGCCCCGTTGGTGATCCACGTGCGGATCTTGTCGATCGTGGCCTGGCTCAACGGCTGGCCACCGAGCGGCATCTGCGTGCCCGAGGTGCCTTCGAGTTTCTTGATGAGGAGGCTGCTGTTGGCGTCGTTCGGCAGCACGCGCTTCTGCGTCGGTTGCTCGACGCTCGTAACGTTGATCAGGCTGGCGGCGCTGTGCGCCACGCTCGTGAGGTCCATGCCGCTCGGCAGTGCGGCCGACTGCGGGCCCGTATGACAGCCGGCGCAGATCGGCGTGAACACGTTGTCCTGGATCGATTGCAGCGTCGGCTGAATGCCCGCCACGGTGAACTTCGCGACGAAGTTGCCGCCTTGCGTGCCGTTACCGGACGGGAACGCGCCCGAGAACTCGCCGTCGAGTGCGTTGCCGCCCAGGTCGCGAATCATCGTGGGCCCAGTGCCGACGAGCGTCACGCGATAGGTGTCCTCGATCGGCGGCGCGGTGCTCAGGTCGACGACGATCGTCTTCGTGTTCGCCGCAGGCACCGTCACCGACACGGGCGTGATCGTGACTTCGTTGCCGTCGCCGAACGTGCCGTCGCCGCCGCTGCGTTCGACCAGAACCGTGGTCGCGTCGACCGAGGTCGCGTCGAGCGCGCGATCGACCACGGCCATGATCGACATCGGTACCGTCAGCACCGTGGAATTCGGCAGCGGCGACAACGACGTCACGCGGACCGGCGTCGTCACTGTGCCGGCCGGGGGTTGCGCGCCGTCCGTGATCCACTGACGGATCACGTTGATGTCGGCTTGTGTCAGCGCCGTGCCGCCGAGCGGCATGCGTCCGCCGACACTCGCCGTGCCTTCGAGCTTCTTGATCAAGTAGCTGTTGTTCGGGTCGCCAGCTGCAACGCGTTGGAACGCGGGTGCTTCCTGGCTAGCGACGCCGACGAGCAGCGCGTAGCTGTTCGCGCTGTCGAGGCGCAAACCCGCTGGTGCTCCTGCGCCCGCGTGACACGCAGTGCAGATCGGCGTGAAGACGTTGTCTTGTATCGACGTGAAGCTGGCCTGCAGCGTGGCGCCGCCCGGGTTCGGGTTCGGATTCGGAGCGGGATTGGCGCCGCCACCGCCACCGCCACAGCTTGCGACCGCTGCCGTCACCGTGATTGTCGCGAATGTCCTTGCGATCGATGTGAATGTGCGCATCGCTGTGTTCCCTCATCGCGCCTTGGATGTGCGCATGAGTGCCGCGACGCGCGCGCGAGGTTCAAAAATGAACTTCGTCGAAGTGCGCTCGAATTAATTACTGTCGCGACGGAAAGAAAAACTCGCGCGAGATCTCGCGTATTGCCCGCGAGCGTGCGGGAGTATGCGGTGCACCGCCGCTCAGTAGCGTGCGGCTGCGAGATCGGTTTGTGCGAAGTCGTGGCCTTTGAACAGCAGGGGCTCGCCGCTCGTTCTCGCCAGAGCATAGCTAAAGCAATCGCCGAGATTGAGATTCGCCGGATGCCGGCCTCGACCGAACCGGCGCCAGGCGGTGCGAGCGATCTCCGCGTGTTCCGCCGTGAACGGCTCGACCGTGAGCGCGGCTTTCGAAATCAGGGCGTCGAGCTCGCGAGCGCCTTCGGCGCCATATCTCGCTTCGATGACCACACCCGCTTCGACGATGGTCGCCGCGCTGATTAACCTTACGGGATCGGCCTCGATCGCTTTGGCGAGGCGTGCCGCTTCGGGCTCCATGCTGAGGAGTGCAATCAGTGCCGACGTGTCGACGACCATGAGTCGTGCTTCAGCGCGGCGCGCCGCGTTCGTCGTAACCGACGATCTCGTCCGGCGAGCGGGTATCGACCACGGGCAGTCGCGAGCAACGCTGCGCAATTGCCAGGAGGTCGCTGCTGAGCGCGGGTCCACGCGGCCGCCGCACGCGGGCGAGCCGCTCGCGAAGCGATTGGACGACGGCGGCGGTCAGGGTCTCACCGGTGGCTGCCGCGACCGCTCGCGCCAGCCGGTCCGCTTCAGGGTCCTTGATACTCAGAGCCATACATGGGTATATAAAGCTAGACTGGTGTATAGAATACGCCGGCCGCACAGCCGGTCAACCCTCGATGGCGAGCACTACTGTGGTCGCGGTCCGTAGTGCGGGAGCTCGGCGCCGAATTCGTACGCGCCGAGATCCGGCGCTTTGCCCGTGAACCCGTCGGTGATGCCGGGCAGCACGACGCCGGCATCGACTGCGCGCGAGCCCGCTTTGAGTCGCAGGTCCACCTGCTCCGGTGTGTACAGCTGCGTCGGCTTCGTGAAGTCCGGCGGTGCCGCCTTCGCGAACACGGAGTAGTCGATCATGCGGCTGTGCCGGTCCTGACCCGTTGCGCGTTGATACTCCGCGAGCGTCTTGAAGCGCCGCACTTCGCGGTTCGACTTGTAGTCGATCGGTCCGCCCTTCGGCGGCGAGTTCCACTGGAACGAGAACTCTGCGCCGTCGTTCGCGTAGAAGCCGTTGTAGTCGGAGTCGCTCCACGGCGTGTGCGTGTCGATCGCGAACACTGCGGGCCGCGCCTTCTGGCCCAAGATCAGGTTGTTGCGGAAGTGCATGTTCGAGGCCGGTGTCAGCTGCGCGACCTCGCCGACGTACGTGTTCTGGTACACGAGGATGCCGCTTGGGTCCGCCTGGATCTTCAGCGGCCCGTACACGCCGTTGTAGACCACGTTGCGAATGAAATACACGGGTCCGCCGAAGATCGGTTGCGGGCTCATGCCGCCGGTCGCGACGTTGAAGCAGCGATTGCGGAACAGCCGCACGTTGTGCATGCCGCCGTCGGTCTCGAAACAATTGTCGTGCACGTTCGACACGTCGTTGCCGTAGATGTCGATCGACACCGGCATGCGGTCGCGCGGCGTGTTCGGGTAGTCGTCGGGCATGCCGTACGTTGCGTGATCGAGCCCGTCGTGGAAGTTGCGCACGCGGTTGTACGCTAAGACGTGTCCGCCGCCGTAGATCGACACGGCGTAGTACGACTTCATGCGTCGTAGCTGCTCGAAGTTCGGCTGCTCCGCCCACGGCCAGGTCCTGAGCCAGCCGAACAGCTCGTTCGGATCGTCGCGGCCGATCATCACGTTGTCGGCGATGTAGAAGTTGCGCGAGCCCGACCAGTCGCTGTGCAGCACTTCGCCGATGTTCTCGAACTTCGAGCGCTTGACGGTGAGGCCCACGGCGCCGGCGATCTTCTTCTGTCCGGCCTCGATCGCGATGTTCGTGTTGCGAAACGTGAGGCCTTCGAAGTACGTGTAGTCGGCCGCCATGACGTTGAACAGCACGTTGTTGCCGTCGCCGTCGAAGATCGCTTCGCCGTCGCCCGCGGCTTTGATCGCGATCGGCTTCTCCGCCGTGCCGCGCTGCGAGAGATACAACGTGCCGTCCCACGGTGTGCCACAGCACGTCGTGTTGCGAGAGTCGATCTCGTGGCTGTAGGTGAAGCGGTCGAAATCCCTGTACACGCCCGCGTGCACGAGGATCGTGTCGCCGGGCTCCACGCGTGGCGGCGAGGCTCGGCTCCAGTCGCCGCCGAGCGAGTTCTTGTAGTACGCGCCGAGCAGGCCGTTGAACGCGGGCTCCTGCCGCGGGCCTTTGTAGTCGAACGGATAGACGTGATACGTGTGGCCGCCGGTGGCGGCCTGCGGCTCGGCGCGCGTGCGAACCTTCACGATACGCTCGGCTTCGCCGCCGACGCCGTCGGCGTCGGTGAGCTTGAAGCGCACTTCGTACTCGGTGTTCTCTTTGAGCTCGAACACGCTGCCGGCGAACATGTTCGGGGCCACGTACCACAGCGTGTCCACATAGAACGTGTGCTCGTTTTGCACGCGCAGCAGCGGCAAGCTTTCGTGCCAGGCGCTTTCGCCGCTTGGGCGGTACGCGACGGCTACGCCCGCATTGCGGTTCGCGTCGCCGTCGATGTACCACTCGAAGCCGAGCGAGATCAGCGTCGGCGGCTCGACGACGAGCTCGCCGGCCGTGACGGCCTGCGGCGTCTGGGCTGTGGCTGCGCCTATGCAGAGCTGGGCGGCGGCAAGACTCGCGATGATGCGGACGAACGTGTGCATGGTTTCCCCCTGACCGATGGCCGATTGTAGCCGGGGTCGCCCTGCGGGGTTACGCTCGGGTGCATCCAAAGCCGGGCCGGGCGGCATCTGCACGGTAACCGAAGTAACGGCGGCAGCGTGCCGCCACCGGTCCGAACGGAGAAGCACAATGGATGCTGGTGTAGTGGCTGTATTCATACCGATCGCGATTGCTATCTGCGTGTCGGTGGTAATTCTGGTGTTTCTGTTTCTGCGCTACCGAACACGGCTCGACTATCAGCAAACCGTGCGTCATGCCGTCGACAAGGGGCAGCAGCTGACGCCCGAATTCCTCGAGCGGCTTGGCGATCGGGCGATCAAACAGGAGCGGAACCCGAACCGCGACCTGCGTTTCGGGGCGATCGCGATCGCGATCGGGCTCGCGATCGGGAGCTTCGGTTTGATTCTCGGCGAGCCCGACGCGGTGCGACCACTCATGGGGGTGGGCAATCTGCCGTTTCTCGTAGGTGTAGCGATGCTCGTGCTGTGGAAGTTCGCGCCGCGTGACTAGCCGCGCGCGACGTATTCTCTAGGTGACATTGGTCGTGGACGAGCCGAGCGACGAAGAGCTCGTCGCCCGCATTGTGGCGGCGGCGGATACCGCTGCCTTTGAAACTCTCGTGCGCCGCCACCAGTCGAAGGTGCGTAACTGGCTGCGGCAGCTCACGCGCGACCCGGCTCGGGCGGACGATCTCGCACAGGAGACGTTCATTCGCGCGTGGCAGCGGCTGCGTACGTTCGAAGGCCGGGGTAAGTTCGCGTCGTGGGTCATGAAGATTGCGTTCAACTCGTTCCTCCAGGCGCGGCGCCGGCCGGACTACGGCCCCGCTGCGGCGCCGTTACCGGAGCGTGCAGACGACGTCGTGGTGCCGTTCTTGGAATCGCCGGACGTGGATAAGATGCTCGCCGTGCTCGGAACGGACGAACGGCACGTGATGATTCTTTGCTATGCGCACGGCATGAGTCACGGCGATGTTTCGGAAGTGCTCGACCTACCGCTCGGTACGGTCAAGTCGCACGCGCAGCGTGCCAAGACCAAGATCCGCGAGCGCTTCAGGATCGAGGTGCCGGCGGCGCGCCGCGCAAGGAGAGGATGATGTCGGACGACGAAAAGGACTGGATGGCCGCGTTCGCCTCTGCGAACACGGAGCTTCCCGCAGAGCCGTTCACGGCACACGTCGTGCGTCAGGTGCGGCGGCGGTTGTGGATTCGCGGCGCGGTGCTTGGCGCAGCGTGCGTGCTTGGTGTTGTCTCCGCGCTCGGACCGCTGCAGCAACTGGTGGACCTGGTGTCGATGGGGCTCAGCACAGTGGCGGTGCAGTGGCGCGACACAGCCTGGTACACGCAGTACGGGTTACCGTTCCTCTTCTTGTCGGTCGGGTTCGCATGGCCGATTCTTGCGCGCTGGCTCGCTCGGTAACCTTTTGCGCGGTTCGCGCATCTAACGGAGCGTGCCAGTGGTATCGAATAGGTTTATGGGTCCTCCGTCTGCGTACCCCCGATTGACGTTTCCTCCCCAAATGAAACCCAACGGACCGCGCGGCGGGGGACCCGCCCCCCTTTAGAACCCGAGTAGCCCGCGGCCGACGTCGAGCAGGGCCTGCCCGGCAAAGATATACGCGGCGCAGATCGCGCCTTCGCCGAGCAGCACTCCCAGCATGAAACGGCCGAACGGAATCTCCATCGCGCCGCAGGCGTAGCAGATCAGGTCCGTGGGTGCCACGGGCAGGAAGCTCCACGCCGCCACGATCGTCGTCGGATTGCGCGCGAGTGCCGCGCGCACGCGCGCGACTTTCTCCGGGTGTTTGGCCTCGAAGTACTCGGCTACGTGCAGCGACTCCGCGAATGCGTAGATGCTGGCCGACGAGATCGCGATCCCGAGCAGCGTGAGCGCGAACAGCGGCGCCGGCGGGAATAGCGGGATCGCGAGCAGCACTAAGTTCGTGCACGGAATCAGCGTGAAGCCGCGCACCGAGCCCAGCAGCAGATACAAGCCGTAGCCGAGCACAGTGGACGACGCCGCGAGCCCGCGGAACTCGTCGCTCCATCCGCCTGCGTGCGCGTAATAGAGGTAGAGGAACGTAGCGGCGAACGCGATCCAGAGAATCAGGCGCAGCCGTTTGACCGCTTGCTTGCTTGGCTGTCCCGGCATTGGCGGTATCGTGGTGGAGTCTCGACGAGGCGTGTGGGAGTCTAGCGCGTCGTCCTCGGGAGCGCGCTTCGATGGCAGAACGACTCGTGATCAGCGGGGCCTCGGGGCAGCTGGGCCGGCGCGCGGCAGAGCTCGTTCTCGCGAGCGTGACGCCCGAGCGCCTGATTCTCGTCACGCGGACGCCTGACGCGCTCGCGGACTTGGCGGCCCGCGGTGTGACGGTGCGCGGCGGGGACTTTGCGGAACCCGCGTCGTTGCGTAGCGCCTTTGCCGGCGGCCAACGATTGCTGCTGGTCAGCGCTACGGATCTTACGCGGCGCGTCGAGCAGCATCGCGGCGCCATCGACGCCGCGAGGGCGGCAGGCGTGAAGCACGTGATCTACACCTCGGGGCTGGCGCCGCAGCCACCGAATCCCGCGGTCGTCGCGCCTAGCCACTTCGCGACCGAGCAGGCGCTCGCTTCGAGCGCCATCGCCTGGACGGTGCTGCGCAACAGTCTGTATGCGGATTACCAGATCCCCGAGGCGGCGCTGGCCATCGCCGCGGGCGCTCTCGCCCACAACCGCGGTAGCGGCAAAGCGGCGTACGTGGCGCGAGAGGATTGCGCGGCCGTCGCGGCCGCGGTGCTCGTGCGCGGCGGGCACGAAGGCGCCGTGTACGACGTGACGGGACCCGAAGCGTTTTCCGCCACGGATCTCGCAGCGCTGTACGCCGAGCTCGGCGGCAGACACGTCGAAACCCGGTCGCTCGATGACGCCGCGTTCGTCGCGACGGTCGTCGGCAGTGCAACGGGCGACGATCATCTGCGTTACGGCGCCGAGCTCGTGGCGTCGTTCGGCCGCTCGATCCGCGAAGGCTACATGCAGAGCTGCACCGACACGGTCGCGCGAATCACGGGGCGCGCCGCCATTCCGCTGCGCCAGGTGCTCGCGCCGGTCGCGCGGCGCAGTTGACGCGCGACTACTTCGGCCAGATCACGCCCTGCGACTCGCCAGGAATTGGTGCGAGGCCGCGATAGACGAACTTCTGCATCCGCTTACCTTCGTAAGTCTCGGTCGTGTAGATGTTGCCCTTGCGAGTCCGTCGCGATGCTGTGCACGCCGAAGAACTGGCCGGGCTGGCGGCCGCCGTCGCCGAAGCTCGTCAGGATCTTCATCGACTCGCGGTGGATGACGTACACGCGCTCGTTCAAACCGTCGGCGAGGTAGATGTAGGCCTGGCCCGGGTCCTTCGAGAACGCGATGTCCCACACCGAGCCCGCGCCGCGCGTCTCCGGCGCCACGACGCAGCTCGCTGACGAACGTGCCGTCCTTGCGGAATACCTGGATGCGGTCGTTCACGCGGTCGCACACGTATAGCAGGCCGTCGTTCGACGGCTCGGCGCAGTGCACGGGATTGCGGAACTGCTGCGCGGGCGGAGCGCTCGGGTCGTAGGGGCCCAAGTCCGTGTCGTCCGGCTTGTTGCCGTAGGCGCCCCAGTAGCGCTTGCGCTCGCCGGTGTTGACGTCGATCACGACCACGCGCCTGTTGCCGTAGCCGTCGGAGATGTAGGCCTCGTTCGCGCTTGGGTCGATCGAGATCTTCGCCACGCGCCAGAAATTCACGGGGTCGTTGCTGCCTTTGTTCTGCCCGGGCTTGCCGAGCTGCAACAGGAGCTGGCCGGTGCGCGTGAATTTCAGCAGGTGAGCGTCGCCGGGATCGTTGCCGCCGATCCACACGTTGTCCATGTGATCGACCGTGATGCCGTGGTTGCTCTTCGGCCAGTCGTAGCCCTGGCCCGGGCCGCCCCACGAGCTCACGAGGTTGCCCGCGGGGTCGAACTCGAGCACCGGCGGCGCCTCAGTGCAACACTCGCCCTTCGGAGCGTTCCTGCCGGCGCTAGCCTCGGTCTCAGCGTTCAGGGCCTGGCGCCGATGGATGATCCAGACGTGGTCGCGCGAGTCTGCGGCCACGCCGATCGTCGAGCCGAGCAGCCAGTGGTTCGGCAACGGCTTCGGCCAGAGTGGGTCCACCTCGAAGCGCGGCGCGACGCCGGCGTCGCCGGGTTTCGCGGCCGACGCCGTGGCCGCGGGCGGTGCGGCGGCGGGCCGGTTGGTTGCCGCGGGCGGTGTGGTGTTGTTGCACGCGGCGAGCAATGCGCCCGCGGCGGCTAGCATGGAAATTGCGATCCGACGATGCATGGTCCCCTCCCAGTCGTCAGTGTGGCCCTTCGAGCGAGGGCTGTTCTTCGTTTCGATAATAGCGGAAATTGTCCGCGACGATAGGTCGGAGCGTTCGGAAAGCGGCAAGTGATCCCAGTTCGGGGGCTAATATTCGGGGTGCTCGCGGCGGTCACGAACCTGCTGCCGGCCGCCGCGCGGGCCCACGAAACGCCGAACGACGTCACCGTGCAGCTGCTCGTGCGTCCGGCCGGCGAGCGTGCCCAGCTGCTCGTGCGTGCGCCGCTCGAAGCGATGCAGGACATCGACTTCCCGACGTTTGGCGCCGGCTACCTCGACGTGGGGCGCGCCGACCCACAGCTCCACCACGCCGCGCAGGTGTGGCTCGCGGATGCCCTCGAGGTCTACGAAGGCGAGCGCCGGTTGGCGCCGCTCGCCATCGTCGCCGTGCGCGCGTCGATTCCGAGCGACCGGTCGTTTGCGACGTTCGATGGGGCGCTTGCGCACGTGCACGGCGCGCCGCTGCCCGAGGGCACGCAGCTCGTGTGGCAGCAGGCGCTGATCGACGTGCTGCTGGAAGCTCCGATCGAGTCGGCGAGCGCGCGGTTCTCGATCGCACCGCGGTTCGGGCGGCTCGGGCAGCACGTCGTGACGGCACTGCGGTTCACAGGCAGCGCGGGCGTCGAGCGAGTGTTTGAGCTCGACGGCGACCCTGGGCTCGTGCCGCTCGATCCGCGCTGGCAGCAGTCGCTGCTGCGCTTCTCGGCCCAAGGGTTCGCGCACATTCTCGACGGCGCGGATCACCTGCTGTTCCTGCTCTGCCTCGTGGTGCCGTTTCGACGCGAGCTGCGCACGCTCGTGTGGATCGTCACGGCGTTCACGGCGGGGCACTCCGTCACGTTGCTAGGCGCGGCTTACGGCGCCGCGCCCACGGCGCTGTGGTTCCCGCCGCTGATCGAGGTGCTGATCGCGGCGTCGATCTTCTACACGGCGGTCGAGAACGTCGTCGCGCCGAACGCTCGCACGCGCTGGATGCTCGCGTTCGGCTTCGGGCTCGTGCACGGCTTCGGTTTTTCGTTCGCGCTACAGAACACGTTGCAGTTCGCGGGCTCGCACGTGCTGACGTCGTTGCTCGCGTTCAACGTTGGCATCGAGCTCGGCCAGTTGCTCGTGCTCGCGCTACTCGTGCCGGCGCTCTACGCGCTGTTCCGCTACGTGCCCGAGCGCATCGGCGGCATCGTGCTCGCGGTGCTCGTCGCGCATACCGCGTGGCACTGGCTCATCGAACGGTTCGCGGTGTTGCGCAACTTCCATCCGACCGCGAGCGAGGTGGCGGCGGCGGTCATCGACAGCGGGTTGCCCTGGCTCGTGGGCGTGCTCGTGATCGCGATCGTGGGCGTGCGCGTCGCGCGGCGCGCGCGGCGGCTGCAGCCGCGCTGAGTCGTTTCCAACGTCACTAGTAGTGTTGCTGCCGCAATCGGCAGTGCTAGTCGGCGCGCCGCACAACCTTCGGAAAACTCAAGTCGCGCGCGGGCGGCAGAAGCGCCCCGCGGCCGACTTTCCGGTATCGTTCGCGTGTTCGTGGTTTGGGATTGGGGACGCATGGGTTCGGGGTGGTTGGGCCTGCTGGCAGCGGGGGTTGCCGGCATTGCGGTGGCGCAAGCGCCTGCGTCGCCGTCACAAGGGCCGCTCAAGGACCCGGGTATCAAGACTGTGCAGATGGTGCGTACGACCACGGCGCCCGTGATCGACGGCAAGCTCGACGAGGCGGTGTGGCAGACAGCCGCGCTCGTGAACAACCTGCATCAGGTCAGCCCGATCGAGTACGCCGAGCCCGACGAGCGTACCGAAATCTTCCTGCTGTACGACGACGAAGCGCTGTACGTCGGCGCCAGGCTGTACGACAACTCGCCGAAGGACATCACGGCCAATATTCTTCGGCAAGCCGACAACATGGGGAACGACGATCGGTTCTACATCACGCTCGATCCGTTCAACACCAAACGCAGCGGCTACTTCTTCGGTCTGAATCCGAACGGTGTGCGTTCGGACGGCCTGTACCAGAACATTACGGAATTTTACGGCGCGTGGGACACCGTGTTCTTCGCGGAAGCGGGGCGGTTCGAGCAGGGCTGGATCGCGGAGTTCAAGATTCCGTTCAAGTCGATCTCGTTCAATCCACACACCGACACGTGGGGTTTGAATTTCTCGCGCGGCGTGGTGCGCAAGAACGAGAACATCGCTTGGGTTTCGCGTAACCGCGCGTACAACCCGAGCATCTCGGGGCTCGCGATCGGCTTCGAAGGGCTGAACCCGCACGGGCTCGATCTGATCCCATCGGGGAGCGTGCGCAAGACGAAGATCTTTGCGACCGGCGAGACCAAGACTACCTTCGAGCCGTCGCTCGATCTCGTCTACAAGTTGACGCCGACGTTGAACGGGTCGCTGACCTTCAACACGGATTTCTCGGCCACCGACGTCGACGACCGGCAGGTCAACCTCACGCGCTTCAGTTTGTTCTTTCCCGAGAAGCGGAAGTTCTTCCTGCGTGAAGCCGACATCTTCGAGTTCGGCCGCATCGGCGCGCAGCAGGACGTGATCTCCGTCGACGAGGCGACGAGGCAGAACGGCCGGCCGTTCTTCTCGCGCCGCATTGGGCTGAACGGCGCCGGCGAAGCCGTCGATCTGTCGTACGGCGCGAAGGTCAGCGGCCGCGTCGGCAAGTGGGACTTAGGCGCCTTGTCGATCCGCCAGGACGAATCCGGCATCGTGAACGCCGATACGCTGTCGGTCGTGCGCGCCAAAGTCGGCTTGTTCGGCGAGAGCACGCTCGGCTTCGTCGCGACGAACGGCGACCCGCGTTCGAACCTCGACAACTCGCTCGTGGGCACGGACTTCCAGTATCGCAACACGCGGTTGCCGGGCGGTCGAACGCTCGAGGCCGAGGCGTGGTACCAGCAGACCAGCACGCAGGGGTTGAGCGGCGACGACGCCGCGATCGGCGTCGGCCTTCGGATCCCAAGCAGCAACGGGTTTCGCGGCAGCTTCGCGATCAAGGAACTGCAGAAGAACTACAACCCTGGCCTGGGCTTCGTCGACCGCAAGAACGTGCGCGTAGCGTCGTTCGACGTCGGCTACACGAAACGTCCGCCGCGCGGCTCGTATATCCAGTCGCTCTTCATGTCGCTCGACGGCGAGCACATCCAGCAACTCGGTGGCGGGTTGCAGACGCAGGTGCTCACGTTGCGGCCGTTCCTGCTGACGAGTCGCACGGCCGATACGCTGATGATGGTCTATCGCGAGACGCGCGACGTGTTGCTCACGCCGTTCAACATCGCCGCCGGCATCGCGATCCCCATGGGCGACTACAGCTACAGCGATCTCGGCATGCGCCTGCAGACCGGCAACCACCGCAAGTTCGCCGGCACGTTCATGATCGTGAACGGCGATTTCTACGGCGGCACGCGCCGCAACATCAACGGCGAGCTGACCTGGCGGCCGTCGGGACACTTCCGCACTCTAGTTGGCTACAACTACAACGATATCCGGTTGCCGCAGGGCAGCTTCGAGACGCGCCTCGTGCGCTTCGGCTTCGACTGGGTGTTCTCGTCGCACCTCGCGTGGGTGAACCTGATCCAGTACGACAACGTGTCGCACACGGCGGGCGTGAACATGCGGCTGCACTGGGTGCCCGAATCCGGGCGCGAGGTGTTCTTCGTCGTGAACCAGGGCATCGAAGAGCTCGGCGACGGCTCCTTCCACTCCCAGCGCACCGACGCGACCGCGAAAGTCAGCTACACCGTTCGGTTCTAAGACGGTGCCAGGCCTTGCACAGTTGCACAGATTCCTGACTCGGGCCCGTGTCCGCGAGCTCGGCACAGGAATCTGTGCAACTGTGCAAGGCCTGGCACCGTCTTCGCCGTCTTTGATCGTCGCGTTCGTCTTCGCGGCGTCGGCCGGTGCGCAAGAGGCGGCGGCGCCGCTGAAGGATCCGGGGCAGAAGACGGTCCGCATCGTGCGGACCACGGTCAAGCCCACGATCGACGGCGTCGTGAACGAGGCCGAGTGGGCCGGCGCCGCGCGCATCGACGATTTCCATCAGGTCAACCCCGCCGAGTACGCGCCACCGTCGGAGCGTTCCGAGATCTATCTCTTTTTCGACGACAACGCGCTCTACGTCGGCGCCAAGATGTACCAGCCGCCCGACTCGATCACGGCGAAAATGCTGCGCCAGAACGGCTCGATCACGCAGGACGACACGCTGTTCGTCACGCTCGATCCGTTCAACACTCGCCGCGCGGGTTACTTCTTTGGCCTGAACGCGAACGGCGTGCGCTATGACGGCCTGTACCGCAACGTGTCCGAGTACTACAGCGACTGGGACACGATCTGGGTCGCGGCAGCGACGAAGTTCGACGGCGGCTGGATGGCGGAGTACGAGATTCCGTTCAAGTCACTGTCGTTCGATCCGAACACCGACGCGTGGGGGCTGAATTTCTCGCGCAACATCAAGCGCCGCAGCGAGGACATGGCGTGGGTGTCGCGCAACCGGCGCTGGGATCCGAGCACCGCCGGGCTCATGACGGGTCTTACGGGGATCAATCAGGGTATCGGCTTCGACATCGTGCCGTCGGCGGCCGTCAGGAACAAGCGCGTGTTCGCGACCGGCGCGTCGAGCACCGAAGTCGAGCCGTCGCTCGACCTGTTCTACAAGCTCACGCCGCAGTTGAACGCAGCGCTGACGTTGAACACGGACTTCTCGGCCACCGAGGTCGATGACCGGCAGGTCAACCTCACGCGGTTCGGTCTGTTCTTCCCCGAGAAGCGCGACTTCTTCCTGCGCGAAGCCGATATCTTCGAGTTCGGCCGCATTGGCGCGAGCGACAACAACGGCTCGCTCGGCGGTGCCGACAAGCAGAACGCGCGGCCGTTCTTCTCGCGCCGCATCGGTCTCGATCAGGCGGGGCAGGTCGTCGACCTGAATTATGGCGGCAAGGTCAGCGGCCGCGTCGGCCGGTTCGAGATCGGCGCGCTTTCGATCCGGCAAGAAGAGCATGGGGCAACTGCGGCCGACACGTTGTCGGTGGTGCGCGTCAAGGCCGGCTTGTCGGGCGAATCGACGGTAGGTGCCGTGTTCACGAATGGCGACCCGCTCTCGAACAACGACAACTCCGTCGCCGGCATCGACTACCTGTACCGCAACTCGCATCTGCCGGGCGGTCGCACGCTCGAAGCGGGCGCGTGGTTTCAAGAGTCGGACACTACGGGCAAGGACGGGCACAACCGTGCGGCCGGTGTCGGCATTTCGGTGCCGAGCAACGCGAAGTTCCGCGGCGGATTCACGGTGCGCGAGGTCGAGGCCAACTTCAATCCCGCGCTCGGCTTCATTAGCCGGACCGATATCCTCGATTACACGGGCCACGTCGGCTACACGCTGCGACCGAAGAGTGGTCACTGGCAATCGCTGTACTTCCTTGTCGACGGTGAGCGGATCGGGGACTTGGGCGGCGGTCTTCAGTCGCAGACGATCGGCTTGACCCCGATACAGATGACGAACCGCAAGGGCGATTACGTCTGGGTGCGTTCGAGTTTCGCAACCGAAGTGCTCCGCCAGCCGTTCCAGATTTCGCGCGGTGTCGTCATCCCGCCAGGGGAGTACTCGTTCGACGAGCACGGCGTCGAGTTGAGCGGCTCTGCATTCCGGCCGTGGTCGGGCCGCATCGCGCGCACGGCGGGTCAGTTCTACGGCGGCAAGCGCGTGCGCACGTTCGGCAGCGTCGTCTGGACGCCATCGCCGAGATTCCGAACGTCGATCAACTACAACGTCCAGCAGATCGAGTTGCCGCAGGGCGATTTCACGACGCGCATCGTGTCGACGGGTTTCGACGTCGTGTTCTCGCCGCGGCTGTCGTGGACGAACCTGATCCAGTACGACAACGTCAGCGACGTCGTCGGCGTGAACATCAGGCTCAACTGGATTCCGCAGGCCGGGCGCGCCGTGTACTTCGTGATCAACCACAACGTCGCAGATCCGGACGGGAACGGCAGCTACCACTCGCTGACGTCGGACGTCGTCGCCAAGTTCAACTACACCTTCCGGTTCTAAGACGGTGCCAGGCCTTGCGCAATTGCGCAAAACCTGACTCCGGGGTGGGTTCTTTGTGGACGCCTGAGCAAGAGCGGCGGACGGGCGCGCATTTCTTGCGTTGCTGGCCAGGCGTACATTGGTGACCCTCGGCTCGTGGCCGACCCCCCCTCAATCAGGAGAGCAACATGTCGAACGTCTACGCGGGGCAATGCTTCTGCGGCGCGGTGCAGTTCGAGGTTTCGGGCGCGCCGGTGGCGATGGGCTACTGCCACTGCGAGTCCTGCCGCCATTGGTCGGCGGGGCCCGTCAACGCGTTCACGTTGTGGCAGCCCGAGAGCCTGCGCGTCACGCGTGGTGCAGCGAACGTCGGCACCTACAACAAGACGCCGAAGAGCTACCGCAAGTGGTGCACGAAGTGCGGCGGCCATCTGTTCACGGACCACCCGCTGTGGAAGCTCGTCGACGTGTACGCGGCCGTGTTGCCGACGCTGGCGTTCGAGCCGGGCGTGCACGTGAACTATCAGGAAACCGTGCTACGCATGCACGACGGCAAGCCGAAGTTCAAGGACGTGCCGGCCGAGATGGGCGGCTCTGGCCAGAACGTCCCCGAGTAGCTCCCGCCGCGCTGGGTGCCCACTCCCGGCCGGCGTGCTAGATTCCGCCGGTCGGAGGATTTCGTTGCGCGTCGCGCACGATGCGAACGGCGCGCGGCATCGGGGGGTGGCATGCGCGCGCGTTGGCTCGGTTTGCTGTGCTTGTTCGTCGCCGGCAGTTCGCTGGCGCTCGATCCTCCCGATCACGAAAAATGGCAGGCGGGCGTCAACGCTTCTCGCGCAGCCATCGGTAGCAAAGACGTCAACGCCCTCGACGCCGCCGTAGTCGCCGTGTTCGAGCAGGCCATCCGCATGGCGGATCGGGACGCGCGCCTGATCGAAAGCAGCACCGTCTTGGGCCAGGCGCTGAACATTGCGGAGACTGCCGACTCCCACGCGCACACGGTCGCGTTGCTCAAGAAGCTGAATTCGCTGACTGCCGTCCCTGGTGGTCTCGCAAATCCAATCGCTTGGATGCCGCCGTTCGCGGTCGCGTCTGATCTCGCGCGGCAGCGCGATTTCGCCGGGGCGCGCGCTGTCTTGGCCGATATCGCCAAACGTGGCACAGCCGATTTCGGTGCACCGCATGCTGTCGTTCGGCAGGCGCGCCAACAGGAAGCGGGAATTGCGGCCGCAATGGGAGACTACGACGGCGCACTGTCACTACTGAGCGAGGTTGCGGAGAGTACTCGCCGCGCGTTCGGTCCAACGTCTCCGGAGTATGCGGAGGCGCTCGTCAGCACGGCGCGGTTGCACATCCAGCGCGAAGACTATGGACGCGCGAGCGCGCTCGCGAATGAAGCACGCGCGCTCCTCCAGGCGCGACCCCCTCCTACCATCGCGCCGCTGCTCTCACTCGGCGCGGTGCTGGAGGACGTCGGCGAACTCGCGAGCGCCCGCGATATCTATCAACGAACGGACTTGAGTGGAGAGCGCAATCCTGCCACCGCCGCCGGCAGCACACCGGTCTTGATTCGCCTCGCGCGCCTGAACGCGCGACTCGGCGATGGCGCAGCTGCCCGCAGCCTCATGACGCGCGCTACGGAAGTCGCGCGCAGCGCTTTGACGATGTCGCCTGGGTACTATCTAGACGCTCTAATATCAGAGGCGTCCATCTACAGCATGGCGGGCTTATATGATCGCGCCACCGAAAGCCTCGCACGCTGTGAGCCACTGTTGTCAGCGATGAGCCCGGAACAGGGGACGTACGCGCGTCGCAGACTAGCCGCGGGCTTCACCGCTGCGCGGAAATTCGACAAAGCTTTGGAGCTCGCGGATGGCCTGCTGCGAGCAGCCCGGCCGGAGTCGGAGGAATACGCGTCCGCGGCGGCGATTGCGGCGCGCGCTGCCGCCCAAACCCGTGCACCAAGAACCCAGTTGGCACAGTCGGCCATCGATCTTCGTCGGAGGCTGCAACCAGGGCGCGAACCTTATTACGAGATTTACTCACTGGCGTTGAGCTACGCGGCGGAAGGGCGGTGGCAGGAGTCGCTCGACCTGCAGCAACGCATCATCGACGACGAAGCGAAGCGCGGTCCCTACGAGACCGATTGGGAGCAATGGCGCAGCTACGCGCAGGCGCTCGAGCACGTCGGCCGTGCTCGCGAAGCCTCGGCTGTGACCAAGCGCGTGGTAGCTGAAACAGCGCCTCTCGTGGCCGCGCTGCAAACGGACGCTGCGGCGGCACAAGGCCTGTTCATTGCGGAGCGCAACGCGTTCGGTTTCAAGGTGGAGCTGACCGACTCCAAATGGAAGCGATGGAGCGCGGAGAGCACCGGTTGGTCGATGGCGAGCTTCGTGGTCCAGTATCACCCGGAGCCGACGTCGAACGAGGCGACGTTGGCGGTCATTCCGGTGCTTTTACCGGACGGCATCGATTCGGAAACTGCGGTCGCGGGGTTGTTGATTACCCTGAATCACGATCGCGGATTGCTGCGTCCGTGGTCGAAGGAATCGCTCAAGGGCTACGAGTATCGATTCACCGCGACCGACGTCCCAGGTCAGCCTTACACCTACACTGGCCGCTTGCTCGTCGAGGAACACCGCATCTACCTCGTCGTCGCCACGGCTTTTGCGAACAGCCCGCGAGGTCAGGCTGCTGCGGCGTCGGCCTTGGATCAGGTGACGCTCGCGGCGGCGCCGGATCCGAAGTCGTTCGGTGAAGCCGATCGCAAGCTGCACAGCAGCATCCTGAACAAGGTGGCGACCGGGATGGGTGGTCCCAGCGGTTCGATGGACAAAGCGATGGCGATGTACGAAGCCGCGAGGCAGTTCGACGCGACGGTAGAGGTGCTGCAAAACATCATCTTCGTGGACCTACGTCTCGGCCGGTTCCAAGAGGCTCGCAACGAGATCAATCTTTACCCCGGCGGACCTGCGGCGGCCCCGGACTTGTTCCTGGCTCGCGCGTGGGCCGAGCAGCGGCTCGGTGACACGGCGGCCGCGATTGCGGACTATGGCGCGGGTTTTGCGGCCGGTCTCCGCGACGACGACATGGTGGCGAGGTATGTGACGCTGTTGCTCGATCAGCAGAAAGAGGGCGAGGCGATCGCCTTTCTCGACGGATACTCGGCCGCGAAATCCTCACCGGACATCACGGCGTTACAGGCGCTGGTGAGTTTTCGAGTTGCCGACCAGAAACGATTGGCTGCGGCCCTCGAAGCGCTGATGGATCCGAAGCGTTCGAGCCCACAAGCAGCGCTCGTTGGCGCCCTGGTGCACAAACAACGCGGCGGTGTCGATGAGCTCGGGAAGTTCGTCGAAGGGCTGCCGACGGAACTGAAATCCGGCGACATGTACGTGTTCTTGGCCGCGGCTCAGATCGAGGCGAAACGGACCTCGGAGGCGGCAAAGACGGTCGCGATGGGCCGGGCTCTGGCGCCGAACGACCCTACCCTCAAGAAGCTGGAGCAAGCTCTGAAATCGCAGCAGGGCCCCGTTCTGTAACTGGGTCTCAGCGGTCGAGCACGCTGCGGTCGATGGCCGCGATGCGCGTGCGCCCCGCCATCGCCATCGCCGCGGCGAGCTCGCGTTTCATCGTGTCGAGCATGTTCGCGACGTAGGGGCCGCCGCCGGCCGCGAGCGCGTACGCCCACGCGCGCCCGAGCAGCACGCCGTGTGCGCCGAGCGCGACCATGCGCAGCACGTCGAGACCCGTGCGCACGCCGCCGTCGGCGAGCACCGTGAGCCGGTTACCGACCGCGTCGGCAATGCCGGGCAGCGCGCGCGCCGTCGAGCGCACGCCGTCGAACTGCCGGCCGCCGTGGTTCGACACGACGATGCCGTCGGCGCCCGCGGCTGCGGCCGCGCGCGCGTCGTCGACGTCGAGGATGCCTTTGATGATCAGCGGACCTTTCCACCGCGAGCGGACCCATTCGATGTCGTGCCACGTGACGGACGGATCGAAGTTGCGGCCGAGCCAGCCCACGTAATCCTCGAGGCCGCTGTTGCGCGCGCCGAGCACCTTCACGAGGTTGCCGAGCGTGTGCGGCCGACCCGCGAGTCCCACGTCGAGACTCCAGCCCGGTCGCCGCACGGCCTGCCAGTTGCGTACGAGCGAAGCGCGCCAGCCGCTGATGCCCGACATGCCGGAGCGGAAATCGCGGTAGCGAATGCCGGGCACCGGCATGTCGACGGTGAAGATCAGCGCGCTGCAGCCCGCGGCCGTCGCACGGTCGAGTAGCTCGGCCATGAAGCCGCGGTCGCGGATCATGTACAGCTGAAACCAGAACGGTACCTTCAGCGCGGCGCGCACCTCTTCGATGCTGCAGATCGACACGGTCGAGAGGCAGAACGGCACGTTGGCCCGCTCGGCCGCCTGGGCGGCCTGCACCTCGCCGCGGCGCGCGAACATGCCGGAGATGCCGATCGGCCCGAGCCCCAGAGGCAGCCCGCAGTCGCGGCCGAAGAGCTTCGTGCCGGTGTCCACGTTCGAGACATCGTTCAGCACGCGCTGGCGCAGCTCGATCGTGCGCAGATCCTCGACGTTGCGCTGCAGCGTGTGCTCGGCGTACGAGCCGCCGTTGATGTACTCGGCCAGGAAGGGCGGCAGGCGGCGGTTCGCCAGCCGCTGGAGCTCATCCGCGGTGCGCAGCGTCATGGGCATCTCAGTGGACTAAGTCGGCGCCATTGTGGAGCGGTGCGCGGCCAACCGCCAGGTTACGAGCGCGGCCACGGATGTGCGCGCACCGCGTCCTCGTTCACGTCCGCGCCCCAGCCTGCGGTCGCGGGCACGAGGAACTGCCCCGCGACGAGCGACCCCGGATTCGTCACGAGCTCGTGCTTCCACGGCACATCGTCACCCTCGATCTCCATGATCGCGACGTTGCCGGCAACGGCAGAGAAGTGCCCCGCGATCAGATCGCCAAGCGGGCCCGAGAAGTTGTGCGGCGCGACGTTCAAGTCGTGCGCAGCCGCCAGTGCCGCGATCGCGAGCGACTCCGTGAAGCCGTTCCACACCACGTCGACGACCGCGACATCGACGGCCTGTGCTGCGAAGAACGGCCCGTAGCCGCGGCAGCCGTATTCGGATTCGAGCGACGCGATCGGTGTGCTCGACTGCGCGCGCACGGCCGCGAGCGCGCCCGCGTCGTGCAGATCGACCTCGAGCCACGTGAGGTTCGCGGCCGCAACGGCGGCGGTGAGCCTGCGCAGCGCGGCCGGGCGGAACGCGAAGTTCACGTCGAGCATCAGGCCACGTTCGGCGCCGAGCCCCGCCCGCAGCGCTTCGACCTGCGCCGCTACGCCTAAGAGCGTGGCGTTGTCGAGCGTCTTGCGGGCGTCGAGGCCGGCCGCGACGAAGCCGGGGTTCAGCAGGCGGGCCACGCCGCCGGCGAACACCATGGGATTCGTCTTCACGGCCTTGAACCCGCGCGCCACCGCTTCGCGGCCGAGCGCTTCCAGGTCGTCGACCGAGCGCAATCGCGGTAGCCCAAGCACGCGTTCGAAGAGCTCCGCGTGCTGCGCGCGGAACGAGCCGCAGTGGGACCAATACACGTCTATGCCTAAGCGCAACGGCCCGCCGAACAGCGCGTACACGGGAACGCCGGCCGCCTTCGCCGCGATGTCGATGCAGGCGTTCTCGATCGCCGCGATGCCTTGGCCGCTCAAGCCGCCGGCCGTGAACTCGCTGACCGCGCGCAGCTCGGCCGCGATGCGTGCGAACGCGCGCGGGTCCGCGCCGACGACGGTGCGGCCGAGTGCCGCGATGACTTCGGGCAGCGCCGGGCTCCACGCGCCCTCGAGGAACTCGGACCAGCCGACGAGGCCTTCGTCGGTGCTGATCTTCACGAACGAGAACGGCCGCCAGCCACCGTCCGCACGCAACGTTTCGACTTTGGTTATTCGCATGGGGGCGTCACTCGCTGCCTGCGTGAGCCACGTGCAGCAGCGGCTCGCCGGCGAGATACCGGCGGACGTTGTCGAGCACGACCGCTTCGACGGCGCGCCGCCGTTCTTCCACGGCACCCGCCCAGGCGACGTGCGGTGTGACGATGACGTTCGGCAGCTGCCACAACGGATGATCTTTCGGGAGCGGCTCGGGGTCCGTCACGTCGAGCCCTGCGCCCGCGAGCGCGCCGCTGCGCAGTGCCGCGACCAGCGCGTCGGTGACCACGATGCGCCCTCGCGAGACATTCACGAGCACCGCGCCGCGCGGCAGGCGTGCGAGCAACGCTGCGTCGAGCAGCTGGTCCGTGCCGGCTTCGAGCGGCAGCGCCACGACGACCGCGGCGCATTTCGACAGCACGTCGCCGATCTGCGTGATGGCTGCCACGTCGAAACCGTTGGGATCCCGTCGCGCCGTGCGTGCAACGCAAATCGGCTGCGCGCCGAACGCCAGCACCAGGCGCGCGATCGCGCGGCCGATGTGCCCGGCGCCGAGCACGGCCACGCGCTGACCATGCAGGCACTCGATGGTGGCGGCCGTCGGCTGCGGAGCCCACTGACGGCGCTGCTGAGCCTCGAGCAACACCGGAGCACGGCGCAGCAACGCGAGCAGCAGCTGCACCGCGTGCTCGGCGACGATGAATGCGCCGGCACCACCGAACGTGGTCGCCGTCGTGCGCTTGGGGAGACCGAAGCGCGTAACCGAGTCGATACCTGCATTCAGGAACTGGACCCAGCGCACCCTTGAGGCCGCGAGAGCGGCGGAGCAATCAGCGCCCCAGTTTTGCGCGAGCGCAATGAGTATGTCCGCGTCGGCCAGCGACGCGAGCGCGTGCTTGCGCTCGGGGGTAACTTGGACGCGGATGTCGAACGGCGCGAGCGCTGCGGCGAGCTGCCCGGCGTCATTGTCCGTCCACACGACCAAGCGTTGCTGCATGGCGGAATGGTACCAAGCGGAACGCCTGGGCCGAATCTGTTGGCCGGCTCGATCGAGCGGCGGCGAGGCTTCGGTTGGGGGTCAGCGTCGGCGCGCGCCGTCGAAGAACGACGGCGCGCGCTCCCATCTCGACGCCTTTTGCTCCCCGATCGAAATCAGAACGAATGCTTCAGCGTGAGCCAGGTTTCGCGCGGGCGGCCGACAAGCGCCACCTGGCTGAAGTTGACGGGCTGGCCGTTGCCGTTCAAACCCGTGTAGTAGTACTCGTTGGTCAGGTTCGTGATGGCCAACGTCGCCGACCACTTTTCGCTCGGGCTCTGCCACGCCAACCGGAAGTTCGCGATGTTCAGGCTGTCGATCCAGGTCAGCGGTGTGTTGATCGCGGTCGTCTGCATCCTCGAGCGGTACGCGTAGTCGAGCCGCGGCGTCAGCTTCGCGCCGTTCTTCATGTGGACATCGTACGAGATGCCGATCGAGTACTTGTTGTCGGGCACGTACGGCGTCTTCATGGCGAGCGTCACGAACGTCAGCGGGTCGACGCGCGTGTACTGGAAGTCGAGCGTGCCGGCCGAGACGTCAAATCCGAGATTCTCCGTGGGCCGGTACTCGACCTCGGCCTCGATGCCCTTGATTCGCGCGTCGCCGACGTTCGCCGTCATCGCGCACGGCGCGCCCGCGAAGGGCGAGTACGTGTCGCAGCGGCTCAGCGTCAGCTGCACGTCCGAATAGTCGCTCGAGAACAGCGCCACGTTCAGCCGCACGCGGTTGTCGGCCAGCGTGCTTTTGAAGCCGATCTCAAATGCCTTGAGCTCCTCCGGCTTGAACAGAAGCGCCTGACTCACGAAGAACGGCCGCGGGTTCACGCCGCCGCCCTTGTAGCCCGTCGAGTACTGCGCGTAGTACATGAGCTTGCTGGACTGCTGGTAGTCGACGGCGACGCGGTAGTCCGTGTGGCTGCCTTCGAACGTACGCGTGACGTTGGTCAACGCGCCCAGCGTCGGATGTGGCGTGCCGTCGAGGGACAGGCGGTTGAACGTGAACGCCTTCGAGTCATCCGTTTGGCGCAGGCCCGTCGTGATCGTGAGCTTGCTCGTTGGGCGGAATGCTGCGTGGGCGAACACGGATTTCGACGACGTTTGCACGGGATCGTGCAGCAGGAACTCGAGGCTCAGGCCTCCGCCGCCGAGCTGGAAGCCGCCCGGCAGCTGGATGCGGCCCTCCGACATGCCGTCGGCGTCGTAGTGGTAGATGCCGGCCGTCCAGTCGATCTTGTTCGGATCGCCGCCGGAGATGCGGAGCTCCTGCGTATTCTGGTTGTGCGCAAGCCTCCACAGCTGATCCGAGATCGAGGCGGGCGACTCCTCGGCCGTGACGCTGAACGGCACGACCGACTTGCGAGATGAGACGATGGCGTTCATCGTGAGGTTGTCGGTCAGCTTCACAGCGAGATCGTTCGAGAACCCGTGCTCGTCGAGCGGCGTGCGGTCGGGCATCGGAAACGACTTGCCGGGACCCGCCGCGGTGGTCGGGCGGCTGACATAGTCCTCGTAATTGATGTACGACTTCGGGCGTGTGATGTAGTTGTTCGTTCCTGGCCAGCCTCCGCCCTGGAACGTCTGCACGGCGGCCGGGTTCTCCGAGTCGTCCTGCGTCGTGTCGAAGATGAATGTGTCCTCGACCCGATCGCCGGGTGTCCAGCGAAGAACGCCGCGCGCGGCGACGGTCGATTGCCCGCCTTGCGTGCCGAGCTTGCAGTTGAGCGTGAGCAGCGACGTGCCGGACGGGACCTGGCCGTGGGTGCAAGGGTAGTCGACTCGCGTCACGTAGCCGTCCGACTTCCGGCCCATCGCCGTGATGCGCGCGTAGAGCTTGTCGTCGATCAGCGTGAGGTTCGTGCCCGCTTTCGCGCTGACGCCGCTGTACGACCCTGTGCCGACCTCGGCGTAGGCGTTCAGGTCCTTGTCCGGACGTTGCGAGAACAGCTTGATCGCGCCGCCGATCGAGTTCTTGCCGGCCAGCGTGCCCTGCGGGCCTCGCAGCACCTCGACGCGGTCCGCGTCGACGAGCTCGAACATCGCACCGGTCAGTACGCCGAAGTAGACGTTGTCGATGTACATGCCGACGCCGGGGTCGACCGCGAAATGCGGGTCGGCCTGGCCGACGCCGCGTATGAAGATCGCCGACATCTGGCCGAAGCCCGTGGCGTGGGCGCTCACCTGCACGTTTGGCGCGATGTTGGCCGCGTCGCCGATGTTGAGGTTGCCGCGCGCTTCCAGCATCGCCGAGTCGTACGCCGTGATGGCGATCGGTGTCTGCTGCAGATTTTGTGACCGGAACTGCGCGGTCACGAGGATTTCTTCTAGCTGCCCCGCTTGTTGGGCCGTGGCCGTTTGAACGGCGATGGCCGCGGCCACGCCGAATGCGAGCTTGGCCACGCGCGCGTGACGCCGATCTGCACCTTGAGAATTACGCATTGAGCTTCCCCCGAACTTTGGTCTCGTCGCTTGTTGTTGCGAGGCCACTACGGCCGCGCGCCGGCGATTACCCGGAAGCTGCAAGGGCTTCATGGTTCACGCCACAACTGAAATATGGCGTAAACTCGAATGCAGCTTTTGCTTTGTTCGGCCCAGCAATTTGTCTCAGACGGTCCACCCGCAAGATAGCGGCGCCGTTGCAACACCCCGAGGCACGCGATGTTCAGCGCAAGCTCGGTCACCCACTCTGAGCCCGGCCGTCCGTGCTGGGCCGACATCGTTACTTCGAATCTCGGCACGACTCGGGTGGAAGCCGTGCGCGGCGAAGGCGGGTTCTTCGGACAACTCGCGCTTTGGAACTTGGGCTACCTGCGACTCGCGCACGTGAAGCTGCGCGGCGCTGCCGTCCGCGGCACGCGACCGCGCACCCACACAGGCCGGCAAGCGTTCTCGTGGCTTGCCGCGAGCTTGAGTGGCGGCTTCGAGCTTTGTTACAGCAGCCGCAGCTCCCTGTTCGAGCCGGGCCGCATGGCCATCCTCGATCCGCGGCGCACGTACGTCACGACGTTCGCGCAGAACAGCGAAGCGGTATGGGTGCGCGTGCCGCACGCGTTCTTGGAACCGCACTTCGCCGGCGTCGCCCAAGCCATCATCGACGGCACGAACGGTGTTGGGCGCATCGCGTTCGATACGTTGAAGTCGTTACTGGGCCAGGTAGGTGACCTGAATCGCGGCGAGGGCAAACCGGTCGCCGACGGGCTGATCAATATGCTCGCGGCCACTGGCGTCGGCGCCTGTCGCGGCGGCGACCACGAGCTCGCGGGTCCCGCTTCGACGCTGCAACGCGTGAAGGCGTTCATTCTCGACAACCTGTCGGACGATTCGCTCTCCGCGCGCTCGATCGCGGTCGCGAACGGTTTGACGTCTCGCTACATCAACCGCCTCTTCGAGCCGGACGGCGTATCGCTGATGCGTTGGGTCTGGCGGCAACGGCTCGAAGGGGCGCGCGCGTTGCTCGCGACCAAGCGCGAGCCGCATGCCATCGGTAACGTGGCGTACGCGTATGGATTCAAGAACGCGTCACACTTCAGTCACGCGTTTCGTCGGCAGTTCGGTTATGCGCCGCGCGCGACTGCGCGCAACGGAGATTCGGGCGCCGAGGGCTGAGTCTCGGGTGCGCCTCACGCCACCGCGCGATCAAGCGCGGCCAGCAGACGCGAGTACAAGGCTCTTTCGCGAACGAGCAGTGCGGTGACATGCGCATCGCTGCGCTCGCCCGCGGCGTCGAGCCGCGTGGCCATCTCGTCGAGATGGTTCTCTTCCTCGCCGATCACGCGTTTCAGCGACAGTACGTGCCGCGCGTGCTGCAGCGTCTCCTGATACAGCCCGTAGAACCACAGCGCGCGAAACTCGACGATCATCGACATGTAGAGGTACGCGGCGCGCGGGCTGCACGCGCGGCCGAGCGTGCGCACGGTCGCGGCCTCGAGGCGCTGGAAATACATGCGCGCCGCAGCCGGCGCCAGCAGATCGGCCGCGACGTACTCGAGCGGCCGGCTCGCGGTCTTCTCGGCCTGGCGCTTCATGAAGTAAGCGTGGTGCGCTTCCTCGGCCACGTGCCGCAACGTGGCCTGGTCGATGTCGGCCCGATGCTGCGTGGCCATGATCTTGTGGCTGCCCATGTGCTCGAGCAGCGACAGCGTGTTGATCAGGCGACCGTGCTGCGCCGGGGCGGCAATCGTCCGGACGAGCGACCGCGTGGTCGGCACGAGATTGCCATTGTCGGCCGCGAACCGGGCCAGCGCGCTCGCGAGCCAGGCGCCGGCGGGCGCGGTGTCGTGCTTAAGCAGCATGCTCTCGAAGATTCTCCAGACTGGACCAGGGCTTGGACGGCGTCAGTGTATATGGGCGCCGAGGGCTCTTCCGCGATGTTGCGTCCGCGCGCACACGCCCGTGGCGGTGCTAGTCTATCGTCAGGATTCGCGGCGGGAGCCGGTGTAGAATCGCGGGCTTTAGGCGCGCCGCCGTCCGCCTAATTCTGCTCAGGTAACCGCCGTATGAAACTGCGAGAGTCTGTCCACCGTATCGCGGGCGCCACAACGGTCGCTGGTGATCGGCGCGCAAGCGCAAGCACAATCGCACGCGGTTCGCCGAGGTCATCGCTGCGCGACACGATCGTCGTGACGGCGACTCGTGTAGAGCAATCGAGCTTCGATCTGCCGGTCTCGATCGAGGCGTTCGATCGAAACACGATTCAGGATGGCCAACAGCAGGTCAATCTGTCCGAGACAGTCGGTCGTGCTCCGGGTGTCGTCGCGAATACGCGGCAGAACTACGCGCAGGATCTGCAGATCTCGATCCGCGGTTTTGGCGCGCGTTCGACGTTCGGCATCCGCGGCGTGCGGCTGTACGCCGACGGTGTGCCGCTGACGATGCCGGACGGCAGCGGCCAGGCCGCGAACGTCGATCTCTCTTCGGCGCAGCGCGTCGAGGTCATGCGCGGACCCTTCTCGGCGCTGTACGGCAACTCCTCGGGCGGGGTCATCAGCGTGTTCACGGAGGACGGGCCGAAGGACTTCGGCGTCTCGACGTCTCTACTGGACCGGCTCGTTCGGCACGAATGCGGCTCGGCGCGAAAGTCGGCGGCGAGGGCCGGCACGGTCAACTACACCTTCGATGTCGACCGCTTCGACACCGACGGGTTCCGGGACCACAGCGCAGACGACGCGCGAGACGTTCAACGACCAAGATGCGCTGGAACCTCGGGGAGCGCTCGCAACTGACGTTCATCGGCAACTACCTGACTCAGCCTGGACACGAGGATCCGCTCGGGCTGACGCTCACGCAGCTGAACGCGGACCGCGAGCAGGCCGGCACCGCCGCTCTCGCGCAGAACACGCGCAAGGACATCCGCAACTCGCAAACCGGCGTCGTGTTCGAGCACATGCTGTCGGACAAGGACTCGATCCGGTTCCTGGGCTACTACGGCACGCGCGACGTGACCCAATGGCTCGCACTCACGTTCGCGGGCCGCGGCGTGGTCGACCTCGGCCGCGACTTCAGCGGCGGGGACTTCCGCTGGACGCGCCAGACGACGGTCGGTGGTCGGCCGTTCACGATCACCGCGGGGTTCAACGACGACATCATGAACGAGGAGCGCAAGGGGTTTACGAACGTCGCGGGCGTAACCGGTGCGCTTGGGCCGCAACGAAGACAACAAGGTGTCGAACCTCGACCCGTACGCGCAGATCCAGTTGGACTTCGCGCCGCGTTGGAACTTGAGCGCGGGCGTGCGCCGCAGCCACGTCGAGTTCAGGACCGACGACCACTTCATCACCGCGACCAACGGCGACGACAGCGGCGGCGTGAGCTACAGCAGGACGCTGCCGGTGGCTGGCATCCTCTTCAAGATCAATCCGCGCGTGAACGTTTACGTCAACACCGGCCGCGGCTTCGAGACACCGACGTTTGCGGAGCTCGCCTACCGCTCGGTGTCGGCCACGAGCACGGGGTTCAACTTCGGGCTGCGTCCGGCGCGGAGCAGCAACGCAGAAGTCGGCGTCAAGGCGCTCGTCGGCGACAACACGCGTCTGACCGCTGCGCTGTTTCACACGACCACCGAGGACGAGATCGTGACGCTCGTGAACCAGGGCGGCCGATCCGTCTTCCAGAACGTCGACCACACGCTGCGGGAGGGGGTGGAGCTGTCGTACGACGCGCATTTCACGCCGAAGTTGACGCTCGCGGTGTCGTACACGTCTCTCAAAGCCGAGTTTGCGAACGACTTCCTGACCTGCGGCACGTCCACGGCGTGTACCGTGCCGAATCTCGCGGTTCCGAGCGGCAACCGCATCCCGGGTGTGCCGAAGCAGTTCGTCTTCAGCGAGATCGCGTGGTCGTCGCAGAAGCCGTCGGGCTTTGCGACGGCGTTCGAGATTCACAGGACCGACAAGATCTACACGACGGATGTGAACGACGAGGCCGCGCCCGCCTACACGCTGCTCAATTGGCGCGCGTGGCTCGCGCAGCAGAAGCAGGGCGGCTGGAGCTTCCGCGAATTCGTGCGCGTCGACAACCTTTCGGATCACCAATACGTCGGCTCGGTCATCGTGAACGCGACGAATGGCCAGTACTACGAGCCCGCGCCGGGACGGTCGTTCGTGCTTGGGTTTTCCGCGCAGCACTGAGCTACGCGCGACGGCAGATGGGCCAGGGGGGACGAAGAATGCGGTTGGATCGTTGGACTTTGGTCGTGGTCGCGTCGGCGGTGTCCGGTGCCGCGGCGCTCGCGCAGCCGACGCCGGATGCCGCGGCGTACGCCGCGCTCGCGAAGTTGCCGGAGATCGCCGGACTCTGGGAGATGACGTTCGGCGGCGGGCCGCGCGGTGCGCCGCCGGAAGGCCCGAGCTTCACGCCCGCTTACGCCGCCAAGTTGAAGAGCTACCAGGAAGCGCAGGCGCGCGGCGAAATTCAGGACTCGCCGGCCGCGAATTGCGTGCCGCCCGGAATGCCGGGCGTCATGACGCAGCCGTACCCGATCGACGTTCTCGTGACGCCGGGCAAGATCACGATCATCGCCGAGGCGTACGCGCAATGGCGGCAGATCTTCACGGACGGCCGCAAGCATCCGGACGACCCGGATCTGACGTACAACGGCCATTCGATCGGCCACTGGGAAGGCGACACGCTCGTCGTCGACACCGTGGGCTTCACGACCGACACCGCGCTCGGCGGGTTCGGCATGCGCCACAGCGACAAGATGCACATCGTCGAGCGTATTCAAGCTCGCAGCACCCGACCGGCTCGAGATTCAAACGTCGATCACCGACCCGGAAGCGTTGACGAAGCCGTGGAGCAACACGCGCGTCTTCGGCCGGCACCGCGACTGGACGCTGGCCGAGTACGTGTGTCAGCAGAACAACCGCAATTTCACGACCGATGACGGCAAGTCTGGCATCAACCTCAAGTACGAGGCGAAGAAATGAGCACTGCAAACCGCATCGCAACAGGTCGCCGCGCATGGGCACGGTGGACGACGGCAATCGTCGGCGGGCTATCTCTCGCCGGCGCCGCGAACGCGCACCACTCGTTCAGCGTGTTCGACATGACGACCGAGAAGACGATCGAAGGCGACATCGTCGAGTTCCAGTGGACGAACCCGCACACGTGGACCTGGGTCAACGTGAAGAGCGTCGACGGGACGGTCACGCGCTGGGGCCTCGAAGGCATGAGCCCGAACTTACCTCGGCCGCCGCGGCTGGTCGAAGAACACGTTCAGGCCCGGCGATCACGTGAAGATGACCATCGCGCCGCTGAAGAGCGGCGAGCCGGGCGGCACGCTGATGCGCGCTACGCTGGCCAACGGCACGGAGGTCGTGAACTTCGGTCGGCCGCCGGGCGGCGGTCCCGTTCTACCGCCGGAGTAGGGCATCGGCCGGGCGCGTCCACCGGTGTCGCTCGCCGCGAGTCGATTCCCGGCTGCTACTCGCCTATCGACTGGGAAGTAACTCGACCGTGCCCATGGCGAGCGGTTTGCCCGACTCGTCCTTCACGTCGGGATGCGGAACGAGCCCCCTCAGCACGTGGTTTGGCTCCTCCTTGAGATCGATGACAAGGGTCGTTGCCGCCCGCACGTCGACCCCGGCTTCGCCCCTAACGGCACGCGCAGCCTGCGTAAGCGTCAGCCTCATAGCCCCAGCCGAAGGTCTCTCGACCGTAGCAGACAAGACCACGGGATACGGCTCGTCCGGGAATGTGTACGACATGGTGCCTGCGCCGATCTCGTCGCCGATCAAATAGAGGCGGCCGTGACCTGACTTCCCCGCCACTCCCTGAGCGGCTACGTACTCGCTCAGGATTTGGTCGCAGTGACTATCGGTGGTGGTGGGTGTGTCGAGGCAGCCGCGGTCCTGCGTTGACAGGAGTGACTTCCATTTCTCTGCATACGCGGAATAAAGTACGTTGACGTCGTAGATGTTCACGCGTGTCCCGCCCGGCGGCGGGAGGTTTTTGTAGGTCAAAACGATCGCGCCCACGAGCTCCAACAGCAGTGCAGCGAATAGTCGATCGACATGCTTCCGCTCCATCTGACGAAAGGGCTTCCACTTCAGTACCCCGCCGATCGTGACCACGGCGGTTAGTACGAAGATCGCCAGGAAAACGAGATAGAAAACGACAACGAGCGATACGCCAAAGACTTGCATCTAAGCCCCCCTTCTCCGCAGCGCCCTCGTCATGCAAATGAAAGCCCGTCTAGAGTGGGATGAGTTTCGGCCGCAGGCAATCAGCCTCATACACCGTTCTGCTCTCGACGGGTGGAAGGACCGAAGCCGATGGTCGAAGCTCCGGTTCGAGGTTGTCGAGAGCTTCACTCTCACGAGAACCGATCTTCCGTACGCGCTATTCAACAACATTATCACGACGGACCTGTTGTCCGGTGACGTGCATGACGCCGCACGCGCCGTCCGGCAGCTTGCGGGTCAATTCGGCGTGCCGTTCTCCTGGTGGATCGGGCCGCTGACCCGGCCGGAGGACCTCGCGGTCCAACTGCACGATGGGAAGATCGGCAATGTCGAGTATGAGCGTGCCATGGCTGTGGATCTCAGACGCGCCACGGCCACCGCTGACCGTCGGATCGAGCTCAGACCGGTGAAGAATCGGACGGAACTTGCCCTTTGGTGCGGTCTGGAGACGTCGGCGTTTGGCTTCGATGCCGGTCTGAGTGCGGCCTGGACCGACATGCAGCTAGCGTGCGGGTCGGGCCCTCCGTCCCCCTGGCGACACTACTTGGCATGCGTCACCGGTGAGACCGTCGGTACGATCTCGTGTCAACACGGTGAACAGGTTGCGCACCTCGGGAATCTAGCGATCCTCCAAAAATACCGCGGGCGCGGCCTTGGTGAGGAGATAGCAGCTGAGGCAATGTCGATGGCTCGCCAAGACGGGTATCACGTCGCTGTCGCGATAACCAACAGGAGATCATCCTCCTTGTCTCAGCGTTTAGGTTTTCAGGATGTCGGGCGGATCGGTTTTCTCGAAATCGGTGTTCCCGACGCGGCCGGTTCGAAAGACAGCTGATGTTTGTTCTACCGCCGGAGACTAGGGCGTCAGCCGAGCGCTCCGCTACAATCCCGGCTACGCGCCCGTAGCTCAATTGGATAGAGCATCGGCCTTCGAAGCCGAGGGTTGGGAGTTCGAGCCTCTCCGGGCGCGCCATTTCTCCCGCGATTAATGATTGGCGCAGCGTGCGTTGTCGCACTGACGAACATCGGCGTGACTGGGATTCTATGCAACCAGTCACCCAGTCAGGAGATGCTCGTGAACAAGGACCAAGTCAAAGGGCTCGTCAAAGAAGTCGAAGGGAAAGCCGAGAAAGGTCTCGGCAAAATCACCGGCAATAAGGATCTAGAGCAGAAGGGCAAGATCAACGAGGGGCTGGGCAAGATCCAGGGCGCCTACGGCGACGTCAAAGACGCAATCAAGAAGGGCGCCTAGCGGCAAGCCAGCCGCGATATCTGACCAGGCGCCCGATCCCGGGCAGGCCGATCTCGACATCGAACGTAAAGCGGCCCTGCGTGTCGAGCCGTTCATACGCACGGGTCCAAGGCGTGAGAAAACGCGGCAGAGGCAGGCCAAGCAGCCGTGCGGCGTCGATGCTCATGTCGAGACCGTGTACGTGGCACTCGATCTTCAGTGTGCAACGCACAGGACCGAATCGCTCCGTGAGCTGCTGCGTGCCGGCGTCGAGGGCAAGAACGCTCGTGAACCCAGCGCGGCCGAAGCGACGTTGCCACATCTCGTGATTCGCGTGCGGCTCGATCGTAACCTCGACCGGCACGTCGATACCGTCCAGCCGCTGCAGCACTGCCAACGCGGAATCTGATTTGAAGTAGGCGACACCGCCGTCGAAAACGACGACCCCATCCGGAAGATCTGCCACCGTTTGCGGTGCGAACGACGATCTGGCGGACGACTGCTGCATGCTAGGATTGTAGCCCGCTCGATAGAGATGACGGAGCACGGTGAGCATCATGAAACGAACGTCTTTGTCCGTGACGCTACTGAGCTCCATCGTTTTCGTCTCGAGCGCGCCCGCGCTGTACGCCCAAACGTTGAAACCTGCGCGTCCGCTGAACATCGCGCCCGTGAAGGACAACCTGTACGTCATCACGGGCGAGGGCGGCAACGTGGCGCTGTACGTCACGCCCGAGGGGGCCGTGCTCGTCGACGACATGTTCTACCGCAACTACGACGACATGATCGCCAAGGTCGCGACCGTGAGCGATCGGCCGATCAAGTACGTGCTGAACACGCACCAGCACGACGACCACGCGGGCGGCAACGCGAA